>CADALE010000019.1 GCA_902788705.1 uncultured Coriobacteriaceae bacterium | reverse complement strand
GCTGAGATTGGACTCACCAGAGAAGGTGGCGCAAGAGAAGCGCTCCCTTCTTGGAATCGATGACAGCTTCAGAAAGATTGTGGTTGTCAAGGATGTCATACGGCCCTATATGGACGAAGATGGGATTCTCACCATAGGCCTCTTCGATTGCCTGCTCGACCCAGAGAGCCTGAACATGTAAACCGTCCGAGCGGGTGGGAGTAGTCACATTCGTGAGTACCAAATGAGTACCAAAGAATGCGAAACGAGGGAGACATGAGTGCACGATGTGAACGCTGTGACATGATGTTACAGCCGAGCGCACCCCATCCACCCCCACACTCATAGAGTGGGAATAAAACGAAGGGCAAAACACTCTTTCACGGTTTGACTCAAAACGCATCGTTTCCGCAGGTAAATAGTGGTGTGTCGAGGTTTTCGGCACACCACTCTTCACAGAAAACAGCGCTCCTTTCGGGACCGTTTGTGGCACCATTTGTGGCGGCATAGCCCTGAAGGCCCTGACGTCGAGCATCGGACGTCGAAGACGCTTGCGGAGGAACCCATTGGTCGAACTCAAGCCCATAACCGAGGACAACTTCGTCGACGCGTTCAACCTCAGGCTCGCGCCGGGGCAGGAGGAGTGGGTCTCCCACCCCATACGCAGCCTCGCGCAGGCCTACGTCTACCGAGACCAGTGCCAGCCGTTCGGGATCTACGCCGACGGGAGGATGGTCGGCTACGTGATGGTCATCTACGACTACGACATTCCCGAGTACGACATCTGGCACATGGTGATAGACGAGGCCGAGCAGGGGCACGGGTACGGCGGCGAGGCTCTCGATAGGGTTATCGACTTCATTCGCACCAAGCCCTTCGGCGACTCGCCCCGCGTCGCCCTCACCTGCCACAAGGACAACGCCGTTGCGCTGGGCCTCTACGAGAAGAAGGGGTTTGCGCCTACGGGGGCCGTCTACGACGACGAGGTCGAGCTCGCCATGACGGCTGGCTAACGGGGACGGCAAGGCGAAAGGCGCCAGTCGCGCCGCGAAACACCCTACCAGCTGATGGCTTCCATGATCTCCACGATCGTGTCGCACGTCTCCTCAAGCGTCATGTCCCCGACGTATGGGTACCCGCGTACGTAGACGGCCCAGTGTCCGAGCATCCCGGCATCGGTAGCCACCTGGGCCATCACCGCGCGGTAGTTGCCCATCGCGGCGAGCGACCCACGCTTCTCGGCGGTGGCCGTAAGGGCCTCCCTGAGTACTCCCAGGTCAACCTCGTCGCCCCTCGTGAGCCACAGCATGCGCAGGTCGTAGTAGTCGCGCGGGCGCGTGTTGGCCACGCTGCGGCTGATGACGGTCTCCAGCTTCTCCGCCAGCGTGGTGGCGAGCGGGTACGACATTATTGTGCGATTATTCAGGCGTTTCGGAGGTAGTCCTAGGGTGCCTATTTGTGTCTCTTGGGGACTCGTATCCCTGTTATCCAAACGCTTGCGGGCAATAGCTCATACCTCAGTCAGCACACCTCCATCTCCTCCAACATCAGGTATCTCGAGGACGCACACCTCGTGACGGAGGCGCAGAGGTACGACATCAAGGGTCGGGCATATATAGGCTCTCCCAAGAAGTATTACTTCGAGGATATTGGCATGAGCAACGCGCGGGTGGGCTTCCATCACCAACATGGGGATTCGCGACTTCCTGCTCGATGACGGAAACCTCGACCCCTAGCCTCTCCATGAAGATGGCGTATGCGTCCTGGTTGTCAAAGAGCATCGAATGCCGGTCGTTCTCCCACGCAAACCTGTGGCGCCTCGGAAGAACTCGGGGCAAGTCCGCTCAGCACGCGCCTCGATATGAGGGCCGCCATCTCCTGCGGAGTTTCTCTCCAGCCGCCGCGTGCCCACGCTACGAATATCCCGTAGAGGCCGTAGGCTAGAAAAGCGGCCTCGTAGCCGCCCCTGCGCCCGAGGTCGGCATCGCTCACGATGGTCTCGAAGGCGGCGAGAATGGCGCCTGCACACCTTTGCGCAATCATGAGGTCGTTTTCCGCGCGCAACGATAGGCAGAATTCGAAATAGCGCTGCGCCCGAATGGGATGCGAGAGCGGAAGCTCCTTGAGACGGCACTCCCTCTCGTACGAGCGCCACCGTCGCACCAAGTATGTGGTAAGCACCTCCTCTTTCGACGAGAAGTTGCGGAAGTAGGTGGCGCGCCCCACGCCTGCCTTCGCGGCCAGCTCATCGACTGTTACCTTGCGTATGTCCTTCTCGGCCATCAGCGCGAGCAAGGCGGGTCCCAGCGAATCGGTAGCGTATGTGGACATTGCGTTCTCCCTGATACTAATCCGCCTTGCCCGTATCACTTCGAGCGTCGATGGCTCCGTTTTGGCGTATGGGCGATACGATAGTATCATCTGGGGAACATTGGGAGGACTGTAATCGTATGCGTAGGCATGTTGGCAAGGTAATCGCCATCGCGGTGGTCGTGATCGCGATTATCGCGGTGACGTGCTCTCGTGGCGGGGGCTCGTCGATTGCGGACGACTACTACGTGACTTTCCGGTCTGAGTGCCCGTTGGAGCAGCGTTACTCCCAACTTGGCCCCCATGAGGTCCTGCAGCTTGACCTCCCCAACGAGGACGAGAGAATCGGGGCCGTCCGCGTGTGGTATCCCACGGAGCTCGAGACATCAGACGTCTCCTGGCCCGTCGTGGTCGTGGTAAACGCGAGCGCTTCACCCGCGAGCACCTATGAGCCCTGGTTTGCCCGCCTCGCCTCCTGGGGTTTCGTGGTCGTGGGAAACGAGGATCCGCAGGCGGGTACGGGCGAGACCGCCTCTCTCACGCTCGACGTCGTCATGGATCTGCCGGAAGGATGCCCGCTTGAAGGGAAGCTCGATGGCGGTCGCATGGGCATCGTGGGTTTCTCGCAGGGAGGCGCAGGGGCGCTTGCTGCCCTCACGCAATACGAGAACGGCAACCTGTACCGCACCGTCTTCACCGGCAGCGCGGCCTATCCGTTCCTCGCGGAGAACATGGGGTGGCACTACGATGCGTCGAAGGTCTCCGTGCCCTGGCTCATGGTGGCTGGAACGGGTGCCTCGGATGACGCGGGCGTGGAGGATCCCACCAAGGAGTTCGGCGGGGTTGCCCCGCTCTCGTCCCTGGTCGAGGACTACAACGCGGTCGATTCCGCCCTGCCCAGGGTGCGTGCGCGTGCCGTGGGTGCCGAGCACGAGGACATGCTCGCGAGAAGCGACGGCTACATGACGGCATGGTTGCTCTGGCAGCTCTGCGATGACGGCGATGCCGCCCAGGCCTTCGTCGGTGCGGATGCCGAGATAGCGCACAACCCCGGTTGGCAGGATGTGGAGAAGAGCGTATGAGCAAGGAAAAGGGTAAGGCCGGGTGCCTGTCAATACTGGTGAGGCTGGCTGTTGGGGCGTGCGTCCTCATCGCGGCTCTTGTCTTGGTGCTCTTGACCCACACGCAGATCATCGTTGGTGCGATCCAGTCGCTCTCGGCTGGCACGGTCAAGACCACCAACACCTTCGAGCCCGAGGGCGAGCCCATGGACGCCGTTCGTGATAACGGGCAGCGCATCATAACCGAGATCGCCTACGCCGACGAGTACCCCAACAGCTTCCTAGACATCACCTACCCCGACGAGGACACCTCCGTGCGCAGGCCCACGTTGGTCTACTTCCATGGCGGCGGCTTCTTCGGGGGCAGCAAGAGCGTGGGCGACCCGCTGGCGTCGAGCGATGTCACGTCGCTCTTGGACGACCTCTGCGCCGCGGGGTACAACCTCGTGAACGTGGACTACGGCCTCGTGCCCGACTGCCGCTTCCCCGTGCCCGTCATCCAGGCCAACCAGGCGCTCGCGTGGTGCGTCGCGCACGCGGAGGAGTACGGCCTCGACATGGGCGACGTCACCATCATGGGGTCCTCGGCCGGCGCCATCATAACGAGCCAGCTCGGCGCCCTCATCTCCAATTCCGAGTACGCCTCTGCGCTCGGCATCGAACCCGCGCTGGGACTGAGCCAGGTCCGCGCCATTGTCATCGACGATGCGCCGCTTGTGTACGACGAGTTCTCCCTGGGCACCAAGATTCTCGTGGGCAACTACGTGCGTGGCACGATCTTCCTCAGCGAGGACGAAGTCCACCTCTACGACGCCACGCATTGGGTCACCCCGTCGTATCCTCCGGCGGTGCTGCTCGGCAGCGAGTACGTGAACGACATGCGGCACATGGACGCAGCGCTCACCGAGGCCGGCGTAGCGCATGAGCTTGTCGACCCGCTTGCCGAGCGGGGTCTGGAGATGCCGCACTGCTTTGTGGCTTCCGAGCGCGTGGACGAGGTCGCGCGGGATGCATTCGAGCGAACGCTGGCCTTCCTCGAAGAGCAGGGAGTGTAGTCGTTTCATCCCCTTGGGCGTCGAACTGTCTATCATCTACCCCAGGTTGGACTCGTTCGCCAAAGTGATTGGCGCAGATGCCATGCTCTCGTAAAAGGTGTGTATCGGAACGGTGCCTTGGTTTTCGAATCCGAATGATTGCGTGTTTGCATATGGCGCTTTTGGGTATGATTTGTATAACAAGTAATACTCAAAGGAGGTTGCTATGGGAATGCCTGAGGGCATGGGAGCATGGACGGCGACGGTCGGCGCCAAAGGGCAGATCGTCATCCCCAAGGAGGCGCGCGACATGTTCGGCATCAAGCCGGGCGATACGCTCGTCATCCTGGGCGATGTCGAGCGCGGTCTCGCCATCCCGCCCAAAGAGCAGTTCGGCGAGTGGATCAGCGCGGTGTTCGACGGAGGCGCGCGATGAGGGTGCTCTGGTTCTGCATCCCAGCCTACGGCCACACCAACCCCACCATCGAGGTCGTGCGCGAGCTCACGAGGCGCGGTCACGAGGTGCGCTACTACTCGTTCGAGGAGTTCCGCGAGAGGATCGAGGACGCGGGAGCACAGTTCGTCGCCTGCGACTCCTTCCTGCCGCCTATTGACGAGAAGGCCGAGAGACGGCTCCGCAGGGTGTCCACCACCGAGATGAGCGTGCAGTCGTTCCGCACGGTCGCGAACCTCGACCCGGTTGTGTCCGCCGACGTGGCATCCTGGCGTCCCGACGTGGTGGTGACCGATTCGGCGTGCTTCTGGGGCAAGCTGACGGCGGCCAAGCATGGCCTGCCCTGGGTATGCTCTACCACGACGTTCGCGTTCAACGAGCATTCTTCCAAGTACATGAGCCACAGCGCCTCCGAGCTGGCCGACCTGATCCTGGGCATGCCGCGCCTCAACCGAGAGATCCGCAGGCTGCGGCCCCTGGGCTACCATGTGAAGAGCGCTCTCGACATCGTGAGCAACAAGCCCGAGGACAACACCATCGTTTACACCTCGCGGACGTTCCAGCCTTGCGCGGAGACGTTCGACGAGGAGCATTACCGCTTCGTGGGTCCGTCGGTTCGCGATGTGGTCCCTAAAGAGAAGACTGGTCGGCCTCTCGTGTACGCCTCGCTCGGCACGGTGATCAACGACCGCCCGGGCTTCTACTGCACGCTCATCGAGGCGCTGCGTGATGCCGACGTGGACCTCCTCATCTCCTGTGGCAAGGCGTTCGATCCCGCGCAGCTGGGAGCGCTGCCCGACAACGTGCGTGTCGAGCATTACGTGGACCAGATGGAGGTGCTCTCGCGGGCAAGCCTGTTCGTCACCCACTGTGGCATGAACAGCGCGTCTGAGGGCATGTGGATGGGTGTACCCGAGCTGCTCTTTCCGTTGACCGGCGAGCAGCGTGCCGTGGCGAGGCGTGTTGCGGAGGTCGGCGCGGGCATGGCACTCAAGGAGGCGGCGGCGCGGGATGCTGCGATGCTGCGCGAGGCGATTCTCTCTGCCTTGGCGGACGAGCGGTTGCGCGAGGGGGCTGCCCGCATGCGTGATGACCTTCGCGCCTGTGCGGGACCTGCTGGCGCGGCGGACTTTATCGAGCGGGTGGCGCGTCGTCACGTGGAGGTTTAGGCCATCGCGGAGCCTGACTTAGGTGCCCTTGTCCCCCCAGTGTGACGAAATTGGATATATAAACGTAGGCGCGGCTGTTGTGCGTGAGGTCGCGGATTCAGCCATCCAGAGGTGCCTGCCAGCTTCGGGAAAACCGTCACAGGAGCTCGCTGCCCACCACGCCCAGCTCTCCCGGGTCAGCCCTGCCGGCGGTATGCGTAGCCAAAGTCGATGGGCGGCGCGGTCACCGACAGGTACACAAACTCGCCCGGCCCGTCGTTGCGCAGCCCATGCACGTCACCCTCTGCGAAGCGCATCACGTCCCCGCGAGAAAAGGCCTGCTCAGCTCCACCGCCCAGAAGCAGCGAACCCGCACCCTCAAGCGCGTACCAAATCTGCTCGGACGCCTCGTGGCTGTGCCGCTTCTGGATTGCGCCGGGGGAGAGGTGCACCTCGGTGATGGTGACCCTCGTGCTGGCCGAGTTGTTTGGGCAGAGTAGCTGCCGCGAGACGACACCCGGGTTTGACAGCTCCCGTACGTCGCCCGCTGCGATGAATTCCATGCGTGCTCTCCGGCTTGCGGGTGGGCTACGCCACGTTCTCGGCCAGCCAGGCGATGATGTCGTCGCTCTCATACATGGCCTTGCCATCGATGATCAAGCAGGGCACCTGCGCCTTGCCGCCAATCTCCACGAGGCGCTCCTCGGCGCCCTCCTCCGTCTGCAGGCAGTGCGTGGTCATGGTGATGCCGTGCTCCTCCATGTAGTCCAGCACCTTGCGGCTGTAGCCGCAGAACTTGCGATAGTACAGCTCGAGATTGCTTGTGTCGGCCATGGCTTCTCCTTGGCGTTGTCTGTCTGACTCGCGTTGCGTACATTGTGCACCAAGGGCTGAGGCGAGGACATCGCAAATCGGCAGGTGCTAGCCCAGCGCCACGTCCAGCACCATCATCAGCACGAACCCAAACGAGAAGGCGATCGTGCCCACGTTGGAGTGCTCGCCCTCGCTCATCTCGGGTACCAGCTCCTCAACCACTACGTACATCATGGCGCCGGCGGCAAAGGCCAGCAGGTACGGCAGCATGGGCACCACGAGCGAAGCGGCCATGATGGTGACCACGGCTGCCACGGGCTCGACGGCACCCGACAGCACGCCGCACCAGAACGTCTTTGCCTTGCTCATGCCCTCGGCGCGCAGCGGCATCGAGACGATGGCCCCCTCCGGGAAGTTCTGGATGGCGATGCCCACCATAAACCCCACCGCTGCGGGCACGAACGACAGCCTGCCCATCGCCTCGCTGGACTCGAGGGCGGGCTGCAGCAGGCTCCAGAACGATGCCGCCACCATGACGCCAGCCGCAAAGCCGGTCAGAGCCTTCTGCACGTTCTGGGGAATCTCGCGTTTCAGGACAAACACCATGGCGGCGCCGAGGCTGGTGCCAAGGAAGGGGAGGAGTATCCCCTCGGCTATCTGAAGCGTGGGCAAGGTGCGCCATCCCTTCACGCAAGGCCCCGCAGCGCCGGTGCTGCGGGGCCTAATGTTCTCATTCAGGGTCTTGTGACGTGCCCTGCTCTGCCAATCAAGACCTTACTTCTCGGCGGGCTCCCACTTGCAGCGCACCGGCGACACGATGGCGCCTGCGGCCTTGAGGTCCTTCATAGCCTTGTCTACGACCTTGCGGTCGAGGCCCGAAAGCTCGGCAATCTTTCCTGCCGCCAGCGGCGTGCCCGCCTCGCGCATCGTCTGCAGAACCATTTCGGTTGCCTCCATCGTCGCTCCTTTCGCACGTGTTTGCCGGGTCATCCCCCAAGCAGTACGGTACACGCGTCGGCGATGCAGGTCAATTGGCGGTCGAAGGCATTGTGTCGCCCAATTCACGTGGGTTTCGGCGCCGTTTACGGGCATATGGTTCGGCATGGGGCGAGGCAGGGGGGCTGCTGGGTTCGCCTTGCACGTTAGCCCGCCGTGATGAGGGGCAAACGTGCCCCATTGAGGCCCCGTGAGGACGGATGGTGTACAAAAAACCGAGCCAGTGCATGGCGTGCTCCGTCACGCGTGGACCCACGCCGAATTTACCTGCGCTTTTGCGATTGCCCGAAAGCGGCGTGCGGTGCCTTTCTTAGGATGGCGGGCGATGGACGCCGGGGACGCTTGAACCGCTTCCAAGAAACCGCAGGTAGACGAAATATCAAAAAATTAAATAATATTTTGGGGGATGCACTGGCTCGGCTTTTTGTACACCACCCCATCCCACATCCTTATCCGGCGCCCTCCAGCCTCAAATCCCGGCCCCGTGAGAGTCACCCGCATCCTCATCCCGTCGTTCGAGTTCATCTTGTTTGCCGACGTGTTCTTCGTGATTGTCTCGCTGTATGGGGGCGGCGTCTCCCAGGGCCGGCTGGTGCGGAAGGGCCTAGAGTAGGGCTAGGACCTCCGGCCGGGCAAGGCGATGCCCGCCACCGGCCGCCTCCCGCTGCACATATCGACCCGCTTGTCGTTGACCGCTACGCAGGGACTTACGCCCGGCCTCCGCTCGCAACGCGACGACCTCCGCCCGCGCCTGCGCTACCATAGGTTGCGACTCCACGTTCCCTGGAAGGATGCGCCATGAATGTCGTCTTCATATCGCCGCAGTTTCCCGACACCTACTGGAACTGGTGCGACCGCCTGCGCGCATGCGGCGCCACTGTGCTGGGCATCGGCGACACCCCTTACGACAGCCTTGCTTCCGAGGTGAGGACGGCGCTTGACGAGTACTACTGGGTGCCGTCGCTGGAGGACTACGACCAGGTGTTTCGCGCGGTGGCCTTCTTTTCGTGGAAGTACGGCAAGATCGACTGGCTGGAGTCGCAGAACGAGTACTGGCTCATGCAGGACGCGCGCCTGCGCGATGACTTTCACATCACCACGGGCGCGGGCGTGGCGCAGATGGCCCAGTGGCAGAGCAAGGCCGAGATGAAGCCCCTGTACGCGGCCGCGGGCGTGCCCACCGCGCGTCAGGTGCGCCTTACCTCGATGCGCAGTGTCTTTGCCTTCGCGCGCAAGGTGGGTTATCCGCTCTTTGCCAAGCCCGAGCGTGGTATGGGTGCGGGCGGCACCTTCAAGGTGCCCGACGAGGCGTCGCTCGAGTCCCTGTTCGAGCGCGACCTTGGAGAACCCTACGTGCTGGAGGAGTTCGTGACGGGTGACATCTGCAGTTACGAGGCCATCCTCGACGAGCAGGGCGAGCCGCTCTTCGAGAACCAGTCGGAGTACCCCGTGGACATCGCCTCCACCGTGGAGGAGCTGCTGGACGTGTGGTACTACACCTGCCCCACTGTCGACCCCCAGCTGGCAAGGCTGGCGCGCGCGACCGCCAAGGCCTTTGGCATCACCAGCCGCTTCGTGCACATGGAGTTCTTCCGCCTTACGGCCGACAAGCCCGGCCTGGGCAATGCGGGCGACTACGTGGGGCTGGAGGTGAACGTGCGCGCCCCGGGCGGTTACGACCCCGACATGATCAACTTCGCGCACTCCTTCGATCTGTACCAGATCTGGGCCGACATGGTCGTGTCGGGCACTTCCACGCACGCGGCTGACGGCGAGACCTTCTACTGTGTGTATGCCTCGCAGCGCGACTGCCACGCCTACGCGCACACGCATCAGCAGATCATGGAGCGCTACGGGCAGGCCGTGTGCATGCAGGGCCGCATGCCCGACGTCCTGTCCGACGACCTGGGCAACACCTTCTATATGGTGCGCGTGAAGACCCTTGACGAGGGCAAGCGCTTCGCGGCATATGTGCACCAGTGGGCTGGCGAGGCGGAGGCGCCCGACGCAGCCGAGGAGACGGCCCAAAATGAGTGACCTGAGGGCTCCTGACTCGATAGAGGCGCAGGTACGCGACGTGATGAACGTGAACCCGGCCGACCCGGCGTCGCGCCAGATGGCGCGTCGCGTGGTGGAGGCGCTGGGGCGGGGAGGCGTGAGCGAGGCCCGCAGCAGGATGCTCGACCGGCAGGTGCTCGCGCTTGCGCAGGCCGACCCGGGTAGCGCCAAGACGTGGTCCGAGTTGCAGTGGCTTGCCTCTAAGGCGCACGAGCTGGACGCCGCGCTGCCCGCACCTCGCAAGGGGCTTCTGGGGAGGCTCCTGCATCCCGCAAGGCGCAGCCCCGAGCAGGCGCAAACCACGATAGAGGAGATGGATGCCGCGGTATCCGCGCTTACGTCGTCCGCTGAGGTGTTGCGCCAAAACGACGTGGCCCTCGACGGCTACGAGGCCGACCTGGTCGAAGAACTGCAGCGGGTGGAGGGCGACGTCCAGCGTGCCGACGAGCTTTACGCGGCCCTGACCGAGGCGGTTCGTCAGGCTCGGGTGGACGGTACGCCCGAGGACGTGGTCCGCTTCGTCCAGCGCGAGGTGCTGGACGTGCTGGAGGGCCAGCGGCTGCATCTTCAGGAGCTGCTGGCAGTAGACCAGCAGGCAGCCATGGCGCTGGCCTTTCTGCGGGACAACAACACCCTTCTCATCGGCCATGTTCGCCAGATCACCCTTGCCGCGAAGCAGTCGCTTGCCCTCGCGCGCACGCTCGGCTGCCACGCTCCGCAGGTTTCTGCGAACGAAGAGCCCCAGGCGCGCGATGCCGGCGGCGCCGCGCAGGACACCGCGGAGGTCGTGGGCGCCTTGCAGGAGTCGCTTGATCAGCTCTTCTCGGCGCTCGAGGCACACGATGCCTGGCGCAGCGAGGTTGCCGCACAGACGCAGAAAGCGGTGGTCGAGCTGAGGGACCTGTCGGCGGAGGTGTTTGAGGACATGGCCTCGGGGGTATCATCGTAGGAGACGTCTTGATTGTGGGCCATGCGGCGTAGCCGCGCCGCACGCAGGTGTCGTGTCCGAAGAGGCCTCCGTAGGCAGATGGGGTCGCTATGTACTGGTGGATACTGTTCGTTACCTTGTGCTTTGGCGTGGGCGCCTGGGCGGCCCTGCCCGCGATACTGGTGGCGTTTGGCGTTCGGTTCGCAAGGCGACGTATGCTGGGGGATGATGGCAGCTCGAAGAGGCTGCTTGGCTCGGGCTCGCGTTCCGGCGACCTGGTGCCCGCTGGCGCGCGCAAGGGCTGCCCCGCCAAGGAGAAGGAGGCGCTGCGCCGTATGGAGCGACGCCTCGTCACCGCACACGAGCAGTGCCTCGCGGCCATCGACACCAAGCTTCCCAGCGAGCTGGCCCGGGCACGGGTCACCCCGCCGCTGGAGGACGCGTATGCCCAGATTGGGCAGGAGATTGCGTCCATCTACGCCTTCTGCGACCGAAATGACCTCGTGGGAACGCTGCGCAAGGCCAACTCGTCGTCTTCTGCGAAGGACATCTACCTCCAGGCCTACCAGCGCGACCTTGCCAAGGTGCGAGAGGCCATCGCCAAGACCGAGGAGTGCCTGTCCGCCTACGAGCGGACGGTGGCCACGCTGGAGGTCTCGTCGGTGGAGGCCGACATCAGCTCCGACTTCGACGCCTCCATCGAAATGCTAAGGGACCTGCGCGACGAGCTGCCCCGCTACAACCTGGAGGACAGGGTCTGACAGGGCCGCGCGTCTCGTGCACGCCCACAACGCAGGCCTGCTCCGCATGCCAATCCATCATCCTTCGCCATTGCTACCATCACGCTTTCGTTGCGGGATGGAGTCAAGTTTCCTCGCTGCGCAGACAAGGCGCTATTGTGCTGGGATACGGTTCGAACGGGTAAGGAGGGTGCCATGACCTACATACCAGAAGGCTACGAGTCTCAGCTCTCGCTGTACGACACCCAGCGCGCCATCGAGCGCATCAAGCACGTGTTCCTGGCCAAGCTGTGCGCCGCGCTGCACCTCGTGCGCGTGACCGCCCCGCTGGTGGTAGACCCGGCAACCGGCATGAACGACAACCTCAACGGCGTGGAGCGTCCCGTGGGCTTTGACGTGCCCGCCACCAGGTCCGACGCCGAGGTGGTGCAGTCGCTGGCCAAGTGGAAGCGCTGGGCCCTCAGCCGCTACGACTTCAACGTGGGCAAGGGCATCGTGTGCGACATGAACGCCATCCGCCGCGACGAGGAGCTTGACAACCTGCATTCCATCTACGTGGACCAATGGGACTGGGAGAAGGTCATCCAGCAGGACCAGCGCACGCCGGAGTACTTGCGCGAGGTGGTGGGCCGCATCGTCACTGCCATCTGCGGCACCCTGGACGAGCTGAAGTGGTACTATCCCCAGCTCGACGTGGACCTGGACCGCAGCATCGCGTTCGTGTCGGCGCAGGAGCTTGAGGACCTGTACCCCGACCTTAGCCCCAAGGATCGTGAGAACCGCTTCGTGGCCGAGCACCACACCACGTTCATCCAGGGCATCGGCGGCGCGCTTCGCTCCGGCAAGCCCCACGACGGGCGCTCGCCCGACTATGATGACTGGGACCTCAACGGCGACCTGCTGTTCTGGGACGACATGCTGGGCTGCGCCTTTGAGGCCAGCAGCATGGGCATCCGCGTAAGCCCCGAGAGCCTTGACCGCCAGCTTACCCTGGCGGGCTGCGACGACCGCCGCAAGCTGCCCTTCCACAAGGCGCTTCTTGCCGGCGAGCTGCCCTACACCATCGGCGGCGGCATCGGCCAGAGCCGCCTGTGCATGCTGCTTCTGGGCAAGGCGCACGTGGGCGAGGTGCAGGCAAGCGTGTGGGACGCGCAGACCATGGAGGCCTGCCGGGAGGCGGGCGTGCAGCTGCTGTAGCGGGCAAGGCATGCCGGCGCGCGAAAGCCGTGCAGAAGGGAGGCCACCATGGCCAAGGCGAAGGTGTACATCGATGGACAGAGCGGCACCACTGGCCTGCAGATATTCGACCGCATCGGGTCGCGCGACGACCTTGAGATGCTGCGTATCGACGAGGACAAGCGCCACGACCTCGAGGAGCGCCGCAAGTTTCTGAACGCGGCCGACATCGTGTTCCTGTGCCTGCCCGACGAGGGCGCGCGCGAGGCGGTTGCGCTGGTGGACAACCCCGACGTGTGCATCATCGACGCGTCAACGGCCCACCGCACGGCTGACGGCTGGACGTACGGCTTTCCCGAGCTCAACGCCACGCAGCGCGAGGCCATCGCAGCCAGCAAGCGCATCGCCAACCCTGGCTGCCATGCCACGGGCCTCATCTCGTCGGTGGCACCGCTTGTGCAGGCAGGGCTGCTGCCGGCCGACTACCCGCTTACCTGCTTCTCGCTTACGGGCTACTCGGGCGGTGGCAAGCGCATGATTGCCGACTACGAGGCACAGGACCGTCCCGAGCGGCTTGACGCACCGGGCATCTACGGCCTGAGCCTGCAGCACAAGCACCTCCCCGAGATGCAGAAGGTGTGCGGGCTTGACCGCGCACCCATCTTCCTGCCCGTGGTGGACGACTACTACAAGGGCATGGCCACCACCATCATGCTTCGAAACGACCTGCTGCACGGGGTGACCAGCGCTGCTGATGTGCACGAGTGCCTGCGCGCGCACTATGCGGGGCAGGCGCTCGTGAGCGTGGCGCCTTTGGGGTCTAACGGCCCCACGCTGTACGCGAACGCGCTGTCCGGCACGAACAAACTGCAGCTTGTGGTGTGTGGCAACGACGAGAGCACCACCGTGACGGCGCTCTTCGACAACCTGGGGAAGGGCGCCTCGGGCGCCGCGGTGCAAAACATGAACATCGCCCTGGGGCTGGACGAGACCTGCGGGCTCGTCTAGCGCAGGAGCTTACCCCGCGAGGCTTCATATCAATACTGACCACAATGTGGCGCTCCTCCTCCACAGAGGAGTGCTAAGCTAGCGCGTCTGATCATGGGGCCTGCCAACCAAGGGCCCCGCGAGCACGCATGGAGGAATCACTATGCAAGCACGTCAGAGCAAGCCCACGAACGACCAGCGGCTGAGCTTGGCCGGTATCGTCATCGGCCTCGTGGGCTGCGTCATCATCACGGCATCGTCGGTGTACACCGCCCTCAAGATGGGCGCGCTGCCGTGGCCCACCATCTTCACGTCCATCACGGCTCTGGTGCTGCTGCGCGCCTTTGGCCACGACAGTCTGAACGAGGCCAACGTCACGCAGATCATCATGTCGGCCGGATCCATGGTGGCGGGTGGCCTGGCCTTCACCATCCCCGGAATCTGGATCATGGGCCTTGCAGACGAGGTGAGCTGGCTGCAGATGCTGTTCGTGGCACTGGCGGGCACCCTCCTGGGCCTTGTGTGCACCGCCCTCATGCGCAGGCGCATGGTTGAGGAGTCCGACCTGGAGTACCCCATCGGCGTGGCCGCGGCCCAGACGCTCGAGGCCAGCCGCGCGGGCGGTGCCACGGGGGCAAAGCTGTTCGGATCCATGGCGGTGGCCGGCCTGTGGAGCGTGGCGCGCGACGTGCTGGGCATCATCCCGGCCATGCTTGGCTCCCTTCCCATTCCCGGCGTGGCGTTTGGCATCTACAACTCGCCCATGATGCTGTCGGTGGGCTTTCTTGTTGGCGGCGTCGCGGTGGCGTGGTGGTTTGGCGGCGCGCTGCTGGCCAACTTCGGCATCATCGCGGGCGGCTCGGCGCTGGGGCTGTGGGACGTGGCCACGGCGCAAGGCATCGTGTCCAGCCTGGGCATGGGCCTCATGATGGGCTCGGGCCTTGGCGTGGTGCTGCGCGACATCCTGCCGCAGATGGCCGGCTACCTGCGCGGCAATGGCACGGGCACGGGGATTGCCGCCGACCTGGGCAAGGGTGACGCGGGCGTGCTCGGCCTCCTTACGGCTGCTGCGGCGCTCATCGTGTGCTTCGGGCTAGGCTTGGGGCCGCTGGCCGCGGCCATCATCGTGGTGCTGTGCTTCGTCACCACCATCATGAGCGCTCAGTCGGTGGGGCAGACGGGCATCGACCCGATGGAGATCTTCGGCCTCATCGTGCTGCTTGCCGTTGCCGCGCTGTGCAACGTGAGCCAGGTGCGGCTGTTCTTTGTGGCGGGCGTCATCGCCGTTGCCTGCGGACTTGGTGGCGACGTGATGAGCGACTTCAAGACGGGGCAGCTCATCGGCACCAACCCGCGGCAGATGTGGGTGGGCCAGGTCATCGGATCGCTTCTGGGAACGGTGGTCTCGGTGGTCGTGCTGGTGGCCCTCGTGGGGGCCTATGGCACCGAGGCCTTCGGACCCGGGCAGGCCTTCGTGGCGGCTCAGGCGTCGGTGGTGGCCACGATGGTGTCGGGCATCCCCAGCGTGCCGTCGTTTGCGCTGGGACTGGTTGCCGGCATCGTGCTGTACTGCCTGCGGCTTCCGGCCATGATGCTGGGCCTGGGCGTGTACCTGCCGCTGTACCTCTCGCTGACCGCCCCCATCGGAGCCCTGGTCAAGCTTGCGTATGACCGCTTGTTTGGAAAGGGCCAGAGCGACAACGCCGAGCTGAGCCACGACGACACGGGCATCGTGGTGGCGTCGGGCCTGCTGGGCGGCGAGTCCATCGTGGGCGTGATTACCGCGCTTGCCACTGTGGTCGCGGGGCTTATGGGATAGCGGCCCGCGACGGCGCGGGGCGCGAGGTTTGCAGCCGCGCTCCGGCCCGCGCTCGGGCCCTGCTCCGGCCCGGCCCTCGAGCCCAGCTCCGGCCCGGCGCCGGCTCCGGCCCGGCGCCCGGCTCCGGCCCGCGCTCGCGCCGGGCTCCGGCCCAGCGCCAGGCTCCGCCCCAGCGCCCCGCTCCGGCCCGCTCGCGCCCGGTCCTCAAGCCCGGAGTGTACATTTAATTTCACTTATTTGGACTCCATTTTCGGGAGCCCGAATAACTCAAATTAAATGTACACTCGCGCCCCGGCGGACGTGTCCCGCACGGCGGCTGCGTCCCGGCGGACGTATCCCGTGCGGTGGTTGCGCCCAGCGGACGTGTCCCGCGCGGCGGTTGCGCCCCGGCGGACGTGCCCCGCCCCGCCGGCCTGCCCCGCAAAAAAAGCCCCGCTCGCAACTACCTGCGAGCGGGGCCTCGTCACGCCATGCCATGAGGGCCGATGCGGCCTCGAGGCTACTCCTTGCCCTCGCCAATGGAGAGCGCGGCGTTAAGCAGGATGCCAAAGATGGAGGCGCCGGCAACGCACGGGATGCTCATGCCAAAGAACGGGATGTTGCCGCCAAACTGGTACTGGCCACCCAGGCCGATAATCATGATGGCGGCGATCACGGCGATGTTCTTGGACGAGAACATGTCAACCTTCTTGTCGATCATGATGGCGATGCCCTGCGCGGCGATGGCGCCAAACAGGTACACCTCAAGGCCACCGATGACGGCCAGCGGAATGCCGTAGATCACCTTGATGAGCGGCGTGAAGCACGACACCACCATCGCGAAGATGGCGGCAACCATCAGCACGGGCACGCTGAAGACGCGGGTGATGGCCAT
The DNA here is from genome assembly GCA_902788705.1 of uncultured Coriobacteriaceae bacterium. Taxonomy (GTDB): domain Bacteria; phylum Actinomycetota; class Coriobacteriia; order Coriobacteriales; family Atopobiaceae; genus UBA1367. The sequence continues at coordinate 51,560 of CADALE010000019.1, read as the reverse complement.
GGTGGAGATGTTCTCGCCGTAGTTGGTGCCGGCCGGGCCGCCCACAAGTCCCGACACCATGTCGCACAGGCCGTCGCCGATGAGGTTGCGGTCAAGCATGTCGATGAGGCTGTAGCCCATCTTCTTGCCCTTCTTCTTGGCAACGTCGTTCACGTAGATGTCAAGCTGGTACATGTGCGCGGTGGACTCGGGAATGGTGGCGATGGCGATGGGCATGATGGCCACGAGCGCCGTCATCGAGAACGTGGGCAGGCTGAATGCCGGGATGGCAAACGGGCCGGCACTCCACAGGGCATTGAGCGACTCGTCGCTAATGGTTCGGAACAGGTTGAGGTCGGGGCCGCCCACCAGGTAGAAGAGCGCGGCCACGGCGCATCCGGTGGCGGCGCCAAGCAGCAGCGGAATCTGTCCTAGGAAGCCCTTGAGGTACTTGGAGAAGGCGATGGTGGAAAGCATCGTGACCAGCGAGACGACCAGCCAGGCGCTTGCCGCGACGCCTTCGCCCGAGCCGATGGCGTCGCCCAGGGCATTGCCGGCCAGGGTAAGGCCGATGATCATCGAGATGGGACCCGTGATGGAGGGCGGCAGGATCTTCTCGACCGCGTCCTTGCCAAACTTGCGCACGATAAGGCCGGCCGCGATGGACACGAAGCCGCTCATGATGATGCCGAACTGCGCCTTGGAGATGAGCTCGGTGGGCAGGATGCCGGTGGCCTCCCACGCCGCAAGCTGCTCGGGCGTGCCCTCGGCAACGGCCATGCTGGCCACGGCCGATAGGTACGCGAAGCTGGAGCCGTAGTACAGCGGGATCTTCTTGCCGGTGATGAGAATGAAGCACAGGGTTGCCAGGCCCGAGGCGAAGATGGTGGTGGAGACCTGGAAACCGGTGATGAGTGCCACCGTGATGGTGGCTGGGAACATGACGATTACCTGCTGGATGGCATACAGGATGAGCTTGCCGGTTTCGGGCCGCTCCTCAGGTAGGTAGCCGTAGACTTCGTCGGTCGTGGACATGTGCACTCCTTGGTTCGTCCTATGTTGCAGGGCCATGCGGCACAGGGCCGACAGGCCGCGGGCCATGATACCACGCGATACTCCATAACTGACTGAATTGCGGTTTCCGCGATAAACACACGATGCCTGCCAAAGGTGGGCTGGCCTGAAGCTTGGCGCTGCCGTACCAAAGGACGTCCCAAAGGGACCGTCCCTTTTTGGTGCGGTTTCCTTGTGGGGGGCTAGCGCGCCGCCGGGTCGAACCGCCACACGGTGAAGTGCTGCGGGTCCTCGTAGATGGTCACCGGGAAGCCGCGCGCGTTGCGGTAGTGCTGGATCTTTCCCGAGTCCATCTCCGACCAGCCGGGGCGCCCCAGGTACCACCAGGTGTCGCCGTTGTCAGACATGTGCACTACCGTGGCAGGATGCTCCACCTGCGCCTCGACGGCCTCGATGAACTGCACCAGCACCGAGGCGTCGAAGGGGTTGAACAGGTAGAAGTCGGTGTACTCGGAGAGGTCAAGCCCCAGCACGTTGTCCTGCAGCACGCGCAGGTTGGGGTGGCCGGCCACCCACGACTGCGCCACCTGCGCCAGCTGCGGGTCAAGTTCGACGCCTGTGGCCCTGCCCGGATAGCCTTCGCGCAGGAAGTGCGCCAGCACGCGCCCCGTGTTGCAGCCCACGTCCAGCAGGTGGCTGCGATCGTCAAAAGAGAAGTGCTCGAACAGCTGCTGCAGCACGAAGTAGGGCGTGGGCGTGGGGTCGTGGGCACCCTCGGCGGCCAGCCGCGTCTTCTCGGGACCCGCCAGCGACATTCCGCAGACGGCGCGGTCAATCGCGTCGTCGTGGGCCAGAAGGTCGGCCTCGCTCCGTATCAGCGCCTCGCTGCCTCGTGCCATGCCCGCCGCCTACGCCCAGTCCTCGAGGTCCTCCACCTTGATGGTGGACAGGATGCGCTTGCTGTCCCTGGCGCCCTCCAGCCGAGCCACGCGCACGGCGTGGTTGGCGATGGCGCGCTCCATGAAGTTGCGCACGTCGCGCGCGTTGGCAAAGTTGTCGGGCTTGTTGGCCACACGGTGCTCGATCATCTCGCGAGCGCGCTTGGCGGCGGCGGGCGACAGCTGGTACTCCTGCTTGCGGAGGTTGAGCAGCAGGATGTCCATCAGCTCGTCGGCCGAGTAGTCGTCAAACATGATGGTGGTGGCAAAGCGCGACCGCAGGCCGGGGTTGGAGTCTAGGAACTGCTCCATCAGGCTGGTGTAGCCCGCAACAACCACCACGAGGTCGTCGCGGTGGTCCTCCATGGCCTTGAGCAGGGTGTCCACAGCCTCCTGGCCAAAGTCGCCCTGGCCCTTGTCCACGGTGAGCGCGTAGGCCTCGTCGATGAACAGCAGGCCGCCCATGGCCTGCTCGATGACCTCCTGCGTGCGCGTGGCCGTCTGGCCGATGTAGCCGCGCACCAGCCCCGATCGGTCCACCTCCACCAGCTGGCCCGTGCGCAGCACGCCCAGAGCGCGGTAGATGCCGGCAAGCAGGCGCGCCACGGTGGTCTTGCCCGTGCCGGGGTTGCCCAGAAACACCATGTGCTTGGCCACGTCGGCAACCTTCATGCCCAGCGCCTCGCGCATGCGCTGCACCTGGATGAGGTTGACCATGGTGTTTACCTGGCGCTTCACGCCCTCCAGCCCAATCAGCTCGTCCAGCTGCGCCAGTAGCTCGTCAAGCTCCTGCTCGCGCTCCTCGGGCGTGGCCGAGCCCATCGCCGGCTCCACCACCTGGTAGGTCTTCTGGCTGCCGGGCCTCCACACGGCGTACTCCTTGAGCATGGCCTCCATGCGGCCAAGGTAGGCAGTGAGGCGTTGCGCGTCGGCGTCCACCACGTCGCGCGACTGCATGGCCAGCACCGACTTGCCCAGCACCCGGAAGGTGTCGTAGAAGATCATGGACGCCTGGTGGCCAAAGGGGTCGGGGTCAAGCTTGCCGCCTGCGTCCGACACCACGGCGTACTTGAGCGACTGAGGCACCGTCTCGACGGGCGTGACCACGATGCGCCGGCGGTTGCGCAGACCCACGATGACCGGAGCTTCGGCTGAGAGCTCAAGCGTGGAGCGCACGAACTCCAGCACCTCGTCGGGTACGGGGCCGTCGCCTCCCGCTAGCGACCCCGCAAAGAGGGCGAGGTCGTTTTTGAGCTGCGACTTGAGGGCCACGTGCTCGCCACGGACGTTGCCCACGTTGGCCCTGGTGAGGGCGTCGCACACCTCGTACGACTTGGCAAGGAGCTCTGATAGGCCCAGCTGTTGCATGGAAGTCCCTCCTCGATGCGGTCGGTGCCCATGGTACAACGAAGCGGCTAAGGAGGTGACGCTTCCTTTCTTTCTGGTTGGGGCGATGCTCGCCCGCGCACACCAGGCGCTCCCTTTCCGACCCATGCGAGAGGGGCCGAGAAGTTTCCTCCTCGACCCCTCGAAACGACTTGGCTGCGCCTGCTGCTATGCCTGGGTGGTCTCGGGCAGGTTGTTGGCGGTGCGCCAATTGGCGTAGTCGGTCAGCTCTGCCTCGTTAAGCTTCATCGCGGCTGCGACCACCGCCAGGTCGTCGGCGATGCCCAGCACGGGCACGTTGTCGGGGATGATGTCCTTCTGCTTCACCAGGTACAGAAACACGGCCACCAGCGACGCGACCACCTTGGGCGACACGTTGGTGTACTCCTTGGTGATGTAGCTCTTCACCATCTCGGCCATCAGCGGCACGTTGGCCATCGCGCCGGTGAACGTCTCGGGCAGGTCGGCCACCTGCTGCTTGATCTGCTGAAGAAGCTCGTCCATCTTCGCGGGGTCGCTCATGAGCTCCTGGGCCTGTGCGACGCCGCCCTCGATGATCTCCTTGGCCTTCTCGGGGGTGAACTCCTCTGCCATCGTGGCTCCTTTCGGGTTGTCCGGCTGACATGCCGGATTGCTGCCATCGTGAGGCTAGTGTAGCGCCTGGCCCCTATTCCCGCAGCGTGCCATCGGCGAGCAGCGCCTGGCGAAGGCGCTCGTAGTGCAAAAACGTGCCGGCCTCCCGAAGCGCGGTAATGTCGTCCCAGGTGGCAAGCCTAAAGTCGATGGCCTCGCCGTCAACCAGCCGCACGTCGGCCTCGGTGAAGTCGAGCCGCAGGTGGTAGATGTCCACGAAGTAGTTGTCGCCGCGTGCAAGGTCCACGTTTTCGTAGCTGTACACAGGGGTGGCCTCGAGGTCGCCCAGCTCAAGGCCGGTCTCCTCGGGCACCTCGCGCCGCAGGGCGTCAAGCGAGGTCTCGCCCGCGCGTACGCCGCCGCCGGTTACCTCCCACCAGCCGGCGCCCCAGTGCTTGTCCAGCGACCTCTGCGTGATGAGCAGCCGGCCATCTGGCGACTCGATGAGCGCCAGCACGTACAGCATGTACTGGCCCTCGGAAAGAAACGCGCCTTCGCGCGGCATGGTGATGCCGGTGCGCTGGCGGTTGCGGTCGTAGATGTCGATCATCTCTTGCATGGCGGCTCCCGTCCGACGTGATTTGCGACATTGTACGATACGCGGCTTGGCGCGGGTGCCGGCGGCGCGGGTGCCGGCGGCGCGGGTGCGACGCCCCGGCCCGCCCCAAAGCGAGGCGAGCCAACGGCTCTGGTGCGTCGCCCCGTCCCGCCCCAAAGCGAGGCGAGCCAACGGCGAGTGTACATTTAATTTGAGTTATTCGGCCTCTCGAAAACGGAGTCCAAATAAGTGAAATTAAATGTACACTTCGGGTTTTGGGTATGCGTGGTCCGCGTCCGTATCCGGCGCTTGCCCGCGCGGACAAACTCGGATACGCTCAACAGGTTGAGCCAACTGCACCCAAAGTCGAAGGGAGCCCCCCATGATCAAGGAGCTTTGCAAGGATACCGCCATCCTGTCCACGCGCTGCGAGAAGGCCACCGCCGCCGACGCCGACCTGGCCCAAGACCTCGTCGACACGCTGCAGACGCTGGACGACGCCGCGTGCCTGGCTGCCAACCAGATTGGCGTGACCAAGGCGGTGGTGGTGTGGATGTCCGACGACGGTGCCTACCACGTCATGTTCAACCCCCGCATCATGATGGGCCTGCGCGCAGGCAAGGCCACCGAGACCTGCCTCACGCTGGACGAGCCCTCCAAGGTGACCCGCTACGACAAGGTGAAGGTGTCCTTCGACGAGCTGGTTGACGGCCAGCTGGTGCCGCGCAAGCGCGACTACGTGGGCTGGGAGGCCCAGATGATCCAGCACATGGTCGACCACTGCATGGGCAAGCTGGTCTAGGCCATTGCCTTGGCAACCATTGAGGTGGGCAACGGGCTGCTTCTGCGCGAGGACGAGCGTGGCGTGGCGCTGACGGGCGACGGCATGGAGCTGCGGGGAGACTTCTCGCGCATGCTGCCGCGCCTGAGGCACGGTGCGCTACAGCGCGAGCTGTTGGTACGTGCCGCCAGGGTGCGCGGGGTGGACGCCCCCACAGCCGTTGACGCCACGGCTGGGCTAGGGGAGGACGCGCTGCTGTTGGCGGCCGCGGGCTTCTCGGTGACGCTGTGCGAGCACGACCCGGTGATTGCGGTGCTCTTGCGCGATGCCCTTCGGCGCGCGGCCGAAGATGACCGCCTGCGCGACGTCGTGGCGCGCATGCGCCTTGTAGAGGCCGACAGCGTTGAGGTGTTGGAGGGCCTGGTGGCGTCTCCCGACGTGGTGTACCTCGACCCCATGTTTCCCGAGCGCCGCAAGGCGGCCGTTACCAACAAGAAGCTCCAGCTGCTCCAGCGGCTGGAGCGCCCCTGCCCTGACGAAGAGGCCCTCGTGTGCGCGGCCATCAGCGCCCATCCGCGCAAGGTGGTGGTGAAGCGGCCGCTCAAAGGGCCAAATCTGGGTGGCGTGAAGCCCAGCAGCTCGCTATCCGGCAAGGTGGTGCGCTACGACGTGATCGTTCCACCACGCGAAGGATAGACAGGCGCGGGACGGGCGGGACAGTGGGGACGTAGCACTTTGTCCGCGGGGCGGACAGTGGGGACGTAACACTTTGTCCGCGGGGCGGACAGTGGGGACGTAGCACTTTGTCCGCGCTGAGCAAAGAACAAGTTTATCCGGCGCGGACAAAGTGCTACGTCCCCACTGTCCCGCCCGTCCCCACTGTCCGCCGTGCCATGATCGCGACAACCCACCCCAGCTCTTCGTACGTTTCATCTTTGAAACGTGCGATTGTGCTGTTTCCGCGGGTGACTTATGTTTGCTCTGTCGTATTGCGTCCCCAGATAAGGTCTGGGGAGCAAAGTGAAAGGGAGAAACGTATGAAGAACCTCAATCGTCGTTCGTTCCTCGGCGTTGCCGGCGGAACCGCGGCATCGCTGTTCCTGGCCGCCTGCGGTGGCGGCAGCAGCAGCGACGGCGGCTCCGAGGCCCCCGCTGCCGATGGCGGAGAGGCCGCAGCTGGTGGCTCCAACCTGGGCGTCATGCTGTACACCAACGTCATGAGCCTCGATACCGACCTCGCCACCGACGGCGACTCGTTCGAGGTCATCGCCGACTGCATCGATGGCCTCATGCAGATGGACGCCGACGGCGCGGCCGTGCCCGCCCTGGCCGAGAGCTACGACCTGTCTGACGATGGCACCGTGTACACCTTCCACCTGCGCGATGCCCAGTGGAGCAACGGCACCCCCGTCACTGCCAACGACTTCGTGTTCGCTTGGCGCCGCATCTGCCAGAACGCTGGCGAGTACGCCTACATGATGGACGAGATCGGCAACATCAAGGGTGCCGCCGCCATCGTCTCCGGCGAGCAGTCCGACACTACCACCCTTGGCGTCACCGCCCAGGACGACAAGACCCTCGTGGTCGAGCTCGAGGTGCCCGTGTCCTTCTTCCCGTCGCTGATGTACTTCCCCACCTTCTATCCCATCAACGAGGAGTTCTACACCGGCCTCGAGGATGGCACCTACGGCACCAGCCCGGACACCTTCCTGTCCTGCGGCGCGTTCGTGCTGAGCGACTACCTGCCCGGCACCGCCAACCTCACCGTCACCAAGAACCCCGACTACTGGAACGCCGACGCCATCTCGCTGCCCGGCATCACCTATCAGGTGGTTGGTTCCTCCGACAGCGCCCTCACCGCCTTCAAGAACGGCTCGCTGGACATCGTCATGGTCAACGGCGACCAGGTCGCGGCCGTCGAGGCTGACGCCGACCTCTCCCAGTACCTCAAGGTGACCGGCGCCGGCTACATGTGGTACCTCTCCTTCTCGCAGACCACCAACAACGCCCAGGGCGGCATGCTTGCCAACGCCAACCTGCGCCTCGCCATCTCCAACGCCATCGACCGCGAGTCCCTCGTGGACAACTACGTGCAGGATGGCTCGCTGGCCACCTACACCGCCGTGCCGCCGCAGTTTGCCGCCAGCGCCACCACCGGCGAGGACTTCTCGGCCGACCAGACCAAGTTCGCCGACTTCATCGGCTACGACGTCGAGCGCGCGCAGAAGTTCTTCGAGGACGCCAAGAAGGAGCTGGGCGTCGACACCTTCGAGTTCACGATGATCTACGGCAACAACGAGGGCGACGAGGTCACCAAGGTTGCCCAGGCCATCAAGGAGCAGGTCGAGGGCGCCCTCGCGGGCATCACGCTCAACCTCCAGGGCATGACCAAGGCCGAGCGTCTCGACAAGATGCAGAACGACAACTACGACGTGGCGCTCACCCGCTGGGGGCCCGACTACGCCGACCCCATGACCTACCTGGGCATGTGGATCACCAACAACTCCAACAACTACGGCTTCTGGAGCAACGCCGAGTACGACAAGCTCATCGCCGACTGCGTCACCGGTGCCTACATCACCGACTATGACGCCCGCTGGGCTGCCCTCTACGACGCCGAGACCCTGGTTATGCAGGAGGCCGTCATCGCCCCGCTGTACACCAAGGCCAACGCCAACCTCATCGCCGCTGGCGTTGAGGGCGTCGACTTCCACCCGGTCGCGCTGAACCGCGTGTACAAGACCGCGACCAAGGCATAGGGCCGTACGCAATCGTTCGTCTTGCGGCGGGGCCAGAGGTAGGCGCTACCGATGGCCCCGCCACGCATCTGAAGGGGCGCGGCCGCAAGGCCGCCTTTTGCGCCCCGCCGCCTAGAGAAGAGTCCCCCATGTCGAAGTACATCCTCAAACGCATCGGACTCGCGCTGTTGACACTATTTCTCATCATCTTCATGCTGTTCGTGCTGGTGCGCATCATGCCGGGAAACCCCTTCCCGTCCGAGCGCATGAGCGCCGAGCAGATAGCCAACAAGCGCGCCGAGATGGGCCTTGATGACCCGATACTCGTGCAGTTCGGCCGCTACCTCGTCGGCCTCGCCCATGGCGACTTTGGCAAGGGCACCTCGCTCTACTATGGCGCCCCCATCAAGACCGTGCTGGGCCAGTGCATCAAGAACTCCTTCAAGATCGGTGGCATCGCCATCCTGATGGGCACGGCCGTCGGGCTGCTTCTGGGCATCACCGCCGCGCTCAACAAGGGCACGTTCATCGACGGCTTCTGCACGGTGTTCTCCATCTTGGGCGTGTGCGTGCCGGGATACGTCTTCCTCATCTTCCTGCAGTACTTCCTGTCGTATAAGGTGCAGCTCTTCCCGTACTTCTTTGACACGTCGCGCTTCCTGTACTCGTCGGTGCTGCCTGCCACGTCGCTGTCGCTCTTTACGATGTCCACGGTGGCCCGCTTCACGCGCAACGAGATGGTGGAGGTCATGGACAGCGACTACGTGCACCTGGCCGAGAGCAAGGGCATGTACGGCTCCACGCTCGTGCTGCGCCACATCCTGCGCAACGCGCTGATCCCCATCGTTACGGTGCTGGCGCCGCTTGTGGTTGACCTGCTTACCGGCGCCCTGGTCATCGAGAAGATTTATGGCATCAACGGCATCGGCAAGCTGATGGTGGACGCCATCGCCGGCGAGGGCGTGGACTACAACTACGTGCTGGCGCTGGGCATCCTGTACTCGGCGCTGTACATCGGCATCATGCTGGCGGTTGACATCCTGTACGGCGTGCTCGACCCGCGCATCCGCGTGGCCACCCACCGTGGCGAGGGGAGGGAGGGATGATGGCTGACGCCACCGCATACGTCCCCACCGCCGAGGACTTCGAGTTCCTCGAGGGACGCGACATCACCACCGACAAAAACTTCGCCTCGATGAGCTATTGGAAGGGCGTGGCCATCCACTTCCTTCGCAACCGCCGCGCAATGGCGGGCCTCGTCATCGTGGGCGCCATCGTCGTGCTGGCCATCTTTGGCCCCATCCTGAGCCCGTATGGCTACCGCGACATCGTGAGCTACGTGGACGAGGCGGGCAAGGAGGTCGTGGCCAAGGGCATCTCGCCACAGCTTGGCTTGGGCGGCGACGGGCCCTTTGCCGACAAGATGTTCCTCTTCGGCACCGACGCGCTGGGCCGCGACCTCTGGACGCGCACCTGGCAGGGCGCGCGCGTGTCGCTGCTCATCGCCTTCGTGACCATCTTCATCGACATGATCATCGGCATGAGCTACGGCCTCATCTCGGGCTACTTCGGCGGTGCGGTCGACAACATCATGCAGCGCATCGTCGAGATCGCCAACTCCATCCCGCGCCTCGTCATCGTGTCGGTGCTGGCCATCTTCATGCCCAAGGGCATCGGCCTCGTCATCGTGGCGCTGCTGCTTACCGAATGGATCGGCATGAGCAAGATCGCCCGCGCCGAGATGCTGCGCATCAAGGAGCAGGAGTACGTGCTGGCCAGCCGCACGCTTGGCGCGCACAGCATGCACATCATCTTCACCCAGATCCTGCCCAACACCATCGGCCCGATCATCACGCAGATGATGTTCTCCATCCCCACGGCCATCTTCACCGAGGCGTTCCTGTCGTTCGTGGGCGTGGGCATCATGCTGCCGCAGTGCTCCATTGGCTCGCTCATCGAGAGCGGCTTCAACAACATCACCACGCTGCCGTACCAGATTCTGGCGCCCATCGTGGTGCTGGCCCTGCAGATGCTGGGGTTCAACTTCATCGGCGACGGCTTCCGCGAGGCGCTCGCGCCCAAGCTGGAAGACATGTAAGGAGGTGCGCACATGGAGATGAACGAGAAGGCCATCCTGCAGTTTGTTGACCTTGACATATCCTTCCGCACCAATGCGGGCGTGGTGCACGCCATCCGCGGCGTCAACCTCGACCTGCAGAAGGGCGAGACCGTTGCCATCGTGGGCGAGTCAGGTTCGGGCAAGTCGGTCACGGTGAAGGCGGCCGTGGGCCTGCTGGACGGCAACGCCACCATCAACAGCGGCCAGATCCTGTACCGTCTGCGTGAGGACGACGGCTCCGAGCGCGTCGTCGACCTGCTGGCCCTTTCCAAGCGCGAGCTGCGCCGCACCATCAACGGGCGTCGCATCGCCATGGTGTTCCAAGACCCCATGACCAGCCTTGACCCCACCATGACCATCGGCAAGCAGATCATGGAGGGCATCCTCCTGCACAAGAAGGTGGACAAGGCGACCGCCTATGCGCGTGCGCTCGAGCTGCTCGAGCTGGTGGGCATCACCCACGCCGAGAAGCGCATGAAGAACTACCCGCACCAGCTGTCGGGCGGCATGCGCCAGCGCGTGGTCATCGCCATCGCCCTGGCCTCCGACCCCGACATCCTCATCTGCGACGAGCCCACCACGGCCCTCGACGTGACCATCCAGGCGCGCATCCTCGAGCTGATCAAGGACATCCAGTCGCGCATGGGCCTTTCGGTCATCTACATCACGCACGACCTGGGCGTGGTTGCCAAGGTGGCCGATTACGTCAACGTCATGTATGCCGGCCGCATCATCGAGGTGGGCAACGTCAACGAGATCTTCTACGAGCCCAAGCACCCCTACACCTGGGGCCTGCTGGCGGCCATGCCCGACCTGGAGACCGACGACGACCGCCTGGCGTCCATCCCGGGCAGCCCTCCCAACCTGCTGCACGAGCCTGTGGGCGACGCCTTCGCACCGCGCAACGCCTACGCGCTCAAGATTGACGAGAAGGCCGAGCCGCCCATGTTCAAGGTGAGCGAGACCCACTATGCGGCCACGTGGCTGCTGCATCCCAGCGCACCTGCCGTGGAGATGCCGCCCGAGCTTAAGGCGCGCCTCGAGCGCGCGCGGAAGGAGGCTGAGAAGTACCTATGAGCGAGCCGCTTCTGCAGGTGAGGGACCTCACCCAGCACTTCCGCGTGTCGCGCACGTTTACGGTGAAAGCCGTGAACGGCGTGTCGTTCGACATCTATCCCGGCGAGACCTACGGTCTGGTGGGCGAGTCCGGCTCGGGCAAGACCACCATCGGCCGCAGCATCATCCGCCTGTACGACCCCACGTCGGGCAGCATCAAGTTCGAGGGCAAGGAGATTGCCGGCAAGCTTGACCGCGCCACCGAGAAGATGCTGCGCGAGGACATGCAGATGATCTTCCAGGACCCGATGAGCAGCCTGAACCCCCGCAAGAAGGTGGGCGACATCATCGGCGAGGGCCTCGACATCCATCACCGCTTCTCGAGCACGGCCGAGCGCGACGCCGCCGTGGCCGAGATGCTGGACAAGGTGGGCCTCTCGCAGGCGCATGCCGAGCGCTACCCGCACCAGTTCTCGGGCGGCCAGCGCCAGCGCGTGGGCATCGCGCGAGCCCTGGTGATGAACCCCAAGCTGATCATCGCCGACGAGTGCATCTCGGCGCTGGACGTGTCCATTCAGGCGCAGGTCGTGAACCTGATGAAGGACATCCAGGACAGCACGGGCTGCGCGTACCTGTTCATTGCGCACGACCTCTCGATGGTGAAGTACATCTCCGATCGCATCGGCGTGCTGCACCTGGGCTATATGGTGGAGACCGGCACCACCGAGGAGATCTTTGCCAACCCGGTGCATCCCTACACCAAGAGCCTGCTTTCGGCGGTGCCCATCCCCAATCCCGAGATCGAGAAGCGTCGCCACTCCATTGCCTACGACCGCAAGGCCGAGGGCGTGGACTACTCGCAGGGAACCGAGCACCAGCTTGAGGGCACGCATCGCGTGCTTGCCACTGACGAGGAGCTTGCCCGCTGGACTGCGTGACGCAGCAGGGGGACGGACGGACAGTGGGGACGTAGCACTTTGTCCGCGCCAAGCACAGAACAAATGGGCTAGCGCGGACAAAGTGCTACGTCCCCACTGTCCGCATCCCCACTGTCCGCATCGGCCCGCGCCCTGTCCTCGTGGATGGCCCCTCGGCATCTTGTCAAGAAGCTTGAGCACGCAATACAATCGGATAAGACGGTTGCGGGGAGGTGCCCATGAAGAAACTCACGCGCAGAGCATTCACGGCGGCAGGTATTCTTGCGGCGATAGGAGCGGGCTCGGCGGCCATCAAGGGCTGCGACCCCTTTGAGCCCTTTGATAACGAGATTGAGGGCGTCTATGGGCCACCGCCCGAGTACAATCCCGACAACAACGGGCTCGTCGATGTCTATGGCCCTCCCGAGGACTTTGGCTACGAGGAAGAGGGCGACGACGGCCAGGTCGAGGGCGACGACGGCCAGGTCGAGGGCGAGGACGACTTCGACCCCACGGCAAACGAGCTCATGGACGTCTACGGGCCACCTGCGGGCTAGCTATGGACCTCACCCCCATCAAAACGGCCCATCTGAACAAGCTTGCCGACTACACACGCACGCTCTACCATACACCTGAGCTGCGACGACTCTTCTTTGAGCTGACGCTGCAGTGCAACGAGCATTGCTTCCACTGTGGCAGCTCCTGCACAGCCGCACGGGGCGACGAACTCTCGCGCGAGGAGTGGCTTCGCATCGTTGACGAAGTGAAGGCTGACTTTGGATCCGAGCGCATCCAGCTCTGCATTACGGGTGGCGAGCCACTGCTCAACCGGGACTTCTTTGAGATCATGAGCTACGCCCATGCGCAGGGCTTCCGCTGGGGCATGACCAGCAATGCAACGCTTATTACGCCGGAGGTCGCGCAACGCCTAGCCGAGGTAGGCATGGGTACCATCTCCGTATCCATCGATGGCCTACGCGAGACTCATGACGAGTTGCGTGGCCTGCGGGGCGGCTACGACCGCGCCATGGCAGGGATACAGAACCTGCTCGACGTGGGTGCCTTCCGGGCGGTACAGGTAACGACCGTAGTGAACCACGGCAATATCGACCAGCTCGATGAGCTGTTCGGGATTATGGACGGACTAGACATTGACTCATGGCGCGTCATCAACCTCGAGCCTATCGGGCGCGCGCTTCTGCGACCGGACCTCATGCTCACGCGCGAGGACTATCGGCGCCTCTTTGGCTTCATCCGTGAGAAGCGTGAGCAGGGTTACCCGCTAGAGTATGGCTGTAGCCACTACCTGGGACTCGACTATGAGGCGGAGGTGCGCGACTGGTACTGGCTCTGCAACGCGGGTGTGTACACGGCTTCCATCATGGCCAATGGCGACATCGGGGCATGCTTGGACATCGAGCGCAGACCTGAGACCATCCAAGGCAGCATACGACGCGATCGCCTGCGTGATGTGTGGGAGAAGCGTTTCGAATTCTTCCGCCGCGACCTCTCCGAGCTCAACGAGGAGTGCCGCGCCTGCGAGCATGCGCGTTTCTGCCGCGGGGACGCCCATCATAGCTGGGACTACGACCACAATCGCCCCATGGTCTGCTTCAGGGGCACGCTCTTTTCATGAGGGCGTGTAGATTCGTGACCAAGCTCACAGATTCTGAGGATGAAGGTGGGCCCATCTCCTGTTCATGGCTACCATTCATTCTGTGGCACAATAGCTCGAAGACATATTGGTTCGCGGAGGAACGCATGCGATTAGAGGAGACGCTGGGCTATGTGCCAGGCTTTCAGGACGAACTGAACCTGCGAGATTTGGGTGGGCAGCGTACGCGAGACGGTCGTCGAGTACGGCACGGATTGTTCTATCGCGGGAGTGCGCTCAACGTCCTGACTCCGGATGAATTCGCCGCACTTCAGGCGCTTGACCTACGACTCATTCTTGACCTACGGGCTGAAGGCGAGCTCTTGGGCAGGGAGGACGTCATTCCTTTTGGCGCTGAGTATCTGCGCGTGTCGGGCATGTATGAACCCGATGGTGCCGAGATGGACTTTTCGCCTGCGGGTATCGCACGACACCTGGCGACGATCACGGACCCGAGCCTCTTCATGCGCGGACTCTATGTGTCGATGATGTTTGCTAACCCCGCCCTACACGTTCTCGTTGAGCGTATGCGCATGGGTCAGCTGCCCCTCTATTTCCACTGCAGCGCGGGTAAGGATCGCACGGGCGTGTGCGCGGCGCTCGTCTATACCATCTTGGGTGTGGATGACGATGATATCGTGGCCGAGTTCCTGCTCACCAACCGCTACCGTGCCTCCATCATCAACATGCGCCCGGAGGACATGCCTGCGTGGTTGCCTGTTGAGGAGCGGGCGACTTGGGGCAAGCGTAACGGTGTGGACGAGGCGGACTTGCGTGCCTCGTTTGCAGCAGCGGACGAGCGCTATGGCTCACGCGAGGCGTATCTCCAAGGGGAGTACGGTCTTGACGCAGCGGCTCTTGCAGATTTGCGCAATCGCTACCTGAAGTAGGTTTCTCAGAGACATGGCAGCGTGCATGTGTCGCTGGGCGGAACTTCTATCCTACCGATGACCATGGGGGTTATAGCTTCGGGTATAGTTGCCGACCCCCCACCTGTTTCGTTCACACCTCCAAGCCTCGGGGTCGAGAGCTTACGTTGCTATCCGAGGTCTTGGAGCGCGTAGATGGGGAGCGCAGCGCTTTCGCGCAGGATTGCAAGAGCCTGGAGCAGCGCAGTGGCACCCGAGAGCGTGCTTACCAACGAGATGCCCCTGCTGACCGCAGCGCTCCGCAGCAGCTCGCCATCTCCACGTGAGTCATGGCCATGCGGGGTGTTGATGATGAAGGAGACCGCACCCGCCTCCATTTCGTCGAGGACGTTAGGGTGACCCTCGCCAATGCGCTCAAGCACCTCGCAGGCAATCCCCGCCGCCCGCAACGTCTTTGCCGTTCCCCTTGTCGCCATGATGTGATAGCCCATCAGAGAGAGGAAGAGCGCGACAGGGGCAATGGATCGCTTGTCGGCGTCTCTCACGCTGATGAAGACCGAGCCTTCAGCCGGCATCTCGTAGTCAATGGCCTGTCTCGTCTTGGCATAGGCTTCGGGGAAAGTGGCAGCAATGCCCATGACCTCGCCCGTGGATTTCATCTCGGGTCCAAGTCGCACGTCGGCTCCTGGGAAGCGCACCCAAGGCATGACGGCCTCCTTCACGGCAAAGTGTGTGGGCTCGCGGGTCTCAGGGGGTAGACCCAGATCATGAACTCGTTCACCTGCCATGATGCGCGCGGCGTACTTCGCCAAGGGCACCCCACACGCCTTAGACGAGAAGGGCACGGTGCGGCTAGCGCGCGGATTGAGCTCTATCACGTAGAGCTGCTCGTCCTTGACGGCGTACTGCACGTTGAGCAGGCCGCGAATCTCACAGGAAAGGGCAAGCTCTCTCGTTGTCTGGCGAATGCGCTCCACCATGGCGTCCGAGAGCGAGAAGGGCGGATAGCAGCAGGCTGAGTCTCCGGAATGGATGCCACACTCCTCGATGTGCTCGAGCACGGCTCCCACGTAACACGTCTCACCATCTGCGAGCGCGTCGACATCGAGTTCGATTGCGTCCTCCAAGAACGCATCAAGGTAGACGGGATGGTCTGGTGTGACGCGTGCGGCGCTAGCCATGTAGGTCGTGAGTGCCTCATCGGCATAGACGATGGCCATCCCGCGGCCACCCAGCACATAGCTCGGCCGCACGATGAGGGGATATCCCAGCGTGCGTGCAGCACGACGGGCCTCCTCGGGCGTTGAGGCAACCGATGAGGGCGGGTACGCAATGCCCAGTTGATCAAGCAGGGTGCTGAAGCGGTTGCGGTCCTCGGCGAGGTCAATGGCATCCGGCTGTGTGCCCATGATGGGTACGCCCGCCCGTTCCATCTGTCGCGCCAGCTTGATGGGCGTTTGGCCTCCCAACGTGACAATGACCCCATCGGGCTGTTCGGCCTCGACAACGTTCATGACATCCTCGAAGGTAAGTGGCTCAAAATAGAGGCGATCGCTCGTATCATAGTCGGTGGAGACGGTCTCGGGGTTGCAGTTGAGCATCACCGTCTCGAAGCCACGCTCGCGCAGCGCGTAGGCGGCGTGCACACAGCAATAGTCAAACTCGATTCCCTGTCCGATTCGATTGGGTCCGGCAGAGAGGATCAACACACGTGGCTTGGCAGCCACGGTATGTTCGCTTGCGCCTCCCGACTCGTAGGTGAGGTAGTGATAGCCTGTCTGAGCGGCGAACTCGCCGGCGCAGGTATCGACCGTCTTCACGACGGGGCGCACGCCTAGTGCCTGCCGCACCGCTCGTACGACCTCCTCCGAACTCTTGGTAAGCCAGGCAATCTGCGCGTCAGAGAAGCCCATCTGCTTTGCCGCGAGCAGGTGGTCGCGATTCAGACCTGATATGCCGAGGCGGGCAATGGTGCGCTCGGCGGCGACGATGTCGGCAATGCGGTGCAGGTACCAGGGGTCAATGTGGGTAAGTGCCGCAATACGCTTGACGCTCCAGCCACGCCTGAGTGCCTCGGCAACGTAGTAGATGCGCTCTGGCGTGGGCCGTGCGACAAGCTCGTCAAACCGCTCCTCGTCGTAGCGTGCCACCCCGACTGCCCCAAGACCCATATGGTCGTCCTCGAGTGAGCGAAGAGCTTTCTGAAGTGCCTCCTCAAAGGAACGCCCAATGGCCATTGCCTCGCCCACGCTCTTCATGCGCGTGGTGAGTTCCTCGCTCGTGCCCTTGAACTTCTCGAAGGCGAACCGTGGGACTTTCACCACACAATAGTCGACGGAGGGCTCGAAGCAGGCAGGCGTCACGCGGGTGATGTCGTTCGTGACCTCGTCGAGGGTGTAGCCTACGGCAAGAAGCGCGGCAGCCTTGGCGATGGGGAATCCCGTGGCCTTGGATGCCAGGGCCGAGCTCCTGCTGACGCGCGGGTTCATTTCGATAATGATCACGCGGCCGTCATCGGGGTTGACCGCAAACTGCACGTTGGAGCCGCCGGTGGCTACGCCCACGCGCTCCAGGCAGGCAAGCGAGTAGTCGCGCAGGCGCTGCAGCTCCTCGTCGGAAAGCGTCTGCGCGGGTGCTACGGTGATGGAGTCGCCCGTGTGCACGCCCATCGGGTCGAGGTTCTCGATAGAGCAGATCACGATGCCGTTGCCCGCGGTGTCTCGCATGACCTCCATCTCAATCTCTTTCCAACCCTCGATGGACTGCTCTACCAGTACTTCATTGGTTGGGGAGAGAGCGAGGCCCTGCCCCGCGATGAGACGGAGCTCGTCTTCGTCGTGGGCGATGCCACCTCCCGACCCACCAAGGGTGAAGCTGGGGCGTATCACCACGGGGTAGCCGAGCCCTCCCGCAATGTCGATCGCCTCGTCGAGCGTATGGGCGAACCCGGAGTCTGCGACCTCTAACCCGATTTCGCGCATGGCAGCAGCAAAGAGTTCGCGGTCCTCGCCCATGCGAATGGAATCAAGGTTACAGCCAATGACCTCCACACCATAACGCTCGAGCACGCCGGCCTCGCCTAGGGCGACTGCGCAGTTGAGTGCGGTCTGGCCTCCCATGTTGGGCAGCAGCGCGTCGGGCCGTTCACGCTCGATGACGCGCGTGACGGCTTCCACGGTGATGGGTTCCACGTACGTGCGCTCTGCGGTCTCAGGGTCGGTCATGATGGTGGCTGGGTTGGAGTTGACGAGCACTACCTCGTAGCCCTCGCGACGAAGCGCGCGACAGGCTTGGGTGCCAGAGTAATCGAACTCGCAGGCTTGGCCGATGACGATGGGGCCTGAACCTATGACCAGCACTTTGTTGATGTCATCGCGCCTCGGCATGATGAGGTCTCCCTTCGCGTACGTCAATGGCGAGGTAGCTGAGACTGAGGTCGGCAGACCCTGACGTGCGGTTGTGCCAGGCTTCCATCAGGCGCACGAATGCCTGGAAGAGGTAGCGGGAATCATGAGGTCCCGGCCTGCTCTCTGGGTGATACTGCACGCTGAACGCCGGCACATCGAGAAACTGGATACCCTCAGGCGTTCCGTCGTTGAGGTTCACGTGCGTGAGCCGCACCCTACCCGCATGCCTTGTCTGCACAACCGGCGCGACGCCGCGTTCGACCCAAGCGCGCAGATCGTGCACGTGGGCAGTCTCCCCGGCTGATAGTTCGCTCACGAGTGGTCCCATGCTCTCGAAGACCAGGCCATAGTTGTGGTTCTGCGACGTGATCTCAACCCTATGCGTGAGGAGGTTCATCACGGGCTCGTTGCCGCCATGGTGTCCAAAAGGCAGCTTCTCTATTTGGGCACCTGCCGCCATGGAAATTAGCTGGTGGCCAAGGCAGATGCCAAAGACGGGCACTGTCCCCAAAAGGTCGCGCGCGGCACACGCGGTCTGGGTGACCTGATTTGGGTCTCCAGGCCCATTTGAGAAGAACACTCCGTCAGGGGAAAGTGCGCGTACGCGTGACGCGGGAGTGTCGAAGGGCACGGCTATCACCTCGCAGCCCGCAGCCACAAGCCCCTTCTCGATGCCACGCTTCTCGCCACAGTCGAACGCCACGACACGCAAAGGCTCCTCAGGGGACTCTACTGCCGAGAAGGAGCATGCGGCAAGTTTGCGCTCTTGGCGCGGCGAGACGTCGGCCACATAATTGTGCGCGCTGATGGCCGGGCTAGCGGCTACGCGCGCTACGAGGCTCTCGGGATCGAGATCGACGGTGGAGATGGCCGCGCGCATGGCGCCCGAACTGCGGATCCTCAACGTCAATGCGCGAGTGTCAACGCCCTCGATTGCCACGACTCGATGCGCGCGAAGGAAGTCTGGAAAGCTGCCCAAAGACTGCCAATGGGAGGGGGTGTGACACATGTCCCGCACGACGAGCCCCTTGAGCGCCGTTCCCGTGGACTGCATGGCCTCATCGCTGACGCCGTAGTTGCCTACCTGCGGATAGGTGAGCGTCACGATCTGGCCTGCGTAGCTGGGGTCGGTCACGATCTCTTGGTAGCCCACCATGGAGGTGTTGAACACCACCTCACCAAACGCCTCGCCCATGGCCCCACAAGCAAACCCGTAATAGCTGCTCCCGTCCTCCAGCGCGAGAAGTGCGTGAGGAAGGGTGTCTCTGGACGCAAGGGGATTCATGCGTAGGCTCCTTTCGGGAGGTAAGGGCATGCGGCAGTGCTAGGACCGCGCCTCCAACTCTTGAGTCTATGTTCGGAAAGGCCAAGGCGAAAAAGGCGTGACCAAACGTCCATGTCCCTGACGTGTACGCGTCATCGAAGAGAAGCGCTGTCGTATCATGCGTGCAAAGGGCCGGAAATCCAAGCTGGCCCTTTGCACGGGTTCCTAATCCTCGCTAATGGCCTCGATGGCGCTGCCGATGATCCCGCAAGCTGCGTCGCAGTCATCCTCGTCGATGATGAGCGGTGGCACGAGGCGGATGACGCTGTCTCCGATGGCGGTTACAAGCAAGTGGCGCTCGAGGCAGCCATGCTTCACGTCCACGGCCCCAAAACCTTCCTCGAGCTCGATGCCAATCATGAGGCCCTGGCCTCGTACCTCGCGTACGTGTGGCAGTGTGGCAAGCCTTTCCATGAGGTAGGCGCCCATCTTGTCGGCATTTCCCGCGAGGTCGCGTGACAGCAGCTCCTCGATTTGGGCAAGGGCCGCGGCGCAGCACACCGGGTGCCCACCAAAGGTTGATCCGTGCGACCCAGGCGAGAAGGCTTTGGCGACCTTGTCGGTGGCGCAGATGGCACCGATGGGCATGCCGCCACCCAGTGCCTTGGCCATCGAGACAATGTCAGGCTTGATGCCATAGTGCATGTAGCTCATGACCTTGCCCGTGCGGCACCAACCGGTCTGCACCTCGTCAATGAGCAGGAGCATGTCATTCTCGTCGCAGAAGGCGCGCAGTCCCCGCATGAACTCCTGGGTTGCCGGGTGCACGCCGCCCTCCCCCTGGACGGGCTCCACCATGATGGCGATGGTGTTTTCGGTGCAGGCGTCCTTGAACGCCTGCAGGTCGTTGAACGGCGCGTACGAGAATCCGTAGGTCATGGGGCCAAAGCCCACCTGGCAGCCGTTTCCCGGCTGGCCCGTCGCGGACATCGAGCCGAAGGTCCTGCCATGGAAGCCCATCTTTGCCGTGACGATGTGGTAGCGATTGGGGCCGTAGTTCTCGATGCCATACTTGCGGGCCATCTTGATCATGGCCTCGTTTGCCTCGGTGCCCGAGTTCTGGTAGAAGATCTTGTCCATGCCAATCGTGGTGCATACCTTCTCGGCGAGCAGCGCCTGTGGGATGGTGTAGGGATAGTTGAACGTCTGCATGAGGGTCTGTGCCTCGTCAATGACCGCCTCCACCACGCGGGGGTTGCAGTTCCCGGCAGAGTTGACGGCGATGCCCGCATAGAAGTCAAGGTAGCGCCCACCCTCGCCGTCATAGAGGTATTGGTCCTTCGCGTAGTCGGCCACGAATTCATAGCGCTCGTAGGTGTCGATCATGTACGTGGCGACGAGGTCCTTGATGTCCTGGGCCGTGCGGCCTGTGTCCTTGAGTCTCATAAGGCTGCTCGCTCTCTCATTCGCTTCTCATAATCTCGCCGTGGTCGACGAAGCCTTTAATCACGAGGTAGTCCTCGATGAGGCGTACGCAGCCGGCGATGCCCATGCGCTCGCTGTTGAGCGTCATGTCGTAGTTCACGGGGTTGGTCCAGTAGTTGCCGTTGGTGTAGTAGGCGTAGTAGTCGGCACGGTACTTGTCGGTCCGCTCGATGGTGGCGTGGGCTACCTCCTCGGTGACGCCCATGTGCTCCATGGTGCGTTTCACGCAGAAGGAACGTGGAGCCTCGATGTAGACGCTCACCACGTTCTCCCGGTCGCGGAGCACATAGTCTGCGCACTTGCCCACGATGACGCACGACTCCTGGTCAGCGAGGCCCAGGATGATCTTCCTCTGAAACTCGAAGAGCTCGTCATCAGACTTGAACCGCTCATTGCGTGCGAGGTAGGTCCTTGTGCGGGGAAGGCCGCGCAGGAAGCTTGAGATGCCCCCATAGTCGCGCATCCGCTCGTTGACCTCCTGAAAGAGCCGCTTGTCCAGTCCGCTCATCTGGCTTGCCAGGGTGAGGATGCGGTTCTCATAGCAATGAACGCCAAGATCCTTTGCCACCATGGAGGCAATCTCCTTGCCTCCCGAGCCAAAGCCACGCGCAAAGGTCACCACGAATCTCTCCACGTTTCCAACCTCCTCTCTTCTTGCCCTATCCTTCGAGATATCTGCTCAAGAACTCCCTGGTGCGCGGGCTCTTGGGATGTTGGAACAGCTCTTGGGGCGGCGCGTCCTCCACCACGAAGCCCCGGTCCATGAAGATGGTGCGCGTGGATACGTCCCGTGCGAACGCCATCTCGTGCGTCACCACCACCATCGTGAGCCCGGTGCTTGCGAGCTGGCGCATGACGGTGAGCACCTCGCCCACCATCTCGGGGTCAAGGGCGGAGGTTGGCTCGTCAAACAGCAGCACCTCGGGATTCATGCAGAGGGCACGGGCAATGGCTACGCGCTGCTTCTGCCCACCCGAGAGCTGGCTGGGCTTGGCGTGGATGAAGGGCGCCATTCCCACCTGCTTCAAGTGCTCGATCGCTCGGCCGAAGGCCTCGTCCTTCGCGAGGTGCAGCACCTTGCGCGTACAGAGCATGCAGTTGTCGAGCACCGTGAGGTGGTCAAACAGGTTGAAGGACTGGAACACCATGCCCACCTTGGAGCGGTACTCGTTGATTTCTGACTGGACGTCGCGCACCTCCTGCCCATGAAAGAGCACCTGTCCCGAGGTCTGACGCTCAAGCCGGTTAATGCAGCGCAGAAGCGTCGACTTTCCCGAGCCGGAGGAGCCTACGATGCAGATGATCTCTTTCGGGAACACCTCCATGTCGATCTTGCGCAGGACCTCGTGGTTACCGAAGGACTTGCTAAGGTCACGCACGCCGAGGATTGCCTCTTCCATCGCGTCCCCCCTTACTCGCTCTCTAGGTACTCGATAGCCAGGGCGTAGTCGTCGGTGCCTCTGATCCACTTCTCCACAAGAAGGAACACTTTGTTGAAGAGGAAGCACAGCACGAAGTAGATGACGGCAATCACTAGGTAGCTCTCGAAGTACTTGTAGTAATTGCCTCCCACCGTCTTGGCTGCCATGAACAGCTCCTGTACGGCGATGACGTTCAGGACTGACGTCATCTTGAGGTTGGTCAGGAAGGTGTTCGCCATCTCGGGGAGGATGTTCCTGAAGGCCTGTGGGAGCACGACGTACAGCATCGTCGCCAATGGCGACATACCCATGGCCCACGCGCCCTCGCGCTGCCCAAGGTCAATGGATCCAATGCCGCCGCGTACCGTCTCGGCCATATATGCGCCGGTGTTGAGTACGGTGACGAGGATGCCTGCCGCTACGGGAGTGATGTCGACGCCCACCTGACGGATGCCGTAGTAGATAATCATGGCCTGCACGATCATGGGCGTGTCGCGAAAGAGCTCGACGTAGGCGCTCGCCACGAGCTTGCAGATGCCTACGAGCACCCTCTTGGGCAAGAGGTCCACCTTGCTCACCTGGAGGTCTTGGATGACCCCGATGACATAGCCGAGGGCAAACCCCAGAAACGTGCCGATGATTGAGATGTAGAGCGTCAGCAACGTACCCTCAACAAACATGCTGAAGTACTTCTGGGTCAGAAAGACCATCCACTCAAGGGAGCTTTGCGGGTTAGTGATTGTTAAGAAGTCAAAGGCCATGGCCATCTCCGTCCTGGTCAAGAGGCAGGACGTGCGGGCAAACCATTCCTGTGTCGCCCGCTGCGTCCATTCGCCGAGCGCCCTTCTAGACCGCTGCCGGCTGCTGGCTGATTACGCGCGCCATAAGCTCGTCCATAGTTGCCTTGTCATTCCAACCGATGCTATCCATGGCTGCCTGCAGGCTGTCGCGCAGCTCGGTGTCATCCTTCCTCGTGGCGATGCAGACGTTGACCATCTCGTCGTCGCCTGTGAAGGTGTCTCCTTCCGCCAGCGTGATGATGAGCAGGTCAGGGTTGGTGAGGAGCGCCGACTGCGCAGTGGGCAGGTCGACGATGCAGATGTCGGCAACGCCGTTGGTGACCGCCATGAAGCACTCCGAGGTGGTCTCGTAGTTGCTGCCGGTGTCTGCCCCCTCAATCTGGTCAAGCAGGGGAATCCATCCGGTTCCCAGCTGCGTCGTAACCTTGCAGCCCGTCCCAGTCAGGTCGGAGAGACCCTTCACGTCGGCGTAGGGGCCATCCTTCCTCACCACGATGCAGTTATCCCGGTAGTAGTAGGGGGTAGTGAATGCATAGGCCATCTCCCGCTCCGCGGTGCGTCCCATGCCCGCAATGATGCAGTCGTAGTCGCCCGAGTCGAGTGATATGCCGATGGAAGACCACTCTACCTTGTGAATCTCGAGCCCCTTGTTGAGCTCGGCCGCGAGCATCTGGGCAACCGCGACGTCGTAGCCATAGGCATAGTAGTTGCTGCCAAAGATGGGCTCGGCGGTACCGCCATCAGGCGTGGTCGGCTCGTCCTGGGTCCAGTTGAAGGGCGCATAGGCGCACTCCATGCCCACACGCAGGGTGTCGGTGGAGGACTGGGCCAGCTGGGGCTCTGCCTGGGCGGTGTCGTCACCTGACTGGCCGCAGCCACCCAACGCGCCCATGACCGGAAGCGTCGCGCCGGCCAGGGCGAGCCTGATGAAGTCTCTTCTGTTCATACCTCTCCTCTCGTCGTCTGAATGCTTGCGACGAAAGGCATGGTCGAGGATTGCTGTTTCAGTGCCATATGCCGTTTGTTGCGGCAAGACGTTTTGTGGGTTACGTTTGGTTGCCAGCGATATTTCTGCTGCCAAGAGAGTTTGTTGAGGGAAGGTAACGAGACCTTTTCTATTGGCGACATCGCTTGGGCGAAGAGAGAGGCTCAGCTTTCCGACGCCTCGGAAAGGCGTCGCTCAAAGCGGTCCTTGCCTTGCCCGATGGGGATGCTTGTGGGATAGGTGCCGCTGAAGCATGCGTCGCAGTACCCGTTTCCGTAGGTTAGACAGGCAAGCTTTTCCAAAGGCAGGTAGCCAAGGCTGTCGGCGCCAATCAAGGAGGCGATCTCAGCCACGCTGTGCCTGCAGGCAATCAGGTGACCTTCCGAGTCGATGTCGGTGCCGTAGAAGCAGGGGTGCAAAAACGGCGGGGCGGATATCCGCATGTGCACCTCGCGGGCGCCGGCGTCACGCAGAAGCTGAACTACCCGTCTGCTGGTGGTGCCCCGCACGATGGAGTCATCCACCAGTACGACGCGTTTGCCGACGACCGCAGACTCTATGGCGGCGAGCTTGATCCTGACCTGTCCCTTCCTGCCCGTGGGAGCGATGAAGGTGCGGCCGACGTACTTGTTCTTGATGAGGCCTATCCCATAGGGGATGCCGGATTCGTGGCTGAAGCCGAGTGCCGCGTCCAGCCCAGAGTCCGGAGCCCCGATGACGATGTCTGCCTCAGCTGGGTGAGCACATGCCAGGGCTTTTCCTGCGGCGATGCGTGATGCATGCACCGAGATGCCGTCGATCACTGAGTCAGGACGAGCGAAATAGATGTACTCGAAAACACAGAGACGCTTGGATGCCCGTCCGCAATGCTCCCTGCGGGACGTGACGCTGTCCTTGCCAAACACGATGATTTCCCCTGGATCAACATCGCGGATGAACGTTGCCCCCAAAGCTTGGAGTGCGCAGCTCTCAGAAGCGACAACATATATCCCGTCAGAGGTCTTCCCGTAGCAGAGCGGCCTGAATCCGTGGGGATCTCGCGCGCAGATGAGCTTCTGGGGAGACATGAGAACCAGTGAGTACGCCCCTTCCAATGTGTCCATGGCCCTGCTGAGCGCCTCCTCGATGGAGGGCGCCGAGAGGCGTTCCCGCGTCACGATATAGGCGATGGTCTCGGTATCGCTTGAGCTGTGAAAAATGGCGCCCGACAGCTCGAGCGCCATTCTCAGTTCTGTTGCATTCGACAGGTTGCCGTTGTGGGCGAGTGCCATGCGTCCCTTTTGGTGGTTGACCTCTATGGGTTGACAATTGGCACGGCTGTTGGATCCCGTTGTCCCATAGCGCACGTGCGCGACGGCCATCGTTGAGGCAGGAAGGGATTCCAGCTTCCGCCCGTCGAATACCTCACTGACAAGCCCTAGGTCCTTATGCGAGAAAAACACGCCGTCATCGTTCACCACAATGCCGCAGCTCTCCTGCCCACGATGCTGGAGCGCCTGAAGGCCGACGTAGCACAGGTCGGCAACATCGACCGGCGTTGGCGCGATGATGCCAAGAATCCCGCATTCCTCATGCACGCCCATGCGTCACACCCCGCTCTCGCCGTAGTTGGAAAGCACACGCGCCGAGGGGTCGTTTACGTCGCAACCCTTCCAGCTGCGGTTGGGCATCCAGAAGCCGGCCACCATCTGCGCCTGCCCGGGGTAGTGCTTCTCAAAGAGCTCGCGATAGAGGAGGGACTCCTTGGTGAAGGGCTGGGCAAACGGGTAGGCTTGTCGTCGCTCCTCAAACTCCTCGTCCGTGTAGTGCCGCTCGGCATACTCCTTGAGGTGGTCCACCAGAGAGTGGCCCACCGCATCAGAGAAGGCAGCCTTCTCGCGCCAGAGGATGCTCTCGGGCAGAAGCCCCGTGCCCTCGAAGGCATGGCGCAGCAGGTACTTGCCCTTTCCGTACGTGTTGAGCTTGAGCTTGGGGTCAAGCGCCATCACGTAGTGCACGAAGGCAAGGTCGCCAAAGGGCACGCGCGCCTCCAGCGAGTTGACCGAGATGCAGCGGTCGGCGCGCAGGACGTCGTACATGTGGAGCTCGCGCAGACGCTTCTTGGCCTCCTGCTGGAAGGCCTCAGCCGAGGGTGCGAAGTCCGTGTACTTGTAGCCGAAGAGCTCGTCAGAGATCTCGCCGGTGAGAAGGACGCGGATGTCGGTACGCTCGTGGATGTACTTGCAGACGAGGTACATGCCCATGCTGGCGCGGATGGTGGTGATGTCATAGGTGCCCAGAAGCGCGATGACGTCCTCCAGCGAGTCGATGACCTTCTCGGGCGTCATGGTCACTTCGGTGTGGTGGCTCCCGATGAACGCGGCCGTCTCCCGCGCGTACTTGAGGTCGATGGGGTCTTCCTCCATGCCGATGGCGAAGGTCTCGATGGGCACGTCAAGCTCTTGTGCCGCGATGGCGCAGACGAGCGACGAGTCGAGTCCGCCCGAGAGCAGGAAGCCAACTCGGGCGTCCGAGACCAGGCGCTTGCGCACGCCGGCCACGAGCCTCTTGCGGATGGTGGCGCAGGCGGTCTCGACGTCGTCATGGCAGACCTCGTCGACCTTCGCGATATCGCAGTAGCAGACGAAGCGGCCGTCCTGCCAATAATGCCCAGGTGGGAAGGGGAGGATGGTGTCTACGATCCCGACGAGGTTCTTAGCTTCGCTCGCGAAGACGATGCGCCCACGCGGGTCATGGCCATAGTAGAGCGGCCTGATGCCGATGGGGTCGCGTGCCGCGACGAAGCTCTTGGTGAACGCGTCATAGATGATGCAGGCAAACTCAGCATCGAGGAGCCTAAAGAGGTCGGTGCCGTGCTCGCGCCACAGAGGGAGCAGAATCTCGCAGTCGCTGTCGCTCTTGAAGGAATAGCCCTTTGCGCGAAGGCCCTCTCGCATCTTCTCGAATCCGTACAGCTCTCCGTTGCACACCACGTAGCTTCCGTCGAGCTCAAAGGGTTGCATGCCCGACGAGGTGAGGCCCATGATGGAGAGCCGGTGAAAGCCGAGCAGACCGTGGCCTGTGTCGACGACGCGCGAGCAGTCGGGACCACGCGAGGCCGTCCGCTCGAAGCCTTCCATGAAGGCGTCGAGGTCAACGTCGACGCCAGTGTAACCCATGATGGAGCACATACCGTCCGCCCTTCTCCTTCAACGCGCAAGGCGGGCACAACGTTTCCGCTGCGCCCGCCTTGCGCGCATGTATTGCCTTACACGTAGAAGAGCATCTGGTTATAGCTGGGGACGGGCCACCAGTCCTCGCCGCACAGGCGCTCCATGGCGTCAACCGCGGCACGCAGGGCGTCCATGGTGGGGATGACCTCGTCTCGGCAGAGTGCGCAGCGTTCGGTGGGGTTGGCCTTTGAGGCGGCGTGGCCAGCTAGCTCCTCAAGCCTTGCCGTGAGCTCGTACACCTCGTCAATACCTGCGGTAATCCTCTCCACTACGTCCTTCTCGGCCTTGCCCGCGACGCCTAGGCCAGCCTTGGTGGCGACGGTCTCTGCCAGTTCGCCTGAGTAGCCCATGAGCGCAGGCAGGTACATGTGGCGTGCCATGTACGTCATGGTGTTTGCCTCGATGTTGATGAGCTTGGCGTACTGCTCGGACTTCGCGATATAGCGCGCGTGCAGCTCGGCCTCGTTGAGCACGCCATACCTCTCGAAGAGCGCGATGTTGTCGGGGTCCATGAGGGCGCCGAGGGCATCGGGCGTGGTCTTGAGGTTGGGCAGGCCGCGACGCAGGGCTTCCTCCTCCCAGTCAGCGGAGTAACCGTTGCCGTCAAAGATGATGCGCTGGTGGTCGCGGAAGGTGTGGCGCACGAAGCGCATGGCCACGACGGTGAAGGGCTCGTCAGAGCGGTCGGCCACGTAGTCGCAGAAGCGCTCGCACTGCTCGGCCACCAGGTTCTGCTGGCTTCCGCACATGCGGAACTCGAACTTGTTGCCCGTGAAGGCGAAGGGCGAGGTGCGGTTGCGGTCGGTGTTGTCGCGCAGCACCGCCGGCAGCTGCGGGATGCCCAGGTCAATGAGCTCACGCTCCGCGACGTCAGCGTGCTCCTTGTGGATCAGTGCCTCGACGACCGGGGAGAGGTTGTCTCCCAGGAAGATGGAGACGATGGCCGGCGGTGCCTCGTTGGCACCAAGGCGATGGTCGTTGCCGGCGGAGGCCACGGACATGCGCATGAGGTCCGCATGCTCGTCGACGGCGGCCACGAGGCACGCCAGGAACACGAGGAACTGCAGGTTGTGCTCAGGATCGGGGCCGGGCTCGAGGAGGTTCTTGTCATCGGCGCTGATGGACCAGTTGTTGTGCTTGCCCGATCCGTTGACGTACTCGAACGGCTTCTCGTGCTGCAGGCATACGAGCCCAAAATGGCTGGCCAGAATGCGCATCTTCTCCATGGTGAGGAGGTTGTCGTCGACGGCCGTGGAGCCCTTCTCGAAGACCGGTGCGAGCTCGTGCTGGCAGGGGGCGACCTCGTTGTGCTTGGTCTTGGCGGGGATGCCCAGCTTCCATAGCTCGTCGTCGAGCTCCTTCATGAATTCGCTGACGGTGGGACGGATCGCGCCGAAGTAGTGCTCCTCAAGCTCCTGGCCCTTGGCCGGTGCGCAGCCAAAGAGGGTGCGGCCGGTGAGGATGAGGTCCGGACGGGCTTTGTAGTCCTCCTCCCTGATGAGGAAGTACTCCTGCTCGGGGCCGACGGTGGTGAAGACGCGCTTGGGCTCGCGGCCAAACAGGAGCAGGACGCGCTTTGCCTGCACCTCGAGGGCGTTCTGCGAGCGCAGGAGCGGTGTCTTCTTGTCGAGCGCCTCGCCGGTGTAGGAGATGAACGCCGTGGGGATGCAGAGCACCTCGTCCTTAATGAAGGCGGGACTCATGGGATCCCAGACGGTGTATCCGCGGGCCTCGAAGGTGGCCCGGAGGCCTCCCGAGGGGAACGAGGAGGCGTCGGGCTCGCCCTGGACCAGCTCCTTGCCACTGAACGACATGAGGATTGTGCCGTCAGAGCGCGGTGTCAGGAAGCCGTCGTGCTTCTCCGACGTGATGCCCGTCAATGGCTGGAACCAGTGGGTGAAGTGCGTGGCGCCCTTCTCCAGCGCCCACTCCTTCATGGCGTGGGCCACCTCGTTGGCGATGTCGAGGTCAAGGGGCGCCCCCTCGTCGATGACCTTCTTGAGCTTCTTGTACGTGGGCCTGGAAAGACGCTCTTGCATGTCCGCGTCCGTGAAGAGCAGCTCTCCCCACTCCGCACTGACCTTGTCTTGGGCCATGGCAAATCTCCCTTCTTGAACCATGCGCACGCGCGGCGCATCATGTGACGCACATGAGACTACCTGCGGTTTGTTTCGCTCGAATGAGAGGGTGTCGCGCCAAAAGGAGCCAGACTGTTAAGGCGCGATTGCGCCGACGTAGCATCTGGATTTCGACGTTCGCCCGTTGCTCGTCTCAGACCTTACGTAAGCAGGTCAAGCAGCCTTTGAGCGGCCTTCTTTGTGTCCTCGTGGTTCCCGAAGGTAGATAAACGGAAGTATCCCTCGCCGCATGCGCCAAAGCCCTCGCCTGGCGTACCCACGACCTGCGCCTCGTTGAGCAGGTAGTCAAAGAACTCCCAGCTGCCCATGCCGTCTGGGCACTCGACCCAAAGGTACGGGGCGTTTCTCCCACCGCAGTACCAGATGCCTGCTTGATCGAGCGCTTGCATGAGGATGCGCGAGTTCTCCTTGTAGTAGCGCAGGTTCTCGCAAATCTGGCGCTGGCCCTCGGGCGTGAAGACAGCCGCGCCACCACGTTGGATGACGTACGAGACGCCATTGGTCTTGGTGGTGCGGTTGCGCACCCACATGTCGTTCAGGCTCATGCCTGCGCGCATGAGCGTCTTGGGCACCACCGTGTAGCCAAGCCGCGTGCCCGTGAAGCCGGCCGTCTTGGAAAGAGAGCAGATTTCGATGGCGCAGGCCATCGCGCCTTCGATTTCCATGATGGAGCGTGGGAGGTCTGGGTCCTCAATAAAGGCTTCGTAGGCGGCATCAAACAGGATGACCGAGCCATGCTCGTTGGCAAAGTCCACCCAGCGCTGCAGCTGTGCCCGGCTGAAGGTGGCGCCGGTGGGGTTGTTGGGTGAGCACAGGTAGATGAGGTCTGCCAGCGACTCTTCGCTTGGCTCGGGTAGAAAGCCATCGTCCTTGCTCGAAGGCAGGTGGACGATGGTGCGGCCTGCCATGACGTTGGCGTCCACGTAGGCGGGGTAGGCGGGCTCGATGACGAGAGCGGTGCTCGAGCGGTCAAAGAGGTCGAGGATGTCGCCCAGCTCGTCGCTTGCCCCGCTGGAGACGAAAACCTCGTCGGGCGAGAGCTCGACCCCGCGTGCGCGGTAGTGCGCGGCGATGGCCTCTCGGAGGAAGGGCGCACCGCACTCCGGGAGATATCCCTGAAAGCGGTCTTTGTCTGCCTGATCATCCACTGCCTGGCGGAGGGCATCGATGACCGCATCGCACAGCGGAAGGGACACGTCGCCAATGCCCATGCGCAGAAGATGCACGTCTGGATTGCGAGCCTGATAGGCACTCACCTTCTGAGCGATGCGCGCGAAGAGGTATGAGTCCTTGAGCTCGGCATAGTTGCGGTTGGGCGTGATCACGGGGCAACCTCCCCTTCGTAGACGGTGGTGGCGGGGCCGGTCATGAGCACCTCGCCGTTCGCTTGGACGGTTATCTGCAGTTCTCCGCCGTCAAGCCGCACCGTGACGGGCTCGTCCGCGGGACAGAGACCCTTGCTGACAGCCGCTGCAGTCGACGCGCAGGCACCCGTGCCACAGGCCAAGGTGACGCCGCTCCCGCGCTCCCACACACGCATGCGCAGTTCGCGTGGCGAGAGTACCTGCACGAACTCGGCGTTGACGCCGCCGGGAAATGACGTGTGATGCTCGATGCGGGGCCCCAGCGTGGTCAGGGGGACCGCCTCTGCGTCGGGTACGAAGAAGACCGCGTGGGGGTTGCCTACGTTGACCGACATGCAGGCAAGTGCAGGGTCCTCATCATGTGGCCCGACCCGAATGGTCAGCTCGTCACCCACCACGACGTGGCCCATGCTCACGGTCGCTCCGCATGCCTTGTCGTCCTGCATCTGCAGCACGAGGTGCTTGATGCCCGAGAGCGTGTCGATATCGATGGTGGTCTTGTCCGTCAGCCCTCTGTCGTAGACGTACTTGCCCACGCAGCGGATGCCGTTTCCGCACATCATGGCCTCGCTGCCATCCGCGTTGAAGATGCGCATGGTGAAGTCAGCGGCGGCCGACTTGGCGGGAGCAATGAATATCATACCGTCGGATCCTACGCCAAAGTGACGGTCAGACAGGCGAATGGAAAGCTCGGATACGTTGGCGGGGACCTCTCCATATACGTAGAGGTAGTCGTTGCCTAGGCCGTGCATCTTGGTGAAGTGCATGTGAGAAGCCCCCCCTTACAGGCCAAGTGTGTCGGCCACCTCTGCGGCGCACGCGAGCCCGTCGGCGATGGCGTTAACGACGAGCGACGAGCCAGTCCGGCAGTCGCCTGCCACAAAGATGGGAATATGGCTCTCTGAGACGGTGCGGTGCGAATCCGTTTGCGTCAGGGGAAGATGGCGCTCGTCATCGATACACGTCACGCCAAATGTCCGGAATACCTGGTCCTCCGGGCCGACGAATCCCATGGCTAACAGCACGAGCTGGACCGGGATGACGCGCTCCGTCTCTGCAAGACGTACGGGCTTGCCAGAAGACCAGTCGAGCGACATGACGCGGATGCCGCTGGCGCGTCCCTCGTCTTGCAGCACCTCGAGCGTGTCGACGGCCCATTGTCGTGGATCGCACCCCTGCAGGGCGGCGGCCTCTAGCTGGCCGTAATCATCCTTGCGTACCTGGGGCCACTGCGGCCAGATGTCGCCCTCCCTGCGTGAGGCGGGTGGCTCGGGCAAGAACTCCAGCTGAGTTACGCTGGCGGCCCCCTGCCTCAGTGCCGTCGCGACGCAGTCGGTGCCCGTGTCCCCTCCGCCAATCACCGCCACGTCGCAGCCAGCAGCGTTGACCTGCGGTTCGTTGCCATCGAGAAGAGCCCTGGTCGCGGCGGTGAGGTAGTCCACAGCCAGGATGACGCCGCTCGTGTCCGAGCCTGGCACCGCAAGCGTGCGCGCCTTGCGTGCGCCGGTGGTGATGACCACCGCATCGTGCGAGGAGACAAGCGTCGTTGCGATGGCCGGATCAGCCGCGTCGGTGTCGCAGAGCACGTCGATGCCGGAGGATGCTATCAGCGATGCGCGGCGCTCCACCACCTCCTTGGGCAGCTTCATGTTGGGTATGCCGTACATGAGGAGGCCACCTGCGCGGTCGTCACGCTCCACAAGCGTCACCTGGGCGCCGCGTCTCGCAAGTTCCCAAGCGGTAGCAAGGCCGGCAGGTCCCGACCCGATAACGGCCACCTTCGGCGCACCTTCTGGCGGCGCCTCAAGGCCAAGCATGCCGAGGTCGTGCGCCCATGCATGGTCAGAGATGGCGCGCTCATTGTCCCTGATGGTGGTCGCGTCGTCGTGGAGCCCCAGGTTGCAGGCCGCCTCGCAGAGCGCTGGGCACACTCTGCCCGTAAACTCGGGAAAGGGGTTGGTGAGCGCGAGTCGCTCCGCGGCTTCGTCCCACATCCCGCGGAAGACGAGGTCATTCCACTCAGGTATGAGGTTGTGTAGCGGACATCCTGAGGGACGGGCGTCGCCAAAGCGTGCTCCTACCTGGCAGAAGGCGACGCCGCAATACATGCAGCGGCTTGCCTGCACCTGCTGCGCCTCGGTGGCAAGGGGCAATGCCAGCTCGTCATAATCGCGCACGGCCTTGCGGGGCTCGCGCATGCCGTGTTCCTGTCGGCTGACCATGAGGTAGGCCCCTGGCTTTCCCATGTTCCTACGCCTCCTTCCTGAGCGACTCGAAGGCGAGCTCAATGGCCTCTTCTCGGCTTACGCCGCTCGCCTGCTCGAGGTCTGCCCGGTCCATGATTTGCTGGTACTCGTGGGGTACTACCTTCACGAAGTGCCTGCGTGCGTCAGCAAACTGGTAGAGCAGCTTAATGCCGCGCGGGCTTGCCGTCCGTTCCACGTGCTCCTCTATGAGATTTCTGATTTGCTCAAGCTCGGCGTCTGTGGGTCGGGTGATGTCGACCATGTCCTTGTTGCAGCGCGCCTCAAAGGTGCGTAGCTCGTCGTAGACATAGGCTGTGCCACCGCTCATGCCCGCGGCAAAGTTCTGGCCCACCTCGCCCAAAACGAGGACGGTGCCGCCCGTCATGTACTCGCAGCCGTGGTTGCCCACGCCCTCCACCACGAGCGTCGCACCGGAGTTACGCACGCCAAAGCGCTGTCCGGCAAGGCCGTTCACAAAGCCCTTGCCGCTTGTCGCCCCATAGAAGGCGACGTTACCCACGCTCACGTTCTCGTCGAACTTGTAGGTTGCGTCGGCACACGGCCGCACCGACACGATGCCTCCCGAGAGACCCTTGCCCACGTAGTCGTTGGCGTCGCCCTCGATGTTGAGCGTGATGCCACGCGGGAGGAACGCCGCGAAGCTCTGTCCTCCCGATCCCTCGCAGTCGATGGTGACGGCACCCTCGGGCAGGCCCTCGGGGTGGGCCTCGGTTACAGCCGAGCCCAGCATGGTGCCTACGCAGCGGTTGACGTTGTCGATATCCGCATGGAAGCGCACGGGGACCATGTGCTCGCGGGCACTGGTGGTGTATGGGACGAAGAGCGTGGCGTCCAGCGTTTCGTCAAGGTGCAGGTCCGCCGCCATTTCAGGGTGGAAGCGCACGCCGTCAGCGCCCGGTATGGGCTCTGCAAGCTGGGGCGTTGCCTGATAGAGGAGTGCGGAGAGGTCACAGGAGTTGGCCTTTTGATGGCCGTCGACCGCGCGTTGGCGTAGGCATTCGGGGTGACCGACCATCTCGTCAACCGTGCGGAAGCCCAGGCGCGCCATGTGCTCGCGCAGGCTCTGCGCAACGAAGGTCATGAAGGTGACCACATGCTCGGGCTTGCCGGCAAAGCGCCTACGCAGGCACTCGTCTTGGGTGCAGATGCCAACGGGGCAGGTGTCTTGGTGGCAGTCGCGCTGCATGAGGCAGCCCATGGCCACCAGCGGCATGGTGGCGAACCCAAACTCCTCGGCGCCCAACAAAGCCGCAATGGCGACATCTCGCCCATCCATGAGCTTGCCGTCGGTCTCGAGCGTCACACGCGAACGGAGGCCGTTCATGAGCAGTGTCTGCTGCGCCTCGGCTAGGCCCAGCTCCCAGGGGAGGCCCGCATGGTAGATGGAGTCGCGTGGAGCAGCGCCGGTGCCGCCGTTGGAGCCAGAGATCAAGATCTTTGCGGCCCCGCCCTTGGCAACGCCGGTGGCGATGGTCCCCACGCCTGCCTCGCTGACCAGCTTCACGCTGATGCGTGCCTGGGGGTTGGCGCACTTCAGGTCAAAGATGAGCTCGGCGAGGTCTTCGATTGAGTAGATGTCGTGGTGGGGCGGGGGAGAGATGAGCCCCACACCAGGTGTGGAGTGACGAATTCGTGCAACCCACGGCCATACCTTCCGACCGGGAAGGTGACCGCCCTCGCCAGGCTTGGCGCCCTGGGCCATCTTGATCTGGATCTCGGTCGCGCTGCCTAGGTAGCGGCTCGTCACGCCAAAGCGTCCCGACGCTACCTGCTTGATGGCAGAGTTCATGGAGTCTCCGGTTGCCAAGGGCGTCTCGCGGGCAGGGTC
Source organism: uncultured Coriobacteriaceae bacterium (assembly GCA_902788705.1). GTDB lineage: Bacteria > Actinomycetota > Coriobacteriia > Coriobacteriales > Atopobiaceae > UBA1367. The sequence goes on along the minus strand of CADALE010000019.1, from coordinate 16,767 downwards.
CTCTCCGCCCTCGCCCGTGTTGGAGCGGCCTCTCAGACGGTTCATTGCGATGGCGAGGCACTCGTGCGCCTCCTGGCTGATGGAGCCAAAGCTCATCGCGCCCGTGTTGAAGCGCCGCACGATGGAGGAGACGGGCTCCACCTCGTCGAGTGGGACGGGCCCAGTTGCCAAGGGGACCAGCTCGAGCAGGTCACGGAGCTGCACGGTCTTGCCGGAGCGATGTACCTCAGCGCAGTATTCTCCAAAGAGGGCATAGTCGTTCTCGCGGCAGGCGCGCTGCAGGAGGTAGATGGCCTGGGGTGTGATGAGATGCTCCTCGCCTGCGGGACGCCACTTGGTGATGCCCGAGCTTGAAAGCTGCCATATGGTGGACAGCCCGCGGGCATGGGCCTGACGGTATCGCTCGTCAGCCTCGCGCTGAATGCCTTGCAGGTCAATGCCGCCAATGCGGCTGGTTGTGCCGGCAAAGCAGCGGCGCACTACCGAGTCGTCAAGCCCCAAAACCTCGAAGATCTGGGCGGAGTGATAGCCCTGCATGGTGGAGATGCCCATCTTGCTCATGATGGAGACGATGCCCGCCGTGAGCGCGCGGTCATAGTTGCCCTGCGCTTCCTGTGCCGGCAAGGCGATTGTGCCACGCGTCACGAGGTCAGCGATGCAGTCGTGGGCAAGGTAGGGATGGATTCCGCTTGCGGAGTAGCCCACAAGCGCCGCGTAGTCATGCGGGGAGATAGCGTCTCCCGTCTCCACCACGAGATCGGTCTGCATGCGGATGCCTGACCTGATGAGGTGGTTGTGAACGCTGCCGAGCGAGAGGAGCGACGGGATGGGCACCTCATCCGCACTGGCACGATCGGAGATGACGACGATGTTCGCGCCATCTCGAACGGCTGCCTCAACGTTACGGTCTAGCTCGTCGAGCGCGCGCTCCAGCGCGTGGGGCCCGCGGTTGGCGGCATAGGTGGCTTTGAAAGTGGCCACATGGAATCCCACGCGGTCTATGCCGCAGATGCGCTCGAAGTCGCTGTCGGAGAGGATTGGGCCAAGAAGACGCACGAGCCGGCACGTGTCACGACAGTCTTCCAACAGGTTGCCATGGTTTCCTAGGTACAGGACGCCTGAGGTCACAAGGCTTTCGCGCAGTGCGTCGATGGGAGGATTGGTGACTTGCGCAAAGAGCTCGTTGAAGTAGTCAAAGAACGAGCGTGCACAACGCGAGAGTATCGCAGGGGGCACGTCGGTTCCCATCGAGGCCAGGGGCACGTTGCCAGTCTCGGCCATGGGGCGCACGACCTCCTCGATGTCGTCGAAGTGGTAGCCATGGCTTGCGAGCCTGTGGGCAAGGGGCGTCTCCTCGTCTGGATGATGCCCGCCCTGTACGGGAAGCGGCAGATTGCCCACGTCTACGGTTTCTGCATCAAGCCAGCTTCGAAAGGGCTTCTGGGCGGCATAGCCGTTGCGCAGCTCGTCATTCCAGATCACGCGCCCTTGGTGCGGGTCAACCACCAGCATCTCGCCGGGGCCGAGGCATCCAGCCTGTAGGATGATGGCGGGGTCAACATCGATGGCTCCCACCTCGCTTGCGAGAATGAGACGGTCGTCACGCGTAACATAATAACGTGCAGGTCGGAGGCCATTTCTATCAAGAACAGCACCCATACGCACGCCGTCCGAGAAGGCGATGGCCGCTGGGCCGTCCCATGGTTCCATCAGCATGGACTGGTATGCGTCATAGCTGCGCCGTGCGTCAGAGAGCTGCTCGTTTCGCTCCCAGGGCTCCGGGATCATAAGGGTGACGGAGCGAGCTAGGTCCCGCCCGTTCATCACGAGGAACTCGAGCACATTGTCGAGGATTGCCGAGTCTGATCCTTCTCGGTTGATGACGGGGAGCACCTTGCGGATGCTGGAGCCCAGGACAGGGGAGTACAGGTGGGGCTCGCGTGCCCGCAACCAATTGACATTGCCGCGCAGGGTATTGATCTCTCCGTTGTGGATGATGAGGCGGTTGGGGTGCGCGCGTTCCCAGCTAGGGGTAGTGTTGGTCGAGTAGCGCGAGTGAACGAGCGCCAAGGAGCTCTCCACCGCCGCGTCGTTGAGGTCGAGGTAGAAGCCGCGCATCTGCGTCGCCACGAGCATGCCCTTGTACACGATGGTTCGCGAGCTCATCGAGCATATGTAGAATATCTTGTTCTCAAGCTCGTGCGATGCGTCGCCGCGTTTCTCGATGGTCCTGCGGCATACGTAGAGCTTCCGTTCGAAGTCGTCTCCAGGGCTCACGTTGGCTGGGCGTGCTACGAAGGCCTGCAAGATGGTGGGCATGCAAGCTCGGGCGGTGGCGCCGAGGTCGTGATCGTCCACGGGTACCTCACGCCAGAAGAGCACGGGCACGCCCTCTGCGGCACAGCCGTCCTCAAAGATGCGGCGGGCGTCGAGCACGCCGCGTTGGTCCTGCGGACAAAAGAGCATGGCCACGCCGTAGTCGCCCTCGTCAGGTAACAGGTGACCGCACTTCTGGGCTTCTTTGCGGAAGAAGCGGTGAGGCACCTGGAAGAGGATGCCCGCCCCGTCGCCTGTGTTTGCCTCAAGTCCCTTGCCGCCGCGGTGCTCGAGGTTGACGAGCACGCTTAGGGCGTCGTCCACCATGCGGTGCGAGCGCTCCCCCTTGAGGTGCGCGAGCGCCCCGATACCACAGGCGTCGTGCTCGAACTCTGGCCGATACAGGCCGCTTGTCCCGGTCAGCTTCATGTACCCTCCTTGCTACGACGGCGGCTGGCTATCAATAAATCGCACGTGAAAAGGGTAGGCTCTAAGAGTTATCGGTCGCAGCGCTTGAACCAAACCGTATACCTCCGCGCCATGCAACTGTCACACCGGAGATACGCTTGCGTTTTCGCCCCGAATTGCTCCCGAAACACTTGAAAACCCATCCGTAGGATTGATGCGTCAAAATGGACAGTACGGCGCTGAAGGAGGTGGCACATGATAGAGACGGTCTTTTCGGCGGCGCTGCCGGTGGGCGAGCGGCTTATCGTGAAGAAGAACCGCATCGAGGGATGTGGCGGACGAGGCCCGCGCATCGCGGTGGTGACGGGAATTCATGGCGACGGCCTTGAGGGACAGTTCGTGGCCTTTGAGCTCGCCCAGCGCCTACGCGAGCACATCGGTGATCTGCGCGGCATCGTCGATATCTACCCGGCGCTGAACCCGCTTGGCATCAGCGCCTCCGAGCACGGTGTGCCCCTCTTTGACTTAGACCTTGACCGCACGTTTCCGGGCAACTCGAAAGGCAACATGAACGAAGCCTTGGCAGCGGCTATTGTGGCTGACATCAAGGGGGCCAATGCGTGCATTGACATCCACGCACCTGATGCGCACCTGCGTGAGGTCTCGCAGGTGCGTGTGGAAGAGGCCTACGCTAAGACGCTCATGCCGTTCGCGCAGCTCCTCAACACCCAACTCGTGTGGATGCACGGTTCGTCTAACCAGCAGCGCTCCACGCTGGCGCACACGCTCAATTCCCTGCGCACGCGGACGCTTGTGGTGGAGATGGGAGAGAGCCTGCGTATCACTGAGGATGCTGGCAGCTGGCTGACCGAGGGGATCTTGCGGCTTGTCGAGCGACTGGACGGCTGGACCAGCTCATCGGTGGCCCTTCCCATGCCTCGACTGGTGCGCGATGGCGACGTGACACCCGTCTCAGCAGAGGTGCCGGGCATCTTTCTGCCGCAGCTTGGCCTCGGCGCGATGGTACGCCGAGGCCAAGTGGTAGGTGTGATTGCGGACCCACTGGCCGCTGAGGCGAAGGCCGAGGTGTTAGCACCAGCTGACGGGACCATCATCTCGCTTCGCGCTCAGCCGCTGGTGTATCCAGGAACGTTGCTCGTCCGCGTGTTGGGAGGTGTCTGATGAGAAGGCTCACGCTCTACCGGCTCGAGGTGCCCTATCGCGAACCGCTGCGGGTTGAGGCATTCGAATTCGGGGAGCGTCAGGGGCTTCCTACCTGCTCCATCGTAGGGTCCATGCGTGGCGATGAGGTGCAGCAGGCCTATGCGTGCGCACGGATTGTGGAACGACTGGAGCGTTCGGAGGAGCGCGGGGCTATACGCAAGGGCGTGCGTATGTTGGTAATCCCCTGCGCGAATCCACTTTCCATGAATGTGGCAAGCCGCTTCTGGCCCGCTGACGGCACCGACATCAACCGTCGCTTTCCCGGAGACGCGTATGGTGAGACGACCGAGCGTGTGGCTGCGGGCATTTTCGGAGCTGTGCGTGGCAGCTCCTACGGAATCCAGCTCGCGAGTTTTAACCAGCAAGGGGACTTCATTCCGCATGTTCGCGTGACGAGGGCGGGCGCAGTGAGCGAGGAGTCGCTTTCCATGGCTGAGGACTTTCGCCTGCCGTGCGTGGTCTCGCGAGAGGCGACGCCGTTCGACACAGGAACGCTCAACTACAGTTGGCAGGAATGGGGGACGCACGCGTTCTCAGTTTACAGCCGCACCACCGATCGCATCGATCGACCGAGCGCCACGCTGGTGGGAAATGCCGTGATGCGCTTCCTTGCCACGCGAGGCATGGTGTCTGGGCGCGTGGGCGGCGGGTCCGATGGTGTGCGCCTTGACGAGACGGAGCTTGTTGACGTGCGTACTGAGGGCTCGTCTGGCTACCTCGATGGGCTGGTGAAGCCCGGCGACTGCGTGGAGAAGGGCCAGGAGCTGGGCTTGGTTCTCGACGCATTTGATGCGCATGTGCGCGAGCGGCTGGTGGCCCCTGTAGCAGGCCGTGTTTTCTTCTGTCGCGTGAAGGCCTTGGTGCAGCAGCGCATGGTCGCTTATCGCATCATCCCGCTATAGTGCCCGACGCAGTGGCTGCTTAGCTGCGTGTCTGTCGAAAAAACGTTGAGGTTCACGCGTCTAAACCGCCAGATACTCCTTGGCGCTCGGCTTGACGAGGCGCTCCTGCAGGAGGGCTTCAGCAACGTTGGCGTGGCAGGCGAGGCACCGTGCCGGGAACCCTTCGCGGGTGTTGCGGCCTTACTCCTGCAGGCGGTATCCGAGCTTGCGGCACCAGAGTTCGGCAAAGGACCCGGCAGGGCAGGCCATTACCAGCCTCTTCTTGTCGTAAAACGCGTAGGCGCCAATCTCCTCTAGGCTGGCAGGCAAGCTCACGCTGACGAGTGCCGGGCAGTCCTGGAAGGCGTAGGCGCCAAGGGAGGCGAGCCCCTCGGGCAGCGCGACCGACGTGAGGGCGCGACAGCTGGCAAAGGCCCCTTCGCCGATGCTGCGCAGGCCCTCGCGCAGCTCGACGCGCGTGAGGGACGTGCACAGCGCGAACGCCCGCCCGGCAATCAGGCGCACGTCGGCGGGCAGGGACACCGCCTCGAGCGACGTGCAGCGCAGGAAGGCGTCGTCGCCAATAAGCTTGAGCGTCTTGGGAAACGAGACGCTTCTCAGCGAGCGGCAGTTTTCGAAGGTGCGAACGTGGATGTACTTGACGCCATCGGGCAGCTTGATCGACGCAAGCGAGCCACAGCTGGCAAACGCACGTGGCGCGATGAACTCCAGACCCTCCGGCAGCGTAATCGACTCAAGCGAGCTACACCCCGCAAAGGCGTCCCGACCTATCTGCTTGACGCTTGAGGGCAGGGCAACGTGGCGCAGCGACGAGCAGCCCTCAAAGGTCCCGGGATCGATGAACCTGAACTGCTCGTTTGGCCGCTTGGGACGGCCGTCCACGCACGGTTCCTCGGCAAAGGTGACCGACTCAAGCGTCGTTAGGTCGGCGAATGCGCATTCGCCCAGCTCGATGAGGGTCGAGGGAAGCGCGATGGCCCTGAGCGAGCGGCAGTCGCTGAACGCGCACGCGCCTATCGTTTGGAGGCCTTCCTGCAGCGCGATGGACGCAAGCTCATGGCAGCCCTCGAAGGCGCTCGCCCCAATGTCCTTGAGGCTTGAGGGAAGCGAGACCGAAGCGAACGAGCAGCCCCCAAAGGCCTGCTCGCCTATGGTCTCAAGGCCTTCGGGCAGCGAGATCGAGCGCAGGTTGGCGCAGCCGTCAAAGCAACGGTTCCCAATGGTTCGCACGCCTTCGGGAAGCGTAACCGACTCGGGGACGCTGACATGGCCAGTCGCAAGGGCAATGGGGTCGTAGGCAAACTCATCGGCAAACGCATCGTTATCGAGTGCGACCACTGCATGACCATCCAGCGTTGCAGGCACGTCTACCTGCTTCGCATTGCCACGCCAGCGGGTAATGATGGCGCAACCCGCGCCGTCCAGCTCGTACTCCCAATCGCCTGTCCTGAGCATGGGCCCATCGCCTGCCTCCCTGCCGTTCGTCGGTGGCTTTTGCACAATGGTAAGGCAAATGACGCGCTGACGATTGGGTGGTGAGGCGCATGTCCTTCCAAGACGAGATGAGCGAGCTTGGGCGCAAGCACCAGTATGCCTTCGACCAGCATCAGGTTGAGGCCTGCGCAGACGAGCTGAGGTAACACGCCACGGCGCAAGCCCTCCCGGTGCGCGCTCTGCCGAGACAAAAGAGGCGCCCTGGCCGGAGCCGACCGGCCAGGGCACCTTGCCAATCAGGCGAGAAGCTCTTAGTGGTGGAACAGCCTCATGCCGGTGAAGCACATGGCGATGCCATACTTGTCAGCGGTCTCGATCACGTTGTCGTCGCGGATGGAGCCGCCGGGCTCGGCGATGAACTCCACGCCGCTCTTGTGGGCGCGCTCGACGTTGTCGCCAAACGGGAAGAAGGCGTCGGAGCCCACAGTCACGCCGGTCTGCGTGGCAATCCACTCGGCCTTCTCCTCGCGGGTCAGCACCTCGGGCCTCTCGGCAAACCACTTCTGCCACTCGCCCTCGCGCAGCACGTCGTCGTGCTCCTCGGAGATGTAGACGTCGATGGCGTTGTCGCGGTTGGCGCGGCGGATGCCCTCAACAAACTTCAGGCCCAGCACCTTGGGATGCTGGCGCAGGTACCAGGTGTCGGCCTTGTTGCCGGCAAGGCGGGTGCAGTGCACGCGGCTCTGCTGTCCGGCGCCCACGCCGATGGCCTGGCCGTCCTTCACGTAGCACACCGAGTTGGACTGCGTGTACTTCAGGGTGATGAGGCTGATGATCATGTCGCGGATGGCGCTCTCGGGCACGTCGGTGCGCTTGGTCACGAAGTTGCTGACCAGCTCGCGATCCACCTTGTAGAAGTTGTGGCCCTGCTCGAAGGTGATGCCAAACACGTCCTTGGTCTCGACCGGCGCGCACTCGTAGGTGGGGTCGATTTGCACCACGTTGTAGTTGCCGCCCTTCTTCTGGGCCAGGATGGCCAGGGCCTCGTCGGTGTAGCCGGGGGCGATGATGCCGTCGGACACCTCGGGCTTAAGGTAGCGCGCCACGTCGGCGTCGCACACGTCGGAGAGGGCTGCCCAGTCGCCGTACGAGCTCATGCGGTCGGCGCCGCGCGCGCGGATGTAGGCGCAGGCGATGGGGGAGGGCTCGGGCATGTCGTCGGGCACGAAGTAGATCTGGCGGTCGATGGCCGAAAGCGGGGTGCCCACGGCGGCGCCGGCGGGGGAGACGTGCTTGAAGCTGGCGGAGCAGGGAAGGCCGGTGGCCTCCTTCAGGTCGCGCACCAGCTGCCAGCTGTTCAGGGCGTCAAGGAAGTTGATGAAGCCGGGCTTGCCCTGCAGCACGGTCACGGGCAGCTCCGAGCCGTCCTTCATGAAGATGCGCGCGGGCTTCTGGTTGGGGTTCATGCCATACTTGAGCTCGAGTTCGTTCACCTTATGCTCCAATCTTGTGGGCTGGGCGGTGGTTCATATCGTCATCTGCTCAGACAGCTGCTGCGCAGAACTCGCATCTGACGATATGAACCACCGGCCCCTCCTTTAGTTGCTTCACTGCGTGGATAAGATGGCGCGTCGCTGCGCGACGCCCTTTGTTAGTCGCCCAGGTGCTTGTTGAAGATGCGCACGTCGCCGTGCACGTTGGTGTACAGGCTGATCTTGTTGTCCTCGTTGAGGGCGGCCCACACCGCATCGGGAGAGGGCAGCGTCACCTCGATGGGCTCGCCGGTAAAGGTGGGCAGGGGGTTGCCGTCGCCGTCGTAGGTGGACAGGAAGTAGCCCACGCCCTCGTCGGCGCCCTCATAGGCAAAGAACTCGCGCAGGCAGCGGCCGCTGGCCTGGTGCTTCAGGATGGACAGCTCGAAGGAGCCGTCGGCGTACAGGATGGTGCTGATGCGCGGGGTGAAGTTGGGCGCGTCGGGCTCAAACTCCCGCAGCATGCAGCCGGCGCGGAAGTCGCCCTGCTCGACGATGGTGTCGGTCTGATCGCCGTTGGTCACCACGAGCGCGTCGCCCATGGTGCGCACGGGGTGGTAGATGATGAGGCTAGGATCCTCGACCAGCTCGGGCTGGTGCGCCTCGGTGCGGATGCCGTCCTCGGTCTCCACAAAGATGCGGTTGCGGCTGTTGAAGCTGCGGCCCATGATCCAGTAGTACACGACGCCCTGACCCACCACGATGCCGCGGCCAGGATAGGGGTTGTTTTGCAGGAGCTCGAGCAGGTCTTGCATGAAATCCTCCTTTTAACCAATCAAGCCGGCCCCGTGCGATAAATCGAGGTCGGCTTGCCCAGACGGTCGGCGTTGTATGGTCACGCTGCTCCACCGTGGTGTCCCACGAATCTCCGTCAGTCACAGCGCGTGTTTAGCAGAACTGTAGCATGCGGACGGCATGGTTTGGTCCGTGAACGGTAGAAAACCCTCGTAAGCCGACAATTCGGGAGGGGCTGCATCGCTCGCAGGGCATCGGAAACATCCCTATCGGGGGTGAGGGCAGTTTTTGACCGTACATCCGTGACGTTTCGTGTTTTGAATCCTGCGGCGCTGTGTGGGAAACGTCACAGATGTACGACCCGAATCAGGGATTTTGCCTCCAGCCAGCCTTCGGAGCCCTTGAAATGAGGTCATATATGCCCTTTGTGGCGATTGCGGGCCGTCTAGAGGCGCTCTGAGGGCGTCGTCCCTGGACCAGCCAGTGCGCCGAGCGTCGTTAAGGTCGGTGCGCATGGGCCACGGGGCAGCTACTCCCAGCCCTTCCACACGTCCGGGGCGTATCCAACCGTGGCCTGGCGTCCGTTGCGCACGATTGGTGCGCGCAGCACCTGCTGGTTCTCGAGCAGGACGCCGGGAAGCATCGCCGCCGGCGTATGCTGCGCCAGCGCTACGGCATAGGCGTCCTTCGCGCCGGGGTCGATGAGCGCCTCGTAGCCGCCAACCGCCTGTGCGACGGATGCCAGCTCGCCCTTCGACAGCCCCTTCTCGGTCAGGTCGATGTACTGGAACTTGATGCGCCGCTCCTTGAACCAGCGCTCCGCCTTGCGCGAGTCGCTGCTCTTCTTGTTGCCGAATATCTGGATGTTCATGGTGCTCCTTATAGATGGCCGGCAGATCTTGCCGGAGGCTTGGCGGCCGCGAGCCTAGTGCTGCACGAGGTTTACCAGCGGTTCGTCCGCGACATAGTGCCTGATGTTTTGTGCACAGATCTCAACGACGTTCTCCAGCGTGACGGGAAGGTGCCAAAAGCCCGCTACATGTGGGGTTATAAGCGCGTTGGGCACCTGCCACAGCGGATGGTTGGCGGGCAGCGGCTCGGGGTTGGTCACGTCGAGCGCCGCACCGCCCAAGGTGCCGTTGACAAGGGCCTCCACCAGGTCGTCGGTTACCACGAGGTCGCCGCGGCCACCGTTGGCAAGGATGGCACTGGGCTTCATCTGTGCCAGGAACTGGGCGTTTACCAGCCCGCGCGTCTGAGGGCTGCTGGGAAGGAACGACGCCACCACGTCCATGTGTGGCAGCAGCTGCGGCAGGTCATCCATCGTATGCAGCTCGTCGAAGGGGTCGGGGCTACCACTGGGAATGCTCCTCCGGATGCCCACCACGCGCGAGCCCAGAGCCCGCATGAAGCGGGCGAAGTGCGACCCGATGTCTCCTGCGCCAAGCACCAGCACGTTTGCTCCAACCGGACTGGATACCGTGCCGTGCTCGCCCCAGATGCCGGCGCGCTGGTCGTCGCGATAGAGGGGCAGCTTCTTCATGAGGGAAAGGACCATGACGGCAAGGTGCTCCGACACGGCCTGTCCGTAGGCCCCCACGCTGTTGGTAAGCAGGACGTCGGGGGGAAGCGTGCCGGGCTTGGCATAGGGGTCCGCCCCGGCCGAGGTGAGCTGCACCCACCGCAGGTCGGGTGCCTCGGCAAGTAGCGCTGGTGCCACATTACCTACGATGACGTCAATGCCGCGCAGGTCATCGGGCGTAAGCTCCTGCGCGGGCTTGTTCACGATGCGAGCCATGGGAGCGGCCGCTTGGAGCTTGGCAAGGTGCTCGGGCGCGGCGGGCAGGGTGGTAAGCAGCGCGGTAATGTCTGGCATGTCGGCTCCTCGGTTGGCATGAATGCGCCGGTCGCATGCGACATACGCGACCCGGCGGCCCATGCATCTGCCTGCGGATGATATGCATCCATTCTACTCTCGCAGGCGAGGCTGGTGGGGAGCGCGGCGCGCTTGCTGCGCTGCAGCCAGCCTGCAGGCAGCTACTCCTCGTCCGCCATCGCCTGCACAAGTCCGAAGACGGCGCCAACGTGCTCGGGGGCGTCGGTCCTCACGTTGAGCCAGAAGGTGGCATGCGCCTCGGGATCGGTGATGGGTATGGGCTTCCGCGACTCATGCGAGCTCGTGTTCTCGGGTGCGTTGGTCGTGAAGGTAAGTAGGTCGCTCGTGCGCACTTGCTGCAGGAAGACGATGCGGTCGGGCTGCACGACAAACCGGGAGGTCGGCAGCATCCGCTCGTGTACCTCGTGCCAGTAGCCGATGCCGCCGTACACAAGGAAGGTGTGCCCGTCAAGCTCGGCGAAGGTAAGAGAGGTGCGGCTGCTGAGGACGTGGCCCGCCGGCACGTTTGCGTACAGGTCCTCATGCAGCAGCGGCGTGCTGCGCACGGTGGGCAGGTTGACGGGGCTGGTGGTTACGGCGAGGTCGCACGTCCCGTTAAGCAGGCGCGCCCGCGCCTCGTCGGCGGCTGCGACCTCGGGCTCGATGATGGCCGTGGGATCCTGCGCCAGCACGATGGAGCTCAGTCGCCAGGTGGGTGCCGGTGCCACGCTGGCCACGCGGATGGTGCGTGCCCGCTTTGCGAGTGCGGCAAAGTCGTCGCGCAGACGGCGCTCCTCGGCAAGGATGGCTCGGGCGTGCTCCAGCGCCAGGCGGCCTTGGTCGTTCAGCCGCATGGAGTTCTTCGTACGGTCAAAGAGGGGCTGCCCGAGCTCTGCCTCCAGCCTGCGGAGGGATCGCGAGAGAGCCGACGGCGAGAGGTGCAGTCGGAATGCGGCTGCCTGCATGGTCTGCTCCTTGGCAACCATGGCCAGCTGACGTAGCTGCTCAAGTTCCATGATGCTCCTCCCAGCTTGCGTACGGCGCAATCTGAGCTGCATGATAAGCACTGTACACCCAAGCACCGAGGTCGCACAATATGAACCAAGGAAGACAAGGCGCATAGCGCGAGAGAGGGGAACATCATGGCAAAGACGTGGCTCATCACTGGTTGTTCCGAGGGCGGCATCGGCGAGGGCATCGCCCGCGCGGTGCTGGAGCATGGCGACAACGCGGTTGTGACCGCGCGCACCACCGCCAAGGTCGAGGGCATCGTGGCGGACTATCCCGAGGCAGCCCTTGCCGTGGCGCTTGACCTTACCAAGCAGGACTCCATCGATGCTGCCTACGAGGCGGCCGTCGAGCGCTTTGGCCAGGTGGACGTGCTGGTAAACAACGCTGGCTACTGCTATCGCAGCTCGGTGGAGGAGGCCGACCCCGCGGGCGTGCAGGCCATGTTCGACACCAACTTCTTTGGCATGGTGGCGATGATCAAGAAGGTGCTCCCCGGCATGCGCGAGCGCCGCGACGGCGCCATCGTCAATGTCAGCTCCATCGGTGCGGTGCGCACGGGCGCTGCCTCGGGCTACTACGCGGCAACCAAGGCCGCCGTCGAGCTCATGACCGAGGGCCTGCGGGCCGAGGTTGCGCCGCTGGGCATCAAGGCCATGATCGTTGAGCCGGGCGCCTTCCGCACGCACTTCTACGACAGCTCGCTCAAGGGCTCCGACAACACCGTGGGCGACTATGCCGAGACGGCTCACAAGCGCTCCGTGGCCCAGAACGTAAACACGCGCCAGCAGCCGGGCGACCCGCTGAAGGCTGGCTACCCCATCATCAAGGCCATCGAGGTGGATGACACGCCGCTTCGCCTCTACCTGGGCTCCGACGCCCTCGCGGCTGTGCGCGGCGCCCTTAACGCGCGCCTGGAGGAGCTTGAGAAGTGGGCTGACGTCAGCGTCACCACCGACTTCGAGGCATAGGCCGAGCGTACAGGACCTGGGGCGGCGCCTGCAGATCGCTGCGGGCGCCGCCTCTGCATGCGCCGGCAAGGCGTGCCCAGCGCGTAACGCCCGACCACGATGCGTCCCGTGCATACGGCAGACTTGCCGCCCACCCGTCCGCGCGTTGGTGTTACGCTGCCCTTAGCGCATCGTCGTAGGGGAGGGGCCATGAGGCTGCTTTTTGCGTCCGACTCGTTCAAGGGCACGCTTTCCAGTCGCCAGACCGCCGAGCTGCTGGAGCGGGCGGCGCTTGAGGTGTTTGGTGATGTCGCCTGCGACCGTGTGGCGGTTGCCGACGGTGGAGAGGGCACCGTTGATGCGGTGGTGGAGGCCGAGGGTGGCCAGCTGGTCACGGTGCCCGTGCACGGCCCGCTTATGGGCGAGGTCCAGGCAAGCTATGGCGTGCTGCCCGGCGGTCGCGCGGTGATAGAGATGGCAGCGGCAAGCGGCCTGCCCCTCGTGCCCACGGAGCTGCGCAATCCCCTGCATACCACCACCTTCGGCACGGGCGAGCTGATTCGCGACGCGCTGGATCGCGGCATTACCGACATCTCGATCGCCATTGGCGGCAGCGCCACCAACGACGGGGGCATGGGCTGCGTCCGCGCGCTGGGCGTGCGATTTCTCGACGCAGAGGGCTGCGAGCTTGAGGGCCGCGGGCAGGACCTCGAGCACGTCGCGCGCATCGACGCATCGAGGCTGGACCCGCGCATTGCCAGCGCCACCATCACCGTGATGTGCGACGTGACCAACCCGCTGTGCGGGCCGGACGGGGCCACCTACACCTTTGGCGCACAGAAAGGCGCTACGCCCCAGATGCAGGAGCGCCTCGAGGCGGGCATGCAAGCCTACCGTGACGTCATCCGCGCGCAGTTTGGCGTGGACCCCGACACCCTGCGCGGAGGCGGAGCGGCGGGCGGGTTGGGCACCGCGCTGTGCGTCTTTTTGGGCGGCGAGATGCGTTCGGGCATCGATGCCGTGCTAGACCTCGTACACTTTGACGAACGGCTGCAGGGCGTGGACCTTGTGGTAACGGGCGAGGGCCGCACCGACTGGCAGAGCTGCTTTGGCAAGGTGATGCAGGGCGTGGGGGAGCGCAGCCGGAAGGCCGGCGTGCCCGCAGTGGGGCTGTGCGGGTCGCTGGGCAAGGGGGCCGACCAGATCTTTGCCCACGGCATTGAGTCGCTCATGACCACGGTGGACGGACCCATGCCGCTGGAGGAGGCGCTGGACCGCGCCGAGGAGCTGTACTATCTGGGAGCCATCCGCATGTTCCGCCTCGTGCGCACGGGCATGTGGGTATCGAAGTAGAAGACCAAGGCCAAACAGGCAGGACCAAAGGAGATACCATGCTGGACACATCGAAGCTTGAATGGACGCGCGAGCCCAAGGAGTGGACCGCCACCAACGACGCCATCACCATCACCACCGAGCCGGGCACCGACCTCTGGCAGCGCACCTACTACCACTTCCGCAATGACAACGCGCCCGCGCTGCAGCTGACCACCGACGAGCAGTACTTCTCGCTGGTGGTGCGCACCGACTTCTCGGGCGCCCATCACCGCTTTGACCAGTGCGGCGTTGTGATGTACCTGGATTCCGAGAACTGGATCAAGGGCTCGGTGGAGTACGAGGACGGCGTGATCCAGCATCTGGGCAGCGTGGTAACCAACCACGGTTGGTCAGATTGGGCAACCACCGAGATTCCCGCGGACAAGCGCGAGATGTGGTATCGCCTGAGTCGCCGAGCCGACGACTACCGCATCGACTGCTCCGAGGATGGCGAAGCCTGGCACCAGATGCGCGTGTGCCACCTGCATGAGGGTGCCGGCACCGTGCGTGTGGGCATCTATGCCTGCTCGCCAGAGGACTCGTCGTTCACGGCGCGCTTTGACCATCTGGAGCTTGGCCCCTGCGCTTGGCTCGCGCATGACGGCCAGCAGCCCGACGAGGAGTAAAGGCTCGCGGACGGGCGCGGACAGCGGGGACGGGGCGCGGACAGCGGGGACGTAGCACTTTGTCCGAGCCAAGCAAAGAATGAGTTAGGTAGCTCGGACAAAGTGCTACGTCCCCGCTGTCCGCGCCCGTCCCCGCTGTCCGCGCCCCGTCCCCAGTGTCCGGCCTCCCCGTTGCCCGCCTGGTTGGTTGCGAAAACGTGCCCGCACACCGATATGATGCGGGCAGCTCGCATACCTCGACGTACCCTTTCTTGTTGGGGATAAGAAACACAACCAACGAGAGAGGAAGCCACCATGGAGAGGCTCTATCCGCACCTCAGCAGTCCCATCACCATCGGGCGCACCACCTTCCGCAACCGCATGTTCTCGGCGCCGATGGGTGGCACCGACATCGCCAACGACGGCTGCATCGGGCCCAAGTCCACGGCCTTCTACGAGCTGCGCGGCAAGGGCGGTGCGGCCGCGGTCACGGTCTCCGAGCTCATGGTGCACCCCGCAACCGACGGCAGCCATGCCTACCACCTGGACGAGAGCATCCTCAACAGCCTGGCCTGCGCCACCTACACGGCCGACGCCATCCGTCGCCACGGGGCCATCCCCTCGCTTGAGCTGTCGCACTCCGGCCAGTTTGCGGGCACCTACATGACCGACAAGTCCAAGCAGCACGGCCTTGCGCAGTGGGGCCCCAGCGACGGCGTGCGTGCCGACGGCGTGCCCGTACGCGCCCTCACGCACGAGATGATCGACGAGATCGTGGCCGCATACGGTCACGTCGCCGGCCTTGCGAAGCGCGCGGGCTTCGAGATGCTCATGATCCACGGCGGGCACGGCTGGCTCATCAACCAGTACCTGAGCCCGCTCTTCAACCGCCGCACCGACGAGTACGGCGGCAGCCTCGAGAACCGCTGCCGCTTCGCCATCCGCGTGCTCACGGCGGTGCGCGAGGCGGTGGGGCCGTTCTTCCCCATCGAGTTCCGCATGAGTGGCGCCGAGTTCTGCGAGGGCGGCTACGACCTGGACGAGGGCGTGCGCATCGCCCAGCAGCTCGAGCCCTACATCGACCTGCTGCACGTGAGTGCCGGCACCTACCAGAAGACCTTCGGCATCACGCACCCCTCGATGTTCGAGGAGCACGGGCGCAACGTGTACCTGGCTGCCGAGATAAAGAAGCACGTCAAGGTGCCTGTGGCCACGCTGGGTGGCCTCAACGACCCCGCTCAGATGGAGGAGATCATCGCCTCCGGCAAAGCCGACGTGGTGTACATGGGCCGCGCGCTGCTGGCCGACCCGTACCTGCCGCGCAAGGTGGTGGAGAACCGTCCAGAGGACATCGTGCGCTGCCTGCGCTGCTTCACCTGCATGGCCGAGCGCGCCGCCACCAGCACGCGCCGCTGCACCGTCAACCCCATCATCGGGCGCGAGATGGAGGGCGACGAGGTGGTGCCCGTGGCGCCGGAGCGCCGCAAGCGCGTGGTCGTGGCAGGTGGCGGTCCCGGCGGCCTGTACGCTGCGTGGACGGCTGCCCGCCGTGGCCACGACGTCATCCTGCTTGAGAAGGAAGACCAGCTGGGAGGCATCCTGAAGAGTGAGCAGGCGTTGCCCTTCAAGCACGAGATGTACGAGCTGACCGGCACCTACGAGCGCTTCTGCCACCAGGCGGGGGTAGACATCCGCCTCTCAACCGAGGCCACGCCCGAGCTGGTGGAGCAGCTGGGGGCCGACGCGCTCATCATCGCCGTGGGCTCCGAGCCGCTGGTCCCGCCCATCCCGGGGCTGGATGGCCCCAACGTGATCGTGGTGAACGAGTACTACAGGCATGCCGACGAGGTGGGCGATGACGTGGTGGTGATGGGCGGCGGCCTTGCCGGCTGCGAGTGCGCGGTGCACCTGGCCCAGGAGGGCAAGCACGTGAGCCTCGTGGAGATGCGTGACGCCCTGGCTCCTGATGCCAACGTGCGGCATCGCCCGCTGCTGATGGCGCAGATTGACAAGCTGGGCATCGACGTGCGACTGGGGCACCAGGCGCTTCGCGTGGGTGCCGACGGAGTTACCTGCAAGGCAGGGGATAACGAGGTGCTGGTACCGGGTGGTACCGTCATCTGCGCGCTGGGTCAGCGCTCACGCACCGCGACGGTGCAGGCCCTGCAGGACGCGGCGCCGTTCGTGCGCGTGATCGGCGACGCCGCGCGCGTGGGCACCATCACCAACGCCGTGTACTGGGGCTACCACGCCGCGCTTGACATCTAGCTGAGCAGAGCTCGGGCCGGACACTGGGGACGGGGCGCGGACAAAATGTTGGACCATCCTGGTCCGGATTGGAGTCCGCATGAGAGACGTCGAGCTCGAGGCACGGGTCGTCGCGTACGTCCGGGAGGGCCACAG
>CADALE010000018.1 GCA_902788705.1 uncultured Coriobacteriaceae bacterium | reverse complement strand
TGCCTTGGCGGCCTCCTCCATCTTGCGGACGAGGAGCGACGTGGACATGCCGGCGGCGCAGAACAGACGGATGACAAGCATGGTAGGGTTCCTTTCTCTTCCCCCGCGAGCACGAGGACGCCCGCTTAGATAAAAATTAGGCATGTCTTTTAATGCCTTCGAACATGCCCACCACATAATTTACATTTATCTGGCGAATATGCAAGCACAATTTTCCCGTCAGGCGAACTTTCTCTCCCGCACGGCAAGCCGTGATGCGGCTCAGATTGGTGCATGGGAGAATCACGGACCGCGGTGCCCGCATAACGGCACGATACGCATGTCTTTTCAGACGTTACGCCAAAAATTACATGTCATTATCTCTCGTTTGCACTGTTTGCTTAACCATAAAGACATGCCTTTTCTGCGATTAGTCTCAAATCGCCGTTTCGGCTCGCCGCGGACGCCCTACGATGTGCGTGAGTTGAGCCTACGTTCGTGGGAGGCCAAGTTGCAGAAGTTCCAGACCATCGTGATGGACATCCGCCACCGCATCGAGTCGGGTGAGTATGCACGTGGGCATCGCCTGCCCACCACCACTCAGCTGTGCGAGCACTACGGGGTGAGCAAGATCACCGTAAAGCGCGCGATGGACGAGCTTGCCGCCCTGGGCCTTGTCGCGCGCAGGCGTGGCTCGGGCACCTTCGTGAAGGGCATGGAGGGCACGAGCGGGCTCACGAGCGCGGAGAACGTCCTGAGGCGCACCACCTTCCTCTCCCCCGACTCCGACCTCTTGGGATCGGGCGTGCGGCGCGAGGTGCACGACTTCATGGTGGTGATGCCACCCACCGACATCGCGGAGGTGCTAGGCATGGACAGCGATGAGCTTGCCTACTACATCTGTCGCACGCGCTTCGTCCACGATCGACCCGACCGGGTGGAGCACACCTACATCCCCCTCAAGGTGCTTCCCAACCTGCGTGAGAGCGAGGTGAGCTCGTCGCTTTATCGCCTGGTGGAGGAGCGTCTGGGCACATCGGTCTCGAGCATGCACCGCGCGGTGGGTGCATCACACCCAAGTGAGGACGAGGCACGCTGGCTGGGCATCGAGCTCAAGACGCCGCTCGTGTCGGTGCGCCAGGTGGGATACCTCGACGACGGGACGCCCTTCGAGATGTCCACGTGCGTGCACGCCCCCGGCTTCGAGTTCTTCGACGTCGCCACGAGGTAGCGTAGGAGGTGGCCTGAAGCGCCCCTCCCGCAACGGCGGCATGTCGTCTGGCAAGCAAATCTAGTACACATGTTCTAATCTCTGTGCTATGCTTATAGCGGGAGGTGGGGCATGGACGTCTTTGATCGATACGCACCCTTTGTGCAGGACTTTATCTACGCGCACGGCTGGGAGCAGCTGCGTGGCGTGCAGGTTGCTGCCGCCGACGCCATCTTCAACACCAATGACAACGTGCTGCTTACCGCAGGCACGGCCTCCGGCAAGACGGAGGCGGCCTTCTTCCCCATCCTCACGGAGTTCTGGGAAGACCCGCCTGCCACAGTAGGCGCCATCTATATCGGCCCCCTGAAGGCCCTCATCAACGACCAGTTCCTCAGGCTGGACGACCTGTGCGCCGAGGCAGGCATACCCGTGTGGCGCTGGCACGGCGATGTGGCACAAAGCCACAAGGCACGCCTGCTCAAGCATCCTTCCGGCATCCTCCAGATAACCCCTGAGAGCCTAGAGGCCCTGCTGCTGCACAAGCATTCGGCCATTGCCTCGCTGTTTGGCGACCTGCGCTACGTGGTCATCGACGAGGTGCACTCGCTGCTGCGCGGCGACCGCGGGGGCCAGTGCCTGGCATGCATCGAGCGCCTCTCCCGCCTGGCGGGGGTACAGCCCAGGCGCATCGGGCTCTCGGCCACCATCGGCGACCCCGAGGCCTGTGGCCGCTACCTCTCGGCTGGCACCGGCAGGGGCTGCGTCATCCCCCGCATCGACGCGCCTGGGCAGCGTTGGCGCGTGTCCATGGAGCACTTCTACGTTACCGGCCCCCAGGCGCCTGACCGCGAGTGGCCACAAGACATCCCCGAAACCGCACTGGCAGTTCCCGGCGACGACCCAGAGTACGAGGCGCCGGACGCTCCCATCACCTCGCAGCCCATTCCCTCGCCCGACGAGAGGCCCGAGGAGGCGGCAGCCACCCAGCTGGCCCTCCCCGACCCCGAGGCCGCAACCGACCAAGCCCCCGTGTGGGCCGACCCTGGCGTGGGCCACATCTTCGAGCACACGCGTGGCCGCAAGTGCCTCGTGTTTTGCAACTCACGAGAGGAGGCCGAGGACGTCACCACCACCCTCAGGCAGTATTGCGAGGCGCGCCACGAGCCCGACCGCTTCCTCATCCACCATGGCAACCTGAGCCAGGCCATCCGCGAGAATGCGGAAGACCTGATGCGCGACGAGGCCGTTGGGCTTACCACCGTAACCACCGCCACGCTCGAGCTGGGCATCGACATCGGCCAGCTTGAGCGCGCCTTCCAGATAGATGCGCCGTTCACCGTGTCCAGCTTCCTGCAGCGCATGGGTCGCACGGGCAGGCGTGGCCAGCCACCCGAGATGTGGTTCGTGATGCGCGAGGAGCAGCCCGAGGCCCGGGCCCTGCTGCCCGAAACGGTACCCTGGAAGCTGCTGCAGGGCATTGCCCTGGTGCAGCTGTACCTCGAGGAGCGCTGGGTTGAGCCGCCAAGTCTTGACGGTCTGCCCTACAGCCTGCTGTACCACCAAACCATGGCCACGCTCGCCAGCTGCGGCGAGCTGACGCCTGCGGCGCTGGCACAGCGCGTGCTTACGCTCACGCCCTTCCACCGGGTAAGCCTTGATGACTTCCGCTGCCTCCTGCTGCACCTCATCGAGACCAACCATATCGAGCGCACCGAGGGCGGTGGCCTCATCGTGGGGCTTGCGGGCGAGCGCGTCACCAACAACTTCAAGTTCTACGCAGTGTTTGCCGAGAACGAGGAGTACACCGTGCGCAGCGAGAGCCAGGAGCTGGGCACCATCGTGCAGCCGCCGCCCGTAGGCGAGCGCATCGCCATAGCCGGCCACGTGTGGGTGGTCGAGGAGATAGACCACAAGCGCCACCTCATCGAGGCAACGCAGGTGAAGGGCAAGGTGCCTGCATACTTTGGCGAGGTGGCCGGAGACATCAACACCCGCGTACTCGAGCGCATGCGGCAGGTGCTGCGCGAGGACCGCAGCTATCCCTACCTCATGCACAATGCCCAGGCAAGGCTTGCACAGGCGCGTCACGTGTCGGCCAACGCGCACCTCACCGACCAGCCGCTTGTCAACCTGGGCGGCAACGTGTGGTGCCTGTTCCCGTGGTTGGGCAGCTATGCGTTCCTCGCGCTCGAGCGCTTCCTAAAGATTCGCTGCTCCGAGCAGCTGGGGCTTAAGGGGCTTGACTCGGCTCGCCCGTACTTCATGCAGTTCAAGATGAAGGCATCGGCAGACGAGTTCTACCGCGTGCTGCACGAGCAGGCCGAGCAACCGCTTGACCCGATGGAGCTGGTATATCCCGGCGAGGTGCCCTACTTCGACAAGTACGATCCCATGGTGCCCCCCGAGCTGATACGAAAGGGCTTTGCCTACGGCGTCTTGGACGTTCAGGGCATGCTCGCGCGTATAGCCGAGTGGTACACTGGGAATTAACGAACCTGCCGTGCGGCCCCACGTGCTGCGCGCCAAGGCGGGCGGAGGGAGGCCACCATGGGTCGAAGCGTACTCATCAAGGACACCACGCGCGAAGAGCGCATGCGCATCGTGGCCGAGGGCCTCGACTGGTGTGGTGACTCCAGCTGCGACCAGTGCAGCGGCTGCAGCCTTGGCGTCGGGGCCATCGACAAGATGTATGCCCCCTACATTGACGGCCTGCTTGAGCTTGCCGAGGTAAACATGCTGCATGCCGCCACGCGCTATACGCACGGGTAAGGCAGGCCCTACGTCGCGCACGCGCTCGTGCGTCGGGTTGGTGACGGGCTGCCGCATTCCCGATCGGCTCAACTCCCTGCGCCGGACAAAGTGCTACGTCCCCACTGTCCGTGGGCTGCGCACAGCGCTTCCGACATCCTGACCCCTGGATGCCGAAAGCGCAGGGCCACCACACATCAGGACAACCCTGCGTGCGCGTTCCACAACGGTCGCGTATACTTTTGAGAGTTATGTCGATTGCATCCTCAGGAGGACTCATGAGCAACAAAAAGGCACCTGCTGACACCTGCGTGCTGGTAACCGGCGGGGCCGGCTTCATCGGCAGCCACACCGTGGTGGACCTGCTGGAGAGCGGCTACCAGGTGGTCGTGGTGGACGACCTCTCCAACGCGAGCGAGAAGGTGCTGGACCGCATCGACCAGATCGTGGGCGACGAGGCGAGCGAGCGCCTCTCGTTCGTGCGCGCCGACGTGTGCGACCGCGACGCGCTCGAGGCCGTGTTCGACGAGTTCCCCATCGACGCCGTGATCCACTTCGCGGGCTTCAAGGCCGTCGGCGAGAGCGTGGCCAAGCCCGTCGAGTACTACTCCAACAACCTGGGCAGCACCCTCACGCTGGTGGACGCCATGCGCGCCCACGGCTGCAAGTCCATCATCTTCAGTAGCTCGGCCACGGTGTACGGCGACCCCGACGAGCTGCCGCTCACCGAGGCCAGCCCCAAGAAGCCGGCCACCAACCCCTACGGCTGGACCAAGTGGATGGTCGAGCAGATCCTGATGGACGTGGCCAAGGCCGACCCGGAGTGGGACGTGGTGCTGCTGCGCTACTTCAACCCCATCGGCGCGCACCCGTCGGGCCTCATGGGCGAGGACCCCAAGGGCATCCCCAACAACCTTTTGCCCTACGTGGCGCAGGTGGCCGTGGGCAGGCGCGACGCCGTGCACGTCTTCGGCGACGACTACGACACCCCCGACGGCACCGGCGTGCGCGACTACATCCACGTGATGGACCTCGCCCGCGGCCACGTCGCCGCCCTCGGGTGGATGGCGGGGCGCACGGGCTGCGAGGTGTTCAACCTGGGCACCGGCAAGGGAACCTCCGTGCTCGAGATCATCCACGCCTTCTCGGCCGCCTGCGGCCGCGAGCTGCCCTACGTGATCGAGCCGCGCCGCGCGGGCGACGTGACCGCCAACTGGGCGGACTGCACCAAGGCACGCGAGCTCATGGGCTGGGAGGCCACGCGCGGCATCGCCGACATGTGCCGCGACAGCTGGAACTGGCAGTCCAACAACCCCAACGGATACGAGGGCTAGCGTGGCGGAAGACAGAGGCAGGCGCTTTGCGGAATACCTGGCCCAGCGCAGGGCCCAGGTGGAGGACTATCTGGCACGCTTCACCCCGCGCCCCGAGGACGAGCTGCTGCCCATAGCGGCCGACCTCACGCGCTACCTGTACGAGCCGCTGGCGCGCTTCACGGCGGGCGGCGGCAAGCGCACGCGACCGGTGCTGTGCCTGCTTGGCGCGCAGGCCGTCGGCGCCGACCCCATCTGTGCGCTCTCGACCGCAGCTGCCGTCGAGTACTTCCAGAGCGCGGCGCTCATCCACGACGACATTGCCGACCGCGGCACGCTGCGCCGTGGCGAGCCCTGCCTGCACGTGAGCGACGGCACGGGAGTGGCGCTCAACGTGGGCGACTATGCGCTGGTGCAGGTGTATGCCGGCCTTCTGGCCGACGGCGAGCTTGATAACGAGACCTGCCTGCGCGTACTGTGCGAGCTGGCCTACATGCAGCAAAAGACCATCGAGGGCCAGGCACTTGACCTTGGCTGGGCACGCGACGGTCGCTGGGACCTGGGCGTGGGCGACTACCGGTACATGGCCACCCACAAGACGGCCTACTACTCGGCAGCCACGCCGCTGGCCTGCGGCGCGATTTGCGCAGGCGGCAACGACGAGCAGGTAGAGGCGCTGTTTGCGTTTGGCCTTGACGCCGGCCTGGCCTTCCAGATTCAGGATGACCTCCTGAATCTGGTGGGAGACGAGGCCGCACAGGGCAAGGACTTCCGCAGCGACATCACGGAGGGCAAGCGCACGATGGCGGCCCTGTGGGCGCTGACGCACCTGCCGGAGCCCGAGCGACAGGAGCTTCAGGCGCTCCTGTCGTCAGGCACGCATGACCCGGCGCAGCTGGCGCGTGCGGTGCAGCTCATGCAGGATGCCGGAGCCATCTCGTACGCGCAGCTTCAGGCCCACGAACTGGTACGCCAGGCAAAGGCGCACCTCGAGGGCGTGGAGCTTGCCGACGAGGCACGAGAGGTGCTCCTCTCGATGGCAGACTTCTTCGTCGAGCGCCGCGGCTAGGCGCACGTACTTGCAGGGAGAGGGACTATGGATCCAATCAGGGAAGGCGCCGCGGGGGCGGCGGTCGAGGACATCCAGGAGCGACTGGGCAAGCTTGGCTACGAGATTGATGCTGCCGAGATTGCAGCACAGACCTTTGGCCGATCAACCGCGACGGCCGTGGCCAAGTTCAGGCTCGACCACGACATTGCCCTAGGGGCCGATGTGGACATGGCCACGTGGACCGCGCTGGTGGACGAGGGCTACCAGTGGGGCGATCGCACGCTGTACCTGCGGCTTCCCAACTTCCACGGAAATGACGTCCGCTTCCTGCAAAGCTGCTTGAACATCCTTGGCTTCTCGTGCGGCGAGCCGGACGGCTTCTACGGCGTGTATACCGAGGCCGCGGTGAAGCAGTTCCAGGAGAGCCAGGGCATCCTGGCCGACGGCATGTGCTTCCCCGACACCGTCGACGCCATCGACCGACTGCGCCACGTGTGGGGCGGCAAGCCGGCCGCCGGCCCGCACCCCATGGGCGGCATGGGCTTCGCCCGCGCCGCGAGCGTGCTCGAGAACGTGCAGATTTCCATCACCGCCGAGGATCCCATCTCGCGCAACGTTGCCGGGCGCATCTGGAACCTTGCCTCGGCCACGACCGACCAGAGCGGCCTCGAGCTCATCGAGGACACGCGTCACATGCGCCATGGCGACCAGGCGCTCTTCGTGCTGTCGGCGGCGCCGCTGCCCGACCGCTCGTCCAACGTGGCCAACGTGGTCATCGAGGACTTCGGCACCCTCCCCCAGCGTCTGCGCACCACCATCGAGAGCTCGCGCAACAAGGTGCCCATCATCAGGCTGGAGCTGCCCGTTGGTCTTGAGTACGACGGCTCGTTCACCACAGGCGACGCACAGACCCTCGCGGTCATGCTACTGGACGCCATCTGCACCGCCTACGACGCCTAGGCCCCGACGGGCCAGCTTGGCCCGCGCGGCGCTGTGGCGGAGGTGCCCGGGGCAGGACCACCACCTCTGAGCACAAGAAGCGGGCCACGAGCTGCATGCCCGTGGCCCGCTTTCATTCTGTGGCTGGGGTAGAAGGATTCGAACCCTCGTTAGCGGCACCAAAAACCGCAGTCCTAACCACTGGACGATACCCCAAGAGCTATTGGCCCAGCCAGGCGGCGCCAAGCGGCATCAAGTGTAGCAGAAGAGCGAACCCCTGCCTACATCTCGGAGGCGCCGCCGAACACCAGCGTGACCGGCGTGTTCTGGTACACGGCCGCGATGGCCTCGGCAAACTCGTCCGCAACGGAGATGCTCTTAATCTTGGAGCCCGCCGTGTTGGCCACTGCGCACGGGATGGCGTCGGTGACCACGCACTCCACGATGGGCGCGTTCTCGAGGCGCTCGATGGCCTTGCCCGAGAAGATGCCGTGCGTGGAGCTCACGTAGATGTCGCCGATCATGTCGTCGTTGATGATGCAGGTCTTGCCCACGATGTTGCCGATGACGCCCATGACCTCGGCCGCGTTGTGCTTGGGGCGGCTCTTGTGGGCGATGGCCATCTCACAGCCCAGGTAGTCGGCCAGCTTCTTGGCAACCTTGGCGCGGCCCATGTCGGGCGAGACCACTACGGTGTTGTCCCAGTCGAAGTCCTTCGCGGCAAAGTACTCGCCAAAGTTGTAGAGCGCCGTGAGGTGCGACACGGGGATGTCAAAGAAGCCCTGGATCTGGTTGGAGTGCAGGTCGAGCGTGATGATGCGGTCGACGCCGGCGGCCTCGAGCAGGTTGGCGATGAGGC
Organism: uncultured Coriobacteriaceae bacterium; assembly: GCA_902788705.1. Taxonomy (GTDB): domain Bacteria; phylum Actinomycetota; class Coriobacteriia; order Coriobacteriales; family Atopobiaceae; genus UBA1367. The sequence goes on along the minus strand of CADALE010000018.1, from coordinate 46,742 downwards.
GTGCGGTGATGGGCTCGCGCGAAGCCGCCTTGCGGTCCTGGCGCGCGTAGGCATAGTGCGTGATGACCGCGGTGACGCTGGCCGCGCTGGCGCGCTTGGCCGCATCGGTGATGATGAGCAGCTCCATCAGCAGGTCGTTCACGTTCTCGCCCGCGATGCACTGGATGATGAACACCTCGTCGCCGCGCACCGACTCGTCGAAGCGAGCGTAGGTCTCGCCGTTGGCGAACTTCTCAAGCTTGAGGCCCGAAAGCTTCAGGTTGAGCTTGTCTGCAATGTGCTTTGCCAGCACCGGGTTGCCGGAGCCGGTGTACACCTTGATGCCCTTCACCACGTTGAGGGGCTTACTCAGATCGTAGATTACCTTGTCGTCCGCCATCACTGTCCGCCCTTCTCTCGCTACCCTTGTGTCCTGTGCTCTCTATCTGTTACGTACGTATCGTCAGACTTTGCGTGCCGTCAGTCTTCCAAGTCCTCGTCCCAATCCTCGTCAGAAGCGCCCACGATGACATCCTCGTCGATGACGGCGTCGTAGCCCACCGTCTCCTCGACGGAGCGGCCGTCGGGAACCGTGCAGTTGGTAAGGCGCGTGTTGGGCCCGATGACGCAGTCGTCGCCGATGGTGGTCTTGCCCCACAGCATGGTCATGGGCAGCAGCTCGGTGTCGCGGCCCACCGTGACCTCGGGGCCCACCCACACCATGGAGGGGTTGAGCATGGTGACGCCCTCGTCCATGAGGCGCTCGTTGATGCGGTTCTGCATGACCATCGTGGCTACGGCAAGCTGCTTGCGGCTGTTGACGCCCAGCAGCTCGGTGAAGTCGCTTGCGCAGATTGCCGAAACGGGCTCGCCCATCTCGGAGTAGATGCCCACCATGTCGGTGAGGTAGTACTCGCCCTGCGCGTTGTTGTTGCCAATCTTGTCGATGTTGGCCGTAAGGCGGCCGCCGCAGAAGCAGTAGATGCCCGAGTTGCACTCGGTGAGCGTCTCCCGCTCCTCGGGGGTGCAGTCCTTGTGCTCGACGATGGCCGTCACGGCGCCGGATGCGTCGCGCTTGATGCGGCCGTAGCCCGCGGGATCGGGCGGAAGCATGGTGAGCACGGTGCAGGCGTTGTGGTGCGCCTTTGTCTCGTCAACCAGCGCGGAGATGGTTTCGGCACTGATGAGCGGTGTGTCGCCGTACAGCACCACCGTGGGGCCCTGGAAGCCGCCAATGGCGTCGCGCACGACGCGCACCGCGTGGCCAGTGCCCAATCGCTCGGTCTGCTCGACAAACTCGACGTCGTCATCGCCATCGAAGACGACGCGGACCTCGTCCGCATGGCTTCCCACCACCACGATGATGCGGTCGGCACCAGCTTCGCGAGCGGCGTGCACGGGCCACCACACAAGCGGCCGACCAAGAAGTTTGTGAGCAACTTTGGGATGACGGGACTTCATGCGCGTACCCTCGCCAGCAGCAAGGACGATCGCGTTGAGTGACATGTGGGCCTCCCAGCCTCTGACGTGTCCCATAGGCGCGACAGACACCGCGCCGTTTCAATAATAGCGCACGCTTACCGCCAAAATGCTACCGCTCGCCACCAGCAGAGGAAGTCCATAGCACGTCCGTAAGGACGTCCGGGCGTGACGTGCCCGTGTCTTGCCGCTAAAGCCGCGGCCTGAGGTCGGATCGCGCGAAACCCATGGGCAGCATCGGCCAAGGCGTTGCCGTGCGTGGCCGCAGCGATGGTGGAATTGCCTTCGGGACCCTCGCGGTTGGTTAGCGCAGCATCCGGTCCGCCTCGGTGAGCTTGCGCAGCACCCGGCAGGGGTTGCCCACCGCCACCACACCGGCGGGGATGTCGCGCGTGACCACGCTGCCAGCACCGATGACGGTTCCGGCGCCGATGGTCACGCCAGGGCAGATGGTAACATTGCCGCCCAGCCAGCAGTCGTCGCCCACGGTGATGGCTTCGGCACGCTCCAGGGCAGTGTTGCGCTCGGCAGGAAGCATCGGGTGGATGGCCGTGTACATGGCGCAGTTGGGACCAATGAACACGTTGCGCCCGATGGTGATGGGCGCGCAATCCATAAGGTAGGAGTTGCAGTTGATGAAGCTTCCCTCGCCCATGCGGATGTTCCAGCCGTAGTCGCATGCAAAGTTGGGCATGATGGTTGCCGTGTCGGGATAGGACCCCAGAAGCTCACCCAGAATGCGTCGCTGCTCAGGGCGGTCGTTTGGATCAGCTTGGTTGAAGGCGGCATAGAGGCTGCGCGACAGCTTGCGCCGAGCCGAGAGCTCTGCGCCGTCGCCCGGGTCATACCACTGGCCCGCGTCCAGCTTCTCTCGCTCGGTCATGGCGTCCTCCCCTGCCGACGCGCCTGCTACCCGCGGCGCAATCAGCTCGACCAGCACCTCCTCAAACTTCGGCGTCCACCACAGCTGGTAGCCGGCCTTGGTGGGATGCACGGGGTCGTGCATGTACAGCGCGTAGTCCTCGGGCGAAACGGCGCGCATCCCTTCGTCGTGATAGAGGTCGATGATGGCAATGCCCATCTGGTCGCGCACCTGCTCGAGCAGCTCGACCATCTGCGCATAGGCCTCGCTCTCGAAGTACGTGCCCGTATAGAAGGCCACGGGACAACGCCAGGTGTCGCGTGCGTACTGCACCACGTGTTGGATGGCGCCGGCAACGGTTGCCGTGTCATAGGGCCCCTCCCCTACGACGGCCCCCATCTGCTTGCCCTTCCACGCGTCGTTGGTTGAGAGCTGGCACACGAAAGCATCCGCGTGCAGGCCGCGGGGAATCGTGCACATGCGCTCGACGTAGGAGCTGCCATCGTGGTCGTCGTCAGCAAGGGTGGTGCCGCTCACGGCCTCTTTGTAGGCAAGGACCCCGCAGGCGTGCGCGAGGAAGTCGGGGCAGGCCTGGCCCAAGGAGAAGGCTCCCACGGTCACGGAGCTGCCCAGAAAGATGACAGTCTTGCCAAAAGCGGGCTCTCCTTGTCCGCCAGCACGAGGCTCGCGTCGTAGCGATCGTCGTTTCCGGGGTGGGTGCGTGCGTCCTCGTTGGCCAGGCGTTGCTTCTCATCGTAGGCGATGGGCTTCATGGTGGCTCTCCTTTCGAGAGTGCGGGGACGCGGGCGGGCAGACCAGTCGCCTATCGACCAGCCTGGGCATCGAGCCTGAGATTGCGCAGGTAGATGAGGTCGTTCACGATCAGGGCAACCAGGTTGAAGAGGTAGACCCACAACACCCAGTTAACGTTGCCTCCCACAAACTTGGCGGCGATTCCCGCCACGTAGCCAAAGGTGATGAGCGCGAGGAAGGCAGGCGAGGTGGCCTTGGCAGTGCGCGCCTTCCAGGCGTTGAGCGCGTTGATGGGCCACGAAAGCCCGAAGCTCAGCAGCATAAGCGCCTCGAGTACCGATGCCATGGCTCTCCCCCTGTTCGTGCGACCGCCAGTCTTTTCATAGTAGCGCAGCCCCGAATCAAACAAGGGGGCAATCAATTGCCAAACTATCCAAGATTGCCAACGTCGCGTAAGGCGATTCTCCATGACATGCATTGAGCCTATATCACATACATCACTATAGGTATTGGATTACATGGCCCAGCGCTCCTAGCCTGTACTCAGGACAAAACGCCAAACGGCACGCGAGCGAAAGGACACCGACATGTTCAAGGTCATCCACCACATGGACAGGACTCGTTCTACTGGTACCAGCGGGTCATCGCGTCGAACGGTGAGGACCTGGGCTAGCGACCATTCGTTGCGCTTCGGGGATCCTCCCCGAAGCGCAATCTATACCCCAAACACATACCATTGCCTTACAAACAGGTATTGGTAATGGCACGGCTGCCCCCTCATAATGGAGGATGCAGACATTTCCGGCGTGGGGGCGCCGGGCATACGGAGAGGAGCTACCATGATCTACCGCAACTTCCAGGACCTCAAGCTCTCGGGCCTTGGCTTGGGCGCCATGCGCCTGCCCGTCATTGACGGCGACGACCACACCATCGACGAGCCCGCCGCTGCCGCCATGGTTGACTACGCCATGCAGCACGGCATCAACTACTACGACACCGCATGGGGCTACCACGGTGGCCACTCCGAGGAGGTGCTGGGCCGCGCGCTGGCCAAGTACCCGCGCGACAGCTTCTACCTGGCCACCAAGTTCCCCGGCTACGCCAATAGCAACTTTGGCAAGACGCAGGAAATCTTCGAGCGGCAGCTTGAGAAGTGCGGCGTGGACTACTTCGACTTTTACCTGTGCCACAACGTGACCGAGAGCAACATCGACGACTACCTGGCCGACGACCAGTTTGGAACGGTGAGCTACCTGCTTGAGCAGAAGAAGGCCGGCCGCATCCGCCACCTTGGCTTCTCGTGCCACGGTGCGCTGCCGGTGCTGCGCGCCTTCCTGGAGAAGTACGGCCAGCACATGGAGTTCTGCCAGCTGCAGCTTAACTACATCGACTGGCACTTCCAGAAGGACGCCGAGAAGGTGGCCCTGCTTGCCGAGTACGGCATCCCGGTATGGGTGATGGAGCCGCTGCGCGGCGGCAAGCTGGCCACGCTGCCCGAGCAGTACGAGGTCCAGCTCAAGGCCCTGCGCCCCGACGAAACCATCCCTGCGTGGGCCTTCCGCTTCCTGCAGACCGTGCCCGAGATCACGATGGTGCTCTCCGGCATGTCCAACATGGAGCAGCTGCAGGCCAACATCGCCACGTGGGACGAGGACAAGCCGCTCTCGCAGGAGGAGTGGGACGCCATCCTGTCCATCGGCGACACCATGGCCACCGGCGTACCCTGCACCGCGTGCCACTACTGCACCAACCACTGCCCCATGGAGCTGGACATTCCGCACCTCATCGCGCTCTACAACGAGCACAAGTTCACGGGCGGCGGCTTCATCGCACCGATGGCCCTGAGCGCGCTTCCCGCCGACAAGCAGCCCAGCGCCTGCATCAGCTGCTACAGCTGCGCGGCGGTGTGCCCGCAGCAGATCCAGATTCCCGAGGTTCTGGCCGACTTCGCGGCCCTCATGGCCTAGCAAGCGTGGACAAAGCGGGGACTCGGGTCGGCTTTGCGAGGATTTCGCAGCGAATGGGCTGCAGCCAAGCATAAGTCGACTCGAGTCCCCGCAAACAGGCGGCTCTCTTCGTGTGGTAACTTTTTTGGTCAATCCGGCAAACAGGCGAACGCTGTACCGGGCAGTAAGCGGGAGGTGATGGCCAATGACCGAAGAGGCGACCCCAATCAACTACGTCAGCCTGAGCAAGGCCATGTCCAAGGCGCTGCGCCACCAGCCCGAGCGCATCGGCATCACGCTTGCACCCGATGGCAGCGTCAAGCTGTCCGTACTTCTTGATGCCCTCAACCGGCACGGCGGCTGGCCTCGCACGTTAACCGTGGCGGACATCATGCAGGTGGTGGAGCACGGCTCGAAGCAGCGCTTTGCCGTGGAGGACGGGCGCATCAAGGCGCGTTATGGCCATTCGATCGCACTTGATGAGGCCTACGTTCCCGCCATGCCGCCGGCCGTGGTCTACCACGGCACTTCGCAAAGGTTTCTGGACTCGATCATGGCCGATGGCCTGCTTCCCATGGACCGCCAGGTTGTCCACCTCTCCACCGACCTAGAGACCGCCCGGGCAGTAGGAAGGCGCCATGGCGGCAAGACCGTAATTCTTCAGGTGGATGCTCAACGGGCTTTTCGGGATGGCATCCGGTTCTATCGAGGCAACGACAGCACCTGGCTTGCGGACCGCGTTCCCGCTGGCTACCTCAGCATCGTGTGGGACAGCTAACCCCAAGCATCTCGCATACCAAGCCGGCACGAAGGCGCCCCGAGCCAATGGCCCGGGGCGCTGTGTCTTGCGCAGGCGTGCAAAAGCGCCTATGCATCCTTGGAGTGGCGCGCGCCAATCTGGAAGTCATCCGCATGCTCGAACATATAGCGCACGGTGATGGGGTCGTCGCCGGTGAGCTGCTTGAAGTCATCGGTGAACTTGTCCATCTTGCCCTCGCGGATGGCCTGGGCAAAGGTGACCATGCCGTCAGAGCTGAACGGGGCCTCGGAACCCTCCTGGAAGACGCCGTCGGTGGTGCGGGGCACACCCATCGCGTCGAAGATCTGGTAGTTCTCCTCGTCGGTGACCTCCTGGTAGGTCACGTGGTTGCCCGTGGCCTCGTTGCCGATCTGGACGAACTGGCTGATGGTCATGAGCTCGGGGCCGTTGATGTCGAGGGCTACCTCGTGGTACTCGGCGCCGCGGAAGAGCGCGTAGGCAACAGCCTTGGCGCAGTCCTTGCGGGAGATGTAGGCCATGAGGCCGTCGCCCTGCGAGTTGGTGAGGACGCCCGTGGTGCGCACGTAGGTGAAGTAGTTGGTGATCATGGCCTCGGCGTACTGGCTGTTGCGCATGAAGATGTAGTCCAGACCCTGGCTCTTGATGTACTCCTCGGTGTAGATGTGGTCCTTCTTCTCCACGGAGGGGTTGGTGGGGTCGTCGGCATTGACGAGGCTGGTGTAGACGATCTGCTTGACGCCTGCGGCCTTGGCGGCGTCGACGGCGTTCTTGTGGGCACGCTGGCGCTTGACGCCCACGAACGGCATGGAGATGAGCGCGAGGCGCTCGGCGCCCGCGAAGGCCTCGACCAGGCCTGCGGGGTCATTGAAGTCGGCGGTACGGCAGTCGATGCCCATCTCGGCATAGGGGGCCAGCGAGGCATCGCTATACGCGGTGAAGATGAGCTGGTCATGCGGAGCAAGCTCCAGCAGTACGCGCGCGGCCTCCCCACCCAGGTTGCCGTCGACGCCGGTTAAAAGCAGCTTACCCATGGTGCCTCCTTATGTCGTGTCGTGACGTTATGACCATAGTATCCGAGAAGGGCGGCCACGCAGCGAAGCCCAGCACAGCCATCGCCAAACGCGACAGGCTCACCCGCAATAGGGCCCGGACTTGCCGCGCATTGATGGATGACCCTGCGAGGGCCATAGGCCACGTCATCGACAGCACACGCGTCCTGCAGGCCCGGCTCGCCTACCCGACGCATCCAGCAGTCAGAAGACTTATTCTTAACAAGAAACAATATTGGCCCTATAGGAATTGTCTTGGCATAACTGAGCCTCGTATGATGTTCTCGACAAAAGGGACGGCAAGGGGTCGTCCTAAGCGAGGGAATGAGCGAGACCGACTTATGGCCGCCAATTCCGAAAGGTAGGAAGGCTATGAAGTACGAAGCACTGTGCAACGCAGTCATCCAAGGAGTGGGAGGCAAGGACAACGTCATCGATGTGAGCCACTGCATCACGCGCCTGCGCTTCCACCTCAAGGACGAGTCCAAGGCCGACACCGAGGCACTCAAGGCCACCAAGGGCGTCATCGACGTCATTCAGGCCGCCGGCCAGTATCAGGTGGTCGTTGGGCCGCAGGTCGAGGGCATCTACAACGACCTGCTCGCAATTGGCGGGTTCACCGCCCAGGCCGCCCTCGACATCAACGAGGACGCAGCCCTCACCGACGAGAAGACAGATCCCTTCTCCAAGCTGCTCGACCTCATCTCCTCGATCTTCCAGCCCATTCTGGGCGTTCTGATGGCCGGCGGCTTCATCGTCTCGATCCTCTCGCTCATCTGCGCCTTTGCTCCCGAGTTCAAGGGGACCACGACCTACACCGTCCTGTATGCCTGTGGCTATGCGGCGTTCCAGTTCTTCCCCATCATCGTCGCCTGGTCAGCGGGCCAGCGCTTTGGCCTGAAGCCCGTCTTGTCCATGGCCATTGGCGGCATCCTCATCTACCCCGACCTGATCACGATGGTTGGCGGCGACCCGACCGGCGTCCTCTTTGAGGGCAACCCACTGCTGCAGGCCAACGTCTACGGCAACGTCTTTGGCATTCCTCTGGTCCTGCTCAACTACTACCTGCAGGTCCTGCCCTCCATCCCCATCATCTGGTTTGCCTCCAAGGTGCACAAGTTCTTTGATGGCTGCCTCCCCGAGCTCATTCGCGGCATCTTTGCCAACGTCTTCACCCTGGTCATCTCTGGCCTTGCCGGCCTGCTGATCATCGGTCCCGTCACCACCATCCTCGCAAACGCGGTCGCTGTCGGCATTCAGTCCTTCTTGGCCATCTCCCCCATCCTCGCCGGCTTCATCGTGGGCACCTTCTGGAGCCTGCTGGTCATGTTTGGCCTGCACTGGGGCATCATTCCCCTGTGGTTCACCGAGATGGCCGCCGTCGGTTACTCCACCCTCAACCCGCTCAACTTCGCCGGCTGCGGCGCGATCATGGGTGCCTGCCTTGGCATGGTCCTGAAGACCAAGGACAAGGAGCTCAACACCTCCCTCAACATCCCGGCCCTCATCTCCTCCTTCTTCGGCGTCGCCGAGCCCGCCCTCTACGGCATCCTGATCCCCCGCAAGAAGCTCATGTGGGCGACCTTCATCGCCTCCGGCATTGGTGGCGCCATCGCCGGTGGAGCTGGTGCCAAGTGGTACAACCCCGGCGCCAACGGCTGGCTTGGTCTGCCCTGCTACATCGGCCCCAACGGCATCGACGCCGGCTTCATCGGCCTCGCGGTGGGCGGCCTCATCGCAACCGCAGTCGCCATCGCCGCAGTGTTCGTCCTGGGCACCAAGTCCGACGCCGAGGTCGCAGCCGAGAAGGCAGCTGCGTAAGGCAAGGAGCACATACCGGCCTTCCTTCCTGAGGGGCGTCGCGCAAGCGGCGCCCCTTTTTTGCGCAGGTTTGCCTGCGGCGCAAGAAACGCCGCGCGCCTACGAATGCGACGGGCGCAGCCGTCAACCTTGCGTCATACTGGAGCCTGCGGATGAGGTGCCCTACAGGCTGGCAGCGGCTACATGACGATGCCGGGCTCAGGAGGAGACAAGGTCGGTAGATGGTTCCCGTGGCAAGCATCGCAATCAATGCGAGCATCTTCGTGCTCTCGGTCGTCTCGTGGTTGTGGATCACGACCGGATTTGGAGACTCGGGAAACTTGGCAGCCAGGGGCATTGGAAGCCTCAAGTACTTTACCGTGCTCTCCAACCTCTTCTCTGGGGCGGTTTCGCTCGTCTACTCCATCGTGTGCCTGGCCGGCGCCGTGCGGCTGCCCCTGTGGCTGGTCACCCTCAAGCTTGTTGCCACCGCCGCGGTCATGCTCACGTTTTTGGTGACCGCCGCCCTCCTTGTTCCCACGTTTGGCTGGAAGAGCCTGTATCGAGGGGGCAACTTCTTCATGCACCTCGTCTTGCCCCTGCTTGCCGCCGTGGACTGCCTCCTTTTTGTGCCGGTGGCGGGAGTTCCTATGCACGTGACGCTTTGGGCGATGGCGCCAACGGCAGCATATGGGGCCTTTTACCTCGGCCGCATCTTTATGCATGGCGCGCAGCCAGGTGATGACCGGTACGACTTCTATCACTTCCTGCGCTGGGGAACGAAGATGGTGCCCGCGGTGCTGGCCGCAATGCTGTTGGCAACGTGGGCCATCGCAGTGGTCCTGCGGCTGCTGGGGTAGCTAGCCCAAAGGTGGCTGCCGGGACGTGGCGCATGGAAGGGGGCTCGGCGCATGTGGTTCCAAGGTTTTCAGAAGTTTGCCAAAGGTCGTGAGCGAGGCCCGGAACGGGACACCCACCGACTCAATCAGGTTGGTAGCTATGGCCTGGTTACCCCGGGCTACCCGCAGGATCTGAGCAGCCGCCGCGTAATCGAATTCGTGTACCTGCCACATGATGAGGTGCTCATCCTGGCAAGCATGGACGGACAGTATCCGGGCTGGGTGTCAAGGACCGGCGTCCACGACATCGAGACCAACACCGAAGTTGCCAACGCCGCCCTCTTTGACGACTTCACGACGTTTACCAGGCTGTATCCCAACTTGGGTGCCCTGATGGCCAACCGCTACCGGCGCAGGTTCATCCTCTCAGGCACCAGCATCCAGACGCCCTTCGACTACGGCTTCTCGTCCGAGCCAGGCCAGATCAAGTACTGGGGCCAGTATATGGCGCAGGGCATCTCCAGCCACTACCGCCTCCTCAAGGAGCTGTGCGCGTACCGTGATCTCGATGGCGTGTACCTCAGTCTTCTTAAGTCCTATTTGGCCATGCTGGAGGTCCGGAGCGACGACGCAGTTGCCGACTACGAGGGCAAGCGTACGCTCATCAAGCTGCTTACCGACGAGGACTACCTCTACGTGTCTGACAACAAGGCCATCCGAGACACCTACGTGCGGATTCGCCAGGAGATCAGCGAGCTGTACAACGCCTACATGACCATCGTGCGCTAGGGACGCGCGGTCCCAGAAGGCAAAGACGCCTACGCGCGGCACGCTGTCAGGGATGCGGGTGTTCTTCATGCCGCCGCAAGGCGAGAAGGGCTCACGCCAAGTTGCTCGAGGCTCTCGGGGAGCTCGATGAGAGGTCCATGGCTTGCGTTTTGCCACTTCAACACCCGTCAGGAAGCAGTGCTATACTTGCTATACACCGGGAGGAGCATGCTATGGACACGACAATGACGATGGACGCCCTGCAGGTTGAGGATGATTCGAATCGGCCCCCAAGGTCAGAGAGACGGCATAAGGGACTAATGTCGCAGGTGAACGCACGGATAGAGTCCTCGACAAAAGGCAAGGCGGATGCGGCGTTTGTCCACGCGGGGCTCGCGCCGAGCGAGGCCATTAGAGCTCTCTACGCAAGGGCGGCTGCACTTGGCAGCTCGCTGCGTTCGGTAAGTGACCTTGTCGTGGGTGCGTCCGAAGACGTCGAGGTCCAGGACTCCCGGATGGCTGCATTTGCGCGCGCAACTCATGCGTTTGACGATATGCTTGCGCGCTATGGTTTTGTCGTTGATGATAAGGCGTTTGCTCTTCTGACCGAAGAGGAGGTCGAAGAGGCGTTCTATCAGGACTATCTTGCGGACGGTGCGCTATGAGCCAAGTCGCTGAGCGCGTACTGCTCGATACAAACGTCTGGCTCGATGCCTTTCTGCCAAGGAGGGCGGCTGGAAGAGCGGCACGCGAGCTTATCGCCTATGCGCTCCAGCACAACGTGGTGCTTCTGTATCCCGTGCATATCGTGCCTGACGTGTTCTACCTGTCGTTCATTGCGATAAAACGGTCCCTGCAGGGGCAGGGACCTGACGAGCTGGTTGCCCAGGCGGCTCGAACGACCGCATGGGAGTACGTGAACACCATGCACGAGATAGCCACGGCCGTTGGTGCCGACGGGAGCGATGTGTGGCTCGCCAGCAAATGGGAGCACCTGCACCCTGATGTGGAAGACAATATGGTGCTCGCCGCTGCCAAACGCGCGAAGGCCGACTATGTGGTGACGGGAGACAAGCAGCTCTTGACCCATGCGCCGCTTGCCGGCGTTGCTGCCGTTTTGCCCCAAGACATGCTGGATGTGCTGAGCAAGATAGGTTGACGAAGCAATATGGCCTGCGACGACGAGACCTGTTGAGCAGGCTGATGCGCAACGTTTCCGCAGGATAAGGGATTATCCCAGCAGCTGGCTTGCCTGGATCATCTTGCCCACCAGAATCTCGGGGTCGCCCTTGGGCACCATCGACTTCTGCGTCTCGAACGAGAGGCCGTACTCCTCCTCGGGAAGCCAGTACTCTAGGTAGCCGTTGGTATAGCCAAAGACGAGGCCCTCTACCGGGCACTCCTTGCGCATCTGGATGCCAAACTTGCCGCCAAACTCACAGGGCGACACAAACAGGTGCAGACCGCCCAGGCTGATGACCGAGCAGAGCGCCACCTCGTGGCCCTTCTCGTTGTGCACGATGTGGTGGACGGTCTGCAGACGAATGCCGCTCAGGGGCACCTCGGTCTCCACGGGGATGGCGGCAATGAGAGGGGCGATGCCGCTGGAGATGCGCTCGGCCTCCTCCACGCCCGTACCTTGGCGCAGGTTGCGGTTGGAGCAGTCGCCCGCCGCACCCACAATCATCGCGGGGAAGAAGCCAAAGGAGGGCTCAAGCTTCTTGCTCGTCATGCCGGCAAACTCGCTGTTCATGCGCGTCTCGGCCTGCCCGCAGGTGGCGCTGTGGCATGCCCAGTTGACCAGTCCCGCAAACGGCACGCCGTCCTCGCCGAAGAACTTGACGACCGTGACCTCCTGGTCGGCCGGCTCGTTGGTGATGCGGTTGTTGTAGAAGCCCTCGATCCACTGGCGACCCAAGCGGCACGTGGCGGGGCGGGCGTTGTCGCGCGCCTCCTCGAAGGCGCTGCAGATGGTGTCCATGAACCAGTCGAAGTAGGACTGGTCAAACTTGCCCGTCCACCAGGTGCGGTGGTACGCCACCACCGTGGTGTGGTTGTGCGTGGCGCACAGCAGCACGTTGTCGCGGCTGATGCCGTAGCGGTCATGCAGAAGGGTCTTGGCGTCCTCGGCGGTATCCTCGTCGATCTCCATGAAGTCGCAGGAGAGCACGAAGAGCTCGTTTCCACCATCCTCGAAGTAAAGGGCGTTGCCAAACACGTCGTCGTAGATGCCTGTGGCGGGATGCAGGCGGTTCTCGAGGTTGCGATAGCCGATGAGGTAGACCTCCTCGGTTTGGGGGGTGAGCTTGCGTCGTGCGCATCCGATGTTCATGGCTACTCCTTTACGAGATCGAGGATGGCGGCGGCGAGGACCTCGTCGGCGCCGCGGGCGAAGCCTGAGTTCATGGCCTCGTAGGTGATGCGGTCGTAGGCCTCGGCGCTGGGCAGGTACTTCTGGGCGCCGTTGACCATGGTGAGTACCTCGAGGGTTCCCGGGCAAGCCTCGCGCAGGCGCGCGCCAAAGGCACTGTCCACCTCTGGCTGCAGACCCACCACCATGAGCTTGCCAAGGCGGGCAACCGAAACCAGCGTGTCCTGCGTGCCATCGGGCACGAACTCGTAGCTCCTCGTGGGGGCAAGGCTGTGGAAGTCGGCGCGACGCTGTGCCGGGCACGGCACGGCCACGCGGGAGAGCTCAACGGCCTCGACGCGCAGGCGCTCGGCGTCAGTGAGCGTCGCAGCCACCTCCGCGGCGAGAATGCGGCCCAGCTCGGGCAGGGCGCCAGCCCCCTTTACGCGGGGCGTCTGGTCGCCCGCGGCACCCACCAGGAAGATGGCGACGCCGCCCAGGCGCTCCTCCAGCAGCCGCGAGGCCTCCCCCGCAAGGTCGGCGCTCACCAGCACGCGACCCTCGGCGTCGCGTAGGCCCTGCACCATGGACGACTGCACGTCCACGCTGTAGAGCGTGGCCACGGTGCGGCGAAGGTGGTCAACCGACACGAGGCGCGCCACGCGCACCGAGCGGTCCGAGAAGCCGCTGGGGTCGATGCCCAGCCACCAGCCGGCCTCGGTCTCGACGTCACGGTTGGCGTTGACCGAGCAGCGTCCGCGCGCCGTCTCGAAGCGCACGGGCACCAGGTCCTCCATCGCGGCGACGCAGGCGTCGTGCACGGCGCCGGCAAGGCGCTCCGCAAGCAGGACATTGCGATCCCGCTCCGCATCGTCGGCAAGGTGCTCTGGCGTGCGTACGTGGGGCACGCTGAAGGTGTGCGTCACCGTCACCCACACGCGCTCAGCCGCGCAGCCCACGACGCCCGCAGCGGCCAAGCGCAGGGCTGCGTCGTCGCGCATCGACGTGGCATCCACCGAAAGCAGGCACGCTCGCGAGCCATCGGGATTCTGCAGGACGACGGTGCGCACGTGCAGCGGGTCGCGCACGGCGTCGAAGCCGTCAAACGGCAGGACGCCTTCGAGGTCGATGGGGGCTTTTCCGGCACCTGCGAGCATGGGCAGGCTCCTTTCTGTGGCGCGCCGTGCCCGGGCCGTGCAGGCCCGGGCCAGGAGAGCCTCGCGTCTAGTCGATATGGTAGAGCGTACGGGCGGTGCCACCAAGGACGAGCGCCTCATCCTCCGCCGAGAGGCCGAGTTCGCGCACGAAGGCAGGCCCATCAAGCAGCCACTCGCGACGCACCGGGTAGCTCGTGCCAAAGATCACGTGGTCGGCGCCCAGCACCTCGATGGCGCACCGCAGCTGGGCGGCACCCCACGGCTGCGCGTGGCTCATCTCGAAGAAGATGTGGTCGTGCAGGCGCTGGGCAAGCTCGCCGTTGTCGGTCTGGAAGCGCTGGACGGCGTCAGCACGCTTGGACGGCTTGGGCAGCAGCATCTCGGACACGGCAAAGAAGCCGCCGCCAAGCATTGAGTGCACCATGCGGATGTGCGGGTAGCGCACGAAGAAGTCGCTGAACAGCTCGCGGCCCACGGCCGTCACCTGGTCCTGGCAGCGACCGTAGCTGCGGCGCAGGTTGTTGTAGTCCACGATGGAGGCGCAGTCCACCGGCACCGGCACGTGGTGCACGTAAACCGTCGCGCCATGCGCGTCAAGGCACTCGAAGAGCGGCGCAAAGGCGGGGTCGTCCAAGTACTTGTTACCATAGTGGCTGCACAGCTGCACGCCGGCAAAGCCCAGCTCGTCCATGCAGCGGTCGATCTCGGCGGCGCACGCAGGCGTGAAGTCGAGCGCAGGCACCACGGCCAAGGGCACCATGCGGCCGTTGGAGCGGCGCGCGTAGTCGGCCATGCCGTCGTTGAAGAACTTGCAGGTCTCGAGGCTCATCCACTCGTTCGCACCGGGCACCTTGAGCGCGGCCACGTCTACGCCGGCATCGTCCATGTCGGCCAGCATGCGCTCGAGCACATAGTCGCCCTGCGCGTAGTTGAGGGCCTCGTAGCCCGCGGGCTTCTCCACGATCACCTGGCGCACGCCGCCCTCCTCCTTGAGGTAGGCGCGGGTGTGCTCGTCCTGCGGTGCCTCGCCCACGAAGCGGGCCAGCACCTCGTCGTTAGTGAACAGGCTCTCGGGAACCCAATACATGTTTGCGTCGATGACCATCTGCGGCCTCCTGTCTCGTATTGTCTTGAGACCATGGTACGAGGCCATTTATTCCGTAGCAATTCTATTCGTGTGCGCTTTTATTCCATAGCGGCGACTCTAGCAAGATGCCACGCCATCATTCGTGCGGCGCCAACGGGAGGAAGTCAAGGAACTCGCGCGCCGCCGCACTGGGCTCGCGGTCCCGCAGGCGGTAGAGCTTGACGTGCGTAATGATGGGGTTTTCCAGATCCACGATGGAGACCGCCGTGCGCGTGAGGTATGCCGCAGGCGTGCGCATGAGAAGCGACACGCCCATGCCCCGCGACACGAGGTCGATGATGTTCTCGGCCCGGGTCCCGCGATAACGCACCTCGGGAACGAAGCCCTCCACGGCGCAGGCATCAGTGATGAGGGCATTCATCACGGTGCCCTGCGGCAGGAGCAGGAACTCATCGTTGGCAAGCTCGCCGAGGCGGATGGACTGACGCGATGCCAGGCGATGGTCTGCGGGCAGCACGGCGGCCAGGCAATCATCGGCGTAGTCCACAGTGGCAAACTCGGCATCCCCGTCATCGAGGCCCACATCCCCATCCCATTCGCGGATGAAGGCAAGGTCAAGCTGCCGCTTGCGCAGGAGCTCCTTAAGCTGGTCCGCCTCCCCCTCCACGATGTGCAGGCGCACGTTGGGGTGCTCGCGCTCGAAGCGATTGAGCAGGGCGGTGATGCCGTAGGGCACCATGACGGGGATGGAGCCGATGTCGATGACGTGGCGCTCGTTGTCCGACGCGTCGGCAAGGGCCGCCTGGGCATCGTGGGCCGTGGAGGCCAGCTTGCGCGCGAACGGTAGGAAAACGCGACCGTGCTCGGTAAGCTGCACGCGGCGTGTGGTTCGGTTGAAGAGCTCGACCCCAAGCTCTCGCTCAAGCGCCTTGATGTGCTTCGAGAGCGACGACTGCGAAATAAAGAGCTGGTCGGCGGCCTGCAGGTAGTTGCAGGTTTGTGCCAGCACCACGAACTCTCGGCATCGTTCGGTATCCATCTGGCCCCCTTTAGTCAAAACCAGCATAAGTCTGGGAGCCAAGAGATATATCGAGAATAAGTGAGCAATGGGGCAGGCGGTGATAGACTGCACCTTGCGTGTAGCCCCCGTCCGCGCCCGCGGAGAGGCACAACCGATAAGAGCGAGACGCGCGGTCCTAAGCCAGGGCCGCGCGTCTTTGTGTGAAAGGAGACCCCATTAGCGCAAGCGACCGACCGAAAGAGATGACCCGTCCCAAGACCAAGGCCCAGAGCATCGCATATGGCCTGCTGATGTGCCTATTCATGAGCCTGGGCATGGAGCTGTACAACAATGCCGTCAAGATGGGGTACAACCTGCAGCCTGGCGGCCTCTCAAACATGGACTGGGCCGTGGTGCCGGCCGCGCTATCCGAGCTGTGGTTTATCGTCCCGGTCGTGTTTTTGCTGTCCAACATCTACGGCAACAGGCTTGGGGCCAAGCTGGCGGCAACGCTCGTCGACCCGCAGCGTGACAGCTCGTTCTGGCGCTCATGCGTGCTCATCGCCTGCACCACGCTTGTGATGTGCCCTTCGATGAGCCTATTTGCCAGCGTGCTCTTCAACGTCATCCTGGCAGGGCGGCCGCTTGTCCAGCTGCCCGTCATCTGGGTCGGCACCGTGTTCAAGAACTTCCCGATGGCACTGCTGTGGAACCTGTTTGCCGCAAGCCCGCTGAGCCGCATCTGCCTCAAGGCGTTGTTCCCCGAACTGAAGGGCTAGCACCGCCTGCAGCAAGATGGCGGAACGGCTCGGGGCAGGCCCGCCGCATGCCCGCCACCAACCCGCACACGAAAAGGGCCCGCCGGCATTCCGACGGGCCCTTCGCATGCATAGGAAAGAAGACTTAGCGCTTGGAGAACTGCGGGCGCTTGCGGGCCTTCTTCAGGCCGTACTTCTTGCGCTCGACGGCGCGGGAGTCACGGGTGAGGAAGCCAGCCTTCTTGAGCTCGGCGCGGTACTCGCCGGCCTCGAGGAGGGCGCGGGCGATGCCAAGGCGCAGGGCGCCAGCCTGGCCGGTGATGCCGCCGCCGGCGCAGTTGGCCAGCACGTCGAAGCGGTCGACGGTGTCGGTGGCACGGAAGGGAGCGGTTGCGTTGTCAACCAGCTGCTGACGGCCAAAGTAGTCCTTGCCATCGCGGCCGTTAACGGTGATCTTGCCGGTTCCGGGAACCAGGCGAACGCGGGCGACAGCCTCCTTGCGACGGCCGGTGCCCCAATAAACTGCGGTGTTGTCAGCCATCGGTTACGCCTCCAAATCGATCTTGACGGGGTTCTGGGCCTGGTGCGGATGCTCGGGGCCAGCGTAGACCTTGAGCTTCATGCCCTGCTTGCGGCCAAGGGTGGTCTTGGGGAGCATGCCCTTGACGGCGTGCTCGACAACCCACTCGGGCTTGCGGGCCATGGCGTCCTTGTAGGACTCGGTGCGAAGGCCGCCCAGGTAGCCCGAATAACGCCAGTAGGACTTGTGATTGGCCTTGACGCCGGTCAGGACGACCTTGTCGGCGTTGATGATGATCACGAAGTCGCCGGTGTCGGTGTTGGGGGTGAACTGGGGCTTGTCCTTGCCGCGCAGAATCATCGCGGCGCGCGTGGCCAGACGGCCAAGGGTCTGGCCCTCAGCGTCAATGAGCACCCACTTGCGCTCGACCTCGCCCGGCTTGGCGTAATGAGTCGACTTAGTCACTTGACTCCTCCATACGTACGGTGTTGTGCGGCGGCATCTGGACATACCTCCGCTGCTTATTCTTGTCAGAGATTACGGGGCTCTGCAAAAGAAGCCTTAAAAGTATACAGCCACCTGCCGCCCTGCGAAGCCACACTTTATCTCCACACAACCCATCCACAGTGGTTGGCGCCACCGCGGCCCGAAGGGCATATACTGAGGCCACCAAGCTAGGCAAGGAGGCATCATGGCGGGCAATGCGCTCATACTTGAAGGTGGCGGTTTTCGCGGCATGTTCACGTCGGGGGTGCTTGACGTTCTTATGGAGCACGGCATCTACGACTTCGACAGCGTGTGGGGCGTGTCGGCGGGCGCCATCGCCGCGTCCAGCTTCAAGAGCCGCCAGATTGGGCGCAGCATGCGCATCATGCTGGCCTTCCGCGACGACCGCCGGTTCATGTCGCTGTGGTCGTTTGCCCGCACCGGCGACATCGCGGGCGGCGAGTTCCTCTACGAGGAGGTGCAGAACCACCTTGACCCCGTGGACGTGGCAGCCTTCGAGGCCAACCCCCTGCGCATGTATGCCGTAGCCACCGACGTGGTGTTTGGCACGCCAGCCTACCTTCCCTGCGTGAAGCTGCCTGACGACGTGGTCAAGGTGAAGGCGTCGGCGTCGCTGCCGCCGGTGTCGCGTATGGTCGAGATTGACGGGCACCGCTATCTGGATGGTGGCACCACCGACGCGGTGCCCTACGAGGTGGCGCTTGGGCTGGGCGATGCCCCGCAGGTACCTGGCCACGAGCCTGCCCGTCGCGCGCTGGTGGTGATGACGCAGCATCGCGAGTATCGCAAGACGCTGTCGCCGCTTACCTACGAGTACCTGGCCCTGCGCTCTCATCGCTACGACGACTTCCCCTACTACGTGAATGCCTTGGAGACGCGCGCCGACCGCTATAACGCCATGCGCGCACGCCTCTTTGCCCTGGAGGCCCAGCCCCAGGGCCCCGTGCTGGTGATCGCTCCCGAGAAGCCGGTTGAGGTGGGCGTAAGCGAGCGCGACGGCGGCAAGCTTCTTGACCTCTACCTGCAGGGACGCACCCAGGCCGAGCGCCGCCTCGCCGAGATCGAGGCCTTCCTAGGATAGGCTGGCACGAGCGCCCGGCAGGCGCGGCAACCACAACGCACGGCAAAGGGGCCTCTCGCCACAGACGAGAGGCCCCTTCCTAGCTCATGCGGTGCCGATGGCTCCGCTGCTTGTGGCGCTACTCCTTGCCCGAGATGCGGTCAACGAGGTCGCCCACGGCCTCCTGGGCCTTCTTGCCCAGGCCCTCGGCCACCACGCGAACCTCGTCACCGGACACGGCGCCGTCACCGTCGGCATCGAGGCCGGCCTTCACCTCGGCCACGGCCACGGAAGCGGCCTCGACCGTCTCCTTGGCGCGACCCGCCAGCGCGTCGATGACCTCGCTGGCCTCGACCTTGCCGTCGCCGTCGGCGTCAAGCGCCACCTTGCCCTCGGCGATGAGGCTCTCTGCGGTTTCCTTGATGTCCATCCCAAGCTCCTTCCCTATCGTGACGGCAGCACGCGGCCTAGTCCGCGAAGTGCCCCTTTGCACCAATCACGTCGATCACGTAGTCAACCCAGTGCTCGCACACCTCGTCGGTACCGGCCTCCACCATCACGCGAATGACGGGCTCGGTACCGGACTCGCGCACCAAGATGCGACCCTCGTCGCCCAGCTCCTCGGCCACCCTGGCCACCGCGGCCTGCACGTCGGGGTCGTTCTGCGCCTCGGGCTTGCTCTTCACGCGCACGTTCTTGAGCACCTGGGGATAGAACACCACGGGCGCCGCCAGCTCGCTCATGGGCTTGCCCTTCGCGATCATGACCTCCATCAGCTTGAGGCTGGTAAGGATGCCGTCGCCGGTGGTCTCGTACTTAGAGAAGATGATGTGGCCCGACTGCTCGCCGCCGATGCAGTTGCCGGTCTCGACCATGTTCTCCCACACGTACTTGTCGCCCACGGCGGTCTTGTCGTACTCGATGCCCACGAGGTCAAGCGCCTTATACAGGCCGAAGTTGCTCATCACGGTGGTTACGACCTTGTTGTTGATGAGCTTGCCGCGCTCCTTCATGTACAGGCCGTAGATGTACAGCACGTGGTCGCCGGTGACCACGTTGCCCTTCTCGTCCACGCAGATGCAGCGGTCGGCGTCGCCGTCATAGGCAAAGCCCACGTCAAGGCCGTTGTCCAGCACAAACTGCTGCAGGTGCTCGATGTGGGTGGAGCCGCAGTCGGTGTTGATGTTGAGGCCGTCGGGGCTGTCGCTCATCACGTAGGTCTTGGCGCCGAGGGCGTCAAACACGTGCTTGGCAATCTGCCACGCCGAGCCGTTGGCCACGTCAAGGCCCACCTTGATGCCCTTGAAGCTGAACTTGTTCATCGAGATGAGGTGCCCGATGTAGCGGTTGCGGCCAGCCACGAAGTCGACGGTGCGGCCAATCTCGGCACGCTCGGCCACGGGAATCTGAACCTTGCCGTCGATGAAGTCCTCGACCAGCAGGATGGTCTCCTCGTCCATCTTCTCGCCGTTGCCGTTGAGCAGCTTGATGCCGTTGTCGTAGAACGGGTTGTGCGAGGCCGAGATCATGATGCCGCAGTCGAAGTCGTCCCTGCTGCAGATGTAGGACACCGAGGGAGTGGTGGTCACGTGCATGATGTAGGCGTCGGCGCCACTGGCCATGAGGCCGGTGCACAGCGCGTACTCGAACATGTAGGACGACCGACGGGTGTCCTTGCCGATGACCACCTTGGCCTTCTTGCCCTGGCGCGCCCCGTAGTACCAGCCCAGGAACCGGCCGATCTGGATGGCATGCTCGAAGGTCAGATCCTTGTTGGCCTCGCCGCGAAAGCCATCGGTTCCGAAATACTTACCCATTCTCACGCTTCCTTACGATCTCGCCGTTGTTCTTGTAGATGGAGTGCTCGGGCACCACGCCGCGCACGCACGAGGTGGGGTACACGTTGCTCCAGCGCCCGATGACGGTTCCGGGGTTCAGCACCGCGTTGCAGCCAACCTCCACGTGGTCGCCCAGCATCGCGCCGAACTTCTTGAGGCCCGTCTCCATCTGCTCGGTACCGTTGTGCACCACCACCAGCTGCTTGTCGGCCTTCACGTTTGACGTGATGCTGCCGGCGCCCATGTGGCTGTAGTACCCCAGGATGGAGTCGCCCACGTAGTTGTAGTGCGGCGTCTGCACATTGTCGAACAGGATCACGTTCTTGAGCTCGACCGAGTTGCCCACCACGCAGTTGGCGCCCACCAGCGCCGAGCCGCGCACGAAGGCGCAGTGGCGCACCTCGGTGTTGGGCCCGATGATGCACGGGGCGCCCAGGTAGGCCGAGGGAAACACCTTCGCGGTCTTGTGCACCCACACCTGTGGCTGCACCTCCTCGTAGTCATCGCCCAGCGTGGGCCCCAGCTCGCAGATGAGGGCCTTGATGCCCGCCAGCGCCTCCCACGGATAGGTGAACTGTGCGAGGTAGTCCCCCGCCAGCGTGTGGCTCAGGTCGTACAGATCTTCGATTGTATACATGGGCTACAGCCTCTCAGCACGCTCGATGTCAAGGAAGTACTTGTAGGTGTCAACGGTCAGCTCGCCGCAGGCAGCCTCGTCGCAGGCGATGATGGCGCCGTTGTGCATCTGCAGCGCGGAGCAGGTCCACTTGTGGCTAACGCTGCCCTCGACGGTATGCGCCAGGGCGCGGGCCTTGTTGTGGCCGTTGATGAGGATGAGGACCTCCTTGGAGTCCGTCACGGTGCCAACACCCACGGACAGCGCGTACGCGGGGACCTTCTCGGGGTCGTTGCCAAAGAAGCGAGAGTTGACGATGCGCGTGTCGGTGGTAAGGGTGCGCAGGCCGGTGCGGGAGGCAAGGCTGGTGAACGGCTCGTTGAAGGCAATGTGCCCATCGACGCCGATGCCGCCCATAAACAGGTCGATGCCGCCGTAGGAGGCGATCTTGGCCTCGTACGCGGCGCACTCGGCCTCGGGGTCATCGGTCATGCCATTGAGGGTGTTGATGTTCTCGGGCTTCATGTCAACCAGGTGGTCGAAGAAGTTGTCATGCATGAAGTACCAGTAGCTCTGGTCATGGTCGTGGTCGAGGCCCACGTACTCGTCCATGTTGAAGGTGACCACGTTGGCAAACGAGAGCTCGCCGGCCTGGTTCTGGCGCACCAACTCCTTGTACACGCCAATGGGGCTGGACCCGGTGGGAAGGCCCAGCACGAAGGGCCGGTCCTCCTTGTGGTTGCGGATCTTGTTGGCAATGTAGTCCGCAGCCCACTTGCACATCTTGTCGTAGTTCTCCTGAATGACGACACGCATGTTGCTTGCTCCTTTGTTGCGGCGCCTGCGCCGCATCGGGTACACATCTCTGGCGTCGGAAGAGCCTCTGTTACGGTGTTGATTCCGCTTTTTGCTCTCTTCCTCACGACCCGCCATGGCCGCGGCAGCATCCGCCGAGTCTTTCGATAGCTGCCGTCCTCGTCAACCATTCCTGGTCCAGGCGCTAACGGACTCCCGGTCGCCCTCCTTCCGGTGGGACCCCGTTTTACGCATAAGATTCTTGCATACCTTCAACTGGCACGCCCCGCTTGCCATAGTCTTTTCACGCTTGGCCTGTGCCCGCGACGCCCACCGGAGGGGATGCGCCGCCAGACGGCAGGGGCGCCTGAAGACGCCCCTGCCCTGTCTACTCCACCGTGACGGACTTTGCCAAGTTGCGTGGCTTGTCCACGTCGTAGCCACGGTCGCGTGCGACGTAGCGGGCAAGCAGCTGCAGGTGGATGATGGCCACGGCCGGGAATATCAGCTCGTCGGCCACGGGCGGCACCCACAGCACCTCGCTGCACAGCTTGGCCACCCGCTCGTCGCCGTCGGTGGCGACGCCTATCACCACGGCACCGCGGGCAAGGCACTCCTGGATGTTGGAGACGGTCTTGTCGTGCACGTGGTCTGCCGGGACGACGGCCACCACCGGGAAGCTGCCCTCGATGAGCGCGATGGGGCCGTGCTTCATCTCGCCGGCAGGGTATGCCTCGGCATGCAGGTACGAGATCTCCTTGAGCTTGAGGGCGCCCTCGTAGGCCGTGGTGGAGTTGCAGTTGCGCCCCAGGAAAAGGGCGCTGCGCTGGTTGCGGAAGAGGCGGGCGGCCTGCTTGTCCTGCCAGCGACGGGCAAGCACCTCGCGCATGATGTCCGGGATCTGCGTGAGGTCGCGGTAGTGCTTCTCAACCTCGTCGCGGCTCATGTTGCCGTTGGCCAGTGCCAGGCGCAGGGCCAGCAGGTAGGAGCCCACCATCTGGGCCGTGTAGGCCTTGGTGGACGCCACGGCCACCTCGGGGCCGGCCTGAATGTAGAGGGTGCCGTCGCTCTCGCGGGCGGCGGTGGAGCCCAGCACGTTGGTGATCGCAAAGACGTTGCAGCCCATGCCCTTCATGCGGCGCGCAGCGGTGAGGGTGTCGGCCGTCTCGCCCGACTGGGTGATCACCACGCACATGGTGTGGTCGGTAACCAGGTACTCCTCGGTGTAGTTGAACTCGCTTGCGTACTCCACCGACACCGGCACGCGCGCCCAGCGCTCGATGGCCGCCTTTGCGATGAGGCCCACGTGGTAGGAGGTGCCACACGCGATGATTACCACCTTGTCCACGGAAGCCAGCTCCTCGCGCGTAAGCGACAGCTCGTCCAGCTCGATGCCATGCTTGCCAAGGCGCCCGCTTAGCAGGCGCTCGATGGCCTCGGGCTGCTCCGAGATCTCCTTTGCCATGAAGTCGGAGTAGCCGCCGAGCTTTGCCGCGGAGGCGTCCCAGTCGATGTCGATGGCGGTTGGGTGGTCCACCACGCGCCCGTCGCGGTCGGTGATGCGGATGGCGCCGTCGGGCGTGAGCGTGGCAATGTCGCGGTCGTTCAGCTGTAGCACGTGCGAGGTCACCGAGGCAAGCGGCATGACGTCGGACGCCGCGTAGGCGCCGTCGGGCGTGGAGGCCACGACCAGCGGCGAGCCGTTGCGCGTAACCACCAGCGTGCCCGGGCAGTCCGCGCAGATGACGGCAAGGGCCCAGGAGCCCTCAAGACGGTCGGTGGCGTTGCGCACCGCCGCCGCCAGGTCGCCCTTGGCAGGGCCATCCCACGCCTCCTGAATGAGATGCGGAATGACCTCGGTGTCGGTGTCCGAGAGGAAGGTGTGGCCGGCAGCCATAAGCTCGCGCTTGAGCTTCTGGTAGTTCTCGATGATGCCGTTGTGCACCACGGCGATGCGGCCCGAGCCGTCAAGGTGCGGGTGGGCGTTCCCATCGGTGGGGGCGCCATGGGTGGCCCAGCGGGTGTGCCCGATGCCACAGGTGCCCACGGGATTGGCCGAGTGGGCGCGCTCGCGCAGCGTGGCCACGCGACCTGCGCACTTCACGCCGTGGAGGTTGCCCGAGGACGAAACCACCTGAATTCCTGCGGAGTCATAGCCTCGGTACTCAAGGGTCTGAAGCCCGTCCAGAAGCCATTCCGAGGCCTGCTTGGTGCCGGTATATCCAACAACACCACACATGGTTAAGACGCTCCTTCGCTATGGCCAGCCAGCCGCCGCCCGGCCCTGCCCTTCGGCAAGGCAAGGTGCGCATGCAGCCACATGCAGCCATGCGCTGCAGGCGTGCGGCACTGACGTCTCTTTTGTCGTTTGGTAATGACCGATGCCGAGGGGTCCTCTGTTACGCTCGCGCGCTTTTTGCTCCCCCTCTCACGACCCATCGTGGTGGCCGTGACAGAACCCGCCGAGTCTTTCGATATCTGCCATCCTCGTCAACCAGCCCATTCTGGTCCAGGCGCTAACGGGCCTCCACCAGCTCCTTTCCGAAGGACACCGCTTTGCTGCTAGCATACCGAAAGCGCTGCCGCTCCCGCACCACCTTTAATCACCTTGACAACAAGAGGGGACGACGTGGCCAACGGCGGCGCGGCATCGCCGTGCGCCATGCGTCAACTTGGCAAAAATGCATCCTCTACCAAGGGCCCACGCCCCGCCAGAAGGGCTATGCTTTGTATGCCATGCGTCAGCCATCCGGCATGGCCCCCGAAAACGCTAGGACCCGTGATGAACAACAGCCCCCTCAACCCCAACCGGTGGCTTCCCCAGGCTATTTCGCTCAGCATGGCGGTAACGGTCTACGTCATCCTCACGCACATCAACGCCTTGCGCGCCGCCTTCGCAACCTTCCTTGGCTTCTTCACGCCGGTCCTGCTTGCCGGAGTGATCGCGTACCTAGTAAACCCGCTGGCAAACCTGTACCGCGACACGCTGTTCAAGAACGTACGCAGGCATGCCCGCCGCATCGGCTCCAACACCTTGGCCTTCCTGACGGTGTTCGCGTTTCTGTCGGCCCTGCTCATTGTCCTGGTTCCCCAGCTGATTGTTGGCGTGACCGCCTTCGTCGACAACCTGAGCGCCTTTGCCGCAAACGCGTCCACCACGCTGCCGGACATCAAGCTGTTTGGCGTCGACGTCAACCTCGTGGGCATCATCGCCACGCCCGAGGAGCTGGTCACCGCAAGCGCGACGTTCCTGCGGCAAAACACCGACGTCATCCTGCAAACCTCGACGATCGCAGGCAAGGGCATCATCCAATGGGCGATTGCCATCTTGCTCTCGATCTACCTCCTCTTCGAGAAGGACCGCCTCAAGCGGGGGTCCCTCAAGGTGATGAACGCCCTCCTCGCGCCTGACCAGTTTGAGCGTGCCATCGGCTTTTTGGGACGCTGCAACTCGATCCTCAAGCGCTACGTCATCTTCAACCTGCTGGACAGCCTGATCATCGGTAGCGTGAATGCCCTGTTCATGACCATGGTGGGCATCCCCTACGTCGGCCTGGTCTCCTTCGTCGTCGCGGTCACCAACCTAGCCCCCACCTTCGGCCCCCTCATCGGCGCCGCAATCGGGGCCCTCATCCTCTCGCTCGTCGACATGCGCCTTACCCTCATCTTCCTGGCGTTCACGGCCGTGCTGCAGGTTCTGGACGGCTACGTAATCAAGCCGCGCCTCTTTGGCAGCTCGCTGGGCGTGTCAAGCCTTCTCATCCTGATTGGCATCGTCGTGGGTGGCCGCATGTTTGGCTCGATAGGCGTGCTCCTCGCGATTCCGACTGTCGCGATTCTCGACAACCTTTACCGGGAGAACTTCCTGCCGTGGCTTGAGCTGCGCCGGCAGACGCAGGAGTAGGCGTCAGCTGACGTCATGCGCGAGGCCGTGCGCGACGGCGTTGACGTGCGTGGCTACACCTCTTGGAGCTGCATTGACGTGGTAAGCGCCGGCACAGGCGAGATGAAGAAGCGCTACGGCTTCATTTACGTCGACAAGGACAATGCCGGCTCGGGCGCCATGGCTCGCAGCCGCAAGGACAGCTTCTATTGGTACCAGCGGGTCATTGCCAGCAACGGAGCCGAGCTGTAGTGAATAGCACCCCCAGGCAAAGGTGGGCCGGGCCTGGCTAGAAGCCGGTCCGGCCCCTTGTCATGCGTAGGGATTGCCGGGCTCGCACACCCACGACATGGCCGTGACGTAAGCCCCCCCTGTTTGCCCGATGCGCCTCGCCCTTGCCTGCCCTACAGCCCACGACCGAGCTCGTAGGCCTCCTTGGGAAAGCGCGAACGCCTTGTCATGCCCGTGGTGCCACATCCGTAGCCCAGCACGCGACCACAGTCGCGCCAGCTCAGGTACCGTACGAGCGTGTCGTAATGCGCCTCGAGCGCGTCAAAGGTCCAGTCGTCGACGTTCCATGCCACCGTGAGCAGGGCCGAGCGCATGCGCTTTGCCGTGATGCTCGCGTTGGCCGAGCAGAAGCGGTCGATCACGCACTTGAGCTGCGCCGCCATGCCGTAGTAGTAGAGGGGCGTGGCAAGCACAAGCATGTCGGCGGCAAGGATCTGCTTGCGCAGGGCGTCCATGTCGTCGTGCTGCACGCACGGACCCTCGTAGCCACAGGCCACGCAGCCCGTACAGGGGGCGATGTCCAAGCGGTCGACGTCCACACGCGTCACGGAATGCCCGGCATCGCGCGCACCGCGGGCAAACTCGTCGGCAAGGATCGCCGTCGACCCCTTAAGGTTGGGGCTTGCCTGCAGGATAAGGATGTTCATATGTTCCTCCCTTTGGTCACGCGCCTAGACTATGCGCTTCTCCTTCCATTTGCCGCTGCGCCAGCGCCAGATGAGGGCCACCGCGCGAGCGGCCCAGTCGGCACACATGGCCCAGGCGATGCCCATGACGCCCATGCCCAGCCACACGCCCAATACGTACGAGAGCACCAGACGCACCACAAGCGTCGCCGCGATGGACACCCACATGGTAAAGGCCACGTCGCCAGTGGCACGCAGGCCGTTTCCAAGGCATCCGGAAAACGGGAACACGAGCGCGTTGAACGTGTTGTGCAGGGCCACGAGCGCGATCACGAGCCTGATGGTCTCGGGCTCAAGCGCATAGAAGCGCAGGATGAAGGGCGTAGCCAAAAAGACCAGTGCGTTCCACGCCACCGAGAAGACAAGCGTGATGCGCATGAGCTTGCCAAAGTAGCGCTCGGCCGCATCCACGTCGCCGGCACCCATGCACTGGCCAATGACCGTGATGAACACAGGGCCAAAGGCGGCGCCCGCAAGGGCCGCCAGGCTCCAGATGCTCTGCGCCACGCCGTTGGCGGCAATCTGGTAGGTGCCGAAGAGCGCCACGATAGACGAAAGGGCCACCTTCACCAGCTGGAACACGGCGTTCTCGGCGCCATTGGGCACGGCGATGCTGCCAATCTTGCCCAAAAGGGGCCCATTCCACGCGCAGACCCAGCGCATGCGATAGCGCACGTCCTGCTCGCGGAAGGCAAGCCAGGTGATGATTGCGGCCGACACGACGCGTGCCACAAGCGACGGCCACGCCACGCCCGCAACGCCCGCGTGCAAGACAAAGATGCCAACGTAGTTGCCCACGACGTTGACCACGTTAGAGATGATGGAGACCACCATGGTCACACTTGTCTTGCCCACGCTCCTAAAGAGTGCAGCCCCTGCGTTGTAGATGGCGAGCGCAGGGTACGAGAGCGCAGAGATGCGCAGGTAGATGAGGCAGGAAGCCATCACGTCGGCTTCCACGCGCCCAAACATGAACGTGAGGAGCGGACGCGCGAAGACAAGCACGCCCACGGTCATGGCCACCGAAAAGACGGTGGAGAACATGAGCAGCTGGCTAGCTGCCTCACTCGCACGGTCGCGGTCGCGCGTGCCCACGTACTGTGACACGACAACCGCGCCTCCAGCTGCAAGCGCCGTAAAGAGGAAGATGAACACGGTGTTGAACTGGTTGACAAGCGAGACGCCAGCCACCGCGGCCTCGCCCGCCTGGCTGATGAAGAAGGTGTCGGCAAGGCCCACGAGCATGACAAGAAACTGCTCAAAGAAGAGCGGCACGATCATGCGCGCGAGGTCGCGGTTAGAAAAAAGGTCGCTGCCCAAGGTTTCTCCCCAGTCTGTGTTTCCTAACACAGTATCCAATCCGACAATCCATAACTCAAATGCCTATAACTACTTGCTTCCATGCATCATGGGCATGCTTTACGCGCATTGCCGCTCTGGTGAGCTCGGGGCTCCATAAGAAAGCGCAATAAAACGCACGTCAAAGCCTCGCGACGGCTTCCGCATGCGCAAAAGGCAAGGCCGCTTACACCAGAATGTGAGCGGCCTAGGAATGGAAGGGCGTATGTAGGAGGCGCCGTACTTGCGCTATGAGCTCATAACGCTCTTTGGTCCGCTTTGTCACAACGCGGGCAACTCGCTTCGCCGTGGAATGGAGGGCGCCGCCCCAGGTCGCGTCACAGCAAGGGCAGATGCCTGGGAAGCGAGGCACAGGCAATCCTTTACGGGCAAGCCCTCTTCGAGACCGGCCACAAAGTAGCCGATGAAGGTGTCACCCGCCGCCGTGGTGTCAACCGCGTCAACAGCAAATGCTGGCTGGTAGATGCGCTCGCCGGCAGCAAAGCACACGCAGCCCCTCTCGCCCAGGGTAACCACCAGGTTAGTTTTTGGCCATCGCTTTGCCACGATCGCCTGCGCCTCGTCGGGGTCGCCCGTGCCCGTAAGCTGCTCGGCCTCCACCTCGTTCACGATGAGCCATTCCACGCTCGAAAGGTCCATGTTCGCCACGTCGTCGCTGTAAGGCGCGGGATTGAACACCACGGGAAGCCCACGTCGCGCGCACTCCGCCAATATGACGTCCATGCAGCTTATCTCGTTTTGCAGCACCACCCTGTCGGTGGGCAGCGCCGCGTCCAACACGATCATGACCTGCGCCTTGCCAAATGCGCGGTTTGAGCCGCCAAAGACCACGATGCTGTTTTGGGCAGACTCTGAGCTCACCTGGATGACAGCCGACCCTTGTGGCACGTCCACCTCCTGCACGAGCGAGACGTCCACGCCGTTGTTCGCAAGAAGGTCGCGAAGCACCGTTCCAGCCTCTCCGATACATCCCGCATGGCGCACGCAGGCGCCCGCACGCGCCAACGCAAGCGCCTGGTTAAGGCCTTTGCCACCCGCGTTGGTTGACATCGCCGTCGCCATGAGGCTCTCGCCGGGAAGCGCAAGATGCGGAACCTGGTAGACGTAGTCGAGGTTCATGGAACCAATGATCAGCACGCTCATAGGTCTCCTCGTCCTTACGCAAAACGGAGCCAAGCGGCCCCGTTGTTTGCACAAGTGTTTTAGCCTACACGAGCACCTTGACGCAGGCTTTCTTGAGGCGCGCGGGCGCGCCTACAGCACACGCCGGCTTGTGTGCGTCTGCCGGCGGCGTTACGCAGAGCTCGCCCGGACGCAAAAGGGTCCACGTCACACGCGCAGCGTCCGCGGGGTCTCCGTACAGGGCAAAGTCGTCGGCTTGGGCATACGCCTGAACCTCGGGGCACTCCCCCACCGGAGCCGTGCCAATAAGCTCCTCGCCCTCGATGACATAGTGAACGTCAAGATACGCGTGGTGCGCCTCAAACTGCTTTTCTGCCGGCGCGCAGGTAGTGACCTCCATGACGTTGGCGTAAATCTCGTCGCCTTCGATGTCGTGACGGCCGGGCTCGAGCGCGGCCATGTCGGTCTGCGCCACCCAGTCAAGCGCCTTTGCCAGGCGCTCCATGCACGCGGCTCCCAGCAGCGCGTCATCAAGCTTTGAAACGATCATCGTTACCCTCCCCTTCGTGGACTCCATTGCATGTGTATGATACTCAAGCATCGCACAGGAGCACCGAGACGCCCACGTCATATGGGCGAATGGGCGTGCCGTGCATCTCGCCCGTGGTATAGGAGACCTCTCCACGCTCCATGGCCTCGGCGCTGGCTATGAGCTCACCGTAGCCCAAGCGCGCTAATCCTCGTCGAGGTCAAAGACCTTGATGCACACGCCACCCGGCGCGGGATGGCCCTCGGCGCGGAAGTGCGCGCGGTGGAAGTACGGTGCGAGCGACGCGCTGTCGGTCATGAAGGTGGGCGTCGCGTGGAAGGGGCTGGGGTTGCTCCCCCGCTCAAAGTAGGCGTTGTTCTCCACATAGAGATGGCAGGGCGCGCCTGTGTTGTCCACGCCGTCAATGATGTAGCGTGCGCACATGTGCTTGACGCCCACGGGGTCGGTCACCTGCACGTCCACGCCTCCGGGACGCACGGTGCCCGTGACAAGACCCGTTGCCTCACCAGAAAACGGTAGGAACGTGACCTTACCGTTGCACGTCGAAAACGAGGTGCAGTCCTCGCGGCTGATAGTGACGGCAATCTCGAGCACGGGCTGGGCAGACATGGCTGCTCCTCTCTGGCGGGGTTCTTTGCGACCATGATACCGGCAAAGACCAAGGTGGACGGGCATCGTACCCAGGGCCACGCAAAAGGCCCCGCCGCAGCAGCGACGGGGCCTTAGGTTGGGACGGGCTCTTGGACTGAACCCGGTGGTGCAGGAACGCTACTCGGCGTCCTCCACGAAGGCCTCGGAGTCCTTCTCGAAGCCAAAGAGATAGGTGACCACGGCGGCAACGACGGTGGAGAGGATTGCGCAGGCCCAGCCAGCCACGAAGTTGAACTGCGTGCCACCGGCGAAGGCAAGGGCGCACACCACGTTGGAGGCAGGCACGAGTGCAAGGTGGCCCTGCGGAGCGACAAAAAAAGGATGGAACGAGGCACTGAGACCTCGCTCCATCCATATCTTGACGGCGAACTTCGGTTCCGGAAGGAAGCCGAGCTCGACCTTTCATACGCAGGTGGAGGTGCGGAGAATCGAACTCCGGTCCAAAGCAGATCCCTGACAGGTGTCTCCAGGCTCAGTCGTCAGTTAGGTCTTAGGCGCCGCGCACCTGACGGCCCGCGCTTGGCGCCCCAGTCGGTTCGGTCTTTTCCTTGGGCATACCGACTACGTCCCGCGGAGCATCTCCCTTACATGACGCGTCCCCGGCGACGGGAGCAATCCCCGGTTCAGCGGCTGCACAACTAGTTAGGCAGCGAGGGCATAGCCCTGATAAGAGTTGTCGTCAATTCATTTGACGGTACCCCTGTTTAACGTGGCGAGGAGACCACGGCCTGCTGCCCATCTCAAACCCACCCTGTCGAAACCAGTCACCCCCATGAGATGGATTGGGGCACGACTGCCACCATGCGAATGTCAACGTACGTACGGCCTTGGCCGACGGTTAGTAGTATACCCGGTTTGCGCGCGGGCGTTGCGCAGCCGACAGCACGTTGCCCACACGTGTGGAGAGGCACAGAAGGCATGTCATATTCTGTAGTTGACTATAAGTCACTACCTGTGTATAGTTCATTGCATAAGCTCGTATGTTGTGGTATTGCATTTTGAATATAAGGTTCCTGAATATTGAATGCGCCAAGGCCCTCCCATCGAGCCTTGGCGCTCCTTCCTTTCTTTGGCCGCCCAAGCTTGGCAGCGCCCGCCACGGTTGCATCATGGCCCAAACCGTCACAACTGCTTCACAGTTCAGGCCAAGAGACGAAATGCGCATCAGCCTGGCCCGACTATCTCCGGAGAGTGGGCCTGCGGGCCGTTAGGGTACGTCCGCAGCCGTACCATAAGCGGGTTCCGGGTCACTCGTCAGCTTCCGCGCCCCACCCTCGCCATACGCAACGAGGGGCGCCGCAGCGCCCCTCGCAGACCATACTTCCGTTGTGGGCACAGGCCCCAAGGAAGCGTTACTCCTCGACCAGCTCGAACATGTCCGGGCCGACGCCACAAACCTCGCAGGTGAAGTCCTCGGGCAGCTCGGGGGTGTCGACGGTTACTTCCCAACCACAAACGGTGCAACGGAACGTATAGGTCTCTTCGGCCATGCGCTCCTCCTCTCTCTCGCCCCAACAGATAACGGCACCCTTGGTACGGGCACCTAGATGCAGCTTATCATCTTTGCGCATCGCGCGCGACCGATGCTTCCTGCGGGTTGGCAAGCGGCCGCAGGGGCCGCAGGGGCCGCGCGTCGTATGCCAAAGCGCTACTCGGCCACGTAGCTGGAGGCCTTGGGCGGGGTCTTGCCCTTGAGCACGGCGTGGTAGTAGGCATAGGTGAGCGGCTCAGCGTCGGAAAGCACCTCAGCGTCCTTCACCTCGCCGACAAAAATCACGTGCGTTCCCACATCCAGCGTCTGCACCACCTCGCATGCCACGACGCACGCGGCACATGCGGGAGTGTAGGGGTCGCCCAGCACGGTCTCACGGCACTCGATGCCGCCGAACTTGTCGAAGTCCGTGGACGTGCGGAAGCCGAAGCGGCCGATGTAGGGCATGTCGGCCTCCTGAGTGATGGCGGTAAGCGCAAAGTGCCCAGCACGCTCGATCACGCCCTCGGTGTGGTTCTGCTTGTTCACCACCACCTCCACCTGCAGCGGGGTGCTGGTAAGCTGCAGGCCGGTGTTGATGACGCAGGCGCCGTAGTCCTCGCCGTCGCGCGCCGACACCACGTACAGCCCCGAAGAGAACTTGAACATCGCCTTGGGATCCATTCGTCCTCCCCTCAACAGGCCCGGCACCCTATGGCCAGGCTCGATGCCCGTCGGCAACACCCAGCTGGCAGACGCCTTGCGCACAGCTCCCCAAAGCCGCACGCCGGGCGCCCGGCCGCTACTCGCGGCTACGTTCCTTAAGCGCGCGCTGGATGTCGCGGTCTTGCTGCTTGCGCGCCATGTCAGCACGCTTGTCGTAGGCCTTCTTGCCCCTGCCCACGCCTATGAGCACCTTTACGCGGTTGTGCTCGTCAAAGTACAGCTCCAGCGGCACCAGTGCCAGGCCCTTCGTGCGCAGGCGCGCGTCCAGCGAGTCTATCTGGCGCCGATGAAGCAGCAGGCGTCGGCGACGGTCGGGGTCGACGTTCCACACGCCACCGTTCGAGTAGGGATGGATGTGCATGCCCACCAGCCACACCTCGCGGCTGCGGATGATGCAGAACGAATCGGTGATCTGCGAGGCCCGCTCGCGCAGGCTCTTCACCTCGGTGCCCGTGAGCTCGATGCCGGCCTCGTAGGTGTCCATGATCTCGTAGTCGTGGTGGGCCACCCGGTTGCGGGATATGGTGCGCTTGGCGCGCTTCGCACCCTGGTCCTTGCCCGTCTGCTTAGTTGGCATCGTCATCCCCCTCGTGGATGAGCGCAAGCAGCGCCAGGGCGGCGTCCTCGCCAACAAGGTCGCGGGCGCGCAGCGTGAGCGTGGTGGCAACGTCGCGCTGGCCCATGCTCGCGGCGTCGGAGGCGCACATCAGAAGGCAGATGGCTATCTCGGCATTGGCGCCGTCGGGGATGCCCTCGGTCTCCAGCAGCTCGGACGCCTCCACGTCGCTTACCTGGTCGGGGTCGTGGTCGGTGCCTGCGGCTTGGTCAAGCGCCGCCGTCAGCGTGTCGTCCTGGGCGTCCAGCCTGCGGGCAGCCCGCAGCGCGGCCGCCGCGGTGCGCGGCTTGCCTGCGGCAAGGAAATACTCCGAGAAGGTGAGGTAGGCGCGCACCAGGTGCGTCGCGTCGCTCGCGCGCTCGAACACCGAGTAGGTAAGGGCAAGGTATTCCTGCATGTTGCCGGCCATGCGGAAGAGGTCCGCAAGGTTCAGGCGATGCTCGCAGCCCATGGGATTCCAGCGCACGGCGCGCTTGAGGGCCTCGATGGCATGGTCATACTCGCCCACGTGCACATCGGCAAGGGCGAGGTCGGCATAGAGCCTATCAAGGGGCTCGCCCACGTCACGCAGCTCGCGAGGGTCGTCCTCTACCCGGCGGTACGCAAGGCGCTCGAAGAGCGTGGGAAAGCTGAACCACTGCAGCGTGTCGGTGGTGGGGCAGTTGCGGTCAACGTATTCCTCGGCGTCCTCGGCCAAACGAAGCAGCAGCTCGCGCGCCTGCTCTTCCTGCCCTTGGATAAGCAGGCCCTCGGCGCGCATCAGCTCTTCGGTTAGGGTGGTCTGTGTCATGTTGGTGCTCCTTCTCACAGGTTGGTACCAGTCTACCCGAGAAGCGCGGTGCCATGCACCGGAAGTGGCAGAGCGGACCGGGCTGCAGGCAGCCCACGGTCCGTCGCCAGTGCGTCAGGCGTCGTTGCCAGGCCTTCTTCCGGCGGCCAGCACGAAGTCGATCTGGCCCCGTGCGGGGTTGGCGCCCGCCACCTCGACGGCCACGCGCTGGCCCAGGCGCCACGTCCTTCCCGTGGACTCGCCCACCAGCGCAAAGCGGTCCTCGTCGTGGGTAAACCACTCCTCGCCCAATGCGCGCGTGGGCAACAGGCCTTCCGCACCCGTATCGTCCAGCACCACGAAGAGGCCAAAGCGCTCGACCCCCACCACGATGCCCGAGCAGGCCTCCCCCACGCGGCCCTCGTACAGCTCGGCCATCTTCGCCTTCTGCGAGTCGCGCGAGGCAGAGTCGGCAACGCGCTCTTGGTCAGAGCAGGTGCGACACAGCTGGGGCAGCTGACGCGCAACCTCGCGCTGCTCCTTTGAGCCCAGCTGCCCCGACAGCAGCGCCTTAACCGCGCGGTGCACGATCACGTCGGGGTAGCGCCTGATGGGCGAGGTGAAGTGGCAGTACGCCCGCGCGCCAAGGGCATAGTGGCCGTCGTTGTGCGGCAGGTACACAGCACGCTTCTGGGCACGCAGCAGCACCGCGCTGGCCAGGTACTCGGCCGACGTGCCCCGCGCCCGTCCCAGCACGTCCTGCGCCGCAAAGGGGTCGCCCGCCACCAGGCGCTCCGCATCACCGGGCTGAAGCAGGCCAAACTCGTGCAGCACCGGCAGGGTTGCCTGCAAGCTCTCGGGTGCCGGGCGCTCGTGCACGCGGTACGCGGCCTGCACGTCAGCTTCGGCAAGCAGCCGCGCCACGGCCTCGTTGGCCATGAGCATGGCCTCCTCCACCAGGCTCGTGGCGCGCGTGCGCTCGCGCAGCCGCGCTCCCACGGGATGGCCCTTTGCATCCAGCAGCACCTTAGACTCGCGCGTGTCAAAGTCGACGGCGCCACGCTTGGCACGGATGCGGCGCCGCTCCTGCGCAATGGCGTCCAAGCAGCCGATCATCTGCGCCACCTCGGGCGCAACCTGCGCCTCGCAGGCAAGGTCAGCCAAGCTGGCCTTGCCTTCCAGCAGCCGGTCGACGGTGTCATAGTCCAGCCGCGCACGTGACCGTATGACCGAGGGACCCACCTGCGCCGAGACCACCTCGCAGCGCTCGTCCAGCGTCATCAGCACGCTCATGGCCAGCCGGTCCTCGGCAGGCCGAAGCGAGCAAAGGTCGTTGCACAGGCGCTCGGGCAACATGGGAATCACGCGGTCGGCAAGGTAGGTCGAGCAGGTGCGGCGACGGGCCTCCACGTCCATGGGCGAGCCCCAGGGAAGGTAGCTCGTCACGTCGGCGATGTGCACCGCCACCTCGTAGCCACCCTGCTCAAGCTGCACGGCCGCCACCGCGTCGTCAAAGTCGCGGGCGTCGGTGGGATCGATGGTAAACGTAACCAGGCGCCGCAGGTCGCGCCGCAGGGGATCGTGGGAGAGCGCCGCATCCACGTCGAGGCTCAGGCCCTCGGCCTGTGCCAGCACGCTCTCGGGAAACTCGGTGGCCAGCCCATAGCCGGCGATGACGCGCTCCATGGCCATGTCAAGCTGCGACGCCTTGCCTACACGACGGTCGAGGGTAACCACGCCGGCCGACTGGCGCGCAGGGTACTGCAGGATGCGAGCCGACACCACGTCGCCCTCGGCAACGCCCAGCCGCTCGGCACTCGTGTCATCCGGCAGCACGAAGAAGTCGTGGTGGATGCGCGGGTCAAGCGGCACCACCACGCCCAGGGGCCCGGCCAGCTCGTAGGTTCCCAGAAAGCTCTGCGTGGCTCGCTGCAGCACGCCATGCACCACGGCCTGGGCCTCGCCCTTGCCACGGTGCACCAGCACCACCTGCACCTCGTCCCCGCCCATGGCCTCTCGAATGCCTCCGCGCGCCACGGTATAGGTGCCCTCCGGCGTCTCCACGGTGGCCAGGCCAGGCCGCACGAGCCTGATGGTGCCGGTAAGCGTGACACGCGGCTTGCGCACGGAGGGATGCTTGTGGGCGCCGCCCCTCTGTCGTCTGCGAGCCATCTGGTAACCTCCTTCGCTTGGACACCGTCCCATCAAGGGTAGCAGGGCGACCGTGCCTGCGCCCACAAAAAAAGGGGCATGCCCCGCAAGGCATGCCCCATACGCTTTGACGTGGCCTGACCTACACCTTGAGGTAGCGCCTCATGGCGATGGCCGAGCCAAACAGGCCCAGCAAAAGGCCGATGCCCGCTATGCCGGCATAGGTGAGCAGCTTGATGCGCAGCGGGATGTCAAACGACAGGAACTGCAGGCTGTTCTCCAGGCGCGGGATGAGCGCCTCCATGCCAAAGTGCAGGACGGCGATGGCCAAGATGGCGCCAAACAGGGCCTCAAGCACGGCCTCCGTCACGAAGGGCCCACGGATGAAGCTGTTGGAGGCGCCCACGAGGCGCATGATGGCTATCTCGCGACGACGCGCGGCGATGGCCAGGCGAATCGTGTTGTTGATGAACACGAAGGCCACGAACGACAGCAGGGCCACCAGCACCAGCGCGGCGATGCGGATGTAGTTGGTCACGCTAAAGAGGCGCTCCACCGTCTCGCGGCCATACTGGACCGACGAGGAGACGTTGTCGGGGTCGTCGGCAACGGCGATGAAGTCGGCGTCGGCAACAAGCTTGTCGGCCGTCACCGCAACCTGCTGGGGATCGTCCAGCTTGATGACCAGCGAGGCGGGAACGGGGTTCTCGCCATCAAGGGCCGCCACGGCGTCTGCCGCGTTGCGGTTGGTCATCGTCTCCTGGTACTCCTTGAGCGCCTCGTCCTTGCTCTTGTAGTACACCGACTCGACGTTGTCCCAGCCCGAGATCTTGGTTTCGAGCGCCGAGACGTCGGCACGGTCGGCGTCGTCAGACAGGAACGCCTGGATGGTCACGCGGTCCTCGACGTCGCCCACCAGGCTGGTGAGCATGGCCGAGCCCAGCACGAAGGTGCCAATGATGAACAGCGACAGGAAGATCGTGACCACGGCGCCAAACGACGTGGACCAGTTGCGGCGGAAATGATGGCCTGCCTCGCGGACCGAGTACCTAAGGTTAGAGAATGCCATAGTTGCCGTAACCTCCCCTCTCCTGGTCTCGTACGAGATGGCCCGCCTCGAGCGCGATGACGCGGCGGCGCATCGAGTCGACCATCTCGCGGTCATGGGTTGCCATGACGACGGTAGTTCCGGTGCGGTTGATGCGGTCGAGCAGCTTCATGATGCCCAGCGAGATGGCAGGGTCAAGGTTGCCGGTCGGCTCGTCGCAGATGAGCAGCGGCGGGCGGTTGACCATGGCGCGGGCCACCGAGACGCGCTGCTGCTCGCCACCCGACAGCTGGTCGGGATAGCTGTCCATGCGGTCGGACAGGCCCACGAGGCGCAGCACCTCGGGCACCTGCACGTCGATGACCGACTTGGGCTTGCCGATGCACTCCAGCGCGAAGGCCACGTTTTCGTAGGTGGTCTTGTCGGGGAGCAGCTTGAAGTCCTGGAACACGCAGCCGATCTGGCGGCGCAGGAACGGCACCTTGCGGGCGCGCATCTTGGTGAGGTCCATCCCGCCCACGATGACCTTGCCCTTGGTGGCGCGAAGCTCGCGGTTGAGCAGGCGAATGAACGTCGACTTGCCCGAGCCGGAATGGCCCACGAGGAAGACGAACTCGCCGGGATAGATGTCGAGGCTGATGTCGTCCAGTGCGGGCTTGTTGGGCTGTGCGGGATAGACCAGCGTGACGTTGCGCAGCGAGATTGCCGGGGTTCCGGTGCGGTCAATCTCGGGTGCCGGTTCGGCCTGCATGACCGCGTAGGTGCCCATGGGCACCGGCTGCGCAGCAGGCTCGTCCTGCGACTCGGCCGACTCGGCGGGCTCGGCCAGCGGGTCGGGCACCGAAACAGGGGCGGGCGTGGACGTGGAGTCAAGGCTGGCGGGCTCGGCCAAGGGGTCGGGCACCG
Organism: uncultured Coriobacteriaceae bacterium; assembly: GCA_902788705.1. Taxonomy (GTDB): domain Bacteria; phylum Actinomycetota; class Coriobacteriia; order Coriobacteriales; family Atopobiaceae; genus UBA1367. The sequence continues at coordinate 8,569 of CADALE010000018.1, read as the reverse complement.
AGATGGGGCTGGGCGCAGAAGCGGGCTCGGACGCAGGCTCGACTTCGGCCGCAGGCTCTGCCACGGCTTCCACGGGCTCCATCGTACCGGTTCCCAGCTCGGACATCAGCTGGTCGACGAGGGCGTCCGTCTCGGGATCCGGCACGGCCTCAGGCGCTGCCGGCTGATCCGCCTCAAGCTCGGGCGCTTGCCCCGGAACCTGTGGCAGGTCCTGGGCGTCTATGCCCTGCCGATCGCTGTCGCGAAAGTGGTTGGCCACGAGAGCTCCTTTCTCCGTCTTCGCGATGCTGACAGATTGAATCATTTTATCAGAGGTACCTATCCGTACCTGCGGTTTGGCATAACATACATAAACCGACGGGGTGCTTGCCCCGCTGAGCCGCTATGCGCCGCCGCCCACCAGCCAGCGGTGATAGGCCACCACGAAGCGGTCGAGGTCGCCGTCGGAAAGCACCGAGTCGACGTTGCCCACCTCTACGCCGGTGCGCAGGTCCTTCACCATCTGGTAGGGATACAGCACGTAGCTGCGAATCTGGTTGCCCCACGAGATGTCGTGCTTGGGGCCTCGCAGCTCATCCATCTCGGCGGCGCGGCGAGCCAACTCCATCTCGTACAGCTTCGCCCGCAGCACGTTCATGGCAAAGGCCTTGTTCTGCAGCTGGCTACGCTCGTTTTGGCAGGTGACCACGATGCCCGTGGGCAGGTGCGTGATGCGCACCGCCGAGTCGGTGGTGTTCACGCCCTGGCCACCATGCCCATGGCTGTGAAACACGTCCACGCGCAGGTCGTCGGGGTTGATGTCCACCTGGACGTCGTCGGGCAGCACCGGCAGCACCTCCACGCCCGCGAAGGTGGTCTGGCGACGCTTCTTGGCATCGGTGGGCGAGATGCGCACCAAGCGATGCACGCCCTGCTCGGCACGCAGCATGCCGTAGGCGTTGTGGCCCGACACCGTGAACATGGCGCGGTCGAGCCCGATGGCCTCGCCCGCAGGGGCGTCGTTCACGGTAACCTTCCAGCCACGACGGGCACAGTAGGCCTGGTACATGCGAAACAGCATGGCGCACCAGTCCTGCGCCTCCAGGCCGCCTTGGCCAGGCGTGACGGTTACGATTGCGTCCCCGTGGTCCAGCTCGTCGGTAAACCAGCTGGAGAGCTCCAGCTCGGCGAGGTCGTCGGCAAGGGAGCTGCACAGGTCGCACGCCTCAAGCAGCGAGTCCTCGTCGTCCAGCTCGTCCGCAAGCTCGAGGGCCGCGCTGGCGTCGCCCAGCTTTGCCCGGGCGGCATCCACCGCCGCCACGTCCGCGCGCGCCTGGGCAAGGCGGGCCATCGTGTCGCGCGCGGCGTCGGCATCGTCCCAGAAGCCGGGACGGCCGCCCTCCTCCTCAAGGCGGGCAACCTCCTCGCGCCGCTCGGGAATGTGCAGGTAGCCCTCCACCTCATCGAGGCGTGCCGTCAGCGCGTCAATGTCGGGCCTAACGACGTCAGCCATCTACTTTGCCCCACCCGGCGCGCCGTGGCACTTCTTGAACTTCTTGCCGCTGCCGCAGGGACACGGTGCGTTGCGGTCGACGCCCACGAACATGTCGGGATCGTCCGCCTTGCGATACGTGGCCGGCTTCGCGGGCTCGGCTGCCGCAGGAGCGGCACCCGCCGCCTGCGCAGCGCTTCTACGAGCCTGACGCGCGGCACTCGACCCCTGGTCGCCGTCCACGTCGGCAGGACCCGAGAAGCTCATGCGTCGCGCCGGCTCGGCCTCTGCGGCCTGTGATGCCGCGGGCACCAGCTCGATCCTCAGGATCGTGCGGATGAAGTCCTCATACATGGTGTTGACCAGCTCGGCGAAGGCGGCGTAAGCCTCGCTCTTGTACTCCACCAGCGGGTCGCGCTGACCAAAGCCACGCAGGCCGATGCCCGTCTTGAGGTAGTCCATCTCCTGCAGGTATGCCATCCAGCGCGTGTCGATGACGCGCAGCATGACCTGCGTGGTAAGCGAGTGCATGACCTGGTCACCCAGGCGCTCGGACTTCGTGCGGTAGCACTCCATCACGAAGTCGTTCACCACGTCGATCACGTCGCCCTGCTCGGCGCAGCCATCAAGCTCGGGCAGGTCGGTGCGTCCCGTGATGTCGCGCATCCACTTGCGCAGGTCGTCAAGCTGCCAGTCGGCCCTGTGCACGCCCTCGGGGCAGAACTCGGCAACGCAGCGCTGCACCGTGTCGTACACGACCTCCTGCACGTGCTCGGTCATGTCCTTGCCATCAAGGATCTTGTTGCGCTCCTCGTAGATGACCTGGCGCTGCTTGTTCATAACGTCATCGTAGTCAAGCACGTTCTTGCGCATGGCGAAGTTGATCTCCTCCACCTTGCGCTGGGCACCCTCGACCGCCTTCGTTACCATCTTTGCCTGGATGGGCATGTCTGCCGGCATGTCGTACTTGGTCATCATGGCCGCGATGCGGTCCATGCGGTCGCCGCCAAACAGGCGCATGAGGTCGTCGTCAAGGGACAGGTAGAACTGCGTCTCGCCCGGGTCGCCCTGACGGCCGGAACGACCGCGCAGCTGGTTGTCGATGCGGCGGCTCTCGTGGCGCTCGGTGCCGATCACGCACAGGCCACCGGCGGCCAGCACCTGCTCGCGCTCCTTGGCGCAGATGCGCCGGGCTTCCTCGAGCGCAAACGCCGCCACGTAGGGCAGCTCGACAAGCTCCGTAACCGTCTCTTGGGACTCATCGGTCTGGAGGAACGACTCAAGCAGATTCTCCTCGGTGGGGTCGCCCTTTACCCGGACCGCGGAAAAGACAGATTTTGCAGCCTCGATCTCTTTCGACAGGGCCTCGATGCGCTCGCTCAGAACCTTCGTGAGGTTTGCCTCGTCGTAGTCTGACAGGTCGACGTTGGCCGAACCTGCGATGCTAAGCAGCTGTTCGGGGCTGATGCCCTCGACGTTGACGCCCTGGTTGCGCAGGATGTCCAGCGCCAAGAAGCCGGGGTTGCCACCCAGCACGATGTCGGTGCCACGGCCAGCCATGTTGGTGGCGATGGTAACGGCGCCGTAGCGGCCGGCCTGGGCCACGATCTCGGCCTCGCGCGCATGGTGCTTGGCGTTGAGCACGTCGCAGCGGATGCCACGCTTGCTGAAGATGCGCGCCAGGCGCTCGGAGCTCTCGATGGACACCGTGCCGATTAGGCAGGGCTGCCCCTTGCGATGGCGCTCAAGCACGTCGGTGGCCACCGCGTTGAACTTGTTGTCCACGGTCTGGTACACCAGGTCGTCGTGGTCCACACGGATGACGGGACGGTTGGGCGGGATGGCCTGCACGGAGAGGCCGTAAATCTCGCGGAACTCGGCGTCCTCGGTCATGGCGGTACCCGTCATGCCCGACAGCTTGTCGTACAGGCGGAAGTAGTTCTGCAGGGTGATGGTGGCCAGCGTCTGGTTTTCCTCGCGGACGTACACGCCTTCCTTGGCCTCGATTGCCTGGTGCAGGCCCTCGGAGTAGCGGCGGCCTTCCATGATGCGGCCCGTGAACTCGTCCACGATCTTGACCTCGCCGTCGTCGGTCACGACGTACTGCTGGTCGCGGTGGAACATGTACTGGGCCTTCAGGGCCTGCTGCAGGTGGTTGACCAGCTGGCCGGAGGTGTCGGCATAGATGTCGTCCACGTCGGGCAGGGCGCGCTCGATCTTGGCAAGGCCCACCTCGGTGGCGGCGATCGTGTGCTTGGCCTCGTCCATCTCGAAGTCGACGTCGGGAATCAGCCCACGCACGGCACGGGCGAAGTCCTTGTAGATCGACGCGCTCTTGTCGCCCATGCCCGAGATGATGAGGGGCGTGCGCGCCTCGTCGATGAGGATCGAGTCCACCTCGTCGACGATGGCGAAGTTATGCCCGCGCTGCACGCGGCCCGACGCACGCATCACCATGTTGTCGCGCAGGTAGTCGAAGCCAAACTCCGAGTTGGTGCCATAGGTGATGTCGGCCTGGTAGGAGGGCACCTTCATGTTGGGGCGCATGCCGTTTTGCAGGAGGCCCACCTCAAGGCCCAGGAAGCGGTACACCAGGCCCATCCACTCGCTGTCGCGCTTGGCCAGGTAGTCGTTCACCGTGACCACGTGGACGCCCTTGCCTGTCAGGGCATTGAGGTAGGCGGCCAGGGGCGCCACCAGCGTCTTGCCCTCGCCTGTCTTCATCTCGGCGATCATGCCGCGGTGCAGGGCGATGCCGCCTATCAGCTGCACGTCAAAGTGACGCATGCCCAAGGTGCGGTCGCTTGCCTCGCGCATCACCGCGAATGCCTCGGGAAGCAGGTCGTCCAAGCTCTCCCCGTTGGCGTAACGCTCCTTGAACAGGGCGGTCTGGGCATGAAGGGTGTCGTCGTCCATGACATCCCGTGCATAGCGCGGGGCAAGGTCGCCTATCCTGGAGGCGATCTTCTCAAACTCCTTCAGCTGCCTGTCCGCACCGCGGGAAAGAAGCCGCGAGAATAGTCCTGGCATAGAAACCCCTTGACGTTTGAGGAGGCACGAATCTGGTGCCTGACCATAAGTCTCTCAACACTCTAACAATAGGCTACCCCTCCCCGGCCGTACCCACACCTGCGCCACCAAAAGCGCATCGCACCATGCCGCGTGGCTAACACAGCACCAGCCGGGATTCCTGCCTCCGCGCAGCCGCACCCGCGCCGGCCTGCGAGGGAAAGAGGTCGGCCACGACGTTGCGCAGCGGCTGTGAGGGCGGCATCCCCGTCAGGTCAAGCATGCGACGTGCATAGTTCGAGTAGACGTCGCGTGCGTCGTTGGTCCGTCCCGCCAGCCTCAGTGCCTCCATCAGCACGACCGCGGCGTCCTCCCGCATGTCATTTGCGTCATAGGCTGCCTGGGCCATGCGCACCGCAAGCGATGTCCGGTTTTCCTTCATGGCCGCGCCCGCCCCCATCACGGCAACATCCACATAGAGTGACCTCAGCTCCGCGCTGCGAGCCGCATAGGTGCCCAAGCTATCATGCAGCACCGTGCAGCAAGGGCCTCGGTACAGCCCCATGGCGTCGCTTGCATAGGTAATGATGGCGTCATCGTCATCCTCAACGAGCGCCTTGCGGGCCAAGGCCTCGAACTGGTCCACGTCGCATGTCACGAGAAGCTCGTCAAGCGCGACGCATCCCTCTCCCCGCGCCCTCACGAACGGGTTGATGCCCAGCTCACGACAGCCCAGGATGGAGCGTGCCAAGCTTATGGCCTCGTACATGCGCTGCCTTCCCTTGTCGTAGTCAAGGTCGGGCCAGATTGACTCCACCAACTCGATGCGCGACATCTTGTGACCCTTTTGGGCCGCAAGGTGGCAGATGATAGAGCGCGCCCTCCTGCGCTCCAGCTGGCCAGCAGGCACCGTCTTTCCATCTACCTGAACTGCGAACTCGCCAAGCAGCGAGATGCGAATGCGCGCCTGCCGCGGCTTGGTGGTAACGCGGTCGCTGGGCTTGCGGGCCTCAAGGCCCCTCCCGGGAGTGGTGCTCCCGAAGTCCGCAAGGCTGAGGGCATGAGCCTCGGTCGCCCGCTCGTGCCCGCCCACGGCACGCACCACCCGGCGCATCATGGCCAGCGAGGGCTTGGGGGCAACCTCCCTGAAGGCTCGCGATCGTTCGCCGAAGTCGTTTCCCAACACATTGAGGGCCCAGGTCAGGTTGATTGGGGGCTCCATGGCCACGGGAACGTCCTGCTGCTCTGACAGCATGCCGCCAAGAAACTGCGCCACGAGCCTGCCCACCATGGTGCCCGTCATCCGGCTGGCGACGGCGCTGAGCGGGTCTGGGTCGCCGAGCGACAGGGACGCAAGCGCACCCACCATCGACGCTGCGGAGGACAGCGCATGGCCTGCCGCGCCATGCACCAGCACCGAAGCCTGCGCAGCCCTCACATGCGCCCTCGAGAATGCGCCAGTGCGATTGTCCACCACGGCTGCGGCAAGCAGCAGCAACGCCTGCACGGCCCGGTCGTTCATGCGCTCCGACCGGGATATGGCGGCCTCGATGCCCTCGATGCGCTCCGCGCGTCCCACCAGCGCATATGCCAATGGCTCGACCATCGACAGATAGCAGGTAAGCGCCACATGCCCCGAATTGGCGCACAGCTCTCGCGCGGCGGTAAACGCCATCTCCTCCTCTTCCGAAGGAGGCTCGCCCACCATGAGGGCAGCAAACATATAGTCGGCGCAGAGCAGCGCCGAAGCCAGCGAGTTGAGGCGCAGCCGAGCGGGGTTGTTGAGCAGCATGCCGTAAGCCCCATGGAAGCTTCCTTCGAAAATGAGTCGCGACGCCTCGATGTGGTCTATGAGCCGACATGACAGCTCGTCATCATCATCACGACGACGGGCCCTCTTTCCCGGCAGCATGCCCCTCATCACGTCACGACATGCCTGCAGGAGCTCGGCATGGCGCAACTGCAAAACCGTGGTGCGCGTCAGCTCGTCATGGTCCTTTGGCTTGGGCATTGCCTCATCAAGCTGGCCGGCTGCGTCGTCAAGCTGCCCAAGCGACCAGCAGGCAAGGCGCTCGGACAACGGCGCATCGGATGGCGCCGGCCCATCCCCAAGCACCTGGGCCACCAGCCACGACTCCCCGGCACAGACCAGCTCGGTTCCCCACGAGGCAACGATGTCCCTGCAGCCCTGCGGCGTGCACAGAACGGAGAGTTCGGCCGCCCTTCGATAGCGCCCCTGCGCGACAAGGGCAAGCACCGCCTTGTCTGCAATGTCTGGCATCGATGCGCAAGCTTGCCTCAACGCGGAGGCAAGGACCGACGGCCCGCACTCCGCTCCCTCGCCTGCACAGCAAAACGATCCCGCCCGCACATCGATTCCCAGCAGCGCCACGTCGTGAGCCAGCCACACAAACGACTCCTCGTCAACGCGCCCCACCAGCAGTTGCAGCATGTCTAGATCGCCTTTGCCCAGAAGCAGCATGGCCAGCCTCAGGCGCTGCTCCTCCATGGTCAAGGTGTCGCGCACGGCAAGTTCCGCCACTTCCCCCAAGGCCTTTGCGTACGCAGAGCCTCCCCTTCTTGCCTGCTGCGCAATTGCCTCGGCACCAATCCCCACCAGTGGGATCAGCAGCGCCGGAACCGACTTGGTCATAAACTCAAGCTCTATCGGCAGAATGCGCGCGTCATCCAAGCCAAACGCCATCAGGTCCTCGTTTGACACCACATACGCTTCCGGCAATTCCTCGACAAGCTGTATGGCTTCTGGCCTCATGCAAATAATCACGAGCACGCCACGGGCGGCCATCCTCTCGATTGCCCTACGCTGCTTTTCCAGATCGCACTCGTCGGTTGCCGGGAAGTCGTCTATCAGGATAGCCTCGCCTTGGCATGTAGACTCGCCCTTGGCGTATGTCCGCCCAACGCGCATGAGGCGTTTGGTTGCCTGCTCGCTCTTCATGCCGTCAAATGATGTTATCTGGATATGCGCACCTCCGGACTCCAGCTCCCGGATGAATCTCGTGGCTACGTAGGTCTTTCCCATTCCAGGCTCGGCACAGATGAACACGACGTTCGACATAAGCCGTTCTCGTGCGTACAGATGTCGAAGACGCCGCAGCGCACGGGGTTCGTCAAAGAAGTCTTCTGGAAGCACGGCTTGGTCTAGCGGCATGCCCCAAAGCGGCCCCGACAGCACGCCAGCGCTCGTGCCACCCTGCGAGGGTTGCTCTGCATGCGTGACAGCGGTTTCGTCGTGGTCATCGTCCAAGTCGGCTTCCACGTCTGAGGACGATGACCCTTGGGCGACCGTAAGATCGCCGGTCCGGCAATCCTTCTCGATAGGCCATAACCGCACTAGATCAGAACCCTTGCCCATGATGCCTCCCGCAGACAAGCCAAGCGGGGCAGCGCCTCGCTCGGCACGGTTGATACCACCAACAACGTGAGACCATATCAGAGTATCAAGGGTAATTGTCACAAAAAATAGGTCAGTTTACTTGTCGCTCGATACAGTTAAGTGCCAGTTATCTGTCAGTTTAAATTTCAGCTTACTAAATAATATTGGTTATTCTGTCAATTTGATTCTTATCAAATTATGCAGATACACCACGACACATATCATCATTAGAAGGAAGAACATAACGTGAGGCCACGCGATAGTTGCCGAAGTAGGGCGTTTGTTATGCACCTGTTGCTGCAACTATAAGCCGATGACGCACCTCTGCAACACGCGGGAACATAACGAGATGGCTGTAAGCTTGCGACAAGGACTGTTTCGGCACCACACCTAAATGCAGATTTGTCGCATATTGATGTCCCGAGCAGCGTATGGGTCACAAGATCGGTTCATGAACGCGCGTGAACAATAATGTTCGAGCCCAAGTTCAAAAGACCTGCAAAGGCCGTTAAGCCCCCCAAGAAGGCCCTGTAGTCCTAGGCAAGCGGAGAAGGGCTCTAGGGGCTGTTGATGTTCACTAGAAACTGCCCTTGAGGGACTGCGGTGGAAATCCTGGACCAAATAGCAAAAGGAGGAGTACCGCATGTTCAGCACGGAGCAGAGGGCGAAGGCGATTGAGACCTTCATCAGGT
>CADALE010000017.1 GCA_902788705.1 uncultured Coriobacteriaceae bacterium | reverse complement strand
TCGTTGAAGTCCTTGGCAAAGCCCAGGCCATAGCGGCCCTGCTCAAGCGAGCGGATGGCCTTCTGGAAGGCCTCCTTGTAGGTCTTGCCGATGCTCATGACCTCGCCCACGGCGCGCATCTGCGTGCCCAGGCGATCCTCGATGCTCTTGAACTTCTCGAAGGCCCAGCGGGCAAACTTCACGACCACGTAGTCGCCGTCGGGATGGTACTGGTCAAGGGTGCCCCACTTGCCACAGGGGATCTCGTCAAGGGTGAGGCCGCTTGCCAGCATGGCCGAGATGAGCGCGATGGGGAAACCCGTGGCCTTGGACGCAAGTGCCGAGGAACGGCTGGTACGCGGGTTGATCTCGATGATGATGTCGCGGTCGCTCACGGGGTCGTGGGCCCACTGCACGTTGGTGCCGCCAATCACCTTGACGGCGTCCACGATGCGGTAGCTCTTCTCCTGCAGGCGGTCGATGGTGGCCTGCGCGATGGTCTGCATGGGGGCCACGCAGAACGAGTCGCCGGTGTGGATGCCCATGGGGTCGATGTTCTCGATGGTGCAGACGGTGATCATCTTGCCGTTGGCGTCGCGCACCACCTCGAACTCGAGCTCCTCCCAGCCAAGGACGGACTCCTCGACCAGCACCTCGTGCACGGGGCTTGCGGCCAGGCCGCGCTTGACCACGGTGCGCAGCTCCTCCACGTTGTACACCAGGCCGCCGCCCGTGCCGCCCATGGTGTAGGCGGGGCGCAGCACGCAGGGATAGCCCAGCTCGCGCGCGATGTCCACGGCCTCGTCGACGCTGTAGGCAACCTTGGAGCGGGCCATCTCGATGCCCAGCTCGCCCATGAGCTCCTTGAAGGCCTCGCGGTCCTCGCCACGCTCGATGGCGTCAACCTGTACGCCGATGACCTTCACGCCGTAGCGGTCAAGCACGCCGGTCTTGGACAGCTCGGAGGAGAGGTTAAGGGCCGACTGGCCGCCCAGGTTGGGCAGGATGGCGTCGGGACGCTCCTTCTCGATGATGGCGGTGAGGCGCTCCACGTTGAGGGGCTCGATGTAGGTACGGTCGGCGGTGCCGGGGTCGGTCATGATGGTGGCCGGGTTGGAGTTTACCAGCACGATCTCGTAACCCAGTGATCTCAGGGCCTTGCAGGCCTGCGTTCCTGAGTAGTCAAACTCGCAGGCCTGTCCGATGATGATAGGGCCTGAGCCGATGATCATCACCTTGTGGATGTCCGTACGCTTGGGCATGGCAACCTCGCTCTCTGTCTCGGATTATTGCCGTGCACAGTGTACACAGGTTGGTGTTGGGGCGACCCGACATGAAACGAATCCACAATCAAGCATTGCCTGGGCGGGTCGCATGGGGCGGATGGACGCTTTGATTGTGTGCATCTGATGTTGTGGGGTCACAAATGGGCCCAGGAACGGAGGGCGCCGCCGCGACGCGCGACGCGACGGCCCTTAGGGGAGCCTTCAAAATCTAGTACAAGAAACTAGGTGTTCTGATAGTCAGAAATTGTCATATCATGGACATGACGACCAGACGCAGGCGCCGCAGTGCCTTGGTGGCGAGGCGGCATGACGGGATGCGAGGGCGTGCCATGGCAGGGGATGTGGTTGCGGTGCCGGACGACGCGTTCGACTTCGAGGTGGCGTATGGCCAGCTTGCCACCCGCATGCGCTCGCTACACATCGCGCGGGTTGCGGAGATGCCCCGCATCGAGCTGTACCTCGACCAGGTGCTCTCACTGGTGTCCACCGAGCTGTCGTTCATGTGCGTGACCAGCGACAAGCTGGTTACGGGCTCGATGGTGAACAACTACGTGAAGCAGCGCATCGTCCCTGCGCCTGTGCGGAAGCGCTACACACGCCGGCACCTGGCCACGCTGCTGTTTGTGTGCGCCTTCAAGCGGGTGCTGTCCATCGCGCAGATTGGCCAGCTGTTCATGCTGTCGTCCCAGCTGAACATCGACGTGGAGCGTGCCTACGATGCGGTGGTCGGGCTCTTTGAGCGGGCCATGGCCGGGCTCTTTCCCGAGGATCCCGCGGGGCATCCCGAGCGCCATGACGGCGAGCTGGTGCTTGTGGATTCGAGCGGAAATCGAGTTCCGGGCGAGCTGGAGAGGCTTCTCGAGAATGCGGTGTTCCTGTTAGCATACACAGTGTATGTCGACCACATGCTCGCGCTCGAGACGCACGTCGTGGGCCACGAGGGCTAGCCGGGCATGTGATGGCAAGGGCCACGCGCGGGTTGTCGCGGGGCCAAGGAATCAGGTCGGAGCGCGCGGCAGGCTGGCCGCGTCTGCACGACGTGGCTTGGAAACGAGGTCACGAATGGCAGAGCATGACGAGAGGGATGCCGTGGCGGCCGCCCAGAACGCGCCGGCAGGTGGGCCGCAGCAGGCTCAGGGCGCCGCGCCACAGGGCGAGCGTCGGCACAAACGAGCAAGGAGGGCCACGTATGCGGCCCAGAGCGAGGCGGGTGCCTCGGCCGAGCGCCAGGGTGCCTCGGCAGGTGATGGCGCCTCGAAGGCCGCCACGTCCAAAGGACGTCGCAGGCCCGGCATCATTCGTGAGCCGGCGGTGGTGAGGCGCCTCGAGCAGCAGTCGGCGCTCGACAAGATCACGTCCAACGGAACCATCGCCGCCGCGGTCATGGTGGTGGCGGCGCTGCTGGCCGTGGTGGTTGCCAACTCGCCGGCCTACGAGCTGGTGCACGAGATGCTTGAGGCGCCCGTCCGCGCGCAGGTGGGGCCCCTCTACTTCTCGCTCACGGTGGAGGCCCTCATCAACGACCTTCTGATGGCCATCTTCTTCCTGCTGGTGGGCATCGAGCTCAAGTACGAGATGACGGTGGGCCAACTGCGCAAACCGCGCCAGGCCGCGCTGCCCATGCTGGCGGCGGTGGGAGGCGTGGCGGTGCCTGCCCTCATCTACCTGCTGCTCAACCTTGGCACCGGGGGAGAGCCCAAGGGATGGGCCGTGCCCATCGCCACCGACATCGCCTTTGCCCTAGGCGTGATGTCGCTGCTGGGCGACAAGGTTGCCATGGAGACCAAGGTGTTCTTCCAGACGCTGGCCATCGCCGACGACATCCTGGCCATTCTGGTGCTCGCGCTGTTCTACGGGCAGACGCCCGATATCGCCTGGTGCGCCGCCACGCTGGTGGTGATTATCGTGCTGTGGGCCCTGAATCGTGCCAAGGTGTACTCGCTCAAGCCCTATGTGCTGGTGGGCATGGTGCTGTGGTTCTGCATGTACAACTCGGGCATCCATGCCACGCTCGCGGGCGTCATCCTGGCGTTCTTCATGCCGGCGCGCTCCGACGTGCGGCTTGCGGCCCTGCGCGACTGGCTGGGCCGTCGCGCCAAGGAGCTGGACGACCGTTACGACGACCAAGCCCACGTGCTGGGCCAGCACGACTTCACCGAGTCGGCCTACGCGGTGGAGCGCGTGATGCACCATGTCACGCCGCCGCTGGAGCGTGCCGAGCGCAACATCTCGGTGTTCGTCAACTTCTTCGTGCTGCCGCTCTTTGCCTTCGCCAACGCGCAGATTCGCGTGGTGGGAGCCGACCTCGGCGCCGTTCTGGCCAACTCCGTCACGAGGGGCGTGTTCCTGGGCGCGGTGCTGGGCAAGCCCATCGGCATCGTGGCCGTCACGTTCCTGCTGGTAAAGATAGGCTTCGCCAGACTGCCCAAGAACGTGACGTGGGACCAGGTGATAGCCGTCGGCATCATGGGCGGCATGGGGTTCACCATGTCCATCCTCATCTCGGGCCTGGCGTACGGCGATTCCTTCGACGTGATGAGCGCCAAGGTGGCCATCCTGGTCGGCTCGTTTGCCGCGGCGATACTGGGTGCGCTGTTCGTGCAGGTATATCACCTGGTAACCAACCGCCCTGCCGCCGAGGAGGACGAGGAGTAGCTGCTGGGAGTTGGGCGTCGGAAGCGTGGCGGGGCGCTGCGCTTCCGACGTGCGTGTGGCGATGGGGCGCCGTGTCGCGGACTCGGACCCCTCGAAAGCCCTGCCTGCCTACTCCACGGTGCCGTACAGATAGGCCCAGCCGTGGGCTGTGACGATGGAGTTAAGCTGGTCGCAGAGGCGGTAGCGCTTGTACGAGCCGCCGGGCAGCAGCCGCACTACCTCCATGAGGTCGTCGCAGAGGTCATCCACCTCGGCACGCACCAGCACGTCCATGCGCGAGACGGCCTGGGAGGGATTCACGGCATACAGCTCGTCAACCAAGTGCTGCAGCTCGCCGTATTCGTCGGCCTGGGCACCGGGACGTATGATGCGCGAGTCGGCGCGCGTGGTGTTGTGTGCGATTCTCTTCATGGCGACCATGGTAGCTCAATTCCGCAGGAACCGTCTATACTTCTCTCACACGGCTGCGGACGAGCAGCCCGCCCGAGGGGAGATACCATGGCAAACGCCTACCAGCTCATGACCACAGAACAGCTCGACGCCGAGATTGCCCGCCTCGAGCTTCTTACCGACGAGATTCGCTCTCGTGGCCTCGCGCTCGACATGGCCCGCGGCAAGCCGTCGCCCGAGCAGACGGCCCTCTCGAGGCCCATGTTCGACCTGCTTACCTCTAAGACGCCGCTGGTGGACGGCAACGCCATCGTGGACAACTACGGCACGCCCGACGGCCTGCCTTCGGCGCGTGCCCTTGCAGCTGAGATCTTGGGTGTTGACCCGGCAAACGTCATCGTCAACGGCTCGTCAAGCCTCAACCTCATGTACGACCTCGTGTCCAACGCCTTCGTGCGCGGCATTGCGGGGGAGGAGCCGTGGTGTAGGCAGGGAACGGTCAAGTTCCTGTGCCCCAGCCCTGGCTACGACCGCCACTTTGCCGTGAGCGCCAGCTTTGGCATCGAGAACGTGCCCGTGCCCATGGGCCCCGACGGTCCCGACATGGACGTGGTGCGCGAGCTGGTGGAGGGCGATGCGCAGGTCAAGGGCATCTGGTGCGTTCCCAAGTACGCTAATCCCACGGGCATCACCTATTCCGACGAGGTGGTGCGTGCCTTCGCGTCGTTGCGTCCCGCCGCGCGTGACTTCCGCATCTTCTGGGACAACGCCTACGTGGTGCATGCCTTTGGCGATGAGGATGACCAGCTTCTCAACATCTTCGACGCCATGGCCGAGGCCGGCACGCAGGACTTGGTGTACGAGTTTGGCTCGACGGCCAAGGTGACGTTCCCCAGCTCGGGCATCGCGTTCGTCACGGCAAGCCCGTCCGACATGGTGCACGTGCGGGCCGCCTTTGCAGTGGAGCGCGTGAGCTGCGAGAAGTTCTCGCAGCTGGCCCACGTGCTGTTTCTCAAGGACCTCGAGGGCGTGCGCCAGCACATGCGGCGCCACGCAGACATCGTGCGCCCGCGCTTCGAGCTGGTGGAGCGCAAGCTCACGGAGGGGATAGGGCACCTGGGCATCGCCAGCTGGACGCATCCGCACGGTGGGTACTTCGTGTCGTTCGAAGGCCCCGAGGGCTCGGCGAAGGCCATCGTGTCCATGATGCGCGACCTGGGCGTGGTGTTGACGGGCGCTGGCGCCACGTGGCCGTATGGCAAGGACCCGCGCGACACCAACATCCGCATCGCGCCCACCTATCCCTCGCTTGACGACCTGGGCAGTGCGCTCGACGTGTTCGTGGTGGTCGTGCAGCTGGTGGCGGCACGTCTGGAGCGCACCTCGCGCTAGGAGTTGCTGCATACATATATAAGAGTCGTGAATAAGAGTCGTGAGAGCCGAAAGGCGCGCCGTGCGCCTTGCGTGCAGCCGTGGCGCCGGGATGCTTGGCACTGTCGCAAGTCGCTACCGTGGTAGCGACTTGCGACACAACTTGGCGTAACCCGTCTGCGAGAGTTAGAGTTTCGGTAGAGTTGGCCATGCCTCGTTTCGTATACTGACAAGACGCCCTATGCTTTCGAGCGTATGTAAGTCGTTTAGGCAGAAGAAGGCAGGTATGGCACAGGAAGAGAAGCGACCTTCAAGCACCCAGCCGAAGCGCCTCGCACGCGCAAAGATAAAGAGGTCGGAGACTCCGCTTACCGAGGAGGAGCGCAAGGCCGAGCGAAAGAAGAAGCTGCGCAACATCATGGTCGGCGCCTTTGCTGTGATCCTGGCCCTCGGCATGATGGTGCCGTCGCTCACCTACATCGTGGGCGGCATGCGGCAGTCCAAGGCCAACTCGGAGGCGCGTGAGCTGGCCAACGCGCTGTCAGAGGGCGAGGAGGTCAGCTCCGAGCAGGTAGACGCGCTGTACGCCGAGGCCGCATCGTCGTACGAGGCTACGCTCGAGTCGCAGCCCGACGACACCGAGGCCCTCCAGCAGCTGGGCAACCTCTACCTCACGTGGGGCTCTGCGGTCAACTACTACGCCACCGACGAAGGCGCCTCCGACCACGCGGCCGAGCTCTACGCAAAGGCGCAGGGCGTCTACGACCGCTACCTCGCCATCGAGGACTCGTCGGACGTCAGGGTAAACCGTGCGCTCTGCTCGCTGTACTCGGGGCAGATCAGCGATGCCCAGACGCAGCTTGAGGCCATCGTCGCCGATGACCCCGAATGCTCGAGCGCCTGGGCCAACCTGGGCATGGTGTACGACTGGTTTGACCCGGAGGCGGCCCTTGCCGCATATCAGCAGGCCGTGAGCACCGATCCCGACGGCCAGTACAGCTCCACGGCGTATGCCCAGTCGCGCATCGAGGCGCTTACGGCAACCGACGAGGAGGCTGCCGAGGGCGAGGAGGCTGCGGACGCTGGCGCCGCCGAGGACGAAAGCGCTGTGGATGCCGGCGCCGCCGACCAGCAGGCCGACGGTGAATCGGATGACAGCGAAGCGGGTACAAGCAACTAAGGGCGCCTGACGGCGCAAAAGAAAGAGGGAGGACCGATGGGCCTTTCCATCAGGGAGGATAAGGCGGCTTCCGGCGTGCTGGTGAGCGTGGAGGGCGAGGTGGACGTGTCCAACGCCCCCGAGCTTCGCGAAGCCATCGACGAGGCGCTCAAGCATGCCGCCGAATACGGTGCGACGCTGGTTGAGGTTGCCCTCGACCAGGTTCCCTACATCGACTCCACGGGCATCGGCGTGCTGGTGGGTGTGGTGCATCGTGCGTCAGAGGTTGGCGTGCAGGTGCGCGTGCTCAACCCGCAGCGCAACGTGGCGCGCGTCCTGGCCCTTCTGGGGCTTGACGGCGAGCTGGGAGTGACCTACGACGGGCGCGCGTAGCGCCCTCATCGCAAGAGGAAGGGAGGAGCACCGGTGTTTGGCATTGGCGAGACAGAGCTCGTGATTATCGTGGGCTTCGCGTTTTTGCTGTTTGGCCCCGACAAGCTGCCGGGCATGGGCCGCACGATCGGCCGGGCGCTCAGGCAGTTTAGGCAGGCACAGGAGGGCTTCACGCAGGTGGTGCAGACCGAGGTCATGGACCCGCTCAACGAGGCCATGACCATAACTCCGTCCAAGCGCCCCAAGCAGGAAGACCTGGACGCGGACGCCGACCTCGAGGGCGAGGGCACCGGCGGTGCCCACAAGGCCGAGACGTTCGCCGAGCGCAAGGCACGCCTGCGCGCGGAGCGCGAGGCGGCGGAGAAGGCCGCTGCCGAGGCCGCTGCGGCCGAGTCGCCTGCCACCGCAGCGGACGACACCGAGGCCGAAGGTGCGGACGCGGACGACAAGGACGCGCCCGAGGCCGCCGAGCCAAGCGCCGAGCCCGCCGAGCAGGAGGAGCCCGCGCCCAAGACCGCGGCGGCGCTCTACGCGATGGCGCCACGTCGTCGTGCCACCAAGTCCGAGCCGGCACCAGAGCCTGAGCCCGAGGCGGCAGCCGAGGACGAGCCCGACGTCACACCCGCATCCGAGCCCGAGCCTGCCGCGCAGGAGGATGGGCCTACTGGGAAGGAGGACGGGAGCGAGGACTAGGGCAACCTACGTCCGGCTCCCCACACGCATATGCCTATCGGACCAGCACGCATGCCGCTGATGGATCACCTCGGTGAGCTCCGTCGGCGCCTCATGATCGTGGTCGTCTCGGTGCTCGTGACGGCCGTCATCGTGTACTTTGCCACGCCCACCCTCATCGACATGATGATGGACCCCATTCGCGAGTCGCTTCCCGAGGGTGCCCGCCTCACGGTGCTCACCGCGCTGGGAGGCTTCACCATCCGCTTCAAGGTGGCCATCTTCTTTGGCGTCATCGTCTGCACGCCCATCATCATCTGGGAGGCCATGGGCTTCTTCCTCCCGGCCCTGCACACCAACGAGCGCAAGTGGGTCGTGCCTACGGTCGCTGCCATGGTGGTGCTGTTCTTCATGGGCATGATCTTCTGCTACCTCATCATCCAGCGGGCGGCCTTCGGGTGGCTGCTTGACCAGACGCTCGACTTCGCCGACGTCGTGGCCAACGCGGAGGACTTCCTCAACATCATGATGCTGCTTGAGGTGGGCTTTGGCGTCGCCTTCGAGCTGCCGCTGGTCATCTTCTACCTGTCCATCCTGCACATCGTGCCGTACAAGACGTTCCGCGAGCAGTGGCGCCTCATCTACGTGGGCCTGCTCACGCTCACGGGCATCTTCACGCCCGATGCGTCTCCCGTCACCATGCTGCTCATGTTTGCCGCGCTCATCGCCCTGTACGAGATGGCGTTGTTCGTGGCGCGGCAGGTGGTGGTGGCCCGCGACGGCAGGGAGGCCCTCAAGTGGACCCGCGAGGACTATGAGGAGCACGCCCTGCTCGAAGACTAGCGCTCGTGATGCCAAGAGGCGCTTTCTGCCAGCTGTCGTGACGAAGCTTGGCAGGAGGCGCTTCTCTGGCATCGTACGCATGTATCCAGAAAGGTATGCAAGTCGTGATACTGGTCATCACAGAGAAGAACGACGCGGCCCAGCAGATTGCCCGGCTGCTGTGCGACGTGGGCAGGCCAAAGCCCGACAAGGTGTACGACACGCCGGTGTACCGCTTCCCCCATGGGGGAGAGGACTGGGTCACCATCGGCCTGCGTGGCCACATCATGGCCCCCGACTTCCCTCCCGAGCTGCACTTTGACCCTGAGGAGGGATGGTACGGCCTCACCGCCGAGGGCAAGCGCCTGCCCGCCGACCTGCCCGACGGCCTTGCCCGCCCGCCCTACGAGAGCAAGCGCAAGCCCTACCTTAAGGACGGCATCGACATCAAGGGGTGGAAGGTGCCCAGCCTGCCCTACCTGGTGTGGGCCCCCGTCGAGAAGCTGCCGGCCGAGAAGGGCATCATTCGCGCCCTCAAGAACCTGGCCAAGAAGGCCGACGCCATCGTCATCGGCACCGACTTCGACCGCGAGGGCGAGCTGATCGGCTCGGACGCCCTTCGTCAGGTTCGCGAGGTGGCCCCCAACGTGCCCGTCTCGCGCGCACGCTACTCGGCCTTCACCAAGGCCGAGATAGACCACGCCTTCGCGAACCTCGTTGACCTTGACCAGAACCTGGCCGACGCCGGCGAGAGCCGCCAGTACATCGACCTCATCTGGGGCGCCGTGCTTACGCGCTACCTCACCATGGCCCGCTATGGCGGCTTCGGCAACGTGCGCTCTGCCGGCCGCGTGCAGACGCCTACCCTGGCGCTCGTCGTCGAGCGCGAGCGCGAACGCCTGGCATTCGTGCCCGAGGACTACTGGGTGATTTCGGGCGAGGCGTCCCATGATGGCAGCGACCCGTTCAAGATCACGCACGCAGCCGGCCGCTTCAAGGAGGAGGCGACTGCCCAGGAGGCCTATGGCCACGTGGCGGACGCCCACGACGGAACCGTCACGTCGGTCGAGCGCAAGAGCCGCAAGCAGCCCGCTCCCGCCCCCTTCAACACCACCTCGCTGCAGGCGGCAGCGGCTGCCGAGGGCATCTCGCCCGCGCGCACGATGCGCCTGGCCGAGAGCCTGTACATGGACGGCCTCATCTCGTACCCGCGCGTGGACAACACCGTGTACCCCAGCTCGCTCGACCTGAAGGGCGTGGTCAAGATGCTCTCGGCCGTGCCCGAGTACGCCCCCACGTGCAAGGGCCTGCTTGCACAGGAGAGCCTCAAGCCCACGCGCGGCAAGCAGCAGACCACCGACCACCCGCCCATCTACCCCACGGGCGCCGTCACCGACCCTTCCCAGTTGCAGCCGGCAGCCTATCGGCTGTACAACCTCATCGCACGGCGCTTCCTGGCCACCCTCATGGGCCCGGCCGAGGTGGAGGGCACCAAGGTGTCGATGGACGTGGCTGGCGAGCCCTTCGTGGCCACGGGCAACGTGCTGGTAAAGCCCGGCTTCCGCGCCATCTACCGTTATGGCATGCGCAAGGACGAGCAGCTCCCGCCGCTGTCGGTGGGCGACGTGTGCGACGTTGCGTCGATGCAGCTCGAGGCCAAGCAGACGGAGCCTCCCGCGCGCTACAGCCAAGGCAGGCTCATCCAGGAGATGGAGCGCCTGGGCCTGGGCACCAAGTCCACGAGGGCATCCATCATCGAGCGCCTCTACGAGGTGAAGTACCTCAAGAACGACCCCATCGAGCCCAGCCAGCTGGGCATGGCAGTCGTTGACGCGCTGACCAACTACGCACCGCACATCACCTCGCCGGACATGACGGCCGAGCTCGAGGGCGACATGACCAAGGTATCCGAGGGCTCCGAGACGCAGGACCAGGTGGTCACGCACTCGAGAGCCCTGCTTGCGGGCATGATGGACGCCCTCATCGAGCACAAGGACGACCTCGGCGAGGCCATCTCCGACGCCGTGACGGCCGATGCCAAGGTGGGCGTGTGCCCCAAGTGCGGCAAGGACCTTGTGATGAAGAGCTCGGCCAAGACGCGCGGCAGCTTCATCGGCTGCATGGGCTGGCCCGACTGCGACGTCACCTACCCCGTGCCGTCCAACGTGCGGGTCGAGCCCATCGAGGGCGATGCAGGCGTGTGCCCCACCTGCGGAGCGCCGCGCCTCAAGTGCAAGCCGTTCAGGGGCAAGGCGTACGAAACCTGCGTGAACCCCGCCTGCCCAACCAATGCCGAGCCCGACGTGCTGGTGGGTACCTGCGCAGCGTGCGCCGAGGCGGGTCGCGAGGGCCAGCTGGTGGCGCACAAGAGCGAGCGCACCGGAAAGCGCTTCATCCGCTGCACCAACTATGACCTTTGCGGAACCAGCTACCCGCTGCCGCAGCGAGGCGAACTCAAGGCAACGGGCGAGACCTGCCCCGATTGCGGGGCACCGATGGTGGAGGTCACCACGGCGCGCGGCCCATGGAAGATCTGCGTGAACATGGACTGCCCCGGCAAGGAGAAGAAGGCCGCCGCGCCGCGTCGCGGGCGTGGCTCGACGCGTGGGCGGCGTACGGGCGGCAAGAAGTCGTAGTGCGGTGCCGAGGCGCCCGGCGCCTCGCACGGCTTGGTCGAAGAAGGAGGTTCGACGGACATGGCAGGCACCTTCGTCACGTTCGAGGGAATCGACGGATGCGGGAAGTCCACGCAGGTGGGCTTCGTGGCCGCGGCGCTTTCCGAGCAGGGCACCCACGTGGTGCGCCTGCGCGAGCCTGGCGGCACGGCCATCTCGGAGAAGGTGCGCGCGCTGCTGCTTGATCCCGCCAACGTGGACATGCGTCCCGAGGCCGAGCTGCTGCTGTACGAGGCCGCCCGCGCCCAGCTGGTGCGCCAGGTGATAGAGCCGGCGCTGGAGGTGGGCTCGGTGGTGCTGTGCGATCGCTTCTTTGACTCGACCTTCGCCTACCAGGCCATTGCCCGCGGACTGGGCGAGGAGCTGGTGCGTACCGCCAACGAGCTGGGCAGCTGTGGCAGGACGCCCGACGCCACCGTCGTGTTTGACCTCGACCCCCAGGTGGCCTGGGGTCGCGCGACGCGCGGCGGTGCCGACCGACTGGAGGCCGAGGGCGTTGCCTTCCAGGAGCGCGTGCGCCAGGGGTACCTGCGTGCGGCAGAGCTGGAGCCAAGCCGCGTGCTGGTGGTTGATGCCGACGGCACCCCCGAGGAGGTGTTCGCTCGCACGATCGCGTGCCTGTCGGACGTGTTGCCCGCCCTCTCGGACCTTGACGTGGACGGCTTCTTTGTCCGCCAGGCCGCCCTTGAGCGCGCCATGGCCGACATCACCTCGTCGGTGGCGGGATAGACCATGCCCAGCGCCGTGCCCCATGCCCTCGAGTTCCTGTCGCTGCAGCCCCGCGTGCGCGACCTGCTTGCCACTGCGGTGACGCAGGGCAAGCTGAGCCATGCCTACCTGTTCGTCGGGGCGCCGGGCTCGGGCAAGACCGAGACGGCCCTGGCGCTGGCCGAGTGCGTCGTGTGCCCGCAAGGGGGAGACGACACCTGCGACGAGTGCCTCCGCGTGAAGCACGGCACGCACCCGGACGTGAAGTTTCTCAGCCCTGCCAGCGCGACGGGCTACCTGGTGTCGCAGGTGCGCGACCTCATTGCCGACGTGTCGTTGGTGCCGGTGCGTGCCAAGCGCAAGGTGTACGTGCTGGAACAGGTGGGGCTTCTGCGTGGGGCGGCAGCAAATGCCCTGCTCAAGACCATCGAGGAGCCTCCCGAGGGCGTGATGTTCATCCTGGTGGCTCGCACCGTCGCCGCCGTGATGCCTACGGTTGCCTCTCGCTGCCAGCAGGTGCCCTTCCAGGTGGTGTCGTCCGAGTCGGCCGAGAAGTCCGTCGAGCTGGACAGCGGGGTGACGGGCTTCGAGGCCCGCGTTGCCCTTGCCGTGGCGGGAACCCCCACCCGCGCCAAGGAGTTCCTTGCCTCGCCCGAGCGCAGGCAGGTACGGCGCCTGATGGTGCGTGCCATCGGCCAGCTGGCCCGCGACGACTCGTGGGACGTGCTGTGCTCGGCGCGCGACCTGGTGCATCGCATCCGCGTGGCTGCCGGCGTGGAGGCTGACGACCGCAAGCTCAGCCGAGACGCGGCCGTCAAGGAGGAGACCCGCCGGCGCACCAAGGACCAGGAGGACTTCTACACCTCCTCCGGTCTCAGGCGCGTCGAGGACACCGTGAAAAGAGAGCTAACCGCCCGCGAGCGTTCGAGTATGATGGAGGCGCTCGCTGCTGCCGAGTCGCTCCTGCGCGACGTGCT
The DNA here is from genome assembly GCA_902788705.1 of uncultured Coriobacteriaceae bacterium. GTDB lineage: Bacteria > Actinomycetota > Coriobacteriia > Coriobacteriales > Atopobiaceae > UBA1367. The sequence continues at coordinate 41,746 of CADALE010000017.1, read as the reverse complement.
CGTTCGCTGCGAGGGCATCGACGAGCCCATCGTTAACGATGACGTTGCCGACGTCGTCGACCGCCTTGCCTCCATCACCAGCACCTCAGGCGTGCTGGCCGCGCTTGACGCGGTGCGCGCGGCGGCAGACGACATTGCCCACAACGTTACACCCCAGCTGGCACTCGAGGCCATGCTGCTCTGCATCAAGGAGGCACTCACATGCCCACCGTCATCCCGGTGAAGTTTCGCTATGCCGCCCGCGACCTGTGGTTTGACCCGCAGGACACGGGTGCCGTCGAAGGCGACCACGTCATATGCTCCACGGAGCGCGGTACCGAGATAGGCCTCGTCACCGCCGATGCACGCGAGGTGGGCGAGGACGAGCGCAGGGAGATGTGCGGCAATGCCGAGCTCAAGCCCATCGTGCGCATCGCCACCGACGAAGACCTCGACCGAGCCGACGAGCTGGCCGAGCGCGGTGACGAGGCGATGCCCGTCTTCAGGCGCCTCGTGTCCGAGTCGGGCCTGGACATGAAGCCGGTGGGCGTGGAGTTTCTCTTCGGGGGCGAGAAGGCGGTGTGCTACTTCTCTGCCGAGGAGCGGGTTGACTTCAGGCAGCTGGTGCGCGACATGGCGCGCGAGCTGCACGAACGCATCGACATGCGCCAGATTGGCGTGCGCGAGGAGGCGGCCATCGTGGGCGGCTTCGCGCACTGCGGCCAGGAGCTGTGCTGCGCGCGCTTCGGGCACCAGTTTGAGCCCGTCTCCATCCGCATGGCCAAGGAGCAGGACCTGCCCCTCAACTCCACCAAGATCAGCGGCGCCTGCGGCCGCCTGATGTGCTGCCTGCGCTACGAGTTCGAGGCCTACCGCGACTTCAAGGGTCGCGCGCCAAAGCGCAACGCGGTGATAGACACGCCGCTGGGAAAGGCTAAGATCGTCGAGTACGATACGCCCAAGGAGCAGCTCACGCTGCGCCTGGAGAACGGCAAGCAGGTGCGCGTGGCGCTTGCCGACATGGTGGCGTCCGACGCCGCGGTCAAGAAGTCGGAGGAGCTGCACTGCGCGTGCCGTCCCGACACCGTGACGCGCGAGGCCCTCGAGCGGCTGGCCTCACCCGAGGTGCTGCTTGCCCTGGCCGAGCTGGATCGCGAGGCCGGTGTCCTCACCGAGGATACCTTCACGGCCCACGACCTGTTAGTGGAGCAGCCCCGCTCGCGCCGCCGTCGCCGTGGTGGCCAGCAGGCTGCTGATGCCGTGCAGGACGAGGCGAGTGCCGAGACTCCCGCGGAGGCGCCTGCCGAGGGTCAGCAGCGCTCTCGTCGCCGTCGCAAGAAGCGCGCGGCCGAGACCGATGTGGCAACCGAGCCCGCGGCGCAGCCCACGCCGCGCCAATCTCGCCGCACGCACACGGACGCGGCCGAGGTGTCGACGCCTGCCACGCAGACCAGGTCGCGCCATCGTCGTCACCACAACGCGGATGACGGCTCGCAGGCGCAGGGTGCCGAGCAGCCCACGCAGCAGCGTTCGGCGCGCCAGCAGCGCGAGGCCGCGCAGGACGGTGCGCCTAAGCCCGCGAGGCGTGCCCGCCGCCGTCCGGGAGACCATGGGGGAGAGGCGGCCCAGGCCCAGCGCGCGCAGGGTCAGCAGCAGGCCCAGCCCCAGCGAGCTGCGCAGCAGCAGGGCCAGCAGACGGCGGGAGAGCCCTCCGCAAGCAAGCGTCGGCGCCGTCGTCGCGGCGGCCGCGGCAAGGGCACGGGCGAAGGCGCGGCGCCCGCGCCAACCAGCGAGTAGCACAGGCTACAGGCCGTAATCCGGCCGTGCCATAAAGAGCGGAGGCACCATGTATGCACTCAGGACCGAGGCGGCGTTTGACGGAGCGCACTTCCTGACCGACTATTACGGCAAGTGCGAGAACCTGCATGGCCACCGGTGGCGCGTGGTGGTGACCATCCAGCAGGAGGAGCTGCAGGAGGAGGGCACCATGAAGGACATGGTGCTCGACTTCGGCGTGTTCAAGAAGGCCGTGCGCGACCTTGCCAACTCGCTTGACCACACCTTCCTGGTTGAGGAGGGGTCGCTTCGCCCCGCAACGGTCGAGGCGCTGGAGGCGGAGGGCTTCGCCCTCACCTTCCTGCCCTTCCGCACCACCGCCGAGAACCTCGCCAAGTGGTTCTTTGATCGCCTGCACGAGCAGGGGTTGCCCGTCAGCGAGGTGGAGTGCGACGAGACCCCCAACAACCAAGCCTTCTACCGGGCGTAGGCAGGGCGGCGGCAAGACGCCACTTGTCCTGCGCTTCTACCGTAGGCCCTTGGGACGACCGCCTGCTCATCCTGTCCCCATTAGGCACATGGTACCATTGCCCCATCCCTAGCCAAGCAGGTGAGAGGAGCCCTCATGTCCGAGCAGTGGTGGCAGCGCGCAGTCGTGTACCAGGTGTATCCCAAGAGCTTCCAGGACTCTGACGGCGATGGCATCGGCGACCTGCCTGGCCTTACGCGTCGCCTGCCCTACCTGGCCAAGCTGGGCATCGACGTCATCTGGCTGAGCCCGGTGTACGCAAGCCCGATGGACGACAACGGATACGACATCAGCGACTATCGCGCCATCGCCCCGGTGTTTGGCACCATGGAGGACTTCGACACCATGCTGGCCACCGCCCATGGGCTGGGCATCAAGCTTGTGATGGACCTCGTGGCCAACCACACCTCCGACGAGCACCGTTGGTTTGAGGAAAGCCGCAGCTCGCGCGACAACCCCTACCGCGATTACTATTACTGGCGCGACCCGGTGGACGGCCACGAGCCCTCCAACATGGGCGGCGTCTTTGGCGGCAGCATCTGGGAGTGGGACGAGGGCACGGGCCAGTACTACCTGCACTGCTTCTCCAAGAAGCAGCCCGACCTTAACTGGGAGAACCCGCGCGTGCGCGACGAGGTGTACGACCTCATGGACTTCTGGCTGGCCAAGGGCGTGGATGGCTTCCGCATGGACGTCATCGGCATGATCGCCAAGGACACGAGCTTCCCCAGCGGCGAGCCGGGTCCCACGGGCTACTCGTCGCTGTACCCGCTCATCCAGGACGAGCGGGTGCACCCATGGCTGCAGGAGATGCGCCAGCGCGTGCTGAGCCGCTACGACACCATGACCGTAGGCGAGGTGGGCGGTGCCACGGTCGAGACGGCCAAGAAGTACGCCAACCTGGACGGCAGCGAGCTGTCGATGGTGTTCCAGTTCGAGCACGTGGGCCTCACCGGCAGCCCCGAGCGCGGCAAGTGGGTGACGGGCAAGCCGCGCCTTGTGGACCTCAAGCGCGTGTTCGAGCACTGGGAGACGGGCCTTGAGGGCGTGGCGTGGAACAGCCTGTTCTGGGACAACCACGACCAACCGCGTGCCGTGAGCCGCTGGGCCAACGATGCGCCCGAGTGGCGCGAGCTGTCGGCAAAGATGCTGGCTACCTGCCTGCACCTCATGAAGGGCACGCCCTACGTGTACCAGGGCGAGGAGCTGGGCATGACCAACTATCCCTTTGAGGACATGAGCCTGATTGACGACCTCGAGGCGCATGACGCCTACCGCATGCTCACGCAGGACTGCGGCTGCACGCACGAGGAGGCCATGGCCGCGATGCGCGAGATCTGCCGCGACAACGCGCGTACCCCCATGCAGTGGGATGCCACGCCGCTTGCCGGCTTTACCACCGGCTCGCCGTGGCTTCCGGTCAACCCCAACTGCGCGTACATCAACGCTGCGGCGCAGGTAGATGACCCCACCTCTGTGTTTGCGCACTACCAGCGCCTGATAGCGCTGCGCCATGAGAGCGACCTGGTGGTGCACGGCATCTTCCGGCTGCTCATGCCCGAGAGCGACGAGGTGTTTGCGTACGAGCGCGCACTGGACGGCAAGCGCATGCTGGTGGCCTGCAACTTCACTGAGCGCGAGGTGCCGTTTGCCCTGCCCGACGGTTACGAGGACGCGGTTGCCGTGGCGGCTGCGGCCAACTATGCCGAGCCATGCGTGCCGGGGGTGCTGCGACCCTACGAGAGCCTCGCCCTGCTTGCGTGAGTGGGGCGGCCAGCCACCTAGCCAAGCCCCGCGTGCCGACGTTTGACTGTATGGAGATAGTCAAACCGACACCCCCGACGTTTGACTGTACAGAGATAGTCAAACCCGACCGAACTTGGCCGAATGGGCCCACAGCCCGACGTTTGACTGTATAGAGACAGTCAAACCAGTACCCCCGAGGTCTGACTGTACAGAGATAGTCAAACCCGACCGAACTTGGCCGAATAGGTCCACAACCCGACGTTTGACTGTATAAAGACAGTCAAACCGGCACGGCTCCGTCTAAGCCGACCCGGGTGGCTCGCCATCTGCCCCCCATCCGATGACGGCAAAAGGGTAACCATTACTCACAATTCAGCTTTGTGTTGCATTCTTGTCGCGCGCAGGGTCTATACTCGAAAGCAGGTGGCAGGCGGGAGGAGGCACGCATGGACGGGCGCGCGTTGCACGGGGTCAACCTTACGGGTTGGCTCTCCCTCGAGCCTTGGGTCACGCCCGAGCTGTTCGCGGACTCCGGCGCACTCGACGAGGCGTCGCTTGTGCAGGCGCTCGGCGAGAAGCGCTACCACTCGCTGGTCCGGCACCACCGCGAAGAGTTCCTGACCTCGGCCGACTTCCGCCGCATCGCGGCGCGTGGCTTCAACGCAGTGCGCCTTCCGGTGCCGTGGTACGCATTTGGCCAGGCAGGCCCCGCATGTGCGCCCTACCTGGGGTGCATCGACTACGTCGACCGCGCCTTCGACTGGGCCGAGGAAGTGGGCCTGAAGGTGATCGTGCTGCTTGCCGCGTCACCCGGCGCGCAGGACGCCGAGCGCACGGCCATCGGCCGCAGCACCGACTTCCGTTCGTACCGTGATGAGCTTATCAGCGTGGTGGGCGCGCTTGCCAGGCGCTACAAGATGCGCGATGGGCTCTTTGGCATCGAGGTGCTTGACACCCCCGAGGTGCAGAGGCGCCGCCTCCTGCAGGTTTCCGAGGGCGTGCCACTGCACACCCTGCGCAACTACTATCGCGACGCCTACGCAGCCGTCCGCCAGGAGGCGGGTCCCGACCCTGTGGTCATCGTGCCCGATGGGGGCATGACGCGCGCGTGGGCCGCGTTCATGGCCCAGAAGCAGTACGAGAACGTGTGGCTGGATTGCACCTTCGTGCATCGCGACGATGTGCCTCGGCCCGACGCCTCGGGCCCTGCGGGTGTGCGTCGCCTGGTGGACGTGTCGCGCAAGCAGCTGATGGTTGCCCGCAAGAGCGGCCTGCCGGTCATGGTGGGCTCGTGGTCTGGCGCGCTTCCGTACGCAGACTCGCTCATGACACCCGAGGGCCGCATCGCGCTTGAGCGCGTGTACCTGTCCGAGCAGCTCGCGGCCTTCCGCGAGTGCCCCGCCTGGTTCTTCCAGACGTGGAAGACCTCGGGCAAGATCTCGGGCTGGGATGCCCGCGTGTCCCTGGCCACCTTCGAGCGCCGGATGCTTGACTGATGGCCGCCGTGTCGGGGGTTGGCATCCTCTCGATGGTGGGCACGCCCATCGGCAACCTCGCCGATGCCTCGCCGCGCGTGGTCGAGACGCTGTCCTCGGCCAACCTGCTGCTGTGCGAGGACACCCGCGTCACCTCGCGCCTGTTGGCGCACTTCGGCGTACACGTGCCCCTCATGCGAGCCGACGAGAACGTGCTTTCCGAGCGTATCCCCGTCGTGCTGAGGCGCATCGAGGCGGGGGAGCGCGTGGCCTTCGTGTCCGATGCCGGCATGCCCGGCGTGTCCGACCCTGGCCAGCGCCTGGTTGACGCAGCGCTTGATGCGGGGCTGCGCGTCGAGGTGATTCCCGGCCCCTCGGCCGTCACCTGTGCGCTCGTGGCATCGGGACTGCCCATGGACCACTTCTTCTTCGAGGGGTTCCTGCCGCGCAGGGCAGGGGCCCAGCAGACGCGGTTGGCGCAGCTGGCCGCAGTTCCCGGGGCGCTGGTGGTGTACGAGTCTCCGCACCGCGTGGTTGCCACGCTCTCCAGTATCGCCGAGGTGCTGCCGGGCAGGCAGGTGGCACTGTTGCGCGAGCTTACCAAGCTGCACGAGGAGTGCCTGCGCGGCGAGGCCGGCCAGCTTGCGCAGCGGGTGGCGCAGCGCGTGGCCGACGATGGCGAGCTTCGCGGCGAGTGCGTCATCGTGATAGCAGGCCCAACCGAGGCGCAGCTCCTTGAGGCACGGCAGCAGGCCGAGGCTGCCGACAACGCGCCGTCGCTTGACGACGCGATCCGCGAGGGCCTGGCCTCGGGAGAGTCAAAGACGCGCCTTGCCAAGCGCCTTGCCAAGGCCTATGGGCTGGCAAGGGGCGAGGTGTACGACCTCGTGGTAAGGCTGGATGACGAGGCCTAAGGCTAAGGCCTAAGGCTCCGCGCCCCCTTCGCCCGCGCATTCCTGCATTCTTTGTCCGCTTCACGTGATACCCTTTTAGCATGGACGCCGCGGATAAGGAGGCACCATGCTTCTTGAGGACAAGATTTGGCTTGCGCAGGGAGACAACCCCTGCTACCTGCTGCTTAACCAGGCAAACCGCCATGGCATCATCGCCGGCGCATCCGGCACGGGCAAGACCGTCACACTCAAGGTGATGGCCGAGGGCTTCTCGGCAGCCGGCGTGCCCGTGTTCATGGCCGACGTGAAGGGCGACGTGACGGGCATGGCCGCATCGGGCCAGCTTACCAGCTTCATCGAGAAGCGCATGGACTTCTTTGGCATCGACCGCGACGCCTTTACCTTCCAGGGCGTACCGATGCGCGTGTGGGACATGCTGGGCGACCAGGGCCTTCCCGTGCGCATCACCATCTCCGACATGGGGCCCGTGCTGCTGTCGCGCCTGCTGGGCCTCACCGACGTGCAGCAGGGCGTGCTTAACCTTGCGTTCCGCGTGGCCGACGACCAGCAGATGTTGCTCATCGACCTCAAGGACCTGCGCTCCATGCTCACCTACGTTGCCGACCACGCCAAGGAGTACGAGACCACCTACGGCAAGGTGTCGTCTGCCTCGGTGGGAGCCATACTGCGCGCGCTGTTGGCGGTGGAGGACGAGGGCGGCGACATCTTCTTCGGCGAGCCCAACCTTGACCTGTCCGACTGGTTTGCCTGCGCTCCCGACGGGCGCGGCTACGTCAACATCCTCAATGCGGCCAAGCTCATCAACATGCCGCAGATCTATGCCATGTTCCTGCTGTGGATGCTCACCTCGCTCTTTGAGCGCCTTCCCGAGGTGGGCGATCCCGACAAGCCCCGCTTCGTGTTCTTCTTTGACGAGGCTCACCTGCTGTTTGACGGCATGCCCAAGACGCTCACCGACAAGATCGTGCAGGTGGTGAAGCTGATTCGCTCCAAGGGCGTGGGCGTGTACTTCATCACGCAAAGTCCCTCCGACATTCCCGGCGAGGTGCTGGCGCAGCTGTCCAACCGCGTGCAGCATGGCCTGCGCGCCTACACGCCGGCCGAGCAGAAGGCCGTGAAGGCCGCCGCCGCATCCTTCCGTGCCAACCCGGCGTTCGACTCGGTGGAGGCCCTGCAGGATCTGGGGACGGGCGAGGCCCTGGTGTCGCTGCTTGACGACGAGGGGCGCCCGTCGGTGGTTGAGCGCGCCAAGGTGCTGTTCCCACAGTGCAGCATGAACGCCGCGCCCGAAGACCTCATGGCCGACGTGTACCTCGAGCAGTCCAACCTCATGCTCAAGTATGGCGAGGCGGTCGACCGCGAGTCGGCCTTCGAGCAGATTGCCGCGCAGAACGCTGCCGCCGCCGAGGAGGCGCGGCTTGCCGCCGAGCGCGAGCAGCTGGAGAAGGAGCGTGCCGAGCTTGAGGCCCAGCAGGCCAAGGAGGCCGCGCGCCAGGCGCGCGAGGCCGAGCGCCAGGCGGCGGCCGAGACCCGCGCGAAGGCGCGGGAGGAGGAGCAGAAGCGCAGGCAGCGCGAGCGTCTGGCCACCGAGGCGGTGGGTACGCTGCTGTCACCCGTCTTTGGCAAGCGCACCGGCAAGCGCATCGCCCGCGGCCTCTTCGGCACCCTCAAGTAACGCGGTGTCGGGCCGGACAGTGGGGACGTAGCACTTTGTCCGGGCTCACTCATTGCCCGCTTAGCAAGAGCCCGGACAAAGTGCTACGTCCCCACTGTCCGGCCGCACCATCTTGGGCTGCCATCGGGAGTAGCCCTCGGCGGCAGGTCACCCAAGCGGCATCTCATGACCCAAGCGTCCCGCGCGGGGATGCTTGGGTCATCATGGGATTCGAATCTGTCCCAACGGGCTCTCGTGGGAGCGCTACAATAGAAAAGTTGCATCAGCCTTCGTCATCAGGAGGAACCATGGCCGACAAGCCAAGCTTCTACATCACCACCCCCATCTACTACGTCAACGCCGCGCCTCACCTCGGCACCGCCTACTGCACCATCCTGTGCGACGTCATGGCCCGCTACAAGCGCGCCATGGGTTACGACGTCAAGTTCCTCACCGGCCTTGACGAGCACGGCGAGAAGGTCCAGCGCACCGCCGAAGAGCATGACATGACCCCGCAGGCCTGGTGCGACTCCCTCGCTCCCGCCTTCCACGACATCTGGCACACGCTCGAGATCTCCAACGACGACTTCATCCGCACCACCGAGCCGCGCCAGATTGCTGCGGTCACCGAGCTGTGGAACCGCATGAAGGACGCCGGCTACATCTACAAGGACAGCTACGACGGCTGGTACTGTGTCCCCGAGGAGACCTACTTCACCGAGACCCAGGTGGCCAAGGCCGACGAGGAGCGCCATACCGAGGGCCAGCACCTCTGCCCCGACTGCGGCCGTCCGCTGGAGCGCGTCAAGGAGGAGTCCTGGTTCTTCAAGCTGTCCGCCTTCCAGGACAAGCTCCTCGCCCTTTATGACGAGCACCCCGACTTCGTCATGCCCGACTTCCGCATGAGGGAGGTCCGCACCTTTGTCGAGAGCGGCCTCAAGGACATCTCGGTCAGCCGCACCAGCTTCGACTGGGGCATCCCCGTGCCATTCGACGACAAGCACGTCACCTACGTGTGGTTCGACGCGCTGCTCAACTATGCCACCGCGGTGGGCTTCGGCAATCCCGACATGGCCGACGAGTACGCGCGCCGCTGGCCCGCGCAGTTCCATGTGGTGGGCAAGGACATCATCCGCTTCCACTGCGTCATCTGGCCCGCCATGCTCATGGCCATCGGCGATGCCCTGCCCGAGCACGTCTTCGCGCACGGCTTCCTCATGGTCCGCGACGACGCGACCGGCCAGACCCGCAAGATGAGCAAGTCGCTGGGCAACGCCATCGCGCCGCAGGACGTCATCGACCTGCTTGGCGTCGAGGGCTACCGCTACTACTTCATGACCGACTGCGTTCCCGGCGAGGACGGCGGCATCTCCTACGGCCGCATGGAGCAGGTCTACAATGCCGACCTGGCCAACAGCTGGGGCAACCTCGTGTCGCGCTCGCTCAACATGAGCGCCAAGTACTTTGACGGCAAGACGCCTACGCTGGCCGACGGCTGGGCAGACGCCGCCAACCCGCTCAAGGACATCGCCGAGGGCATCGTCGAGCGCTATGCCGCGCACATGGACCGCATCGCCTACGTGGCTGCCAAGGACGAGATCATGGAGCTTGTGCACGCCGCCAACCACTACATCGAGGACTCCATGCCCTGGGCCGTGGCCAAGGACCCGGCACGTGCCGACGAGCTCACCGCGATCATCGCCAACCTGCTGGAGACCATCCGCATCTGCGCGCACCTGCTGTCGCCGTTCATGCCCTCCACTAGCGCCGAGGTGCTGCGCCGCATGTCGCTTGAGGGCGAGGCTGACACCCGCGACCTCGCGGCTGCCTGCGCATGGGGCGGCCTGAAGGGTGGCGTCGAGGTGACCAAGGGCGACGCGCTCTTCCCGCGCCTCGGCAGCAAGTAGACTCACGTGGCATCGTATCTTGCCAACCCGACCGAGACCCGTGCCGCCCTTGAGCGGCACGGGCTTCTGCTCAAGCACCGCCTGGGGCAGAACTTTTTGGTGAACGACGCCGTCATCGAGAAGATCCTGGCACTGGCCTCCGTCCAGCCGGGGGAGTGCGTGCTTGAGGTGGGGCCCGGCATCGGTACGCTCTCGGTGGGGCTGCTCGGCGCCGGCGGTCGCGTGGTGGCCGTCGAGGCTGACACCACGCTGGAGCCCGTGCTGGCCGAGACCTGCGCAGACGGCGACTTCACGCTCGTGCTGGGCGATGCCCTCAAGGTGCTGCCCGACGGTCTGCCCGAATGCGCCGCGCCTACCGCCTTCGTGGCCAACCTCCCGTACCAGGTGGCCGCAACGCTCATCCTGAAGGTGTTCGAGGAGATGCCCTCGGTGCAGCGCGCCATCGTTATGGTCCAGGCCGAGGTGGCCGACCGCATCGCAGCCCGCCCGGGCACCAAGGCCTACGGTGCCTATACGGCCAAGCTCGCGCTCTTTGGGCGCGTGACCGGCCGCTTCGAGGTGGCACCCGGAAACTTCATGCCGCCGCCGCACGTGAATTCGGCCGTGGTGCGCATCGAGCGTGCCCCGCTCGTTGACGCTGGCGTGGCCATGGCCGTGGCTCCCGTCATCGACGCTGCCTTCGCGCAGCGCCGCAAGACCATCCGCAACTCCATGTCGGCGTCGGGATACGACAAGGCTGCGCTCGACTCTGCCTTCGCGGCCTGCGGCATTGCACCCACCGCGCGTGCCGAGACCCTCGCGCCGGATGACTTTGTCCGCCTTGCGTGCGAGCTGGATGGCTCCCTAGCCGGCAGGTGAGCTCGGCCCTGTGAGGCCGGCGGCCACGGCGCCATGGCTTGTGCTGCGATACTGTCGCAAGTCGCTACCGTGGTAGCAAAACGCGACACGACTTTTCCCACATGGCCTGCGGCGGCTTGAAGTGGCCCCTTGGCTCGCGCTAGAATCCCCCTACCTCGAGACGACGGGGTGGCGAAGTCGGGCGCCATGGCCCGGCGTTTGCCAGATGCATGCGGATGGTGGGGTGGTGCTCATGGCATGGGATGCGGGTGTGGCCCTCGACGAGCTGCTCGGTGCCGACGGGGCGCTCTTCCATGACAAGAAGGGCCGTCCCGTGCAGGTGCCAGCGCCGCTTGCGCCCTTGGCCGACACGCATGGGCATCTTACGCACTTCAGGCGGCACGACCCGGCGGTTGCGCTTGCCCGTGCGGCGCTTGTGGGCGTGCGTATGCTGGTGGTGCCGCTGGACCCCACCGACGACGCGCACGACGCCCCTGCGGCCCTGGCCTGGATTGACGAGGTGGTGGCGCGCGCGGCCCAGCTGCTCGAGCTGGCGGCCCAGCGAGGCGTCGTGCCCCCGACCTTCCCCGGATACGATCACGTGCCTGCCCTCGTGGACAACGTGTGGGTGATCGGCGGCACGCATCCGTATGGCGCGGCCGCGTTCCTTGGCCGTGAGGAGCCCGATGGCGGCTCCCGCGACGATGGCCGTGGGGAAGAGGCGTTTGCCCAGGCTTCCCACGAGGCGCTGGACACCCTCCTTGCAAGCCCGCGCTGCGTGGGCGTGGGCGAGATCGGCCTTGACTTCGGACCCTACAGCAGACTGGGGGAGCAGGTGCAGGTGGATGCGTTTCGCGAGCAGCTGCGCATGGCCCACATGCGAGGCCTTCCCGTCGAGCTGCACCTGCGCGACGAGGAGGACGGCGTGCACACCACCGGACACGACCTCGCCCTGCAGGTGCTGCGCGAGGAGGGCGTGCCCACCCGTGGCTGCGACCTGCACTGCTATACCTCCGACGCGCAGGTGATGGAGCCGTTCGCGCAGCTTGGGTGCTACGTCGCCTTTGGCGGGGCAGCCACCTTCCCACGCTCGTCCGGCATCCGTGAGGCGGTGGCAGCCTGTCCCGCACAGCGCATCCTAAGCGAGACGGACAGTCCCTACATGGCGCCGGTTCCCCTTCGGGGATGCGAGTGCGAGCCTGCGATGGTTGCCTTCACGGCCGCCTGCCTGGCGGACGTCCGTGCCGAGGTGGGCGTGGGCCTGCCGTCAGACACCTATCGGACCCTGTGGGACAACGCCTGCCGCCTGATCGCGCGCCCGTGAGGACGCTTCGGACGGCGCTCGCGGGCATCGGGTCAACCTATGCCGAGCTGCTGTGGCCTACCCGCTGCATCGGCTGCGACCTTCCCGACCAGCTGCTGTGCGACGAGTGCCGCGCCACGCTTCCCTGGATAGCGCAGCGCTGGGCCTGCCCCGTCTGCGGGGCGCCCTTCGGCTGGCTCACCTGCACGGAGTGCGGCCGCTCGCGCCAGCGCGATCAGGCCACGGGCGCCGTCCCGCCGCAGGACGGGCCCCGCGAGCGCTGGCCCATGCGCTCAGTTGTCTGCAGCATGTCCTACCGGGGGACGCCTGCGGCCATCGTCACCGGGCTCAAGGATGCCCACGAGCTGAGGCTGGCCCCGCTCATGGCTGCCGCCATTGCCACGTCGCTTGACGAGGCTTCGGCCTGGGATGCCTCTGACGGCTTGCCGCGCTTCGATCCCTCGCGTACCGACGCCCTCTGCTTCGTACCGGCCACGGCAGCGGCGTTCGCCCGGCGCGGGTTTGACCACATGGAGCTGGTGGCGCGGGAGCTGTGTGGGCAGCTGGGCCTTGCCCTGCACGATGCCCTGGTGCGCAGACAGGGTCGTGACCAGCGCGTCCTTGGCCGGAAGGAGCGGGCGCGAAACGTATGGGGCACGGTTTCCGTGGCGCGTGACGTAAGCGGCCTCAACCTGCTGCTGGTGGACGACGTCATCACCACCGGGGCGTCGCTGGGCGCCTGCACGCAGGCGCTGCTGGACGCCGGGGCGGCGTCGGTCACCGCATGCGCGTTCGCTCGCGTGACGGGCTAGGGTCGCGCGCAAGTCCACGGCCCTATGCGGCCCCATGTGACACAACCTGTGTGCATGCGACATGTTTTTCGTCCTTAAATGTCGTGCGGGGTATACTAAACCATGTCTCTACCCAGGTCTGTGGTTGCGGGCATGCGTGCCCTAGTCCAAGGCAGACGAGGCCAAAGGGATCCACGTAAGCCAGGGGCGTGCGCGCCCCGGCGATCATGGCTCGTCCTAGAGGTAAGTCGCACCGCCCGTTAGACGAGAGGCATCCGGCCTCGCGGGCGAGAGGGCCAGTAGTGAGGGGGCCGCGGTTCCCGAGCAAACGTCCCAGTGCGCGAGTGTGGGGTCAAAGACCAGGTCAGCTGGGGCGAGACAACCGTGCGCTCCGCGCGCGTTCACTACAGGAGCGAGAGAGACGAGGACCTGCGCATGAGGTCAAGCAAGACGACGAGGGGCCTGGGCATCCGCGGCATCGCGGTGGCCATGGCCTGCACGATTGCCCTTACGGGCTGCTCCAACCTGCCCTTCGAACTTCCGCAGCTGCCCGAGCTGCCCTTCGAGATGCCCGACCTGTCGGGCATCCCCAACCCCCTGGCCGGCCTCCTTGGGGGCACGTCGGTGGAGGAGGCCTGTGACGAGGCGCTTGCCGCCACGCCGGCCACCCTCACGGCAGACGACCTGGTGGAGGACGGCTACCTTACGGTGGGCGTCATGTCGTCCACCACGGCCCCGATGCTCATCGAGGGCAACGACGCCACGGTAAGCGGCATCGACATCGACGTGGCATCGGCCCTTGCTAACGAGCTTGGTCTGCGCGTGCGCTTCGTCTCCGTCCTGGATGCCGACCAGGCCCTCTCCGACGGCCAGTGCGACGTGGTGATGGGCGTCTCGTCCGAGGACGTGTCCACCTCTACCGTAAGCGGTGGCTACTGCGAGAACGCCGCCGCGTTCTTCCACATGGGTGCCGACGAGGTGGCCACGGTCGACCAGCTGAACGGCCGCACCGTGGCCGTCCAGGACGGCTCGGTGTCGCAGGGCGTCCTCAACGCGACGGCCCTCTCCATGACGCAGGTCACGTTCTCCAACCTCAACGAGGCGTTCGAGGCACTTGCCTCGGGTTCGGTGGACTATGTCCTGTGCGATGCGTACTCGGGCGCCTACCTTGCCTCCGTGTACGACGGCGTCTCGTTTGCCGGCTCGCTTAATGCCCCTACGCCCATCGGCGTGGCAACCCTGCCCAGCAACGCTACGCTGCAGGGCGCCGTCGAGGAGGCCCTTGCCACCATCCAGGGCAACGGCGTGATGGACATCGTGCGTGCCAACTGGGTTGGCGGCTTCGAGTCCATCTCGGTTGACCACATGGTGCAGAACGTGCCTATGCCCGAGGTCGTGGTCGCGGAGGGCCAGGAGGGCGACCCGCAGGATGGCTCTACCGCCGGCGCCAACGCCGCCACGCCGTACTAGCCACCGCCCGCCACCTAAAGCCCATCAGCAATTCGGCGAACGGTGCGCCTTGCCGTCTACGACGTGGGCACCCCTTCCCACCGATGAGAGTCTCTCAATTGCATGGCTGGTGGTATCAGAATTGTTAGTAAGGCGTTCCCTGAACGCGAGGACGCGAGAATGGAGGCAAATATGGCCGATATCAAGATCTCGGGGCGCAAGATAAGCGTTACCGACGCCATGCGCGAGCGCGTGGAGGACAAGATCGGCGGTGCCCTCAAGGTCTTTGACATCCACCCGATGACGGCGGATGTGGTGCTGCGCGTTGACAAGAATCCCTCCAACCCCGACCGCAAGACGTGCGAGGTCACGGTGTACGTTCGTGACCGCGTCGTGCGCGTCACCTCGTCTGCCGAGGACATCATGGAGGCCATCGACGACGCCGCTGGCAAGGTTTCCCGCCAGATCCGCAAGTACAAGACCAAGGTGCTTGACCGTCGTACCCGCGCCCCGCGCCCGGTGGTCGAGATGAGCGTGTCCGACCTGGCCGACCTCATCGAGGAGGTTCCCGAGGACGAGCAGCTCGTGCGCGAGAAGTACATCGACCTCGTGCCCATGACCGAGGAGGAGGCCCTCATCCAGACCGACCTGCTGGGCCATGGCTTCTATGTGTTCGAGAACGCCACGACCGGGCTCATCAACGTCATCTACCGCCGTCGCAACGGTGGCTATGGCATCATCAAGCCCAAGATCGAGAGCGAGGACGGCATTGCCTAGCGACGACTTCGTCACGAATGGCCAGGGCGTGTCCGTCGAGGAGCCTTCCTCGGCGGACACGCCCATCTTGGACGCCCCCAAGATGGCCGAGAGCATCGAGGCATTCCACCAGCGCAGCTCCTGTCGGGTGATCGTGGACTCCAGCGCCGACTTCGCGCCGGCC
Organism: uncultured Coriobacteriaceae bacterium; assembly: GCA_902788705.1. Classification (GTDB taxonomy): domain Bacteria; phylum Actinomycetota; class Coriobacteriia; order Coriobacteriales; family Atopobiaceae; genus UBA1367. The sequence continues at coordinate 26,446 of CADALE010000017.1, read as the reverse complement.
GTGCTGAGGAGGCTGGGCATCGAGCTGATTCCCATCGCCTACGTGACGCCCGAGGGCGAGCGCTACGACGACCTTTGGGAGTCGCAGACCCCGCACGAGTTCTACGAGGTCCTGCGCAACGAACCATCCCTGCACTACACCACCAGCGCGATCACGCCTGGGCGCTACTTCGAGGTATTCGAGCGTGCGGCCAAGGCGGGCGTGCCCACCATCTACATCGGCCTTTCCGCAGGGCTGTCGTCAAGCATCTACAACGCCGAGCAGGCCGCGCAGATGGTGCGCGAGCAGTATCCCGAGTTCGAGCTGTACGTGCTTGACCCCTGCTGCGATTCGGCCTCGGTCGAGCTGCTGGCCATCGAGTGCATGAGCCAGGCCACGGCGGGGCTCACCGCCCGCGAGGTGTACGAGTGGGCCTGTGACGCGCGCTACTATGTGCATGGCTACTTCATGCTGGACGGGTTTGACTCGCTGGCGGCAGGCGGGCGCATCCCTCCCGCAGCGGCGCAGATCGGCGGCAAGCTGGACATCAAGCCCGAGCTGTCGTACGACACCAACGGCGCCCTGGTGATGCAGGGCATGTGCCGCGGGCGCCGCAAAGCCCTGCGCGCCATGCTGCAGGACTTCCGCGACAACTACAGCCACGATACGTCGCTGCCCATCGCCATCGTGTCGTCCGACGGCGAAAGGGACGCCGACTGGCTGGAGGCGCAGGTGCGGCGCGAGAAGGGTTGCGAGGCGGTGTCCATCATCCGCAGCTCCATCTCGCCCATCCTGGGCAGCCACGTGGGGCCGGGCATGGTGGGCCTCACCTTCTGGGGCGGCGACCGCCGCGAGAAGCTGTCGCTTACCGACCGCATCGCGCGCAAGGTCCTGCGCAGCAGCTAGGTCACAAGAGATGATGGGCTGGCCAGGGCAGGGGCCTTGGCCAGCCACCTTACCCGCCGTGCGGGCGTCCCTGCCGCATGGCCAACGAAAGGAGCCGGTTCATGGCTACGCATCAGGTTCGCAAGGTGGCCCTCGTGGGCACGGGCATCATGGGGGCGCCCATAGCCGGCCACATCCTTGACGCCGGGTTTGCCCTGACGGTGCACAGCCGTACCAAGCAGAAGGCGCAGCCGCTGCTTGAGCGGGGCGCCCGCTGGGCCGACACGCCCGCCCAGGCAGCCAAGGACGCCGACCTCGTCCTTACCATGGTGGGCTATCCCTCCGACGTGGAGGACGTGTACTTTGGGCCGCAGGGGGTGCTTGAGGCCGCGCCGAAGGGCGCCTACCTGGTGGACCTCACCACCAGCTCTCCGCAGCTGGCGCGCGACCTGCACGACGCGGCCGAGGTGATGGACAAGCATGCCTTCGACTGCCCGGTCACCGGAGGCGACGAGGGCGCCAAGGCTGGGACGCTCACCCTCATCGCCGGCGCGGACGAGGCCTACGTGGAACCCGTGCTGCCGGTGCTGCAGGCCTTCTCCAGCCGCATCTTCTACTTTGGCCATGCCGGTGCGGGCCAGCTGGCGAAGCTGTGCAACCAGGTGTCGCTGGACTCGTGCATGGTTGGCTGGGCCGATGCACTGGCGCTGGCGCGCGAGGGCGGCATCGATGCGGACCAGATGCTGCAGATGGTGGCCAGCGGCATGGGCGGCTCGGTGGCCTTGCAGCGGCTGGCCCCCAAGGCTGCCGAGGGCGACTGGAAGCCCGGCTTTTTGTGCGAGCACCTGCGCAAGGACCTTGGCCTGGCGCTTGCCGAGGCCGAGGAGCTCGAGCTGACGCTTCCGGGAACCGAGACGGGCTTTGCCCTGTACGACACGCTGTGCCAGGTGGGAGGATCGCGCCTTGGCACCCAGGCGCTGGCCCTGCTGTATGCCGACGAGGCCGAGAGCACGGCTGCAGGCCTTGACTGGTCGGCCCTTCCTGTGCCCGACTCCGACGAGGGTGAGGCCGGGGACAGCCCCCGCAGCCGCTATCACCTTCCCAACCAGTACTAAGATCGCCGGCACCGTACCTAAGGGGAGCATCTCTCTTGGCACGGTGCCCTGAAAGGATTTGCAATGAGTGACACGATACAGAGCTCGATGGCGGTGCTCATCGACTACGAGAACCTGGCGCTGGGCACGGGCAGGCGCAAGCGCAACGGCCACCAGGAGGTGGGCCCCATGCCCGACATGAAGCGCATCCTCGAGCGCCTGGTCGACCGCGGCCGCATCGTCTCGAAGCGCGCCTACTGCGACTGGCAGCGCTTCGCCGACGCCATCACGCCCCTGCACGAGCTGGGCATCGAGCTCATCGAGATTCCCGACCGCGCGTTCACGGGCAAGAACTCGGCCGACATCCGCCTTGCCGTGGACGCCGTCGAGATGTGCCTCACGCGCGAGCACATCGACACCTTCGCCATTCTGTCCGGCGACTCCGACTTCTCGCCGCTGGTTGCCAAGCTCAAGGAGTTTGGCAAGACCGTCATCGGCGTGGGCATGCGTGACGCCACCAGCTCGCTGCTTGCCGAGAACTGCGACGAGTTCATCTTCTACGAGGACATCGTGTCCGCAGGCGGCATCCCCAGCTTCGAAAGCGCCGTGCCCAAGGAGAAGCATCCCTGCTACCAGCTTCTGTTCGAGTCGCTGGCGGCCATCCAGCGCGACGATGACAGCCCGGTGCTGGCCTCGAGGCTCAAGGACACGATGCAGCGCAAGAGCCCGCAGTTCTCGCAGACCTCCTATGGCTACCGCTCGTTCACGGCGCTGCTGCGCGAGGCGGCCAAGCTCGAGTTCATCAAAATACATCAAGATGCGCGAAGTGGCACCGCGATGGTTGACGGATTCTGCGAGTAAGTGATACAAGGTAACTCTACGAGTCGATCCACGTGCAAGGCCCGGCCAAGGCTGACGGCCCTTGCATAGCGCGTGTGCTACGTGACTCCTTGAGGAAGGTGGACGCATGGGACAGGACAACACCGTGGCAAGCGATGTGCAGGAAGGCAACGCAAGCGAGGTTTCGCCCGAGGTGGTGAGCATGCTCGTCGAGGCGCTATCGGGCTCCAACCGTCGTCGTCGCCAAGAGGCGGCGCACAGCATCGCACGTGCCGCCCAGGCAAACCCCGCGCTGTTCCTTGCCCATGCGGACGAGCTCATCGATGCGCTGTATCGGCCCGAGGCGCAGACGCGCTGGGAGGTGTTTGCCGCCCTGTACGCTATCGCGGCAACGCGGCCCGACGTCGTGGCCGAAGCGTATGACGCCGCCGAGGCCTCGCTGTTTGATGAGGACTCCGCCGTCGTGCGCCTGGCGGCGTTCCGCCTGCTTGTGCGCCTGGGAGCCAGCTCACCCGAGCAGTCCGACCGCGTGTGGCCCCTCATTGACGAGGCAATCCAGTGCTACCACGGCGATCCCGAGTATCGCGACATGCTGGTAGCCCTGCAGGAGCTTGCCAAGGGCGCCATCTCGGACGAGACCCGCGCGGCGCTCATCGCGCGCGTGGGCTTTGATGCCGAGAACGGCTATGGCTACGTGAGGGCGATCTCCGCCGAGGTGGTGCAGGCAGCAAATGCCTAGCACGAGGCCTGGTGGCGCCACCGTCGGGCGGGGTAGGCACGTCACGGGTGGGAAGACGAAGCCTTTCGGCCTAGGTCCGGCCGTGGTGGTGCCACTTGTCGTGCTGGCAATCGTTGCCGGCGTCCTGTTTGACCGATTCGTGCTCCTGCGCCCGACGGCCGGCCTGTGGCGCGTCGGGCCTACCGTCACCGAAGAGCAGCTGGACAGGCCTATGGCCTCCTATACCCTTGACGGCGCTCGGCAGCAGGTAAGCGTGCGTGATGCCCTGTGCTACATGGGCTCGCTCGATCAGGCGCGTCTGGCCGACGGCACCTATCGGTCGCCCTCGGTAGAGGACGCGCTGGCGGTTGCGCGAAGCCGCATCCTGGTGAGCCATGCCGAGAAGCTGGGTCTCGTCGCGACCGACGAGGACATGGCCGTGTATGCGCAGGAGGAGTTTGGCACGTCCGACCTGGCGGTCATTGCCAGCGAGTTCGGCATGGACGAGGAGACCGCTACAGCCCTGATGCGCGAGGCGGCCCTGATGGGGGTGCTGCGCAATGCGGCCGTGGGAGAGGGCCCGGGATCGCTTCCCGCCGAGCCCGAGCAGCCCGACCCGGGCGAGGAGGTCTCGCGCCTGCCCAAGTACGCCTCCTACGTGCTTGGCCTTGCAGGGGAGGAGTGGGACGAGGCGGCCGGTGGCTGGGCGTCGCCGGACGGACGATATGCGCAGGCGCTGGCCGACTACGAGGTGACGGCCGACGGTGCCACCTACGAGGCCGCCATGCAGGCCTACTACGTGGCGTGCCAGGTGCACGTCGAGCAGGAGGCGTCGTGGAACGCCGCCTGGACCGACTACGTGAACGAGTTGCTGGGAGCGTCGGGGTTCGAGGTATCGACGCTCGGGCTATAGCGAGGTGGGGCAAGTGGCCAAAGATCGCGACTGGAGTACCGTCGCCGCCATCATCTCGGCGATACTCGTGGCGGTTTCGGTACCGGTGGTCATCGTGGCGGCGCTCATACTGACGCCCCCGCAGGCGGGCAGGGGTGGCGGTACCGGCGGCCAGCCTAGCGGCCAGCTCGAGGTGCACCACCGCCATAGCCCAACCGACCTGCTGCCTGACCCCGACGAGCTGGACGGGACGTGGGACAACGGCGAGGGTCCGGTCACCATCACGCCAAAGCCGTCCGATGACGATGGCGAGCTGCACGACGGCTGGGATGACACGGTCTCCTACACCGTGGAGGAGGAGCACTACCAGCAGCACGAGGTGGTGGACTCCGAGGTCTACGGGATTCGCGTGCAGATCGACGTCGACGTGGCGTATCCGCAGCTCGTTGGCGCGGGAGAGCATACCGAGGCGGTGAACGAGGCGCTCCGCGAGGCTGCCATGTCCTACGTCGACCAATATGTGACCAACCCTTCGGACGAGGCGGTGACCCTCGTGAGGGAGCTGGCGGCGACGGATGCCTCGATGTCCTTCGTGCCCGACGGCGTCGATGCCGTGCTGTCCAGCGAGGTCAGCTGGTCCATCACCTACAACACGGACGACTTCGTGAGCGTGTCGTTTTCCGACGAGAACTACGTGGCCTCCTATGCGGCCGGCTACATCCAGCTGCGCTGCGTGAACGCCAACCTGTCCACCGGCGAGCTGTACGCCTTTGACGACGTGCTGTCCATGAACGAGGAGATGGCTCGGGAATTCGTCGACGCGCTGGCGACCAATGCGGGTGAGGACCAGAACGGCGACGGCGTGGTGAGTGACGACGAGAGCTTCTCGGTTGCGGTGATCGGGCGCGAAGAGTGGATGAGCGCCCTGATGGGCGAAGGCGCGTACGCGCATAGGATGGCGCCAACGTTCTTTGTGGACGAGAAGGGCCGCGTGAACCTTGGCGTGACGTACTGGCTTAGCTCCGACCGCGGTATCGTGCGCGGCTGGTGGGATGCCACGCTCAGCGACGAGGTTGTGGAGTCGGCACGCAAGGACTCTACCCTCTGGGAGCTGCTTGAAAAGGTACCGGATGACGGTTGACGAGCCATTGCCATTCATGCGATAATTACCAATCGCACGCCGGATTAGCTCAGTTGGTAGAGCGACGCACTCGTAATGCGTAGGCCAGCAGTTCGAGTCTGCTATCCGGCTCCACCACATCTTCGCAGGTCAGACCACGTTTCGGGTCTGGCCTGTTTGCGTTTTCGGGGCATTGGTGGCCTCGACTTCCCTGGGAGGGGCCGGACCGGGTCCCGGGGCACAAAGCATCGCGCCGGACGACGATCCTTTGTGCGCTTGTCCTTTCAGCTTGCGTGCAGGAATTGAGCGACTTGGTCAGCCTTGGTTAACGCGGCGGTCCATCGACTAAAATGATACCTCGTCATAACATGAGTTTGATATCCGATGCAAGTCAGGAGGACGCGATGGCAGAAGAGGCGAACCACTTCGAGGACGAGCTGGATGAGTCGGTGGCCGTGGACGATTCCGCGGACGCCCTCGCGGCAGAGGATTCCGACGACCTGGACGACACCGGCACGTTCGACCGCTCGGTAGTCGCACGGCACACGTCCGCCACCCCTGCGCCATCGGTCGAGGACGCGGCCGAGGATGCCTACGCCGCCCCTGCCAGCGGCTTTGGCCTGCCCGTGCTGCTGGGCATCGCATGCGCGGCGCTCGTGCTGGGCGTGCTGGTGGGCCGCTTCCTGCTGGGCGGCGGCTCCATGGCATCCGCCGGCGCATCGAACAGCGAGCTGGCAGGCAAGCTGGTCGTGAGCGAGGGCGAGCTTGACAGCGTGATGGCAACCTACACCTATGGTGGCGAGACGTATCCCATCACGGCGCGCGAGGCCATCCTCGAGAGCGGCTCGCTGCAGGCGTCCATGGACGCCGACGGCAACTACCGCCTGCCCTCCGTCGACGCCGTGCTCACGCTGGCCCGCAACCGCATCCTCGTGCAGGAGGCTGCCAACCGAGGCATCGTGGTGAGCGACGAGGAGCTGGCCACCTACTCCGAGGCCACGCTGGGCACCTCCGACTATGCCTCCATCGCCCAGAGCTACGGCATGGACGAGGAGGGGGTCGTCAGCCTGCTGCGCGAGTCTGCCGTGATGAGCCGCCTGCGCGATGAGGTCGTGGACTCGTCTGCCGTGATGACCATGCCCGAGGCCCCGGCTGCCCCCGAGTCCACCACCGAGACCGTGTACAACGAGGAGACGGGCGAGGAAGAGCTGGTTGAGGTGGATGCCAACAGCGTGGCCACCCCCGAGTACGCAAGCTACATCATCTCGCTTGCTGGCGACGAGTGGGATGCCGCCACGGGCACCTGGGCCTCCCTCGACGGCCCGTACGCCTCGGTGCTCTCCGTCTACGAGATCACGCCCGAAAGCGCCACCTACGAGGCCGCGCAGACTGCCTACTACGTTGCCTACCAGCTGTATTCCGAGTCAATGGGCGTCGCGTCCACCGCATGGACGTCGTTTGTCAACGATCTGCTGTGCAACGCCACCATCTCCTTCAACACCATGGTGGCCTAGGTTCGAGAGCCTAAAGGGCAAGAGGAAGGGCCAGAGGGAGAGCGTCCCCTTCTGGCCCTTTTGCATGGCGGTTGTGCTCGGGCCAAAACCGGCATCCAGGGTTTCCCGGCTTGCGCCTACAGCCCGCGCGCGAACTCCACCAGCTCGCTGACGTCGTCGTCGGTTGTGGCCCACGAGCACACGAAGCGGGTGAGCAGCCTGCCGTCGGGCAGCTCCTCGAACACCTCGCAGCCCGCCGTGTCCACAAAGCGCTGGGCAACGTCGGCCTCGAGGGCAAAGAACTGCTGGTTGGACGGTGCGTCGCCGTACGGCTCGAACCCAAGGGCCACCAGCTGGTCGCGCAGGCGGAAGGCCTGCGCATTAGCATTCCTGGCATGCTTCCAGTAGGGCGCCGTGCCGTCTGCGCCAGGCGTGAACGCCGCCTCGAACTGCACGCCCAGCAGCCGGCCCTTGGCCATCAGGCCGCCGCGCTCCTTGATGAGGTAGGGGAAGGCCTCGCGCAGCTCGGGGTCGGAGATGACCACGGCCTCGCCGAACATCAGGCCGTTCTTGGTCCCGCCGATGTAGAAGGCGTCGGCGCGCTCGGCAAGGTGCTGCAGCGTGAGGCCCTGCGCCGCGGGCGAGGTGAGGGCCGAGCCCAGCCGTGCGCCGTCCACGAACACCTTGAGCCCGTGCGATGCGCTCCAGTCGCAGAGGGCGTCGAAGCGCTCAAGCGACCACACGCCGCCCAGCTCGGTGGTGTTGGAGATGTAGACCATGGCCGGACGGGTCATGTGACGGCCGGTTCCGGTCTGGAAGCGCCAGACGCGCTCGGCCTCCTGCACCGAGAGGAAACCGTCGCGGTCGCGCGTGGGCAGCACCGAGCGTCCCGTGGCGGCCACGGCGCCGGTCTCGTGCACGTTGATGTGCGCGTCGGGCGTGCAGATGGCGCCCTCCCAGTCGTGCAGCATGCCGTTCACGCACACCAGGTTGGTGCTGGTGCCGCCGATGGCAAACTCCACGGCCACGTCGTCGCGGCCGCAGGCCTGCCGGATGAGCGCACGGGCATGCTCACAGTGCGGGTCGCCCTCGGTGTAGCCCACGTGCTGCTCGTCGTTGGTGGCAACCAGGGCGGCAAGCACCTCTGGTGCCGCGCCCTCCGAATAGTCGTTGCGGAACATGCGCATGGTAGGCTCCCGTCTCGAGGGGGGGGTTGACGAGACGAGTGTAGCGCACGCCATGCAGCAGGGGGCTGGAACCCCCGTCCCCACTGTCCGCCGCCCCCGCTCCCCGCTGCCGCGCAATGAAAATGCCGTGTTTCGCGTTGCAAGGTCTAAGGTGAGTCGTGTCGTGCAGGTAGTAACCTGTAGCGCGCCCAAGAAAAACCGTGACCCAAGGAGGCACCTATGGCCGTCGAGAAGAAGGACATCGACTGGGGCAGCCTGACGTTTGCCTACACCAAGACCGACTACAGCTACGTCTGCAACTGGAAGGACGGCGCCTGGGGCGAGGACATCCTCACCCCCGACCACAGCCTGCAGATCTCTGAGTGTGCCGGCATCTTCCACTACTGCCAGGAGGTCTTCGAGGGCCTCAAGGCCTACACCACCAAGGACGGCGACATCGTGTGCTTCCGTCCCGACATGAACGCCTCCCGCATGGCTGACTCCGCGCGCCGCATCTGCATGCCGCCCTTCCCGGAGGACCGCTTCGTCGAGGCCGTCAAGCAAGTTGTGAAGGCCAACCTCGCGTGGGTGCCGCCCTTCGGCTCGGGCGCCACGCTGTACATCCGCCCGTTCATGATCGCCACCGGCGACGTCATCGGCGTCAAGCCCGCCACCGAGTACCAGTTCCGCATCCTGGTCACGCCCGTGGGTCCGTACTACAAGGGCGGCGTCCAGCCCGTGGCCCTGAAGGTGCCTGAGTACGACCGCGCCGCGCCCCACGGCACCGGCAACATCAAGGCCGGCCTCAACTACGCCATGAGCCTCTATCCCAGCGTTCTCGCGCACGAGGAGGGCTTCGCCGACAACATGTTCCTCGACCCGCAGACCCACACCTATGTGGAGGAGTCCGGCGGCGCCAACTTCCTGTTTGTCACCAAGGATGGCGGCCTGGTGGTTCCGCAGTCCGCTACCGACTCCATCCTGCCGTCCATCACGCGCCGCTCGCTGGTGCAGGTGGCCCGCGAGTACCTGAACCTCGACGTGGTGGAGCGCCAGGTGCGCTTCGACGAGATCGACCAGTTCGAGGAGTGCGGCATGTGTGGCACCGCGGCCGTCATCAGCCCCGTGGGCAAGGTCGTTGACCTCGAGGGCAACGAGCATGTGTTTGGCGCCGGCATGGAGCACGTCGGCCCCGTGCTGGCCAAGCTCCGCGAGACCCTCACCGGCATCCAGTCCGGCGAGATCGAGGACAAGTTCGGCTGGGTCTTCAAGATCGCCTAGGCCAAAGGAGCAAGGTTCTGCGAATCCCCGTCCGCGTCTGGTTGCGCTGGCGGGGATTCTTGTGCGGCGGCTCCTCACCCCCACGTGATTTCCAACACCCACAGGCGCAAACCGCCCTCTGGTTGTTTCCAGACGCGTTGCGCTACCATAGGAAGGTGGCCTATGGCGCATCGCCTATGCCACCTCGCACAGCCCAATCGCCCCACCGGGCGTCCGCATGTCAAGGAGAGTCCCATGGCACAGAAGGTACAAGGCACGGAAGACCTGTTCGGCGGCTACATGCGCGGCTGGCAGCACATGTTGGACGAGGCGCGCGCCCTGTTTGGCGCCTACGGCTTCGACCAGATCGAGACGCCGGCCATCGAGCAGGTGGACACCTTCGTGCACGGCATCGGCGAGTCCACCGACGTGGTGCGCAAGGAGATGTTCCGCGTGTTTTCGGGCGCCCTGCTGCCCGACGTGATGGAGCGTGGCTCCGAGGCGCACCTCAAGCCGCGCCAGCGCATGGCCATGCGGCCCGAGGGCACGGCGGGCGTGGTGCGTGCTGCGGTGGAGAACAACTTCGTGCCGCAGGGCGGTGCCCCCGTCAAGCTGTGGTACGGCGAGGCGATGTTCCGCGGCGAGCGTCCGCAGAAGGGTCGCCTGCGCCAGTTCCACCAGGTGGGCGCCGAGGTGCTGGGCGCCCCCGACCCGGCGCTTGACGCCGAGGTCATCATCATGCTCATGCAGTACTTCGAGCGGCTGGGCTTCCCCCGCGAGTCGCTGGCGCTGCGCATCAACTCGATGGGCGACGGTGCCTGCCGCCCGGCGTATCGCGCCAGCGTGCGGCAGTTCATCCTTGACCATGCCGACGAGATGTGCGACGACTGCCTGGAGCGCGCCGAGCTTAACCCGCTGCGCGCCTTCGACTGCAAGAACGACCACTGCCGCGAGGTCATAGGCGACGCCCCGCTTGCCAAGGACAACCTCTGCGATGACTGCGCCGCTCACTATGCGCAGGTGAAGGCCTATCTCGACGAGGCTGGCGTTGCCTACGAGGAGGACCCCACCCTGGTTCGCGGCCTTGACTACTACACCCGCACCGTCTTCGAGGTGGACGTGCGTGGCGCCAAGGTGGGCGCCATCGGTGGCGGTGGCCGCTACGACGGCCTGATGGAGCTTGAGGGCGGCCGGCCCACGCCGGGCATCGGATTTGCCGTGGGCTTCGAGCGCATCGACATCGCCCTGCGCGAGCTGGGCGGCAGCCTCGAGACCCCGGCAGAGCCCTGCGTGTACGTGGCCTGCACGCCCGACCAGCGCACGACCGTGTTCTCGGTGGCGCAGCAGCTGCGCGCCGCGGGCATCCGCACCGAGGAGGACTACCAGTCGCGTTCGCTGAAGAGCCAGTTCAAGCAGGCCGACAAGGTGGGCGCGCGCGTCTGCGTGGTGCTGGGGGCCGACGAGGTGGCTGCGGGCGTGGCCACGGTGCGCGACATGGCATCGCACGAGCAGGTGCAGGTGCCCCTGGCTGGCCTAGCCTCCTACGTGGCCGAGCGGCTGTAGCGGCGAGGGGCTCGGTCCTGTCGCAACGATCCCGCGGCAGGGAGGCTGGGACATCTAGGCGCAGCCAAGTGTCGACAGTGTCCCAAGGCCAGGACGGGAGGGGAGCATGAACCTCGTCACGATGGACTACTTCATCGCCCTCGCCGAGGAGCGCAGCTTCACCAAGGCGGCCACGCGCCTCGCGGTGACGCAGCAGACGCTGTCCGCCCACATCGCCGGCGTCGAGCGCGAGCTGGGCGTGCGGTTGGTCAACCGCACGGTTCCCCTCACGCTCACCTACGCGGGCGAGGAGTTCTTGGGCTACGCGCGCCGCTTCCAGGCCGAGCGCCGCGCCCTCGAGCAGGAGTTTGCCGACATCGCCGGTGACGTGCAGGGCCTGCTTGCCGTGGGCATCGCCTCCACGCGCGGGCGCCTGCTGATGCCCGCGGCCATCTCGGCCTTCTCGGCCACGCACCCCGGCGTGGGCATCCAGCTGGACGAGGCCGAGAACGACGAGCTGGTGGAGATGCTGCGCGAGGGACGCGCGGACATGGTGGTGGCCACGGTGCCCCGTGGCATCCCCGGCCTTGTGGTGCGTCCCCTGCGCGAGGAGCGCGTGGTGCTGCTGGTTGCCGAGAGCCTGCTGCGCGAGCGCTGCGGCGACGACTTCGAGGAGGCCGTGGCCCAAGTGGCCCGTACGGGCAGCCTTGCCTCGCTTGGCGAGATTCCCTTCCTGCTGCTGGGCGAGGGCGACGAGCCCGGTGACCTCTCGCGCTCCATCCTTGCGCGCTCGGGCATACGCCCCAAGCCCAAGGTGATGTCCAAGAACTCGGAGACCCTCGTTGACCTTGCGATTCGCGGCGTCGGCGCGTGCTTCGTGCCCGAGGACCTGGCCACTGCCATGATGGGCGAGCCTGAGGCGGCCGGCCTGCGGGAGGTCTCGCTGGGGCCGGAGGCAAGCATCCCCATCCACATGGCCTGGAGGGACTCGGGCCACGTGTGGAGCGTGATCGAGGCGTTTGCCCAGCTCCTGTCCCACCTGTATGGGGACGCGTCGTGAGCGGTGTGTGGCGTCCGACCATAGCAGGTTGACTAGACCGTGAACAGCGCGTGCATGATCTGATTCACAATTTAGGCCTGAAAATGGTGTCCGCTTGCCGTGGTACCATCCTTTGGAGTCGGTTGAAGTATCGAAAGGCTTCCTGAGCGGACCGGGAGAGGAGTAGACGTGGCATACGGGTCTGTGCTTACTGAGGAGCAGGACACGCCGGTGGAGCGAAAGGGCCGCGGCGCTTTCTTCACGCCAGCCAGGATCGCCTCCTACATCGTACGTCAAACGATCTTGTCGTCAGACGATCGCGTCCTCGAACCCTCGTGCGGGGAAGGGGAATTCTTGACAGCTGCCGTTCTCCGCCTAACTGAACATGGTGCCTCGTCGGAACAAATAGAGTCTGACATCCTTGGTTGTGAGCTTCACGAGCAGAGTGCTTGCGAGGCTCGCAAGAGGCTTGCCTGCATCGGCATCAAGGCGCATATAGAGACTCAAAACTTCTTTTTTGTCGAACCAACCAGGTCCTTTGATGTTGTGATTGGAAACCCTCCCTACATTCGCTACCAAGATTTTAGTGGAGACTCTAGGACACGTGCGCTGGAATGCGCCCATCTCGGGGGCGTGAAGCTGTCGGCTCTTTCGTCCTCATGGGCCCCTTTCGTCGTCCATGCCATCCGGTTTCTGGCTGAAGGTGGACGCATCGGGATGGTGTTGCCTGCCGAGCTGCTGACATCAGGTTATGCTGGACCGGTGCGTTCCTATCTCCTCTCGAGTTTTGCGAGCGTAACCGTCGTTATGTTTGACAGACCCGTGTTCCCTGAGGTTCAGGAAGAGGTTGTCCTGCTTATTGCGGAAGGTCTCCACCTTGGTGAAGCTGATGGCATCACGATTCATAACGTTCTAGATATTGAGCATATCGATGACCGCTCGACTCACTTTACTGTCGTGAAGGGCGAGGAACGATGGCCAGTTGGAAGATGTGGGTCTGATGCGATGACCTTGATGCATTCGGCGCTCGAAGCCGGACTAACATCGCTATCGACGTGGGGCAAGGTGCGCCTCGGAGCTGTTACTGGAGCAAACGACTTCTTCACCCTGACCGATGAGGAGGTGAGGCGATATAGGCTTGCGCAAGATGTCATCCCTCTCTGCCCGCCTGGATCAAGGCATCTCCGCCTGCTCTCCTATGGACTGGATTGTCACCAGCAGCTAACGGAGAGGGGGATGCGAACTTCGCTTTTCTATCCCCAGAAACAGCTCAGCGAGGGTTTCTTCTCATATATCGAGCGAGGGGAGATGAGCGGAGTGTCCCAATCATATAAGTGCCGGAACAGGCATCCTTGGTGGCTGGTTCCCGGCGTATCTACCCCGGACGCCTTCTTGACCTACATGAATGGGGCGGGCCCTAACATTTGTGCAAATCATGCAAGGGCAGCATGCCTTAACTCCGTGCATGGCATCACGTTTTATGAGGGCCTTAGGGACGTTGGTATGGAGGCCATGCCTTTGTTGTCCCTGTCATCTATAACTCAGCTCTCGGCTGAAGTGTACGGACGCTCTTATGGTGGCGGTATTCTCAAGCTCGAGCCAAGAGAGGCATCGAAGATAGTTGTTGTTGCCCCAGAGCAAGCACTTGGTTTCAAGGACGAGCTTAAAACCATCAACAAGGCAGTGGCGGGAGTCCTGTCTAGCGGCGCACGAGACGATGCCACACGTTACGTGGACAAGGCCTTGTCAGAGCTCGGAGTGATTAGTCTTGATTTGAGCAACGACGCACAGGAGCTGCTCGTTCGCATGAGGGAAAGAAGGGCAGCGAGGTCAAAGGGAAAGAAGAGGGGAGTTGGTATCGATGGCTAAGAAGACGGACAAGATGCATGAGATGGGTATGCGCATGTCCGACTGGCTCTCCAGGAACGACCTCGTCCCATTTTGGGGAGACGGCGGTACCGTTCAGCTCGACTATCGGCTTTTATCCGAGGCTTTGAGAGTGCCAGTCGGGGCTGGTGACAGTGTGCAGACGGGACGTTTTGCGTCATCACTTGATTTGTGGGTGGCATGGGAATTCAGGCATGCTGGCTTTGACGGGGTCTGGCCTCGAATCAACGAGCCGAGGGTAATCGATCCAGAGGTAGTGCGAGCCCTTTCCACTATCGGAAAAGTACAGGAGGAACTTGCCAACAGCGTGCTTGACCGTATCGGTACGGTAGACGCCAACGTGATGGGATCCGTATACACGAAGCAAATCGACGTCGGTATGTCCTCGTGGTTACATGGTCCTGAGCTGCTTGTCTCGACCAAGACTATGAGTGGCTCATTTGGGAAAAACTTAGCTAATCGGTTCGAGGAAGCATATGGTGACGTAAAGAACCTACGCGCACGCTATCCCCGCGCCGCCCACGGGTTTCTGTTCATGGTGAATTCATCGATTGTCGAAGAGCGGAGTGCCTTTGCTAAGGCCGTCCACATGCTGCATCTATTATCTCAATCAGGTGATGTGTACGATGCGGTCTGCCTGCTGCTTGCAGATTGGACTGATGGGGATGCTTCTTCGGTCTGCGTGCCATCGGACTACCAACGGCTCGTGCCAACTGAGCTATCCGCAGAGAACTTCTTCATGTCTCTCAGTACGATTGTGCTCAGAGAATCCTCTTTGGATATGCACGGACCTGCTCGTAGCTTGAGAGAGAACGCAGGGGCAATTGACATATAGAAAGAGTCCTATGGCTACAGTCCAAAGGACGGCCTTATGATAATGAGCTGCGGGCTTCCTCTATACGATCCGGTCTCTTCTCATGGACACACGTTAAGCATGGGCGGACGTGTTGTTCTTCGCGTGAACCGTCCGACGGATGCCCAGACCCTCATCCGCACGTTCGTGCCGTCGAAGCCCATGGTGGCGCGCATCTTCAACGAAGGCCAGCTCAGAGGCATGGACGGGCATGCGCTGGCGCGTACCGACACGATCGCCGCAGGCGATGAGGTCACCCTCGAGCTAAGGGCGACGCGCGCGGCGGGCCCGTCGTCCGCTGCGCCTGTCACGGTGCTCTACGAGGACCCCAT
Organism: uncultured Coriobacteriaceae bacterium; assembly: GCA_902788705.1. Taxonomy (GTDB): domain Bacteria; phylum Actinomycetota; class Coriobacteriia; order Coriobacteriales; family Atopobiaceae; genus UBA1367. The sequence continues at coordinate 11,346 of CADALE010000017.1, read as the reverse complement.
CCTGCTTGCTGCCGAAAAGCCCGCGGGCATCCTGGTGCACGGGGACGGCACGGGCGCCGAGACGCTTACCGACCGTGTGCAGGGTCACTTGGCGGGGGAGGGCAGCGCCGCCGTTCCCCAGGCACTGCAGCGGCTGGACGTGGACACGAGCGGCATCGTGCTGTTCTCGACTGCCGAGGAGCTTCAGCCCGCCCTTGACGCCCTCATCTCGGGTGACGGGCTGCGCAAGCGCTACTACGCCGTGATCGAGGGCACCCTCCCGCGGCATGCCGGTCCCTGGCTTGAGGTGAGCGCACCCATCGCGCGCGACCGTCACGATGCCCGCCGCATGCGGGTGGGCCGTACGGGCAAGGAGGCCAGGACGCTGCTGCGCACGGTGGCCGTGCGGAAGGGCCGCTCGTTGGTGGAGGCCCAGCTGGTGACGGGCCGCCGCCACCAGATTCGCGTGCACCTGGCGCACCTGGGCCACCCCATCTGCGGCGATTCGCTGTACGGTGGCACACCGGACGATGGCGGCCTGCTGCTGCACGCCCACGAGGCGCAGCTTACCCACCCCCTCAGCGGTGAGCTGTTGGTTGTTCGTAGCGCGCTGCCCGCACGCCTTGGCACGTGGGGGCTTGCCTAGGCCTTGCCTCGCGCTCCCCGAGAGACTCGATGTGCAAACGCCCACCCGCTATACTAGCTGGTATAGCTAGTTGTATATCAGGGGGGATGCAGAGGACGAGAGGGGCCGCCATGGCTACGGGCAACATGCGTGGTGTCTACACCAACCTAACCGAGATCCGCCGCAAGGTGTTTGCCGAGGTGGCGCGCATCGTGTACGAGCTGGGGGCGGACCCCTCCAACACCGACGCCGACTTCGACCATGCCTTCGAGGAGCTGCCCTACCAGATCATCCCCGGCGACGTGGCCACCTACCGCGAGAGCGTGTTCCTGGAGCGGGCCATCGTGTCGGAGCGCATCCGCCTGGCCATGGGCCTGCCCCAGCAGGGCGTCGACCGGCCGCGCAGCATCTCCGAGGGCATGAGCGAGGCCGCGGGCCCCGAGGCCTACTACCAGCCGCCGCTCATCAACGTGATCAAGTTTGCCTGCAACGCGTGCGAGGACAACGTGTACCGCGTGTCCAGCGCCTGCCAGGGCTGCCTGGCCCACCCCTGTCGCGAAATCTGCCCCAAGCAGGCCATCTCCTTCCGCCACAAGAAGGCCTTCATCGACCACAGCCTGTGCGTGGGCTGCGGCCAGTGCGCCAAGGTGTGCCCCTACCACGCCATCCATCACCACACGCGCCCCTGCGCTGAGGCCTGCGGCATGAACGCCATTGGCTCCGACGAGCACGGCCGTGCCGACATCAACTACGAGAAGTGCGTCAGCTGCGGCCAGTGCCTGGTAAACTGCCCGTTTGGCGCCATCGCCGACAAGAGCCAGCTGGTGCAGGTCATCTGGTCCATCCTGGGCGGTGAGGAGGTCATCGCCGCGGTGGCCCCGGCCTTCGTGGGCCAGTTTGGTGGCAAGGGCAACGTGGGCAAGTTGCGCGAGGCCTTCCGGCTGCTGGGCTTCTCGGGCGTTGAGGAGGTGGCCATCGGCGCCGACCTCTGCGCCGTGGAGGAGGCCGAGATGTTCCTGGACGAGGTGCCCGCCAAGCTCCCGTTCATGGGAACCTCGTGCTGCCCGGCATGGTCATCGATGGCAAAGATGGAGTTCCCAAAGTACGCTGACTGCATCTCGATGGCGCTTACGCCCATGGTGCTGACGGCCCGCATGATCCGCCAGAAGCACCCCAACGCCAAGATCGTGTTCGTGGGCCCCTGCGCCGCCAAGAAGCTTGAGGCCATGCGCCAGTCGGTGCGCTCCGAGGTTGACTTCGTGCTCACCTTCGAGGAGATGGCGGCCATGATGGAGGCCAAGAACATCGACTACCTCTCCCTGGAGGACGACAACAAGAGCGACTTTGACGTGGCCTCGGCCGACGCCCGCATGTTTGCCGTGGCGGGCGGCGTGGCAAATGCCGTGGTCAACGCCATCCACCGCGAGCATCCCGAGGTGGAGGTGCACGTGCGAAACGCCGAGGGCCTCGAGGAGTGCCGCCAGATGATGCGCGACGCCATCAAGGGCAAGTATCCCGGCTACCTGCTGGAGGGCATGGCCTGCCCGGGCGGCTGCGTGGCGGGTGCCGGCACGCTGCAGCCTATCGGCAAGTCGACGGCCGCGGTGAGGCGTTACGCCAAGCGCTCGCCCCACGCAAACGCGGTGGACAACGAGTTCCGCTCGCTCATCCACTCGCTGGAGCGCGAGGAGGATGGGCAGGAGCAGGACTAGCGCCTGCGACAAAGCACGAGTGACGACTCCTGACGCCTGGGCAGCCTGCTGCTCGGGCGTCAGCCCTTTGCGGCAGGGCGAGGGTTCGTCCGGGACAATCACCCGCGATGCCGCATGGGCTTTGTATGCACACAAGGCATCTACCAGCATCTTGTTGCGTGGCGCTTTCGAGCCTCTCCCAAATGGGCGTTGCCTGCGGGCGTCGGCAAGGCTATCATGATGGGTGCGCTCATCAAAACGTAGCTCAAACGCACCATAGGAGGGCAATCCCCATGACTGGCGACCAGCAGGCGCAGCCCGCACACTTCGCATCGCAAGAGGCCGACGACGCCGAGGCGTTCATCGCCCTCCAGAACCTGGAGAAGCGCCGCGCGGCAAAGCGCCGCTCGCGTCGCCTCAAGATCGTGGGCGCCATCGCAGCCGTGGCGGTGGCGGGAGGTGGGCTGTTGCTGCGCAACCTGCTTACCCCCGCACCGGCCGAGGTTGACTACGGTCCCGACGTCGCTGTGGTCGAGCGCCGCGACTTCACCACCTCGGTGCAGGGTACGGGGTCGCTGAGCCCCTACGAGTCGGTGGTGGTGACGCCCGAGGTAAACGGCATCATCGACACCGTCAAGGTGAGCGAGGGCCAGTCGGTTGGCGTCGGGGACGTGCTGCTTACCATCCGCAGCGACGAGATCGACAAGGCCATCGCGGCCGCCGCAAGCACCCTCGGCACGGCTCAGGAGAGCCTGGGCGAGGCCAACGCCTCGTATGCCGAGATGCAGGCCGCCATCGACAGCGACCGCGCGGCCTACCAGGCGGCTGCCGCGCAGCACGACGCCGACAGCAAGAAGGCGCAGGAGGCCTACGACAAGGCCTACGCCCAGCATGACGAGGCGATCGCCCGGGCCAAGGACGTGATGGACGCGGCCGTGAGGGACGAGCAGGCCAAGGCCTCCGCTGTCGAGGCCGCAAGGGTCGTTTGGGAGCCGCTCAACAACAACTTCGAGGCCGCCAAGGCTGCCTACGACACGGCCCTGGCCAAGTTCAACGAGGACGTGGCAACGCGCCTCTACCTCAAGGGCAAGCAGACGAGCGGCGAGGAGCTTACCCCCGTGGAAGCCGCGAAGCTGACAGAGCTGGATACGATGGGCAACGGATTGAGCGTCTATGACCAGTACGAGGGGCTCTTCGGCGAGATCCTCATCGACCCCGACAACCCCGTGGTGATCGAGAACCCCGGCAAGCCCTGCCTCAAGAAGGCCATGGACGACGCGGCGCAGGCCTGCGTGACCCCGCGCGAGACCTACGACGCGGCCATCTTCCAGCACGATCAGGCGGCGCGTGCCGCCGAGGAGGCCACGGAGGCCTACAACCAGGCGCTTGCCGCGGCGGACTCCGCCGCGCAGGCCGCAGCGGCCGTGGTACCCGTCGCGCCTCTGCCCGACTTCTCCGAGGCCACGGCGCAGGCCCAGCTTGACGCCGCCCGTGGCGCGGTGACCGCGGCTGCCAGCGCGGTGGACGCCGCCTCCAAGAGCTACGACGACGCCGTGGCGGCAGGGGAGAAGCGCACCGTGAAGTCGCCGACGGTGGGCACCGTGGTGTCGGTGGGCGCCGTGGCTGGCCAGGCCGTGGGCTCGGGCGCCTCGGGCACGGGCTCGCTCGTGCAGATTGCCGACATCTCAAAGATGCGCGTGTCCATTGACGTGAACGAGATCGACATCTCGCAGGTCAAGGTGGGGCAGCATACCCGCTGCACCTTCTCGGCCCTGCCCGACCTCGAGCTTGAGGGCACGGTGGTGTCGGTGGCGTCCACCTCGACGGGCTCGGGCATGAGCGAGATGGGTTACGGCGGCGGTGGCGTGGTCACCTTCAAGGTGGAGGTGGTCATCGACAAGCCCGACCAGCGCGTGAAGCCCGGCATGACCGCGAGTGTCACCATCCTCACGCAGGAGGTGGCCGATGCCCTGGTGGTGCCGTCGATGGCCGTGACCGAGGACGATACGGGCAGCTACGTGTACGTGGTCACCGACCCCGAGACCTTCGAGGCCGAGCGCCGCGACGTGACCGTTGGGGCCAAGAGCATCTCCGAGGCGGTCATCGAGAGCGGCCTCTCCGAGGGCGACCTCGTGCTGCTCACGTCGCCGATGGAGGGCGAGATGGCCATGCCGGCTGCCGAGGCTGCCGAGGTGGAGGGCTAGCCATGTCCGCACCCGTCATCGACGTCCGCCGCGTGCACCGCATCTACGAGTCGGCTGCAGGGTACGTGCATGCGCTGAAGGGTGTGTCGCTTACGGTGGCACGCGGCGAGTTCCTGTGCATCATGGGGCCGTCGGGCTCTGGCAAGTCCACCCTCATGAACCTGCTGGGATGCCTGGACACGCCCACCTTGGGCACATACCTTCTGGAGGGCGTCGACGTCTCGACGCTTGACGACGACGAGCTGGCCGAGCTGCGAGCCACGCGCCTGGGCTTCGTGTTCCAGAGCTTCAACCTGCTGCCGCGGGCCACGGTGCTGCGCAACGTGGTGCTGCCGCTCACCTACACCGACGTGCCGGCGTCAGAGCGGCGCGGCCGTGCCGAGCAGGCGCTTGCGGCGGTAGGGTTGCCACAGGAGTTCTTTGACCATCGGTCCAACGAGCTCTCGGGAGGCCAGATGCAGCGCGTGGCCATCGCCCGCGCCTTGGTCAACGACCCCGCCGTGATCCTTGCCGACGAGCCCACGGGCAACCTTGACCAGGCAACCGGCCAGATGGTGCTGCGCACCTTCCGTGGCCTGCGCGAGCAGGGCAAGACCATCGTGCTCATCACCCACGACGCCGAGGTGGCGTCGTGGGCTGACCGCACTGTGCACATCCGTGACGGACGCCTGCTTACCGACGAGGAGGAGCGCGCCGCCGTGGCTGCCAGCTCCACCCGGGGAAGGGGGCGCACATGAAGGCGCGGGACCTGGCCTATGAGACCTTCTCGGCGCTGGACGCCAACCGTGGCCGCAGCCTGCTCACGGTGCTGGGCATCGTGATCGGCATCTCGGCGGTCATCGCCATGACGGCGCTCATCGGCGGGGTGAAGCAGGCCATGATCGGCGAGCTGGGCCTTAACCAGGCACGGCTCGTGTACATCCAGTGCTGGTACAACCGCTCGATGGAGGTCAGCGACGTCGAGGCGCTCGAGGCCGAGATGGCCGATGACTACGAGTACGTGACGCCGCTGGTGTGGTCGGGCACCGACGTGATCTCTGACACCGAGAAGAAGAGCGCCAGCATCCAGGGCGTTTGGCCGTCGTTCTTTGAGGCCACAGGCGTCAAGCTGGTAAGCGGGCGCTTCTTCACGGAGCAGGAGTCCGACACTGGCGCGCTTGTGACGGTGCTGGACCAGGCCAGCGTGAAGAACCTCTTTGGCAACGCCGACGCCGAGGTGGTGGGCAAGACGCTGCGCATCGCGGGGGCCGAGTACCTTATCTGCGGCGTGACGGAGTCGTCGGGCGCCGGCGGCTCTAACCCCGACTACGTGCAGCTGTACCTGCCCTTCTCCACCTGCTGCAGCCGCGTGCAGGGTTTCACCACGGTGGACCAGGTGTATGGCTTCGCCCGCGAGGGCTCGGACATGGATGCCGTGGCCCAGCGTACGACGGACTGGCTGGCGCGGCGCTTCGCCGTGCCCGAGGACGAGCGCGAGAACGCCATCTGGGTGTACACGATGGCGTCCACCATCGAGGAGCTCAACTCGATGATGATGTCGTTCCAAGTGCTGATGACCTCGGTGGCGTCCATCTCGCTTCTGGTGGGCGGCATCGGCATCATGAACATGATGCTGACCAACGTGACCGAGCGCATCCGCGAGATTGGCCTGCGTAAGGCCCTGGGTGCCAAGAGCCGCGACATCACGCGGCAGTTCCTGCTGGAGAGCATCTGCCTCACCATGGTGGGCGGGCTCATTGGCATGGCGCTGGGCTACCTGGGGGCGTTCGCGCTGTCGGGACTGGCCGGCAGCTTGCTGGGTTATGGGGAGGGCACCGCGCTCACGCCGTACCTCGACCTGCAGTCGATGCTGCTGGTGGCGGGCATCTGCGTAGCCATCGGCGTGGTGTTTGGCTACTATCCCGCGCGCCGTGCCGCGCGCCTTGACCCGGTGGAGAGCCTGCACTACCAGTAGCGACACCTTGCCATCGGGGGCTACCCCTGAAGGCATGTGGCGGCCGTGCGGTTTCGTAATTGATGCAGTTGTGGAGGGGTTGTGCGAACTGCTCGCGCGGCGGACGCCTCGCGCAGCATCCCTGCCGCTTGCCCAACAGTTTTTAAGTTACGGTGCGCACCGCGCTCCTTCACGGTATCATCTAGGTACAAGGCAGAAGTCCCCGGCGGACGTCGGGGCGCTCCGACAGGAGTCTAAGCTGCGAGGAAAGGACACGACCATGGGCAAGAAGGCTAGCGAGCCGCTCGAGATCGACTACGAAGGGCTGGTCGAGTACCTGCACTACAACCACTCGGTATACATGCGTTCGGATGACAAGCTCTACTACCTCACCGATGCCAACTTCGAGGCCTGGCGCGCGCAGGATACGGCCCACCGCAACCACAAGGGCCACTACATCGACTGCAGCCCGCTGGTAAGCACCCTCGACGAGTTCATGTCACTGCCCCTCATCCATGGCAAGACCATCAAGGAGGAGTTCGAGCACCTTACGTTCTACGCCTCCCTCAGGGATGACAAGGACATCTAGGCGCACGCCTCTTTGGACGTAAGCCCAGGCCCCGCATCGGCTAAGCCGGTGCGGGGCCTTCGTATGCGTACGCTGCGGGTTGGTAACGGGTGACCATGCGCTTAGGGTACGGCTGGGGACGTACCCTAACGGCGCGAGAGGCCTCGAATCGACACTCTGGCCCCGTTGGGGTACGGCTGGGGACGTACCCTAACGACTTGCCGCCTTGATGAGCCCTGTGGCGCCCTATGCGCAGATGGCCTGCAGCAGCTGGTCGGTCGTGTCCAGCAACGTGGTGGCGCCTGCCTCGCGCAGCGTCTGCACGCTGCGGAAGCCCCAGGTGACGCTGAGGCAGTCCATGCCCGAGGCCGCCGCCGTGGCCACGTCCACCTCGGAGTCGCCCACGTACACGGCCTCGTCGGCCGAGACGCCAAGCGCCTCGAGCGCGGCCAGCACGGTGTCGGGCGCGGGCTTGCGACGAATTCCCTCGCGCTCGCCCACGGCATAGTCGAAGAGCCCCGGGAAGTACTGCCTTACCAGCGTCTGCACCGCGAAGTCGCCCTTGTTGGACACCACGGCCAGCGCGACCCCGCGCTGGCGAAGCTCGTCCAGAAGCTGGGGAATGCCGGGGTAGGGGCTTGTGCGGTCGGCGCTGTGGGCGGCGTAGTGCGCGCAGAAGGTGTCGTACACCTGCCTCTGGAGCGCCTCGTCGGTGCCCTCGGGCACCGCACGGCGAATGAGGTTGGCAATGCCGTTGCCCACGAACTGCCGCACCTCGTCGGTGGTGCGGCCGGGCATCCCGTACGCCGCAAGCGCGGCGTTGGTGGAAGCCGCCAGGTCGTCCAGGGTGTTCAGGATGGTGCCATCCATGTCGAAGATCGCCGCACGGTACGCCATCTTGTCCTCCCATCGGCTGGCTTAGGTAGCAGGGGGCGAAGAGAACGGCATCCTTCCCGCCTCTGTCGGGAAGCCCATAAGGAAGTATCCCTTTGTGCCCCCGCTGCGCCGCCGCTCGTAGTACACTGAATCCTTGCGTGCACAGGGGCGCCGTCTACGCCCGCGTGCCGTCTGTAGGATAGCCGTCCGCACCGGCACGGGACGGTTCAGACGAGAGGAAACACCATGCCCACAGATTCCCATTCCCTGCATACCCACACCTGCGGTGAGCTGCGCGCCGACCACATCGGACAGACCGTCACGCTTACTGGTTGGGTGCGCGCCCGCCGCGACTTCGGCGGCCTCATCTTCGTGGACCTGCGCGACCGCGAGGGCCTCACCCAGATCTTCTTTGACCCCGACCTCTGCACGCCCGAGGTGTTCGCCGCGGCCGAGACCATCCGTCCCGAGTGGCCCATCCTCGTGGAGGGCGAGGTGCGCCACCGCATCGAGGGCCAGACCAACCCCAACCTTGCTACCGGCGAGGTCGAGGTGCTTGCCGCGCGCCTGGAGGTGCTGAACACCTCCAAGACCCCGCCCTTCCAGATCGAGGACCACGTGGACACCTCCGAGGACGTGCGCCTGCGCTACCGCTATCTTGACATCCGCCGTCCCAAGATGATGGCTAACCTGCGCCTGCGCTCCGACTTCACCTTCGCCATCCGCCAGGCCCTGCACGACCGTGCCTTCATGGAGGTCGAGACGCCGTCGCTGTTCAAGTCCACGCCCGAGGGCGCGCGTGACTTCATCGTGCCGTCGCGCCTGCAGCCGGGCAGCTTCTACGCGCTGCCCCAAAGCCCGCAGCTCCTGAAGCAGCTGCTGATGGTGGGTGGCGTCGAGCGCTACTACCAGGTGGCCAAGTGCTTCCGCGACGAGGACCTGCGCGCCGACCGCCAGCCCGAGTTCACGCAGGTGGACATCGAGATGAGCTTCGTGCGCCAGGACGACGTGATGGGCGCCCTCGAGGACGTGCTTGCCGACGCCTTCGGCAAGATGGGCGTGAAGATGGAGCTGCCGCTGCGCCGCATCCAGTACTGGGACGCCATGGACACCTACGGCATCGACAAGCCCGACACCCGCATTGGCATGGAGCTGCACGACGTGACGGACATCTTCGCCTCCTCGGGCTTCAAGCTGTTTGCCAGCGCCGCCGCTACGCCGGGCCAGCACGTCAAGGCCATCTGCGCGCCCGGCGCGGGCCTGTGGGGTCGCTCCAAGATCGACAAGCTGGCTGAGGTCGCGGCATCGTTTGGCGCCAAGGGTCTGGCGTGGGTTGCCCTCAAGGCCGACGGCGCGGTGCAGAGCCCCATTGCCAAGTTCCTCTCCGAGGCCGAGCTTGACTCCCTCAAGGCCGAGATGGGTGCCACCCCTGGCGACCTCATCCTCTTTGCCGTGGGCGAGCGCCTTGCCACCGACGAGATTCTGGGCGGCATGCGCGTGCACATGGCCGACGTGCTGGAGATTCCGCGCGAGGGCCACGACTTCCTGTGGGTCGTGGGCTTCCCGCTGGTGCATTGGGACGAGGAACGCGGCGCCTACGCGGCTGAGCACCAGCCCTTCACCCAGCCTGTCGAGGCCGACATCGACCGCCTGGAAAGCGACCCGCTTTCCGTGGGCTCCTGGACCTATGACTTCGTGATGGACGGCTATGAGGCCGGTGGTGGCGGCATGCGCATCCACAACGCCGAGCTGCAGATGCGCATCCTCAAGCTGCTTGGCTTCACGGAGGAGCGTGCCCGCGCGCAGTTTGGCTTCCTGCTTGAGGCCCTCGAGTACGGCGCGCCCCCGATGGGCGGCTTCGCGCTTGGCCTCGACCGCGTGTGCATGCTGCTGGCCGGCAGCGACTCCATCCGCGAGGTGATGGCCTTCCCCAAGACCTCCAGCGGCTCCGACCTGATGAGCGACGCGCCGAGCGCGGTGACCGAGGCCCAGCTTGACGAGCTGGCGCTCCGCGTAATCTAGCCTCCGCACGACAACCAGCGAAAAGGCCGGACCCCATGCTCTAGCCAGCGGAAAGGTCCGGCCTTTCCGCTGGTCTGAGACATGTGCGTTGTGATTTGGCTGCTACTATAAGGGTGCCGCGGTACGTTCGTTCCGAAGGTGGTGCCCATGCTTCTCAACGGTCTGCTCCGCAACCAATACCTCTGGTTCGTGCCGCTGCTCCTGCAGGCGCTTGCCTATCCCGGCGTCCTCCGCAAGATGGGCTTGCCCACCTGGGCTGCCCTCATCCCGGGTGGGGCAGACTACCAACTGACCGACGTCTACCAGCGCGTCATGACTACGGAGATGATCGAAGCGACGGTCGCCTAGGCAGCTGCGCAGAGCTTCGGCATTATGCTCCGGTCTTCCGCCGCCAAGGATGTTAAGCAGCGGAAGGCCGGAGCTTTGTGTCTGTCGCTCATGGGTTGCCTAGCTTCCACCTCCCGACAGCATGCCTGTTGCCAGCTTGGCCTCTTGCCCAATCCCGTACCATGAAGCTGTCAGAGGGACATAGAGGGGAAGGATGAAGCATGGCAGTACTGAGGGACGACTTCCTGTGGGGTGGCGCGTGCGCAGCCAACCAGTTCGAAGGCGCATGGGACGTGGACGGCAAGGGCGACAGCGTGATCGATCACTGCATCGGCGGCGTGTTCAACCAGCAGAAGCGCATCACCATCGAGATCGACCCCAACCAGCTGTATCCCAGCCACGAGGCCATCGACTTCTACCATCACTACCAGGAGGACATCGACCTCTTTGCCGAGATGGGCTTCAACGTGTTCCGCACGTCCATGAACTGGACCCGCATCTACCCGACGGGCCTTGAGGACGAGCCCAACGAGGCCGGCCTCGCCTTCTACGACCGGGTGTTCGACTACTGCCTGTCCAAGGGCATCCAGCCGCTCATCACCCTCAGCCACTACGAGCTGCCCTACGAGCTGGTGCGCCGCTACAACGGCTGGGCCAGCCGCGAGGTCATCGCCCTGTACGAGAAGCTGTGCTACACGCTGTTCGAGCGCTTCCACGACAAGGTGAAGTACTGGCTTACCTTCAACGAGATCAACTGCGCCACCGCCGAGATGGGCGCCATGTACGGCACCTCCAACCTGCAGGGCTTTGAGGGCCGCCGCGACCAGCTGCGCGTGAGCCCGCAGATTCGCATGCAGTCGCTGCACCACCAGTTTGTGGCCAGCGCCAAGGTGGTCAAGTACGCGCACGAGCACTATCCCGACTTCAAGATGGGCTGCATGACCGTCTACCTGCAGACCTATCCCGCAACCTGCGACCCCAAGGACCAGCTGGCCAACCAGGAGAACATGCGCCGTCGCGTCTTCTACACCACCGACGTGCAGGTGCGCGGCTACTACGGCTGCTGGTGCAAGCGCTTCTGGGAAGAGAACGACGTGCACCTGGAGTGGGCGCCCGGCGAC
>CADALE010000016.1 GCA_902788705.1 uncultured Coriobacteriaceae bacterium | reverse complement strand
CGGAAGTGGGGAGATGGCCTGGTGTGGGAGGAGCTGCACAGGTCGATCCCGTGGAGGAGGGACTGGGACTGACCGCACACTTTTTGTCCTATAACCCTAAACCCGCGAAATCGGCTCCAAAGTCCTCCAATACCCCTATAGGGTACGTCTCAAGCCGTACCCTAACCGCGCGGCTGCCAAGTTCGCCGCGCTAGGTCTCTGCCGCCATGCCACCACAAAGCGCTGCAAGGCAATTCCTCTCAGCCCGCCGCCAGAATTGTAAAACAGCAGTCGCATTCGTTGGGTCATACTTGTCGGTATGACCTTATGGCACAACCCACGCGAGAGGACCGCATGGACGTATTCCTAGGCTCATCAAACACTCTGCGCGACCAGCGGCTGGCCTTTTCCGAGCTGGCCAACTCGCTGGCCGACCCCGCCTTTGACACATGTGGCCAGGACGTCATAGCCCGCCTGTGGGAAACCGAGAGCTACGCGATGGAGCGCAACCGCAGCAAGCAGGCGGCCTATGACGAGGTCATTCGCGCCTGCGACCTCGTCTTCATCCTTGTGGGCGACACCTTGGGCGACTACACCCTGCACGAGTATCTCGTGGCAACCGAGGCATGTGCCCAGAAGGGCTATCCGCGCGTGACGGCGTGGGTCAGTCCCGCCGCGTCCGACGAGAACACCCGCACGTTGCTGAGCCATGCCGAAACCGCCCCCGACGTGGAGGTGCGCACCCTTACGAATATCAACACCATGCTGCTAGAGATGGTGCAGCTTATGGCAAGCAAGCTGGGGCCGCTGCCCCTGCGCATCGACGACGAGGGCGTCTGGACCGGCCGCAAGCGCCTCGTCAGCCTTGAGGGCGTACCTGCCCAGGCCCAAGATGCCTTCGCCAACTGGCTTGCACATCGCTAGCTGGCACATAACTACACAGTCACCGCACGGTCGCACCACACGAAAGAGGAGCAACCACATGCCCACCACGAACGTCAAGATATTCACCGGCTTCGTCCAGCAGGAGCAGCTGGCCCAAGACATGGGCTACCTCAAGCGCAGCCTCAACAAGCTGCGTGCCATCTTTGCCACTCGTGGCGTGCGCCTGCGCACCGACCAGTGCGACACCAACGACCCCGAGCAGATCCGCGAGTCCGTCGCTGACAGCGACGTGTGCGTCTTCCTCTTCCAAAACGACGTGCCCGACCTTGCGCGCGCACAGTTTGATGCCGCATATGCCCAGCTAGTAAGTGGTGTTCGCGCCGGCAGTCCCTCCATCTTCGTGTGGTTCCGCGACGTTGATGACGCCCAGGTAAGCGATGGCCTGCGCGAATTCCAGGCCGAGCTTGACCGCGACATGGGCCACTTCTTCAGCCGCTACTCAAACGTGGACACCGTACAGTTCCAGCTGCTGCTGCACCTGGAGCGCGAAGGCGCCGGCGTGCCCTTTACCTGCGCTGGCACCACGCTGGTCGACGCGCGCGGCAACGTGGTGATGGACTTCACCAACACGGCTGCCTACCTGGGCAACGAGATGCTGCGCAGCGTGCGCGACCGTCGCCGCCAGCTTGAGGAGCGCTACGATGCCCTGCTTGAGCGCGAGCTTGAGGTGGGTCTGGACGAGAAGGAGAGCGGCGAGCTTGACGAGCTGGTTCAGCAGATAGCTGACGTAACCGACCAGGAGAGCCAGCTGCAGGAGCGCTTCCTGGCAGACATGCGCCAGTTTGTGAGCGAGCTTGCGGACGACACGCAGATGTCGCCGCGCCGCCGCCAGGCCATCCGCCTCATCAGCTCCGGTCGCGTGCGCGAGGGCTACAAGCTGCTGGACGTGCACGAGATTGAGCAAGAGGGCCGCATGCACGAAACCCATGCCCAAGCTGCGCAGCTGGAGTACCACGCCGAGCGCGCACAGGTGCTTGACGCCGTGAAGTCGCTGCTTACCAGGGTCAGGGTGCTGCGCACCTTCGTCGAGGAGGAAGGCGAGGTAAAGGACGAGGAGATCCGCCACACCTACGCCGTGGCCATCGACTTCGAGCGCCGCAACGGCTTCGAGCCCATCGCGCTGGTGAGCTATGGCCAGTACCTGCTTGAGCTGGGCATATGTGGCCGTGCCGTCGACCAGCTTGAGGAGGCCTGCGCATGGTATCGCGCGCAGCTGGCGGCAAGTTCGGGCGTGCAGCAACCTGGCGTGCAGCTGGCCGATCCCTTGCTGCCCGATCGTCCGGCGCTGCTGAGGGGCCTGGCAAAGGCGCTGCAGCTTAACGCCCGGGCGTGCCTTGGCGGCAAGAACCCCGACACGGCGGCGGCGGGCTATGCGTCGATGGATCGAGTGCGTGTGATGCGCGAGCTGTACGCGATGGACGACGTGCCCGACGACGTGCTGGACTACGCCACCTGCCTGATTGATGCCGCCGAGGTGATGCAGCGGGCGAAGCGTCCGGATGACGCCCTCGTGTACCTTGACGAGGCCGACCAGCTGCTAAGCAGCGCCTTGGCCGATGCAGAGCGAGCTGCCGCGGCCGAGGCGCCTGCCGATGCCGCGGACCCCGCCGAGGGCCTCGTCCAGGACCAGCTTGTTCCCGTGCTGCGCATCGCCCTGATGCGCGCGCTGTCGCTGTACCGCGACGTCTATGCGGCCCAGGGGCGCGACGCCGACATGCTTGACAGTAGCTTGCGCCTCGTTGACCAGCGCCGTCGCAATGCGCAGGCAGACAATAGCGCCGCCGCTGACGCACTGCTTGCCAGCGAGCTGCGATATACCGCGCACGAGTCGCTCAATCGCGCGAAGCAAGGTACGCGCAAGCTGCAGGAACAGGCCCATGCGCTGACGATGGAGGCCCTGCAGGTTGACGAGGCCCGCTACGCTGCCCAGCCCAGCGCGCAGACGGCGATTGCCCTGGCCAGGGGCTACGTAGAGAGCCAAAAGCTGATGGCCCGCCTTCACGACAACGACGCCTACATACAGATGGCGGCCGGCCGTCTGGACAGCATATGCCGCGAGCTGCGGCGCGAGCCAAGCGTGGCCGTGCAGAAGGCTGCCGGCGAGCACGCCCGAGACCTCTACTTCCGCTGGGCAGAGCGTCCCGACACGCCGATGGCGCTGGCGCTTGGTGCCCGGTACTCGTCGCTTGCCTCTGCGATCAGTGACACGGCGGCTCCTGGCGAGGACAGCTTTGCCGCAGGTACAGCCGTTGGCGACGCCATCGCGGCAGCTGTCGCCATGGCCGAGGCGGCATACGGCCCCGAGTCCATCGAGGCGATGAGCCTGCGCCGCCAGCACATGGAGCGCCTGCGCGCCGGCATGCACACCCCGCGAGGCATCGCCCTGTACTCTGGCGCGATGGATCGCCTGGCCCGCCGGCTGCGCGAGCAGGGTAGGCCGGCTGAGGCCTACGGCATCGCCTCCGAGCGCCTGTGCGCGCTTCGTCTGGCCTGCGGCACCGAAGTGCCGCTGCCCGAACCCGACGACAAGAGCGTTGACCAGGACACGGCGCGCGCCGAGGCCCAGGCTGCGGCGCCTGCACCCACCACGGCAGCCTTGCGCCAGCTTGCACGCGCCTTGTACTACGAGGAGGGTTACGCCGTCCGCCACGGGCGTCCCGCCGAGGCCCAGGGCCTGATGGCGGAGCATCTTGATGCGCTGCGCCAGATAGTGGCAGATGACTGCACCATGTTCGACCTGCACCAGTTCAACGGCGTTATCCTGCGGCTTGCCAGCTATGCGCAAGAGAGCGGCTCGTTTGTCACCTGCAACTCGTACCTGCAGGAGGCGCTGGCCGTTGCCCAGCGCATCTACGACGAGCGCTCCGACCTTGACTCAGCTCGCAACCTGGGCTACGTGGGCAAGGAGGTCGTGGGCCTATACGTGCGCATGGGCATGCATGACCAGGCCAAGCTGGCGCAGGACGAGTGCCTGCAGCTTATCACGGCCTTCGGTGAGGAGCACCCCACGGCCGAGGTGGCCGACTGGGCAGCCACGGCCGCCTGGAACTTCGTGCTGGAGGCGTGCGAGAACGGCGCCAGCGAGGGTGCGGCGCTGCGTGACGAGGCATACGAGGCGTACGTGCAGATGGCTGGCAAGCTTGCCCGCATCAGCGACACGGCGTACCTCGACTACCTGAGGAAGCACCTCAACGGCATGCTTACCGGCAGCGTGAAGACCGGCATCAACCACGAGGTGGCCAGCCGCAGCATCGAGCTTGCAAGCCAGGTCTTCGACGAGCGCGAGGCAGCCGGCCAGATTGCCCTGGACGACGCGCGCACGCTCTCGTCGGTGTACGAGATGGGCGTGCTCATCACGCTTGAGCTGGGCTTCGATGACCTTGCCAACGACTACGTGGACCGCTGCGTCAGCCTGTACGAGGATCGTCTGGCCCGCGCCCGCGAGCAGGGGCAGGAGGCCCTCTCTACGGTGGAGTGCGCAAGCCAGCTGTCAAAGCAGCTCTCGCGCATGGCCAAGGACATGCGTCGCTTCGGCAAGCCTGACCGTGCGGCCGAGCTGTGGCAGCGTGCAGCAGACATCCTGCGCCGCGAGCACGAGCGCGTGCCTGGCGACCGCATCTCCTACAAGTACAACTCGATGCTGTTCCACGAGTCGGAGCGGCTCGAGGAGGCGGGCGACATGCTTGGTGCACTTGCCCTGCGCAGGGAGTCCGTCGAGGTGCAGGATCGCTATCGCCAAGCTGACCCCACCCTGCGCAACGTGCTGCAATATGTGCAGAGCCTGGGCCAGCTGGCCGATAAGTATCTCGAAGCTGGCATTGCCGACGAAGCCGCAGCTGCGGAGGAACGCATGCTCCAGGTGCTTGACGAGCGCCACCAGGCCCTGCACGAGCGCCAGACGCTTCGTCGCTACCTAGGGGCCGCCTGGAAGGTGAGCGGCCGTCTGGGCAAGAGGGACAACGAAGCCGACGTCGACCGCGCCCGCAAGCTGCTGGAGCGTGCCCTGCTTCTGGCCGAGGACGACTTCTCTCGCCACGAGGACGTCGAGGCCGCGCGCCCGCTGAACATAACGGCTGACAACCTGCGGCGCCTCTACCTAAGCATGCACCTTCCCGACGAGGCCGCGCGCATGACGGCGCGCCAGGTGGAGGTGCAGCGGTTCCTGTTCTCGCTTGTGCCCAACGTCCAGCTGGCCAAGCAGTTCTCGAGGACGCTGCAGACGCAGGAGAAGCTGCTGAGGGCCCGGGCTAAGCAGATGGACCGAGCCGACTACGCGCAGCAGGCCAACGAGCTGCATGACGAGCGCGTGAGCGTGATGCACTGGGCTGCCGGCCGCGATGACCGCATCGCGCGCGAGCTGGTGAGCCTGCTTACCAACGAGGTGTCCATCCGCTTCTCTGACGAGCCCTGGGTGCTCAAGCGCATGATGAGGCGCAACGGTGAGGGCCACGGCTATCCCCTCGAGCTGGGCGAGGAGCGCTCGCGCATGTGCCTGGAGACGCTGGACCTGCTGCGCCACCATGCAGATAGCATCCAGCTTGCACAAGAGTCGCGCGACATGCGCGGCGTGCTGGTGCAGTACCTTGTGCACCGCAGCCTTGTCGCGGATGGCAGCGAGGCCGATGACCAGGCGCCTGCCCGCCAGAGGGAGGCGCTGTACCAGCTTCGCCAGCTGCTGCATGTGCTGGAGCAAGAGTATGAGCATGACCCCAGCGCCCAGACGGCGTATCGGCTGGCGTTCTTCCTCAAGCTTGCCTCGCTGGCATACGAGGCCTCGAACGACGACCCGTCCGAGGCCGTGGCCGCGCTGGCGCGCCGTGCCGAGGTGCTGGGCGAGCACAACCGCGATGAGCTCAGCGTGACCAGCGGCCTTAAGTACGTGCACGCCCTGCGCGACCAGGCAGAGCTCTGCGAGCGTACGGGCAGCCTCGAGGCGGCGCAGCACGCGGAGAACGGCAGGCGCCTCATCATCGCACGGCTCCTGCAGCGCGACGACCTGGATGACGCTGATCGCCAGCGCCTGCGCAAGGAGCTGCGCGCCTGCTACGAGCACCAGGACAAGCTGTTCGAGGCGCTGGGCGAAGCCTACGCAGACAAGCGCCAGAAAATGCTGGAGTCCTACGTCGAGTTTCTGCGGGAGCAGATTCAGGAGCAGGGCGAGGAGGCAAACGCCTACGACCGCCGCACGCTGGCCCGCCGACTATCGCAGGTCGCCGAGCTTGCCGAGACGCGTGGCAACGTCCAGATGGCTGACGAGTGGCTGGCCCAGGCCGAGGCGCTGCTGCGCGACGTGCTGGCGGACAGGAAGGCGGGGGAGGGCACCTCTCCCGAGGGTGCCGACGAGGCGGGTGTCCCGTCCGACCAGCCCGTTCACGATCTGCAGCTTGCGCGCCTGCTTGGCCAGCACGCTCAGATGCTGATGGACCGCTCCCAGCAGGACGATGGCCGTCCCGAGCAGGCCGACGGCGACCGCGCCTGCCAGCGCGCGCTGCTTGACGAGGCGTTCTCGCTGATAGGCGAGGAGACGCGGCTCTCTACCGGCGTTGCCGCCGAGCTAGGTCGTCTGCATCAGCTGCATGCCAGCTTGCTCAAGGCCGAGGGCCAGACTGACCGCGCCCTGGCAAGCCTTGCCGAGGCAGCTGCCCTCATGGAGAGCGCCTACCCTGACGACGTCACCGTGCAGGAGTTGGGCAAAGTTCAAACGCAACTGGCCAGCGAGCTGCAAGAGAGCGGCCAGCTTGAGCAAGCTGCCCAAGCGCGCCAGCACAAGACCAGCATGCTGCAAGACGCCTTCCAGCGCACTCCCCAGACCGAGCTTGGCCTCTATCTGGCGGGCGACCTTGCCAACCGCGCAAAGATGGCGGAACGCGAGGGCAGCCTTGGTGAGGCCCTTGCGCTCTCTGTGCAGCGTTGGCAGCTGCTGACCCAGCTTGATCCGCAGAATGAGCAGCAGGCCAAGGCGTTGGGCGCCGCATGCAGTGGCGCTGCCAGAAAGCTGGCCGAGGTTGCGCTCTCCGTGGTGGACGCGCTTGGCCATGAGGCTCCCGCCGAGGAACTCTCTACCACCGATGCGTCAGACGCTGCCCTCGCAGGTACCATCTCCACCTCCGACCTGCTCAGCCAGGCGCAAGAGGCCCTGGCCATGGTGGAGCGCGACGTGGCCCAGCAGGCCCGCGACGGCGTGCAGGGCGCCGCTGCCACGCACCTCGACCTCATGCGCCGTCGCATCGAGGCCAGCGCCTCCACCCAGTCGCGAGACCAGCAGCTTAGGCAGCTGACGGAATACGCCACGCAAACAAGCTACTACGGACGCATCAGCAGCGCCAACAGGCTTGACTCCGGTGCGCTGTGGCGCCATCTGGGTGCAGCCGCCGCTCGCTTCGACGAGCTTGACAGCCCGTCGGATGCGCAGGAATGCCGCGACGAGGCCATCTCCCAGCTGATGCTGCGCTGGCGAAGGACGCACGATCAGGCAGTTGCCACCCAACTTGACCAGGTGTTCTCCCAGTGCTTCGAGCGCACTGACACCCCCGAGCGCGAGCTCGACCTGGTGCGCAAGCAGCTTGAGCTGGTGCGCGACCAGCTTGCCTTGGGTCTGGGAAAGGGGACCAAGGGCCGTGTGGAGCGGCTGACCGCCCGCATGCTCGAGCTGTGCGAGCAGCTGGGCCAGCACCGCGACATCGCCGAACTGCAGCTCTCGCTGGTGGAGGATGCCTACGAGCGCGCCGAGGGCTCCAGCCAGCTGGCGCCCATCGCCGAGGAGCTGAGGCTGCACCTGAAGGCCGCCGCCGACGCGCTCAAGGGTCTCGACGCAAGCTACGAGGCCCGCTGGCTGGTGGTGGAGGCAGAGCGGTGCGAGGCAAACCTCAGCCGGCCGGGCATTAGCTGGTGGCGACTGGGCGAGATGCACACCATCAGGCGCGCCTGGACGCGCGCAAGCGAGCTTGGCCTCGCGCAGAAGCGCCTGCAGCGCAGCAGTCACGTGCTGTACAGGTCGTTCTCGCTGGGCGACTGGGACCAGGACGACTGGAAGCATCGCAACCTCCGCAACCTCATGAGCCGCCGACAGCAGGCCTACGCAAAGGGGCTGTCGGCCGAGGACAGGGCAAAGAAACTAAGCGCGCTTAGGTGGTGCCTGTTCAACGCCGCCAACCTGCTGCAGAGCAAGCGTGCGCTCAACGACGCCTACCTGGGCGAGTCCATCGTGCTGCGCTGCGAGCAGCTCGAGGTGATGTGCGACCTCATGCGCCTGCAGGAGGGCACGCCCAATGAGAAGAAGGCCAGGCAGGAGTACCTGGGCGAGCTGCGCAAGCTGGTGGGCCTGCTGAAGGGCGACGACTATCGCGAGCTGGCGTACCAGGACGTGCGTCGCTGGGCCGAGGACCTCATCGCCGGCCTGGAGTAGGGGCCGCATCGAACGGAACGGCGGGGCCAGGAGGGGAGTGCCCCTTCTGGCCCCTTTTCGCTGGCGCCGTCGTTACCATCTGGGGCGCCCACCTGAGTTTGCGGCCATGAAGCGCACTCGTCTTGCGCTGCGCTACCATATCCACCATGACACACGACACCAGACATCCCCTGCTTCGCACGTTCCTTGGCTACTACCGCCCGCACCTTGCGCTCTTCGTGGCCGACACGGTGGCAGCCCTGGGCCTTGCCAGCATCGACCTCGCCTTCCCGCAGCTGCTGCGCAGCCTCACGCGAGGCCTCTTTACCCGCGACCCCGCCACCATCCGCGCCGCGCTGCCCCTGCTGGCCCTTGGCCTCGTGGTCCTGTATGCCGCGCGCTACCTGTGCCGCTGGTTTGTCACCAGCTGGGGCCACATCATGGGCGTGCGCATGGAAACCCAGATGCGCCAGGACCTCTTCGACGCCTACGAGCGCTTCAGCTTCTCCTACTTTGACCAGCACAACACCGGCGACCTGCTCTCCCGGGTCACCAACGACCTCTTTGACATCGCCGAGTGCGCGCACCACGGTCCCGAGTGGATCATCATCTGCACCATCGAGATCGTGGGCAGCTTCATCATCCTTGCGCGCATCAGCTGGCAGCTGTCGCTGGCCCTTGCGGTGGCCACGGCGCTGCTGTTTGCCTTCGGCCTGTGGGGCAACATGCGGCTTGCCGAGCTGTTCCGTGACAACCGGCGCAAGATCTCGCAGGTAAACGCCCAGCTTGAGGACTCGCTTGCCGGCGCTCGCGTGGTGAAGAGCTTTGCCAACGAGGCGGTGGAGAGCGCCAAGTTCGCACGGTCCAACGAGGCCTACCGCGACTCCAAGGTGCGCAACTACATGGGCATGGGGCGCTTCAACGCCAGCGTGTCGGGCTTCACCGGCATCTTCTACACCATCATCGTGGTGTACGGCGGGGCGCTGGTGGCCGACGGCACGCTTGCGGCGGTTGACCTGGCCACCTACGCGCTGTACGTGAGCATGTTCCTGTCGCCCATCATGACCATCCTCGACTTCACCGAGATGTTCCAAAAGGCCAAGGCCGGCTTCGAGCGGTTTGTGGAGGTGCTGGACACACCGCCCGACGTTGCCGACAAGCCCGGCGCACCCGACCTGCGCGTGAGCGAGGGACGCATCCGCTTTGACGACGTGCACTTTGCCTACGAGGCCGGCAAGGGGCCGAGGCATGCGGACGGCAGTTACGGCGGGATGGACGTGATCTGTGGCCTTTCGCTAGACCTCAAGCCGGGACACACGGTGGCGCTGGTTGGACCCTCCGGTGGCGGCAAGTCAACTACCTGCGCTTTATTGCCGCGCTTCTACGACGTGGGCTCCGGCAGCATCACCATCGACGGCCAGGACGTGCGCGACGTGACGCAGCGGTCGTTGCGGCGCGCAATTGGCATGGTGCAGCAGGACGTGTACCTGTTTGACGGCACCATCGGCGAGAACATCGCCTACGGGCGACCCGGCGCCACGATGGACGAGGTGCGTGACGCGGCCCGCGCGGCCAACATCGCCGAGTTCGTGGAGGGCCTGCCCGACGGATACGACACGCAGGTGGGGGAGCGCGGCGCCCGCCTCTCCGGCGGACAGAAGCAGCGCATCGCCATCGCCCGCGTGTTCCTGAAGAACCCGCCCATCCTCATCCTGGACGAGGCCACGAGCGCGCTGGACAACGAGAGCGAGCAGGCCGTGCAGGAGTCGCTGGCCAAGCTGGCCGACGGTCGCACCACGCTGGTGATCGCCCATCGCCTGAGCACGATTCGCAATGCGGACGAGATCGTGACCATGGAGGACGGCCGTGCCGTGGAGCGCGGCACCCACGACGAGCTGCTGGCGCGTGGCGGCACGTACGCCCGCTACTACCGGATGCAGTTCGGCGCCTGACCACATGCTGCGGGTTGAGGGGTGTCGGAAGCGCGGGGTGCGAGCATCGAACCCGACACCAGACGGCCCGGAAATGTCGGAAGCGCGACGCGCGAGCAGCGAACCCGACACCAGACGGCCCGGAAATGTCGGAAGTGCGACGCGCGAGCAGCGAACCCGACACCAGACGGCCCGGAAATGTCGGAAGCGCGGCGCCCGTGCAGCGAACCCGACACCGGGAGGCCCGGAAGTGTCGGAAGCGCGACGCGCGAGCAGCGAACCCGACACCGAATCCCCGCGGGATGTCGGAAGTGATGCGCGCGAGCCGCGAACCCGACACCCGCGCCGCGCCACGCCCGCCCGGCGTGCGCTCCGCTACGCGCCGCGGGAGTGCCGCCACATCTCGATGTACCTGCGCACGTTGGCAGCTTCCAGCGTGGACACGCTGCGTGACGGCAGTGACCTCACGAACGACTGGCCATAGCGCTTGCTGACCAGACGCGAGTCGGCCAGCACCAGCACGCCGGTGTCGCTGCTGGTGCGAATCAGCCGCCCCGCCGCCTGCTTCACGCTGATCACGGCCTCCGGTAGCGAGTGCCGCCACCACGAGCGGTCCTCTCGCAGCTCGTGCTCGCGCACCAGCGGATCGCGCGGCGAGGCAAACGGCAGCTTGGGAATCACCACGCAGCGCAGCGTCTCGCCTGCCGCGTCGAACCCCTCCCAAAACGTGCGCAGCGCCAGCAGCGACAGCCGCTTGTCGGCCAGGAAGCGCTGGCGCAGCCGCCGTGCCGATGACCCGCGCTCCTGCATGGCCACCTCAAGGCCCGCGGCCGCCAGCCTTGGCTGCAGACCCTCGTACACGCGCTCCATCTCGCGTCGGTTGGTGAACAGCGTCAGCACCGACCCGCCCATGGCCACGTGCACGTCAAACAGCAGGTCCTCCAGCGCGGCCAGGTAGCGCGGGTCGTTGGGCGCCGGCAGGTCGCGGCACACCACCACGCCCATCTGCGAGTCGAAGTCAAATGACGAGTCCAGCCGCAGCGACTTGCGCCGTTCGGCCGGCAGTAGGTCAAGCCCCACCGCGTGCTCGAAATGCTCGAAGCTGTCGCCCACGGCGATGGTGGCCGACGAGAACACCACGCTGGACATCTCGGGAAGCCAAATGCTGCCCAGGTCGGCGCCGATGTCCACCTTCTCGGCCACCAGCCGCTCGGTGCCGATGTCGCGCTTGCGCCGCGACAGCTGCGCGTAGTACAGGTAGGTCTGGTCCTTGCCGTCCACGATGAGTCGCACGCCATCGCGAAGCTCGGAGGCAAAGCGCCCGGCCTCGGTGATGTCGGCCGCAAGCGGAGCGGCTCCGGCCTTGGCCAGCGCCTCGGCGCACTCGGTCACGTCCTTGGCCAGCTCGTCCAGGCGCTCGGCCGCCGCGTGGCCCGCCTCGGCAAGCGCGGCCCACTCGGGCGTGCTGCGCACCTCGGCGTCTATCCACAGGTCCTGCTGGTCGTAGCCGCCGCTTCCGCCGGCAATGCGTCCCAGGTCGTGCAGGGTGGAAAACAGGTCGCCGGTGGCCACCTGGGCCCGTGCCGCCGCCGCGGCGCACTTGGTGAGCAGCCGCTGCAGCAGGGTGGCGCCCTCAAGCCTGCCAGTCTGCACCATCAGCGTGTGCAGCGTGCCCGTGCGCGTGCCGCCCAGCACCTCGAAGCCCTGGCGCGCGTCCACGCCGGCCACCTCCACCGACCACTGCCGCCGCGCCTCGGCCTCGAAGGCGTGCGCCTCGTCCACTATCCAGTGGCGGATGGGCGGCAGGATCTTTCCCTCGGCCGCCACGTTGCGCAGCAGCAGCGAGTGGTTGGTAACCACCACGTCGGCCGACGCCGCGCGCCGCCGAGCGCCGTGCAGCATGCACTCGCCCGGAAAGAACGGGCACCGCGTGCGCAGGCACTCGGCGGAGGTGGTGGTAAGCATCTGGCGCGGAACGTAGCGCCACCGGATGCCCAGCGCGTCGAGGTCGCCCTCGGGGCTCTGGCACACATAGGCGTAGGTGACGGCGATGGCGGTAAGCATGTCCACGCTCATGGCGGCGGCCGAGCGGTCGGTGGCGTCCACCAGCGAAACCGGCAGCTCATTCACCGCAGCGCGCTCAAGGCGACGCAGGCAGGGATAGTGATCGTAGCCCTTCAGGCTGGAAAAGGAGAGGCCGCCGGGCAGCGCACGGGCCAACTCCGGCAGCTCGTGGGTTACCAGCTGGTCGGTAAGGGCGTTTGTCTTGGTGGCCACGCCCACGGTAAGGTTGTTGGCCTGCGCAAACAGCACCGCGGGCAGTAGGTAGGCCACGCTCTTGCCCACGCCGGTGCCCGCCTCGATGGCGCGATGGGTGCTGGTGCTTAGCGCCTCTGCCACCTCATGCGCCATGGCCACCTGCTCGGGACGCGTCTCGTACGAGCGCTGGCCGTACATGGCCTCCACCGTGCCGCCCGCAGCAAACGCGGCCTCTATCTGCGCGGGAACCAGCGGGGTCAGCGCCTCGGTGCGCTCCGCCGCGTCTTCGCGTGGCCGCGCCGGGGCCTCTGCCACCAGCTGGTGACGCACGGCCTTCAGGCTAAGCGGCTCGCTGCCCTGCAGCGTGGCAAGGTGCGCCAGCACCGGCCGGTATGGCCAGTCCACCTCGGGATGCATCTCGGCCAGGCGCGCCAGCAGCCCCTGCGGAAGGTCGGTCAGCGCAAGCAGGATGATGCGCCACATGCCCACCAGGGCGTCCACGTCGTCGCCCGCGTTGTGGGTGACGGGTGCCACGCCAAAGGCCTCGGCCATGTCGGCAAGGCGGTGCGTTGACAGCCGCGGCAGGGCGATGCGGCTAAGCGCCAGCGTGTCTATCCAGGTGTCGCTCACGCCGTGGCCACCGGGCACGGCCTCCACAAAGGTGCGGTCAAACGAGGCGTTGTGCGCCAGCACGGGCATGCCGCCGGCAAAGTCCGCCAGCCGGGCCACGGCCTCCTCGGGCGAAGGCGCGTCGGCCACGTCGAGGTCGCGGATGCCGGTAAGCCGCACGATCTCGGGCGGGATGGGGCGCCCTGGGTTGACGAAGGTGTCCAGGCGGTCCACCACCTCGCGCCCCTCGATGCGTGCGGCCGCTATCTGGATGAGCTCGCAGTCCTTGAACGACAGGCCGGTGGTTTCGGTGTCCAGCACGATGACGCCGTCCTCCAGCGGGCCGAAGCTCTCGCGCGCGGCGCGTTCGGCCAGGCTGGCGTAGTGCTCGCGCACCGAGGCGGGCGTGCCGGGAAGAAGGATGTCGTCAATCGTCATGCGAAGTCTCCTCTTAGGCATGGTAAAAACGCCCCTCCGGTCTTCGCGATGTGCCGGAGGGGATGCGAAAAGGGATACTCCCCTTTGGTACGCTGCTGGAGGCCGCGTTTCTGGGGATACCAAAGGGGAGCATCCCTTTTGGCACGGACCGGCTCCTCCGCTATTCCAGCGCCCACTCCACGAAGCGGCGGCACAGCTCGGGAAACTCGATTCCCGCGTGGCGCGCGCTGTCGGGCAGCAGGCTGGTCTCGGTCATGCCGGGGATGGTGTTGGTCTCAAGGATGACGGGCTGGCCGTCGGCCTTCACGATGAAGTCCGACCTCGACGCGCCGCGGCAGCCCAGCGCCTTGTGCGCCCGCACCGCCAGGCGCTGCGCACGCTCGTACACGTCCTGGGGCAGACGCGCGGGCATCACGTGGTGCAGCTCGGAGGGCTCGTACTTCACCTTTAGGTCGTAGAACTCGGCACCCTCGCCGGCCACCACCTCGACGATGGGCAGCGCCTGCGGGTCGTCGTTGCCAATCACGGGCACGGTGATCTCGGTGCCGGTGACGCACTCCTCAACGATCACGCGCTGGCCACCCTCGCCGGCAAGGCGCACGGCCTCGGCCAGCTGCGACGCCTCGTGCACCATGCTGATGCCGTAGCTCGAGCCATTGGCCGCGGGCTTCACGAACAGCGGCAGGCCAAACTTGTCAACCAGCGTCTCGACCTCGACCTCGTCGGGGATGTGGCCCGCCGCGAGTTTGGTGCCGCGCGCCGTGGGGATGCCGTTCGAGCGGAAGATGCTCTTCGCGAAGTCCTTCTCGGTGGCCACCGCGCTGGTGAGCACGCCGCTGAAGGTGTAGGGGAGGTGCATCACCTCAAGCAGGCCCTGCACGCAGCCGTCCTCGCCCCAGCGGCCGTGCATGGCCACAAAGGCCACGTCGTAGTTGCCGGCCACGAGCTTGGCCAGGAAGTCGGCGTCGGCAACGTCAAGCAGGTCTACCTGCTCAAAGCCCGCCTCGCCCAGCGCCTTTGCGCAGGCACGCCCGCTGTCCATGCTAATCTCGCGCTCGTCCGACCAGCCGCCGGCCAGCACGACCACCTTGCATTGTGTAACGTCGGTCTTGTCCATGGCATGACTCCCTCGCGTCAGCTTTTCCTGCGCTAGACTCAACTTATCTAGCATACCACGCGGCAATGCGACGCCCCGCTCAACGGTCCAAAAGGGGACACTCCCCACACGGTCGCATCTCCGCAATGCGCGGGGCCGGGGGCACCTCGCGCCAAGCAATCCCAGTCCTGCCGGACCAGACGCAAAGGAGAGCGGCCATGAAGGACCTTCACGACATCACCCACGGCGAGCTGCTTTCGGTGCTGGAGGAGCTTGGCCAGCCCAAGTTTCGCGCCAAGCAGGTGGAGGAGTGGCTGTGGGAGCGCGGCGCCTCCTCGTTTGACGACATGACCAACCTGCCCAAGACCCTGCGCGCCGCGCTGGCCGAGCGCTTCACGCTTGGCGGCGTCTCGCAGGCCGCGCGCCAGCAGTCGGCTGACGGCAGCCGCAAGTACCTGCTGCGCCTTGCCGACGGCGCCTCGGTGGAGTGCGTGGGCATGCCTACCGGCCAGCGCCTCGCGGTTTGCGCCTCCACGCAGGCCGGCTGCGGCATGGGCTGCGCCTTCTGCGCCACGGGCGCCTCGGGCCTCACGCGCTCGCTCACCGCCGCCGAGATATACGAGCAGGTCATGCACGTGCGCGACGACTTCGGCACCCGCGTCACGTCGGTGGTGCTGATGGGCCAGGGCGAGCCCTTCGCCAACTACGACGCCACGCTGGCGGCGCTGCGGCGGCTTAACTCGCCCGATGGCCTGGGCATCGGCGCGCGCCACCTCACGGTGTCTACCTGCGGCATCATCCCGCAGATCCTGCGCTTTGCCAAGGAGCCCGAGCAGTTTACGCTGGCCGTGTCGCTGCACTCGGCCGTGCAGAAGACGCGCAACCTCCTGATGCCCGGCGTCAAGAAGTGGTCGCTGCTCAACCTGTACGACGCCATGGGCACCTACGTGGATATCACCGGGCGGCGCCCCACCTACGAGTACGCGCTCATCCGCGGCGTGAACGACACCGACGAGGAGCTGGACCACCTGGTGGAGTTCTGTCGCGGCAACCTTGCGCACGTCAACCTCATCCAGCTCAACGAGGTGCCGGGCAGCAAGTTCCAGCCGTCCAGCGAGGCGCGCGCAGGCGAGTTCGTGCGGCGCCTTGGCCAGGTGGGCGTCGAGGCCACGGTGCGCCAGTCGCGCGGGGCCGACATCGACGCTGCCTGCGGGCAGCTGCGCCAGCGCGTGGAGCGTCGCAGCTCATAGCGCCGCGGACGGTGCGGACGGCGGCTGGGCGCTTGGCGATCGGGCTCGACGCGTGCCTAGCGCGCGGCCAGAGCCGCTTCGCGGATAGCTTCGGCTAAGGCGTCATCGGACGTTCGTGCCGTGCCGCCGCATGCGGCCAGATGCCGGGGCAGCCACGAGCCGCCGTAGTAGGGAAGCCGCGTCACCACCGCGTCGTCGGACGTGCCAAGCACCTCCAGCTTGGGCCATTCCAGCAGGTCAAGGTAGCGTGCGTCGGCAAAGGTCACCTCAACAAAGCGTTCGACGGGCCAAGGCGTGTCGGGACCCGCGTCCTCGTGGGTGTCGGCCTGCCTCACCCGCACGTTGTCCATGCGGTCAAGCCTGAACGTGCGCATCGCATTGCGATGCTGGTCAAAGGCGTCAAGGTACCAGTTGCCGCCATCGTGCCTCAGGCTTGTGGGGTCAACCAGCCGCGTGGTGGGGCTGTCCTGCCCAAGCCCTTGGTAGTCAAACGCCAGCCACGAGCCGTTCACGATACAGCGCGAGCAGGCCTCCAGGACGTCGCCGCCGTCGTCTCCCAGGGCGTCGTCCACACGCTGGCGCGCCTCGCCCTCGTCGAACCCGCGCGGCGCGAAGGCGTCCATCACGCTGGTGCGCAGGGGGTCGTCCTCGTCGATTCCCAGCAGGTCGAAGGCGTCGGTAAGGGCGCGCGTCTCGCTTGGGGTGAGGCGAATCGCTCGGCCCGACACCCCGCGCGACCTGGTCAGGACCAGCCCGTCGTCGCCAGCAACCCCCAAGGGCAGCTGCCAGCTGGTTCCCACGCAGGCGGTCAGCACCAGGTTCAGCAGGGCCACGGCCCGCTCGCGCGTCACGCCTAGGCGTGCCGACACGACGTCCACGTTGAGGGCCGCGCCCTCGTTTGCTAGCGAGCCCACCAGCGCCACCAGCTCGCGCATCTCCGAGGTACCGCCCTGACGACCCCGCCTACCTGCGGTTTGTTGCTGAAAGGCGCGCACGGGCCTGTCGGGCATGGGCATGGCCACGCTTGTCGCAGCGCCCGCCAGCAGGCGATCCTGGGCATCCCGGGCAACGGTTGGCTGCACGCAGCGCATGCCCGCGGCGATGGCCCACGCCGCAAGGCCCTCCACGTCGCTCGCTCCCACGTGCCAAAGCCCCTGTTCGTCGCACGACGCGCGACGGCCCAGTTGGGCGCGCAGGTCGTGGTCGAGGTCGCGGCCCTCCTCAAGCACGGCCTCGCAGACGATGGGCCCCAGCTGGAAGGGCAGCAGGATGTGGTCATCGACGCAGAAGTCTTGCGGGATGACGAAGCTCTCGCGCGTCTCGCGTACCTGCAGGATGCGGCTAAGGCGCAGCGTGCGCAGCTGCATGGCGCCGTCCTTCTGCTCGGCGCATACGAAGTAGGTGTTGCCGCGCAGCGAGAAGTGGCCGTAGGGCGCCACGTCGCGCTCAGACCGGTTGCCGTGCGCGTCGCGGTAGGTGATGTGGGCCACCTTGCCCTGCTCCATGCATCCCAGCATGATGGAGAGCGTCGCCTGGTTGCCCTGGACGCCGGGGGATATGCGTGCCGCGCTCAGCGTGCCGAAGGTCCGGTCCACCTTGGCCAGCGCGAGGCGAAGCTCCGAGTGCCGGGCAAAGGCGAGGTCGCTGGCAAGCGGGCTCATCAGCACGTCAAGCAGCAAGGCGTCATCGGGCGTGAGGGCATCTACGTCGGCAAACGAGGCCGAGTCGGCCTGCCAGGTGGCGTCGCCGTCAAGCTCGCCGGCCCGCCGTACCACCAGGCCGCACTCCACCAGCTTCTGGCGGTCGCGCGAGAACTTGCGAAGGAACGAGTCCTCGGAGAGGTCGGAGTAGAACGTGTCGCGCACGGTGTCCGATGGCACGGGCTTGCTGGCGTTGCTAAAGGCCACGGCCAGCGCACACAGGCGGCGCGCCTGCTCGTCGTCCTTGGTAAGGACGATGGATGTCCCGTCGTCGTGCCGTGCCATGGCTGCTCCTCGATGCTGGTCTCGATGCGTGCTCCCATTGTAGTGCGATGCCGGCCGCGGCGCCTCCGCGCCTGTGCAGCGGCTTTGGCTCCTGGTTTCTTGGCCTTCACGCCTCCGCGCCGGCTAGGAGCCGCCTGATGAGGCGCCTCATCGTGTTTTGGGCGGTATACAACTAGCCAATTTCGGCCTTTGGACGAGAGCTTTCCTGCAGTTTTGTTTGGCCAGAAGAAAGTTGTGTATCGCTCAAAGCGGTAGGAGGCGAATTTGAACCGTACATCTGTGACGTTTCGTGTTTTTAATCCTGCGACGCCGTGCAGGAAACGTCACAGATGTACGACTGACAGCGCCTCACAGTCATGCACGGTGGATTTGCGAGCCCTGCGCCAAGGTCATATAGGTCAATCGAGGTCGACTCAAGGCCAAATTCTGGCTCTGGTGGCCTCGTCCCGGAATTGACGCGACGGCCGCGATGACCAGCTACGGCCACAGATTCCATTCGTGCGTAACAGCACGCACAGAAAGGCTCCCACCAGCCCGCTTTACTGGGGTGGGTGCCCTTCCAACGGCCCTTATTGCGTCATTTGTCTATGTATTGCCCGCGAGCCTGTTGATAAGACGTATACTCACACACTGAATGCCCATATGGGTTCCGCCCCGCACGGCGACGTCTGACCGGCAGCCGATCGCCCGTACAGCGAAGGATGAAGAAGCATGGCCACAACGCGTGACTACGTCGACTATCTGAACGACCAGATTGGCA
The DNA here is from genome assembly GCA_902788705.1 of uncultured Coriobacteriaceae bacterium. Lineage (GTDB taxonomy): Bacteria > Actinomycetota > Coriobacteriia > Coriobacteriales > Atopobiaceae > UBA1367. Next base: position 39,610 of record CADALE010000016.1, on the reverse strand, counting down.
TCGCCCCGGCAAATAGCCAGGAAGAGCTGCAGGCAGCGCAGCTCATCCAGCAGATCATGGACGAGCACCAGCTCGAGACGCGCCTGCAGGAGTTTGACGCTCCCGGCTCCGGCGACCTGCCGTACCGCATCCTCATGGTGGTGCTGTTCGTGGGCGTCCTGCTTGCGGGCATCCAGGGCACGCCGGCCGCCATCGTGGGCATCGTGCTGGTTGTCATCTGCATGCTGCTGTTCCTGCTTCGGTTCATGGGCAACGACCTGCTGTCAAACCTCGGCCCGCGCGCCCGTAGCCAGAACGTGGTGGGCGTGCACCGCGCCGAGGGCCCGCTGGTAACCAAGGGCAGCCGCCCCATCGTCATCGTGGCCCACTACGACACCCCGCGCGAGAACTTCCTGTACAAGGCCCCCATGGCCCGCTTCCAGCCGCTGCTTCGTCGCTACGCGCCCATCTGCGTGGCCATTGCCTGCGTGCTGGGCCTGCTGCAGGGCGTGGGCTTCCTGCCCGCCATCGCCCGTCGCCTGTTCTGGGTGGTGGCGCTGGTCGCGTCGCTGCCGCTCGTCATTCTGGGCGCTGCGTCCATCGCCGAGCGCTTCAGCGGCTACACCGACGGCGCCAACGACAACAAGGCCGCTGTGGCCGCCATGCTGGGCGTGCTGGGCAAGGTTCGCCCCGGGGACGACTCGGCCACCGGCTACGAAGCCGCGCATCCCATCCGCCAGGTCCAGCCGGTCGAGGAGGAGGCCGAGGAGGAGGTTCCTGAGGAGGAGCCCGAACCCGAGCCTGAGCCCATCCCGCAGCTGGTCACCGACCGCTACGAGACGGTGGTGGGCGTGCGCCACGGCAAGGAGACGCTGGCCGCGCTACGCATGCTGCCCAACTCCTGCGAGATCGTGTACGCCGAGCCGCGGCTGGTGAGCCGCGTCATCCGTCCCGAGGGCGTTGACGAGGGCGACTATGCCGACCTGGAGGGCATGCCCGCCGATCAGCTTGGCCCGCTTGCCCGCCTGCGTCACGCCGCCCGTGCCGACTACGACCGGGCCGAGGCCGAAGAGGGCCCCAGCCTTTCCGAGCGCGGCCACGAGCTGGCCAGCAAGGTTGGCGGGTTCTTCTCGGGTCTCCGCGATCGCCTGCCCAAGCGCAAGGCGGCCGAGGACGAGGAAGCGGTCATTCCCATGGGGGAGCCCGCCGACGAGGACGAGCTGCCCGCTCAGGACGTGGCGGTGGCCACCGAGGACATGCCGTTCGACGAGCCGTACGCCTTTGCTGACGAAGAGGTCGAGGAGGCTGCCGAGGCTGGCGACGTGGAAGAGCCTGCGTTCCTGGATGCGGTCGAGGTTGCTGACGAGATGGATGATGCCTACGGCGCGACGCTGGGCGTCGAGGACGTTCAGGGCGATGCCGACGCGTACGACGAGGCATACGGTGACGTCGAGGCCCACGACGACGTCGAGGCCTACGACGACGCCTTTGGCGACGTCGATGGCTACGGCGACTTCGTAGATGACGCCGTGTTCGGCGAGGCCGAGGGGGTCGCGAGCATCGAGGACGCGTACTTTGACGACGAGCCCGAGGAGAGCTTCCAGACGAAGTTCGCCAACATGATCAGCCGCGCCACGCACTTCTTTACCGATCGCTTCCACGGCAAGGACACGGCCGAGGACGAGCTTTACGAGGCTGAGGACGAGCCGGCCGAGGCGGCTTACGAGGACGAGGCCCTTGCGGAGGACGCTCCCGCCGAAGTTGCGGACGAGGCTGTCGAGGAGGCCGCGGCCTCGCTTGGCGAGACCCAGCTTTGGACGGTCGCGCCGGAGGACTTGGTTGACGAGGAAGTCGAGGAGCCGAGTGCCGGCGACACGGCCGACTTCGATGCGCAGCCGTCGGTTGCCGAGGGTTACGAGCTGTGGGATCGCGACGAGTACGAGAGCGTCGTGGAGTCCGTGGCAGAGGTTGCGGACGAGCCTGAGCCGGAGGAGACCGAGGCCGTGGTGGAGCCCGAGATCGAGGCCCAGCCGTACGCCGAGGTGGAGCCCGAGCCGTACGCGTGGTATGTGCCTGAGCCTGAGGCCGAGGAGCCAGAGGTCGAGGAAGAGCCGGCGGTCGAGGAAGAGCCCGAGATTGACGAGGAGCCCGAGTACATCGAGCCCGAGGAGGACCTTGAGCCCGTCGAGACCGTGGAGATTGAGGGCGAGGAGCTTGATGACCTCGAGGACGAGGAGCTCGAGGACGAGGACGAAGGACCCGAGGACGACTCCGAGCCCGAGGACGACGAGTTCGAGCCGGAGGCCGAGGACGACGAGCCCGAGGACGAGGTTGCCTACGTAGACGAGTCCGAGGACGTCGGCTACGAAGAGGAGGACGAGTCCGAGGACGACGAGCCCGAAGTCGCCGATGCCGACTACGAGGCTGAGGACGAACTCGGCTACGAGGACACTACCGAGGACGTCGGCTACGAAGAGGAGGACGAGTTCGAGGACGACGAGCCCGAGCCTGAGGACGACGAGCTTGACGTCGTGGAGGACACCGCGCAGTTCGAGCCCTTCGCTGCCGTGGAGCCCATCGCATATGAGGATGACGAGCCTGAGACAGAGCCGGAAGTTGCCATCGAGCCCGAGCCGGAAGCCGAGCCCGAGCCTGTGGTCGCGGCCGAGCCCGAGCCGGAAGCCGAGCCTGAGGCCGACACCGCAGCCTTCGCGATTCCCGAGTGGCTCGTCAACCCGCGCGCTACCGTGACTCTGGAATCGCGCTCCAATCCCGTACCCGCTCCTGAGGTCGTGACCGAGCCTGAACCAGAGCCCGAGCTGGAGCCCGCGCCTGCAACTTACGACGCGTCCGTCCTTGTGGAGGGCATTACCTTCACGGACGAGCCCGAGCCCACCGATTCCGAGATCGACCTCATGGACGGCTCTGGCCTCGACGCGATCGTCAATGACGACATCAGCGCGCTTGACGTCCGTGCTCCCGAGCCCACTCCCGAGCCGGCGCCCGTTGACGATCCTGCGTGGGGCGTCAGCGAGTTCCGTCCTTCCGCGAGCAACATCGCTCGCCGAGCCAGCCTGCTTGACCTGCCCGACCCCGCGCTCGATGCCACGTCCGACCCGCTCGAGAGCTCCGGCGTGCGCACGGCCGAGGCCATTCGCAGGCGCCTGGCAAACCTTACGAACCTTGATGACCCCGACGACCCGTCTGGCAGCTCTTCGCGTAGCGGCCATTGGAAGGGCGGCGCCACCACGCGTGCTGGCCTGAGAATCGTTGACGACGAGACCCTGGCTGACGTCGAGAGCCTCGAGGAGTTTGCCTCCCTCGACCAGATGAGCGAGGAAGAGCAGGAGCAGCTGCGTGACGCCATCCTCGACATGTCTGATGACGAGCTGCTCGCGCACGACATCTGGTTCGTGGCGCTTGGTGCCTCCAGCCTCAACCACGCCGGCATGACCGCGTTCCTGCAGGACTTCCGCACCCAGATTCGCGGTGCCTTCATGGTCAACCTCGACTGCATCGGTGCGGGCAACCTCACGTTGATGACGCGCGAGGGCATCTCGAGCGCGCGCCGTGCCGACCGCAGGATGGAGCGCCTGTTTACGCAGATTGCCGCCGACCTGCACATCGACATCGAGAAGGCCCCGCTTGACTGGGCCGAGACCGACGTGACCCAGGCCATGCGCCGCTCGGTCCGCGGCCTCACCATCATGGGCCTGAGCGACGACGGCGTACCGGCCCTCTCGCACACGGCCGAAGACATGTCGCTGGCGGTGGACAAGACCCAGGCAAGCAACGTGAGCGCGATGATCGCGGAGCTCATTCGTCGCGCATAGCGGCCCTGAGAAAGCGGAACCGAGGCCCGAGGGAAGCAGTTCCCTCGGGCCTTTTGCTACTGCGGCGTTCGCGCGAGGGCTTCCTACGCGTCCACGAGCACCACAACCGTTCGTCCGCGCTGTCCCGAGAGCAACGAAGAGCAGGTCACCAGCGAGACGGCACGTGTGGCGCGACTCGCGTGCAGCTCGGCATCGGGCGCCCGGGCCGATGCCTTGCCACAGAGCGCCTGAAGCCATGTCCTGAAGCTCGCCTCATCCTCAAAATCGAAGCACTGCACATCGTCGCATGACTGGTCAACAGCCAGCGCGCAAAGCGGATGGAGGCGGCGCTTACCATCCTCCGGCGTCAGCCACAGGACGTCACCTGACAGCAGCTCGTCAAAGACGTCCTGGTCAGCACACGCAAAGAGGTTGCTCAGCATTCCCCCGGTTCCCGTCAGGTGATGCCCATACACCAACTCGTGACGGGCATGTGCATCGGCGCGACAGTCGACGTACAGGCATCCGGCTACAGACTCGTTGCCCCACAGGTCATGCGTCAGGTAGTAGTCAGGGGCATCGGCCTCAGCTTGGCATACCGGTAGGCTTATGTCGGCATCTTCGATGTCAACCCATGCTACCACCTGCTCGTTTATGTCCCTGAGCGCATCCCAATCCACGTAGCGTCCTCTTCGTGCAAGGGAGGGGTCCGCTATGTAGGGGGCGCTCGCTCCGGGACGATCGCTTACAGAGGCCATCGGCTGCTGGCCCTCGTTTGCCTCCTGACCAGCAAGGGCGGGCCCGGAGGCCAAGAGGGACGCATAGCTGCGTGCCCCCTTGGCCTGCCGAGCAAGAAGGGCCCCTCCCACGAGCGCTATGGCCATGCCAAGCACGATGAGAAGCCTTCCTCCTAGCTGGCGCGCATCGAGGTCATGTCCTCTGCTACTCATGACGATGCGAATCGCGTGTGGTGTGCCTGATGCGGCCTGCAGAGGCTGATGTGCCGTGCCTGGGAGACGAGGTGGGCGAAGTGGTGTGTCCACGATGAGCGTTGTTCGTCGTGCGGTAGCGTCGCGAGTGGGTCGTACCTCGCGGAACGGAAGTCACCTGTGTATCCAATGGCGCCTGCGGCCCACGATGCGTCCCACGAGAGGATGTGCTGCCGGCCGTGCCGACCTCGGACTTCCTCATGCTCACAAAGATGCCGATGAGCAGGGTAGCGCATCCTACCAGCACGAGCGTCACCGCTGCTGCGCCTGCCCCGGTTTGGGGAAGGTCGCGCCCCTTGGGCGTCGTGGGCTGCTGGGGAACGCTGGGCTTCGCAGGCTTTGGCGCTTCGGGCTCTGGTTTGGACTCCGGCGTCGGCTCGGGTTCCGGCTCAGGCTCGGGCGTCGGCTCAGGCTCGGGTTCCGGAGTGGGCTCGGGCTCGGGCTCAGGACCGGGCGTCGGCTCAGGTTCCGGCTCAGGCTCGGGTTCCGGAGTGGGCTCAGGTTCCGGCTCAGGCTCGGGTTCCGGCGTCGGCTCCTCCGGCTTCCTCACGTGTATGGTCTGCGGCTCGCTGGCTATGTCGGCATGCACCGCAAGCAGACGCTCACCCTCGTAGAGCTCCTCATACGCTACCAGCGACCGGTCACCCAGCCCCGTCACATCCACCTCATACACCACCTCGGCCTCGCCGTCCGACTCGTCAGGAACAAAGCTCGTGCTTGCCACGATCACCTTGCCATTCGCGTCCTCAAGCGCGCCGGCATCCTCGCCCTCGCTTCCCACGACGTGCACCGTCCCGCGTACCACGTACTCGACGCCAGGAACAAGCCCCTGATAGGAGACCGTGTCGACGATCTCCACGACGCCTTCTGCCAAGGTCTCGTCCAACCCGTCACGGCCCACCTGCGCCTGCGTGCCGATGGAGGGGAAGGTGGCCGTCTGGCGCGCGTCGGAAAGGTCCTCGTGCACCGCCACCACATGGTCCCCGCAGGAGAGCGTCTCGAAGGCAACCACCGAGTGCCCGGCAAGTGCCCGTGCGTCAAGCACGAACTCCACCGAGGTCATGCCGCTCGTCTCCTCGGGCACGAAGGCTGCCTCGCCCGTTACGGGAAGCTCGCCAATCACCAGCGGCTCGCCTGCCGCACGGTCCATGAGGGTACCGTGCACCACGTACTCGTTGCCAGGCGTCAAGTTCTCGAAGCGAACGGTGTCGGCCAAGCGTACCTCGTCGTATGCAAGGGTCACGTGTCGCCCGTCCGCATCGCCTAGGTCGGTGGCAATCGACGGGAAGCACACGGTCTGGCCCTCGTCATCCAGGTCCTCGTGCACGGCAATCAGCGCTGCGCCTTCATACAGCCGCTCGAAGGCTACCACGTTACGTCCGGCAAGCGACGCGCCTGGGAACGCGAAAGCGAGCTCCATCTGACCTGTCGCCTCCTCCGGGACAAACGTGGTGCGCGCGGTAATCGGCTGCCCCGCGTCATCCAGCACCGGCTCGCCAGTTGCGCGATCCATGAGGGTGCCAGATGCATCGTAGGCCGTGCCGGGAACAAGCCCCTGATAGGACACCGTGTCAACCAGCACGACGTCGGTGTCTGCAAGCGCCTCGTGCCAGCCCTCCTTGTCGGTGAGGCACGTCCCAAGTGACGAGAACGACACCGTCTGCCCCTCGTCACCAAGGTCCTCGTGCGTTGCCACGACCTCGTCGCCTCGCGTCAGCACCTCGAAGGCCACGGCCGAACACCCCGCAAGCTCGCGTGCATCAAGCTGGAAGCGAACCTCTGCGTGCCCATCGGCGGCATCAGGAACAAGCTCGGTTGTCGCCGTGGCAATGATGCCGAGGTCAGAGCCGTCCTCGCCAACCAAATGCAGTGAACCGGACAACTGGTAGAAGGCTCCCGCCTGCAGCGAGGAGAAGCTCACCACGTCCACGAGCTCGATGTCGTCCATGGCGGGAGCCGTGCCGGCGCCTTCGTAGGCAAGCTGGGTTTGAATGGCGGGACCTGGGCGGTCATCGATGGTGCCAAGGCTTACGGTGCGGCCGTTACGGCTTACGCGCGTGGGCACCTGCACCTCGAAGCTGGCAAGGGCCAGCCCCTCGTTGGCCGCGCACGACACCTCGCTCACGCGATAGCGGTCGTAGGGGAGAGCGCCCCTTCCATCGCTCGGCGCGCACGCCTGCCCATCGTTTGCGCCACAGAACCACACGCCGGCCTCCTGCGAGAGCTCGGTATCGTCTGCCAGTACAAACGTGCCATCGTCTGTCTGCGTCACCGCGGCGTCGTTCGCGTTGGTGGCCGACTCATGCGAGACCCACGACGCCTCGGTGGAGAATTCGCCATTCTCGTCGGTCACCACTACATGGCGCTCGCCTGTGGAAAGCGACTCGATGACGAAAGGAACCCCTGCTAGACGAGCCATGTCAGATTCGCGTACCTTCACGCCCGAAAGGTCCCCGCGTGCCACGAGCTCAGGCAGGCAAGCTTCGGGCCCGGTGAGGTCAACCACCACGCCGTCCTCGCGAACCTGCACCGTCGGACACCAGTCGGAGCGCGGCGTGAGGAGGTAGCCCTCGGGCGCCTTGGTCTCGTACAGCACATAGGTACCGTAGGGGAGGTCGCGCTCGCCGGTGCAGGCGTTGCCTTCGGCGTCGGTCGTGAGGGTCGTGACCACGGTGCCAGGCGCATGAAGCTCGTCACCAACCAGGACGCTCTGCGAGCTCACAAGCTCGACGGCAATGGTGGCACCCTCCAGCGTGGATGCGCCTTGCGCCTGGTTCGTGCCCAGCTCGCGGTCAATCTTTCCCACTGCCACGCCTCCACGTGCCACCTGGTTGGCAAAGCTCGTGCCAAGCGACTTCACGGTGCCGAGGTCAGCCTCTGAAATGGTCACCACTTGGTCCTCCGCCGTAAGGAGATACGACTCGTTCGTTGCGCGCTCACGCACGCGATACGTTCCCAAAGGCAGCGCATCTGCGCTGGTGGATGCCTTGCCGGCCTCGTCAGTCACCAGCGTGAGCGGCTCAATCACCTCGCCCGGGGCATAGGCCCGGCCTGCCACGATCACGCTTCGCTCGCTCTCGTTGACCACCTCGAACACGATGCCCGCAAGCGAGGCGTCGCCCTGCGCAGAGCCTGTCTGCGCATCTGTCTTCTGGATCGCGAGGCCGCCACGACGCACCGCGTCGGCAATTGCCCTACCACCGAGGTCCTCCTCGGCATTCTGTCCCGACCATCCGTCAAGCGTCACCCAATGGGCACGCCCGTCCTCGCCCAAGGCCACCTGGGCACGATGGGCAGCCGTGTCGGTGAGCTGGTATCCACTGGGCGCCTTGGTCTCCTGGACGGTGTAGGTGCCCAGCGGCAGCACTGCGGCGCCGTCCGCCGAGACGAACAGCTTGTCACCGTGCACTAGATGCCCCTGGTCAAAGAGCGCCCGTCCGCTGTCGTCAGTGGCAAACACCCAGGTACGCAGGGCGGCGGCGTGTACCTGCGCGGGGTCTTCAAAGGAGTCGTAGTACCGCACCGTGAACTCCGCACCAGCAAGGGTGGCATTGCCTTGGGCGTCGCGTGCCAGCTCGGGCGAGAGCAGGTTTCCGTCGGCATCCACCTTGCGCACCAGGGCAAGGTTGGTCTCGTAGACGGGCGCCTCGGTCACCTTGCCACCATTGGCGTGCGTGGTCTTGCCGGCCTCTACCTGCACCTCGTAGGTAGCCTCGTCGCGCGCGAAGCCCAGAGGCGCGGTCAGCTCGCGCACCCAGTAGGTGCCCAGGGCAAGCTCGGCGCTCTTTGCGAAGCCCGATGCGTTGGTGGTCAGCTTCTGGACCAGCGTTGTGCATGACGAGTCGCTATAGACGCCATACTCGGCACCAGCAAGCGAATAACACCTGTTTCCGCTGGTAAGACCCTCGTTTGCTGACACCTTCGTGAGGTCGATGAAGCCCACCTGAGGCGTGTCGACCACCTTCCCGCCGTTCACGTGGGCGGACTTGCCGGCCTCCACCTGCACCCTGTAGGTGGCCTCGTCGCGCTGGTAGCCCTTCGGTGCCGTCACCTCGCGCACCCAGTAGGTGCCAGGGACAAGCTCTCCGCTCTTCACATAACCGGATGCGTCAGTGGTCAAGCGCATCACCTCGGTCTTGCATGCCTCGTCAGCATAGATGCCGTACACGGCGCCCTTCAGGCTGTAGTGATCGTTGCCGGCCGTCAGGTTCTCCTTTGCCGACACCTTCGTTAGGTCTATGAAGCCCACCTCAGGAGCATCGACCACAGTCTTTCCGTTTACGTGGGCGGTCTTGCCGGCCTCCACCTGCACCTCGTAGGTGGCCTCGTCACGCTGGTAGCCCTTTGGCGCCGTCACCTCGCGCACCCAGTAGGTGCCCAGCGCCAGGTCGCCGCTCTCCGCTCGTCCGTCCGAGCCGGTGGTCAGGCGCGTGACCTCGGCCTTGCACGCCTCGTCGGCGTACACTGCGTACACGGCGCCCTTCAGGCTGTAGTAGTTGTTGCCGGCGGTCAGCGCCTCGTTGGCCGAGACCTTCACCAGGTCGATCCGGCCGACCTCGGGGACGTCCTTCACCTTCCCGCCGTTCACATGCGCGGTCTTGCCGGCCACTACCTGCACCTCGTAGGTGGCCTCGTCACGCTGGTAGCCCTTCGGTGCCGTCACCTCGCGCACCCAGTAGGTGCCCAGAGCAAGTGTGCCGCTCTCTGCGTGCCCGCTCTCATCTGTGGTAAGGCGCGTGACCTCGGCCTTGCACGCCTTGTCGGCGTACACCGCATACACGGCGCCCTTCAGGCTGTAGTAGTTGTTGCCGGCGGTCAGCGCCTCGTTGGCCGAGACCTTCACCAGGTCGATCCGGCCGGTCTCGGGGACGTCCTTCACCTTCTCGCCGTTCACCTGCGCGGTCTGTCCCGGTTCAACAATGACCTTGTACGCGTGCGTGTCAAGCTCGTAGCCCTTCGGTGCCGTCACCTCTCGCACCCAGTAGGTGCCTGCGGTAAGGTCGCCACTCTCCGCATGTCCATCCTCGCCCGTGGTCAGGCGGCCCACCTCGGTCTTGCACGCCTCGTCAGAGTACACCGCGTACACGGCGCCTTTCAGGCTGTAGCCGCTGTTGCCCGTCGTCAGTCCCTCGTTGGCGGACACCTTCGTCAGGGCAATCCTTCCCGTCTTCTGGCCAACCACAACAAAGTGCTGGTACCAAACGCCTTCTGTCATGTTGCCCATGTTGAGGTAGAGCGTGGCAAAGCCCGCCTCGACTCCTCCGCCACCAGCCGTGGCATATGCGCGAGCAGCGGTGATCAGCTTGTCCGCGGCCGCCGCCACATCCGGATGCGATACGCGAGCCCACACCATCCTGTTCTCGTAGCCGTAGTTGCCGTGGTACTCGCCGCCATCGCCCTGATGATTGGGCCAAGAAAGGATGTCGGGCCGCTCGTTGCCAATCACCTCCCACACGGCGAGCTGCGTGGCTAGGCGCGAGTCGTCGGCAGACAACCCTCCAAGGCTGGTGACGGTGACGCCGTCGTATCCGTGGTACAGCACGTAGTCAAGCGCGGGAATGCCAACTGCTCCGTCGTACCGATTGAGCGTGTCGCCCACGGCAGGGTTTCCCAGATAGCTGGACGCACAGTAGGCCACGGAGTCGTTCACCTTGAACACGTGGCCGGGGTATACCCCGTCGCCCGTCCCGGTTGAGCGAACCTCGGTTACGGTGCCCGACGCGGCAAAGGCCGTGACGGGGGAGCACGACAACAGGGCTGCTACCTGCACCGCAATGCACAACGTCACAGCCAGCAGCGTCTTCCCCAGACTTCGGGCATCCCTCCGCACGGACGTGACGAGGCTGCCGAAGGCGCCACCGCCGCACGCGGCCCGCAGCCTATGACCTCCAGCCAAGAGGGGATTCGCCTGTTGGGAGCCCTGGCAACCCCTTGTGCCCGGCATCCGTCGTCTTGGTCCCTGCAAGGAGCCGGTCCCAAGCGACCACGAAAGGCGCCCCCTTCCCGCATGGCCTGGCCCCGCCGGGCAGCCGCCTCTTGGCAGGTCACCTCCTCGCATTACGGTGCGCGGCAGGTCGTAGCGTCGCTCCCTGCTGCCTAACCGCGCGACCTCTCCATAAGCGGAGGGTCTGCGCGATCTCAAGTCCCTGTCCATCGTGCCTCCTTCGTCGTGTGATCGGGAGGTACGAGACTAGCGAGGGCACCTTGCAGTTTTTTCGCATTTGCCTGACGCTAAACTGGCGCGCGGGCCGTTGGGCGTTGCCAGTTAGGCGCGAGTTGGCTGGTAGCGCGTGTGCGGGGTTCGACACGGGTTTTCAACATCTTTGAACTGTGCGCGTGCGAGGATTTTTGCTGTGATAGAATCTACACGCATGCGGGTGTCGCCAAGTGGTAAGGCCCCAGCTTCCCAAGCTGGTATCCGCGGGTTCGAATCCCGTCACCCGCTCCAGAAACTCCCGGGCCCTGAGGGGCCCTTTTTCATGCCGTGCGATGACGGGCAGCCAGGCAGCCGCGCCTGCCGGCGCCGGATGGCGGCCCTGCTCCGAGCGATTCCGCCACATTCGGCACCCGCCCGCAGCAAAATCCTTTCAGTATTCATGGCTACAAACCCGCACAAACGGGAATAACTCTCATGCGCCTATACGCCATTGGATGCCTGCGTGGCTGCGCACACATCAATAAACCGCAGGTAAACTTATAAAACCACGCGCCGGAAGGAGCCGCCATGTCTTCACGCATGACCCAGGAAGAGTGCCAGCGAGCCATCGAGGGACTCTCCCCGCAACTTGACCGCTATGCCGAGCTGATCGTGCGCAAGGGCGCCGCCGTGCGCGAGGGCCAGGAGGTGGTCCTGCAGGCGCCGGTCGAGCGTGCCGACTTCGCCCGCCGTGTGGTGGCGCATGCCTACGAGGCCGGTGCGGGCCACGTCACGGTCATCTGGAACGACGACGTCATGACGCGTCTCGAGTACGAGAACGTTGACCTCTCGTACTTCGAGCATACGCCCGCATGGAAGGTTGCGCAGCTCAACGGCCTAGCCGAGGCGGGAGCCGCCTTCATCTTCCTTGACGGCAGCGACCCCGCCTCCCTCAGCGGCGTGGATCCCGCCAAGCCCGCCGCGGCATCCCGGGCGCGCAACAGGGACTGCCGCTCCTTCCGCGAGGGCATGGACTTCGGCCGTAACGTGTGGACCATCGCGGGCGTACCCGTGAAGGCGTGGGCTTGCACGGTCTTCCCCGAGGTGTCGCCCGACGAGGCTGTCTATCGCCTTTGGCTAGCCATCCTCGAGACCGCCCGTGCCGCAGGCGAGGATCCGCAGCAGGAGTGGGAGACCCACAACGCGGCCTTCGAGAAGAACAAGCGCTTCCTCAACGGGTACGCCTTCGATCGGCTGCACTACGTGTCCAGCAACGGCACCGACCTCACGGTTGGGCTCAATCCTGGGCATATATGGGAAGGCGGCGCCGCGCGCACGGTTGACGGCACGGTGTTCTTCCCTAACATCCCCACCGAGGAGGTCTTCTCCACGCCTGACCGCATGCGCGTTGACGGCGTCGTGCACTCGGCCCTGCCGCTGGCCCATGCCGGCCAGGTGGTGCGCGACTTCTGGCTGCGCTTCGAGAACGGTGCCGTGGTGGACTACGATGCTGCGCAGGGCAAGGACGTGCTGCGTCACATCCTCGAGACCGACGAGAACGCGGTGCGCCTGGGAGAGTGCGCGCTTATCTCGAAGAACACGCCCATACGCCAGACGGGCATCCTGTTCTATGACACGCTGTACGACGAGAACGCCAGCTGCCACCTCGCGCTTGGCATGGGCTTCCCCGAGTGCCTCGAAGGCGGCCTCGACATGGACCGTGACCAACTGCTGGCTCACGGGGTCAACCAGAGCGCCACGCACGTGGACTTCATGATCGGCTCGGACGACCTCAGCGTGACGGGCATCACCGCCACGGGCGAGGAGGTTCCCGTGTTCGTTGACGGCCAGTGGGCTTGGGAGTGCGAATAGGCTAGAATACGTGACACGGGCCCTTAGCTCAGTTGGCAGAGCAGGGGACTTTTAATCCCAAGGTCGTGGGTTCGAGACCCACAGGGCCCACCAGAATGCGAGAAGGCCACCACGACGGTGGCCTTCCTTGTGTGCCCACGCCGCGGGGTCTCGAACCCAAGAGGGCGGCACGTGCCCTCTGGCACGTGCCGGGCGGAGCGCCGCAAGGCGCGCAGCCGTCGAGCGTTGCCGCAGGCAACGCGGCGAGACCCACAGGGCCCACCAGAATGCGAGAAGGCCACCACGACGGTGGCCTTTCTTGTGCGCCAGTGGCGAATCTGCTCCGAGCACATTCGCCACACGGCACGCAGCTCAACGGCCGCCACCCCTCCATCAATGTTTCCATTCGAATGCAATTGCATAGATAATGCCTGCGCCCGCAAAACACAAGGTAAAGTACCATGCAGCAAGACGAGGCAACCGGACGCGCCAACACTTGGGAGAGGAGGTCCCGCACGATGTACGCAGCCAGCATGCTCGTCATGAGGGACGCCCTCCGACGCCAGGGCCGACGTAGCACGCCGCGACGCGCGGGCACGCCGCTTCTGGTCCTCTAGCTTCTACGCAATCTACCAGCACATACGGGACTGAACGGCAGCCACGCAGGCACCTATGCGCGCGCCGCGGCCGCCCATGCCCCAACCAATCCTGCCTGCGTCCCACAAAAGCCAAGCGAAGCGATACCAACGTCGCAAGCATAGAAAGGAACCACCATGTCAGAGAGCACGAAGGAAAAGGTAGTCCTCGCCTATTCGGGAGGCCTTGACACGTCGGTCATGGTCAAGTGGCTGCAGATCGAGAAGGGCCTCGACGTCATCGCCATCTGCGGTAACGTGGGTCAGGACGAGGCTGACCTCGAGTGGGTCAAGCAGAAGGCCCTCAACATGGGCGCCATCTACTCCGACGCCGTCGACCTGCGCAAGCCCTATGCCAGCCGCGTGCTTACCAAGGCCATCGCGGCGAACGGCCTGTACGAGGACACCTACCCGCTGCTCTCGGCCCTCAGCCGCCCCATGCTGTCCAAGTACCTGGTTGACTACGCCCACAAGCACGGCGCGCACTACATCGCGCACGGCTGCACCGGCAAGGGTAACGACCAGGTGCGCTTCGAGACCTGCATCCACGCGCTTGACCCCGAGCTTCAGATCATCGCGCCCGTGCGTGAGTGGGACCTCCTCACTCGCGAGCAGGAGATGGAGTGGGCAGCCGAACACGACGTGCCGGTGCCCACCACCGCCGCCAAGCCCTACTCCATCGACGACAACCTGTGGGGGCGCGCCATCGAGTGCGGCGTGCTGGAGAACCCCTGGAACGAGCCGCCCGCAGACATCTGGACGATGACCGTCAACCCCGAGGACGCGCCTGACACCCCCGAGTACGTGACCCTTTCCTTCGAGAAGGGCGTGCCCACGGCCATCAACGGCAAGAAGATGCGCCTGCTCGACCTTATCATCGAGCTCAACCAGATCGTGGGCGCCCACGGCTTCGGCCGCATCGACATGATCGAGAACCGCGTCATCGGCATCAAGAGCCACGAGTGCTACGAGTGCCCCGCCTCGCTGGCCATCATTCGCTGCCACCAGGCGCTCGAGTCGCTGGTGCTTGACCACGACACCCAGCACTACAAGCATCAGGTTGACCAGACGTGGTCCACGCTCATCTACGACGGCCTGTGGTTCAGCCAGCTCAAGGAGGCGCTTGACTCCTTCATTGCCACCACGCAGGAGTTCGTGACCGGCGACGTGCGCTTCAAGCTGTACAAGGGCAACCTCACGGTGGTTGGCCGCAGGAGCGACTACGCCATCTACCAGTACGGACTTGCCACCTACGGCGAGGGCGACACCTTCGACCGCACCGCCTCCAAGGGCTTCATCGACATCCACAGCCTGCAGAGCAAGACGTGGTCGGCCGTGCAGGGGCCTGGTGCTCGCCGCGCCGCCGAGGGCCACGACTTCGAGCAGTTCCAGTTCTAAGGTAGAATTGCAGCATTGCGGTGCGCCATCGGTGCCATGCATCGGTGGCGCGCCAACATCTACGGCGGGCAAAGGAGACCCAAGATGGCACTGTGGTCTGGCAGGTTCGAGCAGAGCGTCGGCGAGTTCACGCAACGCTTTGGCGCATCGCTCGAGATTGACAAGAAGATGTACCGCCAGGACATCCATGGGTCCATCGCGCACGCCAAGATGCTTGCCCGTCAGGGCATCATCAGCCAGACCGACTTCGAGCACATCGAGGTGGGCCTGCTTGAGATCGAGAACCAGATTCGCCAGGGCAAGTTCAAGTACGACGTGAACGACGAGGACATCCACATGGCCGTGGAGGGTGCCCTCACCGACGACATCGGCGCCGCCGGCCAGCGCCTGCACACGGGCCGCAGCCGCAACGACCAGGTGGCCGTGGACATCCGCATGCACGCCAAGTACCTGCTGGTAGAGCTCATGGCCGAGAACTACTCGCTGCGTCGCGTGATCCTGCGCGCCGCACGCAAGTACTTTGGCGTGGTCATGCCCGGCTACACCCACCTGCAGCATGCGCAGCCCATCCTGTTCTCGCATCACCTGCTGGCCTACT
This sequence comes from uncultured Coriobacteriaceae bacterium, assembly GCA_902788705.1. Lineage (GTDB taxonomy): Bacteria > Actinomycetota > Coriobacteriia > Coriobacteriales > Atopobiaceae > UBA1367. The sequence continues at coordinate 24,212 of CADALE010000016.1, read as the reverse complement.
TCTGGATGTTTACGCGCGACTTCAAGCGTCTGGCCGACGCCTTTGACGACGCCGACGCCAACCCGCTGGGCGCCGCGGCCCTTGCCGGCACCACCTACCCGCTGGACCGCGCCTACACCACCGAGCTGCTGGGCTTCTCGCGCGCCATCCCCAACTCGCTGGACGCCGTGTCCGACCGCGACTACCTGCTTGACCTGCTGTATGCCTGCACGGTAAGCATGCTGCACCTGTCGCGCCTGTGCGAGGAGATCATCATCTGGTCCACCACCGAGTTTGGCTTCATCACCCTGTCCGACTCGTACTCCACCGGCAGCTCGATCATGCCGCAGAAGAAGAACCCCGACTTTGCCGAGCTTACGCGCGGCAAGACTGGTCGCGTGGTGGGCGACCTGATGTCGCTGGTGGTAACGATGAAGTCGCTGCCGCTTGCCTACAACAAGGACCTGCAGGAATGCAAGGAGGGCTCCATCGACGCGGCCCACACGCTGCGCGACTGCATGATCTGCATGGAGGGCATGATCGACACCTGGACCGTGCATGCCGACCGTATGCGCGAGGAGGCCGCCCAGGGCTTCACGGCCGCAACCGACGTGGCCGACTACCTGGCCAAGCGTGGCATGCCCTTCCGCAAGGCCCACGAGGTGGTGGGCGAGCTGGTGCTGTACTGCGAGAAGCACGGCAAGGGCCTGGAGGACCTCACGCACGAGGAGTTTCAGAAGGCGTCGCCGCTGTTTGGCGAGGACATCGTGGGCGAGCTGGACCCCGAGGCCATCGCGCGGGCGCGCACCACGTACGGCGGCACGGGCCACGATGCGGTACGCGAGCAGATGCGCGAGGCAAGCCGCAAGCTTAAGAGCGACCGTCGCGTGGTGAAGAACATCCGCGAGCGCGGCGCCGTTATCTAGGCGCTCGCACCCCTGCCACAGGGGGTAGCCCCCTGTGGCAGGCTCTCGCTAGAATAGAAGCCAACTCCAAGCAGCCCGCTGCGACACAACCGCCGAAAGGACTCGCCATGATCGATCGCTACACGCGCCCCGAGATGGGACACATCTTCTCGCTCGAGAACAAGTACGCCATCTGGCAGGAGATCGAGGTGCTGGCGTGCGAGGCCCACGCCGAGATGGGCGTCATTGGCATCACGCGCGAGGAGGCGGCCTGGATCCGCGAGCACGCGGCCTTCGACCGCGCCGAGGTGGACGCCATCGAGGCTGTCACCAACCACGACGTCATCGCCTTCCTCACCAACATGGGCAGCTACATCGACGCCGAGGTGCCCGAGGGCGATCCCAAGCCTAGCCGTTGGGTGCACTACGGCATGACCAGCTCGGACCTGGGCGACACCGCGCTGTGCTACCAGCTTGCGCAGGCCACCGACATCATCATCGAAGACGTCCGTGAGCTGGGCGTCATTTGCAAGCGTCGCGCCTTTGAGGAGCGCGACACCGTGTGCGTGGGCCGCACGCACGGCATCCACGCCGAGCCCATGACCTTTGGCATGAAGTTTGGCAGCTGGGCTTGGGAGCTGCGTCGCGACCTCGACCGTCTGCTTGACGCCCGTCGCCAGGTGGCTTGCGGCGCCATCTCGGGCGCGGTGGGTACCTACTCGTCCATCGACCCCTTCGTCGAGTCGTACGTGTGCGAGCACCTGGGCCTAGACGGCGATCCCCTGTCCACGCAGGTCATCAGCCGCGACCACCACGCCTATCTTGCGGGCGTTCTCGCAACCACCGCTGCTACCTGCGAGCGCATCGCGCTCGAGGTGCGCAACCACCAGAAGACCGACACCCTCGAGGCCGAGGAGCCGTTCCGCAAGGGGCAGAAGGGCTCCAGCGCCATGCCGCACAAGCGCAACCCCATCACGGTGGAGAAGGTCTGCGGCCTGTCGCGCGTGGTGAAGGCCAACGCGCAGGTGGCCTTTGACAACGTGGCCCTGTGGCATGAGCGCGACATCTCGCACTCAAGCAACGAGCGGGTGGCCCTGGCCGACAGCTTCATCGCCCTCGACCACATGCTGCGCTGCCTCATCCGCATCATCGACGGCTTGGTGCTGTACCCAGCGCGCATGAAGGCCAACCTCGACGCCACGCGTGGGCTCATCTACTCCAGCAAGGTGCTGCTTGCGCTGGTGGATACGGGCATCACGCGCGAGGCCGCCTACGCCATCGTGCAGCGCAACTCCATGCAGGTGTGGGACGACGTGCAGCAGGCGCGCGAAGGCGCCAACCTGCGCGAGCGCCTCGAGGCCGACCCCGAGTGCACGCTTACGCCGCAGCAGCTGGACGCCATCTTTGACCCGTGGAGCTTCCTGGGGCGCATTGGCGTGGTGTTCGACCGCCTGGAGGAGCTGAGCTTCGAGTAGCGGCTCCGTGGACGTCGCGGAGTGTGCCGCAAGGGGGCCTCCTGTGACCCTTGTTGGTGGCCTGGAACACCAACAAGGGGCACAGGAGGCCCCAAAAGACGTCTGAACGCGTCGCAGGGCGGGTATACTGATAGGGCTAACGAAGGAGAGAACATGATTAGCTATGACTTTACCCCCAGCCGTGTCTGCCCGCGCAACATCCACGTCGAGCTGTCCGATGACGGCAACACCATCCAGAGCGTCGAGTTCCTGGGCGGATGCAATGGCAACACGAAGGCCGTGGCCAAGCTCGTGAAGGGACACAGCGTCGACGAGATCATCGCGCTGCTTGCCGGTAACGACTGCGCCGGCCGCGGCACCTCCTGCGCCGACCAGATGACCATCGCGCTTGCCCAAGCCCGCCAGCTCGCCACCGCCTAAGGCGCAACCGCCGTGTGCGCCCAGCGTGCCATAACCCGTCGAGGCCTCTTCCGGGCCACAGCCGCCACGGGCCTTGCCGCCGCGGCAATTGAGGTCATGGCCGGGTGCACCCACCCTGCCGACAGCGCCATCAATACCGACCCCGTGGTGGTGGACGAGGACACGGCCACGGTGGCCTTGGGCGAGGGCGGCGCCTTCGACTACCTCGACCGCGAGTTCCAACTCACCGGCCAGTGGGCGCTGCCTCTGGGCAACGTGCCGCACGAGGCCGAGGGGTCGTGGCTGCCCATCACCACCGCAGGCGCCTCGGCAAGCCCCATGCTCAAGGGCTCGGCACTTTCCATCGCCTCGGGCCTGCTTGTCGAGGTGGTGCCCGAGCCCATCACGCCCAACGCCCCCAACGTGGTCATCTACGATACGCGCTGCTCGGACTCTACGTACGCGTGGGTCGAGCTGGACACGCTGGACCGCTCGTGGAGCCTGTACGCCGCACGCTTTGTCGACGGCGCCCTCTCTGGCAACCCTAGCACCCTGTGGCAGGCCGACGCCAATTGGGATCCTCCGCGCTTCGCCGTTACCGGCGACCGCGTAATCTGGCAGGTCATGCCCTCGCTTTCGGGCGATAAGACCTCCGAGATGTCGCACTGCTACCTGTGGAGGACGGGTGCGCGCAGCGCCACGGCCGTGGTGGAGTCGCTGGGCCGTTTTGCCACGTCGCCCTCGGTGTCGGGAAACACCGTCACCCTGGTGCCGCGCGTCAAAAACGAGGAGGGCGTGTTCTACGGCATCACGGCCTACCTGCTGGACGACGATCTCGAGACGATGGTGGACCGCCTGGTCATGCCCGAGAGCGTGCGGCCCTTCCATGCGGTGCGCATCGGCGAGCAGTTTGCCCTGTCGGTGGAGGCAAGCTATGGGACGGGTGGCCTGCTGGGCGGCATGGGCTCCTACATGGGCACCTCCGACGGCGACTTCGTCACGGTGCCGCGCGAGCCCTTTGCCAACATCGCGGGCCACGACGGCGTCTACGTGGTCAAGGTGCGCGCATCGTACTACGTGATTGACGTGCCCAACCGCACCTACACCTTCCTGGGTGCCGCCAGCCGCTGCCTGGACTATGGCGAGTACCCCGCGCGCGTGGGCAACACCACCAACTTCGTCACGTTCTCTACCATCAAGGATGTAAGCACCGGCTATCCCGCGTCGGTGCTGGTGCGTTCCTTTGCCATCTAGCGCCCGCCGCGCCAAACGTCCCCAGTATGCTGCTTAACGTTACGTCTAGGTGGCAATTAACACCCAACGATGGGGCAAAGGTATCGGACCGCGCAAAACTACGCTAAACTATGAAGAGAGTACGGCCTTTTGGGTACAGTACTTAAAAGTGAACGCCAGGCGGCGTAGCAACGTGCAGCGCCGCCGCAAGGCAAGGGAGGCCTCCATGGCTTCGGAAGAGAAGCGCATCCTCCTCGTTGAGGACGAGAAGACCATCCGCGACGCGGTCGCGGCCTACCTCGAGCGTGAAGGGTACATGGTGCGCGGCGTCGGCGACGGGCAGAGCGCGCTGGAGGAGTTCGAGAAGCACAGCTTCGACCTCATCATCCTCGACCTCATGCTCCCCAAGCTCTCGGGCGAGCGCGTGTGCCGCGCCGTGCGCGAGACGTCCAACGTGCCCATCATCATGCTTACCGCGAAGGGCGAGGTGGAGGACCGCATCATCGGCCTCGAGCTGGGCGCCGACGACTACCTCATCAAGCCGTTCTCGCCGCGCGAGCTGGTGGCCCGCGTGCGCGCCCTGCTGCGTCGCGCGCACACCGAGGGCGAGCCTGCGCTCGAGGTGCTGGACTTCGGCGACCTGATCATCGACATCTCGGGCCACAAGGTAACGGTGGAGGGCCGCGAGGTAGACCTCACCGCCTCCGAGTTCAAGCTGCTTACCACGCTGGCCCGCTATCCTGGCCGCGTGTACACCCGCATGGAGCTGGTCGAGAAGGTGCTTGGCTACGACTTCGAGGGCTACGAGCGCACCATCGACAGCCACGTCAAGAACCTGCGTGCCAAGCTGGGCGACGACCCCCGCAACCCGCGTTGGCTCTACACCGTGCACGGCGTGGGCTACCGCTTCGAGTCGTCCAACAAGGCCGACGACGCCAAGTAGCCTCCTGTGGATGACGGCATCCTGACAGACACGGAATCGCCCTCGTCACGTGACGGGGGCGATTCTCGCAAGGGCTCCTACATCACGGTGCGGCCGGGCGTGCGCGCTCGCCTTGCCCAGACGTTCCGTGCCCGCATGACGTTCTTCTTTGCGCTCACGGCGGCCATGACGGCCATCGTGCTGTCGCTGGTGCTTGCCTACACCTGGGAGCGCCAGTTCCAAAGCTACACGCGCCAGAACATGGAGCGCCTGGCACAGTCCACGGCCGATGTGCTGGCCACGCAGTACCGCCGCCAGGGTGGGTGGACGCGCAACGTGCTGACGTACGCCACCAGCGCGTCCAGCGCCTCCACCGACGTTGCGGTGCAGGTCATCGACGTCAACGGCGAAGTGGTGTACGACGACACCTGGGCCCTATCGCGCCGCGAGGGATACGCCGGGACGGTGCCCCAGCCCAACGTGCCCAGCGAGTCCATCGTCGAGGCCCAGGTCGTCACCTCCGAAAACGAGATCGTGGGCACCGTGCGCCTGTGGGCCTTTGGCTCGGATGCGCTGCTTACCAAGAGCGACGCTGCCTTCCGCGAGAACTCCTACGGCGCTATCTTCGGGGCGGCCGTGGTGGCCGTCGCGATGGCCAGCGGCATCGGATACTTCGCGTCGCGCGCGCTGTCAAAGCCCATCAAGGTCATTACGTCCACGGCTGCGCAGATTCGCAGCGGCGACCTCACGGCCCGCACGGGCCTGCGCGGCGACGACGAGATTGGACAGCTGGGCGAGACCTTCGACAGCATGGCCACCACGCTTGAGCACGACATCAAGATCGAGCACCGCCTTACCAGCGACGTGGCCCACGAGCTGCGCACGCCCCTCATGGCCATGCTGGTAACCGTCGAGGCCATGCAGGACGGCGTGCTGCCGGCCGACGACGAGCACCTCGAGACGGTGGCCTCCGAGACGCGGCGCCTGTCGCGCATGGTTGACGCCATGCTGCACCTGTCGCGCATCGAGAACGGCAAGGGCAGCCTCAAGACCGAGCGCACCGACATGATCTACCTCGTGCGCAGCCTGGTAAGCTCGCAGCACCAGCTGTTCCACGAACGGGGCCTTCACCTGCGCTTCATTGACGAGACCGGCCGCAGCGACCTGTACGCCGAGGTCAACTCCGACCTCATCCAGGAGGCCATCGTCAACCTCATGTCCAACGCCATGCGCTATACGCCCGAGGGCGGCTGGGTGCTGGTGCGCATTGCCTACGACCGGCCCGACGTGCTCATCTCGGTGCAGGACACGGGCATCGGCATCGCCCAGGAGGACATCTCGCGGGTGTTCTCGCGGTTCTGGCGATCGGACGCCAGTCGCGAGCGCGTGCGCGGGGGCCTGGGCGTGGGCCTGGCCATCACGAAGGAGATCGTCGACCAGCATAACGGCACCATCACGGTCGAGTCCGAGCTGGGCAAGGGCACCACGTTCACGCTGCGCCTGCCGCGCGACCGCAGCCGCAAGACCATCTCGCAGGCCATCCAGGACGTCTAGCCAGCTGCTAGCCGCTCGAGGCGCTCCCCATGGCCAGTGAGTCTCCCTCCTGCGTCAGCCATGCACATGGGGAACCCTGCTACAATAGAACGGTTATGTGCAGCACACGCGAGGAGGCGCCCATGTCCACGATGGAGATTCGTCCCGACAGCCGCGGCAAGGTTCGCGACATCTACGATTGCGGTGACAGCCTGCTGATGGTGGCATCTGACCGCATCAGTTGCTACGACTTCATCCTTCCCGACGAGATTCCCCACAAGGGCGAGATCCTCACCCGCATCTCGCAGTTCTGGTTCAATCGATTTGCCGACCTCATGCCCAACCACCTCATCTCGATGGACGTGGCCGACTATCCCGCCGAGTACCAGCCCTACGCCAGCTATCTCACCGGCCGTTCCATGCTGGTGAAGAAGGCCCAGCCCCTGCCCATCGAGTGCATCGTGCGTGGCTACCTTACCGGCTCGGGCAAGAAGACCTATGACCAGGACGGCACCGTGTGCGGCATCCGCCTGCCCGAGGGCCTTACCGAGGCCAGCAAGATTCCCGAGGCCATCTTCACCCCCTCCACCAAGGCCGAGCTGGGCGAGCACGACGAGAACATCTCGTTTGAGCGCTGCGCCGACATCGTCGGCATCGAGATGGCCGAGGCCCTGCGCGACGCCTCGCTCAGGATCTACAACGCCGCTGCCGAGTACGCCCTGACGCGCGGTATCATCATCGCCGACACCAAGTTCGAGTTTGGCCTGGTGGACGGCCAGCTCACGCTTATCGACGAGTGCCTTACGCCCGACTCCAGCCGCTTCTGGCCAGCCGAGGGCTACGTCGAGGGCCACGTGCAGCCCAGCTACGACAAGCAGTACGCGCGCGACTGGCTGCGCGCCAACTGGGACATGCAGGGCCAGCCGCCCCACCTGCCCGCCGACGTCATCGAGGGAACCTCCCGTCGCTACCAGGAGGCCTTCCAGATCATCACCGGAACCACGTTCACGCCCATGAAGGAGCAGTAATGTCTCTGCGAGACACCATCGAGGCCGCCCGACGCGAGGCCCAGGAGGCCGGCGGCCTCCTCTCTGGCAACAAGAACGACTCTGCGGCCCAGTCCGAGGACGAGGGCAGCGGCTTCTCCCGCCGCTCGGCAGCTCGCGCCAAGCCCACCCGCAATGCCGCGCAGTCGGTGCGCGTGGTGTCGGCCGAGGACGCCAAGGCCGGGCGCAGCGGCAAGCGCACGAGCGAGATGACCAAGGAGGAGCGCAAGGCCGAGCGTGCCGCCCAGCGCGAGATAGACGACCTGCGCAACATGGCCGCCAATGCGCTGCTCAAGAAGGACCCCGAGTACTCGTTTACCCAGCGCGTGTGGTGGATTGCCCTGGGCCTGGGCTTCGCGATGACGCTGGTGTCGTTTGGCCTCAACTGGCTGATGCAGAGGAATGCCTCCTACGCCACCAACCTGTACGCGGGTATCGCCATCGTGTCGCTGGTGCTGGCGTACGTGTTCATCATTGGTGCCTTCATCTTCGACCTGGTGAAGGCTCGGCCCATCCGCAAGCGCGTCGACGCCGAGGTGCACGGCATGACCCGGAAGCACCTGGAGCAGATCCTCCGCGAGGACGCATTGGAGCGCGACGCCAAGCGTGCCTCTAAGTAGGGGAGGCGCCGACGAGGCCGGCAGCGGTCAGCAGCGGCAATCTGATGAAGTCACAACGGCATGTGGCAAGTGATGCTAGAATGGCTATCACGCCCTCGTAGCTCAGGGGATAGAGCACAGGTTTCCTAAACCTGGTGTCAGGGGTTCGAATCCCTTCGGGGGCACCAGAAACTTCGCAGGTCATCGGCTAGGCGCCGGTGGCCTGTCTTCGTTTAGGCGGGCGTGGCGGCGCTGATTGCCTTGCCTTCCGCGATTTCCGCTACGCACGCACCAGTGTGGCAACCGACTCCACGTGCTTGGTGTGGGGGAACATGTCCACCGGCGTGACGCGCGACAGCCGATAGCCTGCATCGCGAAGAACCTGCAGGTCGCGGGCCTGCGTGACCACGTTGCACGATACGTACACCACGCGCTTGGGCCCAAGCTGCGCCACGGCGGAGAGAAACTCGGGTGTGGAGCCCGCCCGCGGCGGGTCCATGATCACCACGTCGGGGCGCTCCGCACCGATGGACGCGGCCTCCACCAGCCAGGCCGTGGCATCGGCTCGCACAAAGCGACAGCGCTCGGCCACGCCGTTGGCCTGCGCGTTGCGGCGCGCGCACGCCACGGCGCCACCCACCTGCTCTACGCCCGTGACCTGCACGTTATTTGTCGCAGCGGCGCAGATGCCGATGGTTCCGGTGCCGCAGTAGGCGTCCACCACACGCATGCCTGCCTGCAGCTGGGCGCCCTCAAGCGCTAGGCGGTACAGCACCTCGGTTTGCGCGGGGTTGGTCTGGTAAAAGCTGGTGGGTCCGATCTCGAAGGTGCATCCCAGCAGCAGGTCGTGCATCATGCCGGGGCCGTACAGGGTCTTGCAGGTACGGCCCAGGATGGCGTTGGTGCGCCGGTCGTTCACGTTCTGCACGATGGAGGTAAGCTCCGGGCAGACCTCGCGCAGACCGTCCACCAGGCGCCTCACGCGCGGAAGCTCGGGGCCGTTGGTCACGATGGTAAGCAGCAGGTCGTCGGAGGCGTACCCGCAGCGCAGGACCGCGTGCCGCAGCACACCTGCGCCTCGGTCCTCGTCGTAGGCGGGAATGTGCAGGCGGCCCGCCACCTGCGCCACTGCGTTCAGGATGCCGCGGGCTCGCGGGTCCTCCACCAGGCATTCCTTGCACGCCACGATGCGATGTGTGCCTGCCGCGTAAAAGCCGCAGCGTATGCGGCCGCCCTTGCCCGGGGCAAAGGGCGTCGCGGCCTTGAAGCGAAAGCCGCGAGGCTCGTCCATGCCCATCACGGGCTCAAGCACGGCGCCGTCGTCGGCCACCATCTGGCCCAGCAGCTCCTCCACCTGCTGTTGCTTGCGTCGCATCTGTATGGGGTAGGGCACGGCCAGCCATTCGCAGCCGCCGCATCTGCTTGCAATCGGACAAGTGTAGGTACGGTATCCCATGAGTAGTAGTGTAGCGCGTCCGATCGATCGTGGTGCGGCTCCCTCCCGCCTGCCGTATGAGCAGCTACGTTGCCCGAGAATAGCTGCATGGCAACAACAATACGGGTATAGTAGGAAAGCCGCATCGATTCCGCGCCAAGGTGCGCGCAACGAGCATAGGAGGAACCATGGCAGAGAAAGCAGTGAAGAACGTAACCCTTGTCGGCCAAGCGGGCGTGGGCAAGACCATGCTTGCGGAGGCCATGCTGCACCTCACCGGCAGGACCAGCCGCCTGGGTGGCCACGCAGGCACCAAGCCCACGCTTGATTACGACAGCCAGGAAGGCGCCCGCGGGTTCTCCATCTCACTGTCGATGGCGCCTGTCATCTGGAAGGACGTTCGCATCAACCTGCTCGATGCCCCGTGCTACCCCGACTTCGTGGGTGACGCCTACACCTCGATGGCCGCTGCCGACGCGGCCGTGTTCGTGGTGGACGCAGGCGACGGTCCGCAGGTCACCACCACTCGTCTGTGGTATGCCGCCGAGGAGCAGTCGCTGGCCCGCGCCGTGTTCGTGAACCGCCTCGACCGTCCCGAGTCCGACTTCGACTCCTGCATGGACGTGTTGCGCGAGCGCTTTGGTAACAACCTTGGCGCCATCACCATCCCCATGGGCACCGGCGACGCCTTCTCCGGCGTCATCGACTGCGTGCACATGAAGGCCCGCCACCTCGAGAACGGCAAGGTCGTCGAGGAGAACATCCCCGCCGAGTTCGCCGACGCCGCGCAGGACGCGCACGACACCCTGGTCGATCTCGTGGCCGAGGCCGACGACGAGATCATGATGAAGTACCTCGACGGCGAGGAGATCACCCAGGAGGAGCTCGAGGGCCTGCTGGGCACCGCCATCAAGAACCGCGTGTTCGTGCCGGTCTTCGCGGGTGCCGCCGTCAAGGAGGAGGGCATCATCTCGCTGCTCAACGCCATCGTCGCATGGTTCCCCACCATGGCCGACTTTGGCCCCATCCCCCTGGTCAACGGCGAGCAGCTTGACATCTCGCCCGACGACGACCGCCCCGTGGCCTTCGTGTTCAAGAACCTCAACGACCCGCAGAACGGCCGCTACTCCTTCATGAAGGTCCTGTGCGGCACCATTACCCCGGGCACCGAGCTGATGAACGCCCGCACCGGCAAGAGCGAGCGCCTGGGCCACCTGTACACGATGTGCGGCCGCGAGACCACCGAGGTCAAGTCGGTGGCGGCGGGCGACGTCATGGTCGTCCCCAAGCTCGATGTGCTCACCGGCGACACCCTCTCGGTCACCGGCAAGGTCGAGGCCTCTGAGTTCCGCTTCCCCAACTCGCTGTACCGCGTCGCCATCGAGCCCGACGCCCGCGGCACCGAGGGCAAGGTGTACGACTTCCTGCAGAAGTCGGCCGAGGCTGACCCCACCCTCAAGGTTGGTCGCGACGAGGAGACCGCCCAGACCATCGTGTCGGGCATCGGCGAGGCCCAGGTCAGCGTGCTGCTGCAGCGCCTGAAGGAGCGCGCCAACGTGTCGGCGCACATCGTGCCGCTGCGCATCCCCTACCGTGAGACCATCCGTCGCACCTCCGTGGGCCATGGTCGCCACAAGAAGCAGACCGGTGGCTCCGGCCAGTTCGCCGACTGCCGTCTGCGTATCGAGCCCAACCCCGACCAGGGCTACGAGTTCCTTGACGAGGTCGTGGGTGGCGCCATCCCGCGCGGCTTCATCCCTGCCATCGACAAGGGCGTCCAGGAGACCATGAAGGGCGGCGTGCTTGCCGGCTATCCCATGATTGACGTCAAGGTTGCCGTGTTCGACGGCCAGTTCCATCCGGTTGACTCCAACGAGATGGCCTTCAAGACGGCTGCCCGCCTGGGCTTCCAGGACGCCGTCCAGGGCGCCGACCCCGTGCTGCTCGAGCCCATGGCCCACATCAAGGTGACCGTGCCCGATAGCTACGCCGGTGCCGTGATGGGCGACGTGTCCGGCTCGCGCGGCCGCGTCGAGGGCATGACCGCCTCCGCCCCTGGTGAGACCACCATCGAGGCCACCGTGCCGTACGCCGAGGTTACCGACTACGCCACCCGCCTGCGCTCGCTTACGCGTGGCACCGGCGAGTTCGAGCTTGAGGTCGAGGGCTACGAGCAGGTTCCGCGTGACATTCAGCAGCGCCTCGCTGCCGAGTACCAGGAGCGTCGTGCTTCCGGCGAGAAGTAAGGCCAAGGCCATCTGATACGAGGCCCATGACGAGGCCCTCCGTCCACAACAGGACGGAGGGCCTCGTTCTTCTGTACGGCGAACTTCCGGCGCGCGGCTCTTCCATGGAGCGGGGCGCCAGCGGGGCACCCCCCATGTCCCTCAGTGCTTCTGAAGATGCTAGAGATGGCCGCCGGAATGCACGTTAACGCGCCGTGATTTGGCTTTGAACCCCGATTTGGACCTCGCGAAGGGGTGGGGTGTACAAAAAGCCGAGCCAATGCACGGCTGCATTTGGCCAGGCGATGGCGAATCATTTTTGACAATCCCGTTACCTGCGGTTTTATGATTGGCCTGTTGCGGGTTCGGGACACCAACGGACCGTTTGCTCAGGCCTGCCCCTTTTGAGAATTCTGGCCAATCATAAAACCCCAGCTAAACGAGTTAATCAATATAGTAATTAAAATATAGATGTGCATTGCCTCGGCTTTTTGTACACCCCCGGTCGGGCCGGGCGTTGGCGGGTAGGATCTGCCACGTGGGTCAGCTCGGGCGCCCGTCGTCTTTGCCGCTGACGGTGAATGAAAGCAGTGCTTTGCGCAGGATCGCGTGCTTAGCCCGGAACGCTTTGCCGCATCGGTTCAGGCGCCTACCAAGAGCCTTGGCCACCAGCCGCGCGACTCGCATCATCTCTTCGGTGTCGGTTATCTGTTCGTTGGTGACGCTGATCGACTGTATTCGCATCGCTGCGAACACGACGCGCCGCTTCGAGTCCCGCGCGATTCGGTCTCTGCCGGTATGAGCGAGGTCGCTGTCGTACTCCAGGGCAAACAACGCATCCAACCAGATGAGGTCAGCCTTGACAGAGCGGGAGCTGGCAAGTGAAGGCCACGATGAAAGCTCTGATGGCGAAAGCTTCCTATTAAGCTCGGGAAGGGGAAGGCCAAATCCACCAAGCCGTTGGGGAAGGCACAGCAAAAGCGTGAGACATGACTCCATAGGAGAGGCGGAGCGGTCGGCTATCCATCGAAGAGCCTGGTGCGCCTTGTCTGACCCAGGCGCTCCCGGGCACTGCTCGAGGAAGTCGCACAGACGGTCCTTGGTCGTTCGCTGGACACAGTCTGTGACGAACCCCTTGGGATTAGACGCGTCAATAGCGTAGGTCCCACACTGCTCGTAAGCAAAGAGGGCGAGCTCGGGAATAGTGAGGTCCCGTGCAAGAAGCAGGAAGGTGAACTCTGTCGAGCAGTACCTCGAGCCATCCTTACGAACCTCGTATGAGCCATCGGGAGTTCTCCAATGCCACGGGCGCATGTCCAGCAGCTCTGGATGGGCTTCGATCAGATAGTCGGAAAGCACCACGGCGTACGCCTCCCTTCTGGCGGTGGTGCCCGGAGTCAGGCTGAGGCCCGCCTGGATTGCACGGCTTTCCGATTCGAACGATGTCCGTCCCACCACAAAGCGCATGGCGCCTCCTCCCCGAAAATGGAAGACCATGGTAGCCAAATCGATCAAATAGTTGTCTTGCCACTATCTTGCAGATAGCTTGTCTACCAGCGGAAATATGCCATTTGGCAAAGGGTGTGGCCCTTAAAACCGAGTGTCTGGCTCCTCAAAAAGGACACGTTAGAGACCAAGGGAATTTGGCAAGCGGGTGGCGCCACACGAAAGGGGCCGTCCCGCGGGACGGCCCCAAGGCTTGGCGATAGTTGTTGCGTAGGCGTTGGCGGCTAGTTGCCCGTACTCCCGTTGCCCTCGGTAGCCGACGCGTCCTGCTCGGTCTGCTCGCCCTGGTCGCCCTGGTCGCCCTGCGTGGCCTGCGACTCGTCCTGCGTGCTCTGCGCGGGCCCGCTGGACACCACGATCCCAATCGTGCTGCCCGCATCGGCCGAGCCGCTCGTGGACTGCGAGACGACGTAGCCCGCGTCCACGTAGCTGTTCTCCTCCGTCGTGACCGACACGCCAAAGCCGGCCTCGGTCAGCAAGCTCTCGGCATAGTCCTGGCTGTAGCCGATCACGTCGGGTACCTCGACCTGCTGCGGTCCCATGGACACGACGATGGTGATGGTGCTGCCCTTGTCCGCGGTGCCGGTCTCGGACTGCTGGATGACGTAGCCCGCCTCGACGTAGCTGCTGTAGTCGTATTCGGTGGACACCTCGAAGCGCTTCTCGGTGAGCATGTTGCTGGCCGTGTACTCGTCGTAGCCAACCACGTTGGGCACCTCGACCGACTCGATGCCCTTCGAGAGCTGGTAGATGACGGTGTCGCCCTCGCGTGCGGTGGTGTTGGCCGCCGGGCTCTGCCGCGACACCGAGTTGATCTCGACCGAGGCGTCAAACACCGAGTCGCCCACCTGGCCCACGAGGTTCACCTCGGCCAGCATGGCCTCGGCCTCGGCGGGCGTCTTGCCCTTGATGTCGGGCACAGTGACGGCCTTCGCGGGCTCGGGGCCCTTCGACACCCACAGGTTGATGGGGGTGTCGCGCTCAACCTTACGGTAGGGGTCAGGCTCCTGGTCCATGACCAGGCCCTCTTCCACGGTGGTGGAGTACTCAGGCGTTACGGTGCCGCGCGCGAAGAAGTCGGAGCGGTCGATCTGCTCGAGGGCCACGTCCTGCGTCTGGTTGAGCAAGTTGGGCACCTCCTGCAGCGCGTTGGCCGACTGGTACATCTGCCAGGCCACGAAGCCCGCCAGCGCAAGGGCCGCAAGCATGGCCAGGACCACCAGCACCGTGCGGCGCCGATGCCGCCGCTGCTCGCGCTTGGCCTCAAGCCGCGCACGCTCGGTGGCGGTGGTGGGCTTCTTGCGGTGCGTCCTGCCGTCGCTGGTGCGGTCTACCGTGGGCAGCGCACCCGACGAGCCGTCGAGGGTCTGGATGCTGGCGGGGTTAACCTGCGTGGCGGTGATGCCTGCGGTGGCGGCATTCACGGCCTGGATGCGCCCGGCCAGATAATCGCGCAGCACGCGGGCCAGCTCGTCGGCCGTCTGGAAGCGGTCGAGGGGGTTCTTCTGCATGCACTTCAGGATGATGCCCTCAAGCGACGGGTCCACCGCGGGGTTGCGCTGGCTTGGCGGCAGCGGCTGCTCGTTCACCTGCTTAAGCGCCACGGTGATGGCGTCGTCGCCGTCGAAGGGCACCTGGCCGGTGGAGGCCTCGTACATCACCACGCCCAGCGAGTAGATGTCGGTGGTGGGGCCCAGCTCGCGGCCCTGCGTCTGCTCGGGCGAGACGTAGTGCGCGGTGCCCAGCACCGAGTTGTCCTGCGTGAGGTGGCTGTTCTTGGCGCGCGCGATGCCGAAGTCCATCACCTTGATGTTGCCGTCCTGCTGCACCATGATGTTCTGCGGCTTGATGTCGCGGTGGATGATGTCGTGCTTGTGGGCGGCCGAGAGCGCCTGCGAGATCTGCAGGCCAATCTGGGCCACCTTCTGCGGGTCAAGTGCCCCATGGCGACGGATGCCGCTCTTGAGGTCGATGCCCCGCAGGTACTCCATCACGATGTAGTAGGTGTCGCCGTCGCGGCCCCAGTCGTACACGCTCACGATGTAGGGGCTTTGCAGCGCCGCCGCTGCCTGCGCCTCCTGCTTGAAGCGCGCGGCAAACGACTCGTCGTTGGCATACTGCGGCAGCATCGTCTTGATGGCCACCGTTCGACCCAGCACCTCGTCAACGCCACGGTATACCGTGGCCATGCCGCCGGCGCCTATCTTGTCTTGGACCGTGTATCGTCCGCCCAGAACCCTGCCTGCCATTACTGCTCTCCCATCATGAGCGCGGCCCTGCCACGCGTGAAAGTCTTGCATTGCGTCGCCGGCCTAAGCCCGAGCAGCGTCTCGTGTCGTCTTGTCCCGGCCATCACGACGCCCCCGCCTGAACGTTGATGCAGGTGGCCAGCACCTCGCCAGCCAGGTAGGCGGCCACGCCGCTCACGTCCTGGTCGGCCGAGCCTTCGATGCATACCGAGATGGCCAGCGTGGGCTGCTCGTACGGCGCAAAGCCGATGAACAGCGAGTTTGCGGCTCCGCCACCCGTCTCGGCAGTGCCCGTCTTGCCCGCCACCTGCACGCCCGAGATGCGGGCGCCGGCGCCGGTGCCGTATTCCACCACGTCCAGCATGGCCTCGCGCAGCTGCGCGGCGGTCTGCTCGGTGATGGGCTGGCCCAGGCTGCGCGCCACGGCGCTTGAGACGGTGGTTCCCTCGGGCGAGAGCACGCGCTCCACCACGTAGGGGTTCATCGCCACGCCGTTGTTGGCGATAGCTGCGGCAATGACGGCGTTCTGCATCACGGTGGTCTGCGGACCGGCGGGGCTTTCGTGCTCGCCTACGGGCTGTCCGCAGGCGGCCCACGCGGTCTCCCACTCGGTCATCTCGCTGGGCTCGGGAACAAGCGACGCCACGGTGGAGAAGTCCTGGCCCAGGCTCGAGCCATAGCCAAAGGCCCGTGCATACGAGACGAGCGTCTGCGCGCCAAGCTGCGCACCCAGCTGACCGTACACGGTGTTGGCTGAGTACATGAGCGCCTCGCGCAGGGTGAGCCCCTCCCAGGCGTCGTCATGGATGTTGGTAACCGTGGCGTTGCCGATCTCGATGGAGGCCGGGGCCTCGTACCAGCTGTCCAGCGCAGCGGAGCCCGAGTCAAGCGCTGCCGCGAGCGTGACGGTCTTGAAGGTGGAGCCCGGTGCGTACAGCACCTGCGTAGCGCGGTTGAGCAGCTCGCCGTTGGTGCTTTCGCTGGCCATGATCTCGCCGATGTTGTCGTAGTTGAACGTGGGCGACGAGGCCTCGGCCAGCACCGCTCCCGTGGCGGGGTTGAGCACCACGATCGAGCCGGTGTAGCCCCACAGGGCCTCCTCGGCCGCGCTCTGCATCGCCGAGTTGATGGTAAGCACCACCGACGAGCCGGGCTGCTGCACGCCTGCCAGCGAGTAGAGAGCACTCACCCAGTTGGAGTAGTCGGCGTGCCCGGTAAGCACGTCGTTCATGAACGACTCGACGCCCGTGGCGCCGTACTGCGTGGAGAGGTAGCCCACCACGTTGGTGGCCGTGTTGCCCTGGGGATAGGCGCGCACGTAGGACACGCCGTCGTCGGCCAGGACGGACTCAGCCAGGGTGAGGCCGTCGATGGTGATGATGGAGCCACGCTGCACGCGCGAGCTGCGCACGATGGTGTGGTTGTTGATGGGCAGGTTGCGGTAGTAGTCGGCCTTGAACACCTGGATGTAGGTGAGGTTGGTGATGAGCGCCGCGAATAGCAGGGTGAAGGTGGTGACCAGCGCCGTGAGGCGGTTGCCCAGGGCCACGCGCCCCAGCACGCCCGACTCGGGCGTGTCCATTCCCAGCGTGGCGCGTGCGTGCGCGCCGTGCACCACGGCGGCCAGGCGCCCGTTGGAGCGCGCCACGTGCAGCGGCTGCGCGCTGGAGGTAAGCATCTGCGTGCCGTGGCCCGTGCCCTCGTCGCCGGCCCTCAACAGCAGACCCACGATGATGAAGCTGGCCAGAAGCGAGCTGCCGCCCTGGCTCATGAAGGGCAGGGTCACGCCCGTGAGCGGCAGGAACTTGGTTACGCCGCCGATGATGACGATGGCCTGCACCACGATGGCCGAGGTAAGGCCCACGGCCGCGAAGGCCGAGACGTCGGAGCGGGCGCGCGCCGCGGTGGCAAGGCCACGTACGGCAAACAGCATGAACAGGATGAGCACGGCCGCGGCCCCCAGAAGGCCCATCTCCTCGCCGATGGCCGAGAAGATGAAGTCGCTCTCCACGATGGGGATGAGTCGCGGCAGGCCCTTGCCGATGCCCGTGCCCACGAGGCCGCCGTCAGCAAGCGAGTACAGCGACTGCACGATCTGCAAGCCCGAGCCCGAGGGGTCCTCGAAGGGGTCCAGCCAGATCTGCACGCGCACCTGCACGTGGCCAAACAGCCGGTAGCACACCATGCCGCCCAGAAGCAGCAGCGCAAACGAGATGAGCACGTAGCTCACCCGTCCCGTGCACACGTACAGCATGACCACGAAGAAGGTGAAGAACAGAAGCGCGCTGCCCAGGTCGCGCTCGAACACGACCACCAGCAGCGACAGGCCCCACATCACGAAGACCGGCACCAGCATGTGCAGGCGCGGGATCACGAAGGGGCCGAAGCGCAGCGAGGAAGCGGAGAGCATCTCGCGATTCTCGGCCAGATACGAGGCTAGGAAGATGACGATGAGGATCTTGGCAAGCTCACCGGGCTGGAAGGAGAAGCCAAAGAAGTTCAGCCACAGCTTGGAGCCGCCCAGCTCGACGCCGAACAGCATCGGCAGGAGCAGCAGCACCACGCCAGCGATGCCTATGGTGAACTTGTACTCGGCCAGCGCGTCGATGCTGGGCACGAGAACGAGCGTTGCCACCATGGCCCCCACCGACAGGAACAACCACAGCATCTGGTTGAACGCCAGTGACGGGGCAAGCCTCGTGACGAAGGCGATGCCGATGCCCGACAGCGTGAAGGATATGGGCAGGATGGCTGGGTCGGCACCCGGCGCCAGGAAGCGCACGGCGAGGTGTGCCACGGCAAATGCGGCAAACAGGCCCAGCGGCACCGCGAGCGACTGCGCCGTCAGCTCGACGTGCATGTTGGCAAGATACAGCGCATACAGCAGCGTCACGGGGAAGGCGGCCAGGACCAGCAGCCCCAGCTCGGTGTTGCGACGGGTGTTGGCGGTGATCGCAGGCATGCTAGTCACCTGCCCCTTCGCCGGCCTTGGCTTGCGCCTCGGCCCTGCCGGCCTCGGTGCCCTCCTTGCCCGACTCGGCCGCGGCCGAGTTCTCGGCGGTCTCCTCGTGCGTGACGGGGGTCTCGGGCGACGCAGCGGTGGCGTCGGAGGTGGACATGGCGGTGTCGGCCACCGCCGTCTTGTCGGCGTCGATCTGCTGGCGGTAGCTCTCGATGGTGGCTGCGGCGTCCTTCTCGGATGCCACCACCACGCCCTCCTCCAGACTCTTGCGTACCGCCTCGGGCAGGTCGGACACCTCTACCGAGGTGGTCTCGACCAGCTCGTACAGCGGCCGGCCCAGGAAGTCGGTGTGCACGCCCTGGTAGATGGCCACGGTCGAGCCGTTCACGCCGATGAACCACGAGCTGTGCACAAAGAGGCCCACGGCGCCTACGAACAGCATGATGGCCGCCATCAGCAGCGCGAAGATTATGGAGAAGGTGCGGGTGCGCCTGCGGTGGTGCTCCTCCACCACGCCGTCGTCAAGCACGTCCACCACGAGCACCGTCACGTTATCGTGCCCGCCTGCCGTAAGCGCCGCGGCAACCAGGTTGTCAGCGGCTGCCTGCGGGGTGGCCGACGACACGGCGACGGCCTCTATCTCGGAGTCCTCCACCATCGAGGAGAGCCCGTCCGAGCAGATGACGATGCGGTCGCCCGACGAGACGGCGATGCTGAAGTGGTCGGCGTACATGTCGGGGTCCGAGCCCAGTGCGCGGGTGATGACCGAGCGCGAGGGGTGCGTGCGCGCCTCGTCGGCCGTTATCTCGCCGGCGTCCACCAGCTCCTCAACATAGGAGTGGTCGTGGGTAAGGCGCACCAGGGTACCAAGGTGCAGTAGGTACACGCGCGAGTCGCCCACGTGGGCGATGGCCATGCGGCTGCCCTCGATGAGCGCGCACGAGGCGGTGCAGCCCATGCCCGGGCGGCCCAGGCCGTTCACGGCCCCCTGCATCACGGCAAGGTTGGCCGACTCCACGGCCGCGCCAAGCAGCACGTCGTCGGCATGCAGCGGGGCCTCGTTGGCGATGGTCTCGACGGCTATCGTGCTGGCAACCTCGCCTGCCTCGTGGCCGCCCATGCCGTCGCACACGGCAAACACCGGCGCGCGTACCAGGTAGGAGTCCTCGTTGTGCTCGCGGACCAGGCCCACGTCGGTGCGGGCGCCCCACGAAAGCCACTGCGACGAGCCCGTCTCCACATACGAGTCCTCGCGGCCCTCCACCGACAGGGTGGCGTGGCCCGGGCTCATGACGGGCTCGGCGGGGGACTGGTCGCCTTGGGGCGAACGGTCCGCCTGGCTAATATGTCGCAGGAAGTCGATCATCGGCGGCTCACGCGCATCACGGTGTCACCCACCTGCACGTCGTCGCCGTCGCGAAGGCTGACGGGCTGGGTGACGGGGTGGCCGTTCACCAGCGTGCCGTTCTTGGACCCAAGGTCCTCAAGCACCAGGGCCGGGCCCTGCAGCGTGAGGCGCGCGTGCGTGGCCGACACGTAGGGCTCGTCGATGACGATGTCCGACGACGGCGAGCGGCCAACCACCACCGGGCCAAGGATGTCCACATGCAGGCCGCGCAGGCTCTTCTCGCCCTTCTCGACGTCCACCGACCAGATGGCGGTGTCGCGGCGCTGGCCGCGCACGAGGCCGATGCCCGTGCGCATCGTGGCAAACAGGAACAGGTACAGCATGACGACGAGCAGGATGCGTCCGGCAAACAGCACGAGGTCGATCATGGCTAGCCCTCCCTGAACTCCAGGTTCATGAGGCCTACCGTGATGAGGTCGCCGTCATGCAGCACGCACTGGGTGATTTCGACGTTGTTCACCATGGTGCCGTTGGTCGAGTTGAGGTCGCGCAGGCGCCAGGCGTGGCCGTCGTGCACCAGCTCGGCATGGCGGCGCGACACGTTGGGGTCGCGCAGCACGATGCTGCCGGTCATGCGCTCGCGCCCGATGGGGGTGATGGGGGCGGTGCCGGTGTAGGTGCGCCCGGTCTGCCGGTCGATGAGCAGGCAGGTGACGGGATCGTCCTGGTCGGGCTCCACCGGCTGGGCGGGCGTGCGCAGCTGCGTGGCGGGCACGACAGGGTCTTCGGAGGCCACCTCTATCTGCGGAATTGCCGAGTCAAGCGAGGCCAGCGCGTCGGCCTGGCCGTTTCCGGCAAGGCCCGAGGCCTGCAGCTGCCCGTCAAGGAAGTCCACCGGCACGATGTCGAGGCCTGCGGCCGCGGAGTCCTCGGGGCTGAGGGCCGACGGGGCCATGGCGGGGCGCACCGGCTCGGGAACGGGGGTGGGTATCGGTGTGGACACGCGCGCCGGGGTCGGCTCGGGCGTCGATGCGTGCGTGGCGGACCCGCGGTGCGCGGCGGCTGGCCGGGCTCCGGTGAGGTCGGCAGCAGCGCCGCCCACGGCGGAGGCGCCGGACAGGAAGGCTATCTCCTCGTCGCGCAGGCGCTCGAGGGTAACGGCGTCGACGTTCTCGGCAAACAGGTCAAACTTGCCGGGGCGCAGCTTTGGGTCAACCATGAAGCGGGCCAGCGGCTCGCCCACGAACGTGTAGCCCTTGTGCTTGGCCTCGGCCTTCGCAAAGGAGACTACCTCAAGCGTGAGCTGCGGATACAGCGGTCGCATGGCGGTGTCGTCGGCGGCCGATACCAAGATGGTGTAAAGCGCAGGGGCGGTGTCCACCCCGTCGATGACGTAGGTCTCGGCCTCAAGCTCCTTGGCGGCCAGCTTGGCGAGGCGCTTGAACGAGAATGGTGCGGCATGGCCTCGGGGGGATGCGCCAAAGGCGTCGCTCACGCGGCTCTCGAACGTCTTAATGAAGTTCATCCCAATCCTCCTCCTGCTCGTCAGGAGCCGGGCCGCTGAGGGCAGCCGCGACGCTTGCGAACATGCATAAGACTACCGCAACAGCGACTCCTTCCCATGTCGGGGGCGCCCATATGCCGCCATTCTCCAAACGGGAGGTAAGCACCTGGCTGCCAACCAGCACCGCGCAGCAGGCAACTTGGCCCAGCACGGCCGATCCGGTGGACCCTCCGCGACGGGTGATGACCGAGGCTATCATCGCGGCCACCCCGCAGCTGAGCGCGGCAACCCACGCAGCGGGCGACATGGCAAGGGAGAGCAGGGCGCGGGCGGTGTCGCCCGCGTCGAAGGCGGTGGTTCGCGCGGCTATGCATGCCTGCGCAAACGCCCAGCTGGCAAGCGACGTGGCAAGGGCGCTGACGGGTGGGAGGAAGGCCCCGGCCCAGGCGACGCCGCCGGTGGGATACGAGAGGCAGCACGGAAGCAGCAGCGCCGGCGTGGCGTGATGGCTGCGCACGCCCAGCAGCACCCACCAGGCCAGCATCACCATGCCAACCAGTGCGGGCAGAAGCACCGTGGCTACGCCGTCGCCGCCCTGCATCATGAGGCTGGCAAGCACGGCCACCACGCCGAGGGCGCTTCCAAGCGGAGGCCACGCGGCCGAGGCAAGCGTCGTGGAGCCTACTGCGGCAAGCAGGGCCCGGCGCGAGGGAAGCGCGCCGCCCAGCGCGACGAACGTAAGGAATCCGCAGCACAGGGCCGAGGTCGTGCGCACGATGAACGGGCGTAGCCAGGGGTAGCGGAAGGCGATGGGCAGGCGCTCGCCATAGCTGCGGTCGTCCTCGTCCTCGTCGGGGGCGGTCTGCGACACCAGGTGATGCAGGCTACGGTGCCCGGCCTCGGCGTCGCCCAAGGCAAAGGTCAGCTCGTTGGCGAAGTCGGCAACCGAGGCGGTGCGGGTGGCAACCACCGGGTCGAGCGCGGCCATCAGGGCCTCCTCGCCGATGCCCGAGGCGGCGGGCACCAGCTTCGAGATCTTGGTCTTGGGCCCGTGCTCGATGAGCGCCAGCGAACGCTCGGCCGACGGCGCGGCGAAGGGTCGCTCGCCCGTGAGGGCCTGCCACACCACCACGGCCAGGGCAAACACGTCGGCGCGCTCGTCCACCAGGTCGCCGCGAATCTGCTCGGGCGGCATGTAGCCGATGGTGCCGCCACGCGCGTCGCCGTATCCGGCGGCCGAGGCGAGCGTGGCCATGCCAAAGTCGCACAGCTTCACGGTGCCCGACTTGTCGATCATGATGTTGGACGGCTTGATGTCAAGGTGAAGCACGTTGTTCTGGTGGGCGTAGGCAAGCGCCGCTGCCACCGAGCGCACCAGGTGGCAGCACTCGTCAGGCGTGAGGGTGCCGCCCTCCACGCGCTCGAGCAGCTCGGTGAGGGTGACGCCGTCCACGTACTCCATCACCAGGTAGGCATAGTTGGCGTCGGCCTCGAAGTCGAACACCGTCACGATGTTGGGATGGGCCAGAAGGCTTGAGGTGCGGGCCTCGGCAAGAGCTTCGGCCACGGTGGACGCGTTCGAGCTGCCTGCGGCATTGCGCATGGCAAGTGGGATGCGCTTGATGGCCACGCGGCGCTGAAGGCGCGTGTCCCAGCAGGTAAGCACGGTGCCGAAGCCGCCGGTGCCACGCGAGTCCATCACGCGGTAGCGGTTGAGCAGCAGCTCCTGCGAGTAGTGCTGGGCCGTGGGGGTCGAGGTGTCCACGAAGGCGCGTCGCCTGGTTTGGGTGATGTCGGTGGCCGCGTGGCGCACGCGGGTTGACCCGCCGCGGTCAAGCAGCGTGGTCTGCTGGGCGCCTTGGTTGCCGCGGTCCAGCAGGGTTGTCCGGGGCTGGTCCTGGTCCTGCGAGCTGGCCTGGCCCCTGCGGCCTGTGCCGCCCAGAAGCCTGGTTTGAGTGAGGTCTTGTTCTTGATCCTGCACGGCATCCCCTTTGGTCGTGTGAACTTCGTTTGTGGCCGTGTCTGGTGAGTATAGGGTACCCGTTTGCAGCAGGTTTGCCAAACTCAGAGCCAACGAGCACACAAAGCGCAGGGACGGGTGGGCCGCGGTGCCGACGCGCGCTTCGCCCCGTGCGCAGAAGCCAAAAGCCGCTGGTAGTGGGTCGTTTGGAGCGGTGGCGTCCGGCATGGCTTCGGCTGCTGCTGCGGTGCGCCAGGCGGTACGCCCGGCGGTGCGGTCGGGGCAACAGCCCGGGCAACCCCGGGGCCAAAACTACTCACTATTTGACAAGATGTGAGTAACTGTCCAATAAAAGCCCAGTTGGGACTTCTCTCGATAGGCCAAATTACTCACAAAGAATTGCATTGTAAGTAGTTTTGCTGTGGCCAGGGTGGCGAAAGGGCTAGGGGTAGAAGCGCTGGCGGCAGGAGCGCCAGAAGTGCCGATAGCGCTGTGACCAGAAGCGCCGGGAGCAGAAGCGCCAGATGCGCCATGCGATGGTGGTCGGGCTACGGCCAGGCGTGGCCAGCGGCGCGCGATCCTTCGCGAAGCAGGCGCCAAGCAGGTATGGGCTGCTAGAAACCGAAAATTGTTCCGCGAAACCTGTTGACGGAGGGACAAGGCTGTAGTAATATCCTTTTTTGCACGCGGGCGTGGCGGAATTGGCAGACGCGTACGGTTCAGGTCCGTATGGGGGCAACCCCGTGAAGGTTCAAGTCCTTTCGCCCGCACCACGATCTCTCAGGCCCTCCGGGGCCTTTTTTGTTATCCGTGCAGGTAACAGTGCTATCTGTGGGGTTATAGGACAAATAGTGTGCGGTTTTGACCCCTGTTTAGGTATCTCTACCTGCTGAAACACGGATTTCAAAGTTGCTCCCTCCCATCTTTGAGGG
>CADALE010000015.1 GCA_902788705.1 uncultured Coriobacteriaceae bacterium | reverse complement strand
ACATGCCCTCTGGCATGTGCCGGGCGTAGGGTGCGTAGCACCCGGAGCCGTGGAGCGTTGCCCTCAGGCAGCGCGGCGAGCCCCGCCGCCCCTACCAGATGAGCATGGGCCCCGGCAATGGGGCCCTCTTTTGCAGGTGAATGCCACGGTGCGTTGGTGAACGAGGCGCAGCGCACGTCACCCCAGCCCGCTGCCCAAAACCCGCGCGAATCCACCAACTGCTCACCTGGGATTAATCTTCGCCTTAGCCGGACTTCATGTGTGAACCGCATCATCCTACTTGTCAGACGGACCGGCAGAACAAGAGAGGATGAGCGGTCATGGAGAAGCTCGAGATGGTCGAGATGGTCATGGACAAGTGCGGCGTGGACTACGAGGAGGCCAAGGCGGCCCTGGAGGCGTGTGACTTCGACGTGCTCGAGGCGGTCGTGATGATCGAGCGCAGCCATAGGGTGGCCGCGGCAGACGAGCCTACCGCAACCTATTCGGTGCCGTCCCAGGGCGAGGCCCAGCGCAGCGCCTCCGCGGGTGAGCCCGCCGGCTCTGGCGCATGGAACGCCTTCTGCGACCACGCCAGGAGCTTCGTCCGCAGCAGTATGGACGCGCAGTTTGTGGTGGAGCGCCGCGGCGAGCGCGTGCTGGCTCTGCCCGTGCTGCTTGTGGTGCTGGGCCTGTTCATGTGGGGTGCCACGCTGTGGCTGATGGTGATCGGTCTGTTCTTTGGCCTGCGCTACCACATCGAGGGAACCGGTCGCGTCGTGGCCGACGTGAACGAGGCCATGGGCAAGGCGGCCGACGCTGCCGACAGCATCAGGGGCAGCGTGGCCTAGCGACGGCCTGGTGACCGGCTTGTCCGAGGTTAGGGTACGTCTTGGCACGTACCCTAACGGGCAGAACAAGCCCAAATGTGACTTGCGGGGCCGATAGGGTACGTGTTGAGACGTACCCTATCGGCCCCGCTTCATTGTGTGCCGGCATTACGGCGCGAGGCGCACGACCTTGGTTCCGTGAACCTCGTGCACGCCGAGCAGGCTTGCGACCTGCTCGGCGTTCTGCCACGTGATGCCGCCACCCGGTAGGATGATGATTCGCCCGCCCGCGCGGTGGACAAGCTCGCGCAGGTGGGGTATGTGGTCAAGGATGGGCTCAGCCAGCGGACCTCCGTGCGTGAGGATGCGCTCCACACCAAGGCTGGCGAGCAGTTCGATGTCCTTGAGCTGCGACGCGTCGTCCAGCTCGTCGAAGGCCATGTGGAAGGTGACAAGAAGGGGAGCGTTCGGGCCCGGCCCCTTGGCTGCGTCGACGAGCCGCTTGGTAAGCTCGGCGTCCAGCGAGGGACGCCCGTCATCGCCGGCCCTCAGGCAGCCAAGCACCACGCCGGAAACCCCGAGTCCACGCGCGCATCGGATGTCGTCAAGCATGATGCTTGCCTCGGCCTCGCTATAGACGAAGCCCCCGCCACGCGGACGCATCATGGCCATGACCTGCGCGTCGTTCTCGCGAGCGAAGGCCACCGCGGCCTTGATGACGCCATACGAGGGAGTGGTGCCGCCCACGGCCAGGTTGTCGCACAGCTCGACGCGCTGCGCGCCTGCCGCGATTGCCGCCGGCACCAGCGTCATGTTCTCCGCGCAGAATTCCCTGATGAGGTCCATCGCGTGCCCCCTGTGTCGCACTCATCCGTCTTCGACATCGTACTCGTTTGTGCGCAGGCGCATGGAGGCGGGTGTTGTTTGGGCCGATACTCGCGATACCTCGGTTTTGCGGTACACAACTGTCCAAACCCCTGCTCGTCCGATTCGGAATCCTGCGGTTTTTCTACCGCCTCCCAAAGTTGTGTACCGCCAGAAAACGCACATGCCCTTGGCAACGCTCCGCTCAGGCGGCGCTTTGGTGCTCTGGACGTGACGATTCGAGCTGCTAGAGGGCTTCCTGCCGGGCCGCATACAATGGAGGACGAGGCCGTACTATCCAAGGCGCTCGCGCGGCCCCGTTCTGGTTTCTGCGGTAGATAGGAGCCTGGCACATGATCATGTTCTTCAGCGCGACGGGCAACAGCCGCTTTGTCGCAAGGTCTCTCGCGAAGCTGCTTGACGACGAGGCGGTGGATCTCATGAGGCGCATGCATGATGGCGACACAAGCCCGCTCAGCTCGGCGAAGCCCTTTGTTCTATGCATGCCGGTCTATGTGGACGGCATGCCGCTGCCCATCTATCGGCACCTGAAGGAGACCCCTCTGCAGGGAAGCCGCATGGCATACGCAGTGGTGACGATGGGATCCTACGCAGGCATTGCGGGCAGGCAGGCTCGCGAGCTGTTCACGTCAAAGCAGATGGAGTTTGTCGGCTGTGCCGAGATAGCGATGCCCAGGAACTACCTTGTGGGGCTGGCTCCCGAGGAGAAGCTCGAGTCTATCGAGGCGAAGCTCAAGGCGGCGCCCGAAGGGATTGCCCGGGTGGCGGACGCCATTGCTCACCAAGCGCAGTACGAGGAGCGCCACGTCTCGAATCTGGAGTACCGTTTGGTGCTGCCTTTCGTGTATGCGTGGGATGGGCTCGCCTTCCCTACAAAGAAGTTCGTCGCAAATGACGCGTGCATCTCCTGCGGGAAGTGCGAGCGTACGTGTCCCGTGTCAGCAATTCGCATGGTGGGAGGCATGCCCACGTGGACCAAGCGGCACTGCATGCATTGCATGGCGTGCATACAAAACTGCCCGACGCGTGCGATTGACTACGGGAACGCCTTGCAGCGGAAGCGTCGCTATCGGTTTGAGAAGTACCGCCACCTTGTTGAGTAGCGGGCGTTGCCCTTGTGGCGGTTTTGCCCCCAGCACTACCGCCACTTTGGAACGCCTCCTCACATGAAAAAACTCCTTGGAGACAGGGAGTCTTGTAAACGTGGTGCCCCCAGCGGGAGTCGCCGCGTTGCCTGCGGCAACGCTCGCATGCCTCGGCCTTCGGCCTCGGCCATGGACAGGCCGCTGGCCTGTCCAGCCCTCCCGGGTTCGACTCCCTGGGATGCCGCCCTCATATGAAAAAACTCCCTGGAGACAGGGAGTCTTATAAACGTGGTGCCCCCAGCGGGAGTCGAACCCGCCTCTACACCTTGAAAGGGTGCCGTCCTAGCCGATAGACGATGGGGACGCAAACTGAAAGTATATCAGAGAAGATTCGGATTGCCTACGCTCGTTCGAAGCCTGCCGCCACGACGGCTTGCCGCCTGTACATACGCACGTCACATATTGTGTTGTGCTTGGCAAACCGTGTCCAAAGTTGTACACTACTTATGCACAGTTGTCCAAAACTTGTCCATATATTAGTCGACGGTCAGCACCGTAGGCAGAGACACCACATCGATAGGGTCAGCCATGGTAGCCGCAAATTCCCCAGGAATGACTCGGGTCATCACGCCCACGCCGTATTCCGAAGCCGATCCAAACGCTACGTCACTTGGCGAGATGCGTCTCGACAAGACCACCTCGTCCACGCTGCACTCGCAGCTCTCCGACATCATGCGCGAAAAGATTTACTCCCGCGCGTGGGGCGCCGGCAAGAAGATTCCCTCCGAGCATGCCCTCATGGAGATGTTCGGCCTGTCGCGCGGCACGGTGCGTCACGCCATAAAGTCGCTGGTGGATGAGGGTCTGCTCGTGCAGTCGCACGGCCGCGGCACCTTCGTGGCCGAGGGCGGCATCTCGCATCCGGCCGGTCGCGGCACCATCTCGTTTGCCGAGTCGCTGCGCGAGCAGGGCAAGAGCTTCACCACCGCCGTGCTCGACCAAGTGGTGCTATCAGCCCCAGCCGACGTGGCCTACGAGCTTGAGCTTGAGCCTGGCGCGCCCATGCTGTTCCTTCGCCGCGTGCGCAGCGTGGGAGGCGAGCCCATCATGTGCATTGAGAGCTGGATTAGCATGCAGCGCTGCCCCGACATCGACAGGGCTGACTTCACGGTGGAGGACGGCAACGCGGCCGTCGAGCGCTGCTCGGGCAAGCGCGTGGGCCACGTGAAGGTGCGCTACACGGCCCGTGCGGCAGGCACCGAGCACGCCGGCTACTTGCACTGCGACGAATCCGCCCCGCTGCTCGTGCTTGAGCAGACCATCAGCTTCGAGGACCGCACCCCCTTTGACTGGAGCCTCTCCTGGCTCACGGCGGGCCAGGCCATCGTGGGCGAGGCAACCCAGCAGCGCTCGGTCATCTCGTAGGCGTTGGCGGTGCGGCTTTTGGCACGAAGTCGCTGAGTACAAGGGGTGCTGCCAGCACCGCGCTTTTGCAGGCATGACGCCTGCCGCTTGCGGCAGGTGGCCTGCCGTCTGCCAAGTCAAAAAACTTGTTCAGTAAAGATTGTACAAGAGGACACAAAATCGCTATACTCATGGAAGAACCGTGGAGCCGTGCCCCTAGGGCGCACGTCAAGGAGGAGCAGCGATGGAGAAGGCAGTCCTGCACAGGCCGTTCTTTGTGGTCAACCCCAAGTCGTATCTCTATGGTGAGGAGCTGCGCAAGCTTGCCGCCAAGACCAACGAGCTCGCCGGTCGCTATGGCTTCGAGTGCTTGTTCACCGCCCAGCTGATCGACCTGCCGTGGGTCATCGAGAACTGCCCCAACCTCATCCCGTGCGCCCAGGCCATGGAAAGCCTTAAGCCCGGCCGCGGCATGGGCCACATCCTGCCCGAGGCGCTGGCGGCTGCCGGCGTCAAGGCCACCTTCCTCAACCATGCCGAGAACCCGCTTACCGTGGGCGAGCTGGCCAAGTGCATCGTGCGTGCCCGCGAGCTGGGCATCCTCACCTGCGTGTGCGCCGACTCGGTGGAGGAGGCGGCGGCCATTGCCGAGCTGCATCCCGACATCATGACGTGCGAGCTCAACAGCCTTATCGGCACCGGCCAGATTGCCGGTGAGGACTATATCCGCCAGAGCACCGCAGCCGTCAAGAACGTGTCGCCCGAGACGTTCGTGCTGCAGGCCGCCGGCATCTCCACCGGCCAGGACGTGTACGATGCCATCTACTACGGCGGCGACGCCACGGGTGGCACCTCTGGCATCGTCGCGGCCGACGACCCGTTTGCCGTGCTGGAGGAGATGTTCGCCGCGCTCGACCGCGTGCGCGCCGACATCGCCCAGTAGTTGCATCCCGCACCAAGTGGCCAACTATCGAGAGGAGCACCCATGGCCGTGTACAAGGGAGAGCTGAAGGTCCAGACCTGCGCTGGCAAGCCTGACTACAAGGACATCACCGCCCAGGTGGCCGACATCGTGGCCGCCAGCGGCATCAAGGAGGGCATCGCCACCGTCATCTCCTGCCACACCACCTGCGCGCTCTTCATCGAGGAGTTCGATCACGACTACACGCCCGCGGGCGACACCTTCCTGCAGGCCGACCTCAACGACGGCCTCGAGGTGATGTTCCCCGAGCAGCACGACTGGTCCACGTTCCGCTATCCTGGCCTGCGCCACTTCGAGGAGGTGGAGAGCTGGCCTGACGCCCTGTCGTACCTGCCTGGCGGCGACCGCACGATGCTGTGGAACGGCGACGCGCACCTGCGCTCCACGCTCATCGGCAGCAGCGTCACGCTCGAGGTGGGCGAGGGCAAGCTGCAGACCAACGGCCTCGCAAGCGTCTTCTTCGTCGATTACGACCGTACGCGGGAGCGCACCCGCCGCGCACGCGTCATCGTCATCGGAGAGTAATAAGCTATTGCGCATCGGTAAC
Organism: uncultured Coriobacteriaceae bacterium; assembly: GCA_902788705.1. GTDB lineage: Bacteria > Actinomycetota > Coriobacteriia > Coriobacteriales > Atopobiaceae > UBA1367. Next base: position 54,418 of record CADALE010000015.1, on the reverse strand, counting down.
CCTAGCGCGACGGATTCGCGCAGAAAGGAAGGCAGACATGGCAGCTGGTAAGAAGAAGCGTATCCTCCTCTCCTGCGGCTCTGGCATCGTGACCTCCACGATCGCCCGCAAGAAGGTCGAGGAGCTGCTCGACTCGCATGGCTACAAAGGCCAGTACGAGATCACGCAGGTGCCCCTGGCCGCCGCCCCTGGGCAGTCCCATAACTACGACTTCATCGTGGCCACGTCCATCGCGCCGACCGAGCTTCACTGCCCCTATGTCAACGGCGTCCCTTACCTGATGGGCATTGGCACCGAGGCCTCTGACGCAGAGATCCTGCGCCTCATGGAGGAGTAGCCCACGTAGGCAATCCACGGGGTCGCTTCGACCCCAATCATAGGTGAGCAAGCCTCACCAGCAGTTTTGGTACGTATCCGGGAGCTAGCCGCGGAGCGACTGGATGTACTTTGCACGAAAAGGCAAGGAAGGGAACGGGGATTACCCCAAGGAGTAGATGAAAGGAAGACACCATGGAAGCATTGCTTGCTCCTTTCCAATTCATCAGTGACCTAGGCGCCAACGTCATGATGCCCATCATCCTGACGATCTTCGGCTGCATCCTGGGTGCAGGCTTCGGCAAGAGCCTGCGCGCCGGCCTCACGGTTGGCGTCGGCTTCATCGGCCTGAACCTGGTCATCGGCCAGGTCTTCGGTGGCCAGCTCGTACCGGCCGTCTCGGTCATGTGCGACAAGTTTGGCCTCACCCTTGACGTCGTGGACGTGGGCTGGCCTGCGGCTGCCGCCATCGCGTTCGCCTCTCAGGTGGGCGTCATGATCATCCCGCTGGGCCTCGTGGTCAACATCGTGATGATCCTCACCGGCACCACCCAGACCATCGACGTGGACATCTGGGACTACTGGCACTTCGCGTTCACCGGCGCCCTCGTCGCCGCCCTCACCAACAACATCCTGTTCGGATTCCTCGCGGCAATCTTCAACATGATGATCATCATGGTGCTTGGCGACTACACCGCTCCGCTCGTGCAGGAGTCCCTGGGCATCCCCGGCATCTCGCTGCCCCACGGCTTCTCCACCGCCTACGCGCCCATCGCCATGGTCCTCGACAAGTGCTTCGACATGATCCCGGGCGTGCGTGACATCAACATCAACACCGACACCCTGCAGAAGCGCTTCGGCGTCTTCGGCGAGCCCATCCTCCTGGGCACCGCCATGGGCATCGTCATCGGCTGCCTCGCCTACTTCGATCCCGCCGACCTCCGCACCTCCATCATCACCATCCTCAACCTTGGCGTTCAGATGGGCGCTGGCCTCGTGCTGATCCCGCGCATGGCCGCCCTGCTCATGGAGGGCCTCGTGCCCATCTCCGAGGCTGCCAACGCCTTCGTGCGCGACCACTTCAAGGGCGCCGGCAAGATCTACATCGGCCTCGACTCCGCCGTGGGCGTCGGCCATCCCGTCACCCTGGCCATCGCGCTCGTGCTGATTCCGGCCTGCATCTTCCTGGCCGTCATTCTGCCCGGCAACCGCGTGCTGCCCTTCGCTGACCTCGCCGTCATCCCCTGGATGCTCGTCCTGATCACCCCGGTCGTCCACAACAACGGCTTCCGTGGCATCGTCTCTGGCCTCATCATCCTGACCGTTGGCCTCTACATTGCCACCGACCTCTCCGGCACCATCACCACCGTTGCCGCCTCCGTAGGCTTCGATATGGCCGGCGCTTCCGCCATCTCCTCGATCTGCGACGGCGCCAACCCGCTGACCTGGGCCATCTTCCGCCTCTTCGGCCTCAACCCCTTCATCGGCATCGGTGTTGTGGGCGCCATCTCCGTGGCCCTGGCCATCTGGAACCGCAACCGCATCAAGAAGGAGGCTGCCGAGATCAACGCGTAGTCGTTGGCTGGCATGCGCTTCCCTCTGAGCGACTGACGTCGGGGCCCACCGCGCGTGGGCCCCGATTCGTACGAAGAGCCACCATACGAAGGGCGTACCCTGATGGGCTACGCGAGCGAGGAGTCCCATGACCAAGACCTACGAGTTCGAGAGGCGCTACTACGTGCTGGAGGTGCCCGTCACGGCGGTGTTCTGCGCGGCCATGCTGGGCCTTAGCCTCTACAACATCCTCATGGCAAAGACGACCATCCCGGCGGTGTACGGGATGTTTGTCATCGCGGCCGTCTACCAGTTGTGGAACCTGCTGCTGAGCCATGCCTACCCGCAGTACGTGCACGTTGACGACGCCTCCATCACCTTCGAGCTGTGGGGCCGCAAGGACCGCTACGACTTCGACGAGCTGGACAGCTTCCTGGTGCGCTCCAACCCCGTGAACGGCAACACGTTCATCCGCGCGGGAAAGACCACGCCGTTTCGCGGGCGCTACTGGATAGCCACCAAGAAGTACACCGATGGCAAGGAGCTTTACGACACCATCGAGGCCATCGAGCTACGCACCCATCCGGACTCACTGAAGGCGTTGGCACGCGAGCGGGCTGCGGCCACACCCCCGCGCAAGAAGGGCAAGAACAAGAGGAAGTAGGTGGTCGCGGGGCGTCCCGCCACCATGAGCGAAGGAGCACAACGATGTTCGAAGACGTGAAGAAGCAGATGCTTGAGTATGCGCTCAAGATGGACCACTACGGCCTCATCGCGCTGTCGGGCGGCAACCTGTCGGCCCGCGTGCAGGGCCCCGAGGGCGACCTGTTTGTGGTCACCCCGTCGGGCATGATCTACGACGAGATGGTGCCCGAGGACATGCTGGTGGTGGACATCGACGGCAACATCGTGGAGGGTGAGCGCAAGGCGTCCGTGGACACCGAGGCCCTGCTGTACATCTTCAAGAACATGCCGCGCGTCAACGCGGTCATCCACACGCACCAGCCCTACGCCACCGGCCTTGGCCTGGTGATGGACGAGATTCCGTGCAACCTCTCCACCATGGCCAACGCCGCCGAGGGCTCGGTGCACGTGGCGGCCTACGGCGACCCGGGCAGCCTGTCCATGGGCGTGCAGGCCGTCGAGTCCATCGGCGACCGCCTGGCCGTGGTGCTGAAGCACCACGGCGTGATCTCAGTGGGTCGCGACCTGCGCCAGGCGCTGTTTGCCTGCGTGTACCTGGAGGAGGCCGCAAAGACCGTGCAGGTGGCGCTGTCGACGGGCCTTCCCATGGCCGAGATGACGCCGGAGCAGATCGAGGAGGCCGTGGCCGTGTTCCACCGCTATGGCCAGCACACGCTTAACGAGCGCGATGCCGAGGAGGCCGCTGCGAAGCAGTAGGCCGCCCGACACTCTCCTGCTACACAAAAAGGCGGAGGGCCTGGCAACGAGGGAATCGTCCAATTCCCGGTTGCCAGGCCCTCCGCCGTCTTGTGTGGCGTTGGCGCCCGCTGGCTGGCCGCGTGCGTTGCTAGTCGCCGATGCGCTCGGCCATGAGGTCGTACACCTCGTCGGCGGTGGTGCAGGCGTAGCAGGCCTTGAGCAGCTCCTCCTCTTGAAGGATGCCCATTAGCTTCTGCAGCATCTCGATCTGCGCGTGGGCCTCGGCGATGGCCAGCATGAACAGGATCTTGGGGTGCAGGGTGATCTCGGGGCTGCCCATCATCTTGAACTCAACCGGATTCTTGATGGTGGCGATGCCAATGCACGTCTGGTTGACGTGGATGCTGTCGGAGTGGGGGATGGCGATGTCCATGCCGACAGCGGGAAGGCCGGTGGCAAACACCACCTCGCGGTCGCAGACAGCCTGCGGGAAGCTGTCCTTGGCGTAACCGGCATCCACGAAGCCCTGGGCCACGGTCTTGAGTGCCTCCTCGGCATCCTTGGCCTCGACGCCAACCTTGATGAGTTCCTTCTTGAGCAGCACGGCGAGTCTCCCTTCGCACGGTCGGCGCGACGTTGTTGCCGTTTGCGGCATATCATGCACGTGTCGCGCACTTACGCTTCACTTGTATATAATAGCATGTACAAGCTGGACTTGCACGAGATATCGCAAATGCTTAGAAAGGAACGAACATGCTGGTAAACCTACGTGACATCTGTGCCATCGCCGAGCAGAACAACATGGCCATCGGCTCGTTCAACGTGCCAAGCTTCGAGGCTGCCCGCGCCACGCTTGACGCGGCCGAGGAGACGGGCTATCCCGTGATCCTGTCCCACGCCGAGGTGCACGACCCCGTGGCCCCGCTCGACAAGATTGGTCCGGCGCTGGTGGCGCTGGCCGAGCGCTCAAGCGCGCTGGTGTGCGTGCACCTGGACCACTGCGAGAACCTCTCCTACATGCGCAAGTGCCTGGACATGGGCTTTACCGGTGCCATGTACGACGGCTCGTTCCTGCCGTACGAGCAGAACGTGGCCAACTCGCAGCGCGCGGCCGACATGTGCATGAACTACGACTGCGGCCTTGAGTGCGAGATTGGCTCGATGGGCTCGCGTGAGGGTGGCGAGCGTGACGAGGGCGGCACCGCCGAGGAAGCCGGCGCCGTGTACACCGATCCCCAGCTTGCCGCGCAGTTCATCGACGAGACCGGCCTTGACATCCTGGCCTGCTCGTTTGGCACCGTGCACGGCATCTACAAGGGCGAGCCGCACCTTAACTTCGACGTGCTCACGGGCATCCGCGAGCTGCGCAACATCCCGCTGGTCATGCATGGTGGCTCCGGCGTGTCCGACGAGGACTACCACAAGGCCATCGACGCGGGCATCCGCAAGATCAACTACTACACCTATGGCGCCAAGTTCGCGGGCGAGAACGTGCTCAAGATGATTGCCGCGAAGCGCGCCGACAACCCCGAGGCCCTGGTGTACTGGCACGACATGACCACCGCTGCCTACGAGCGCTACCTCGAGGTGACCATCGAGACCATGAAGGTGTTTGCCAACGGCGCCAAGCCCGTGGCATAGTAGCGCGGCATACAGGGCGGCAGGCGGGCAACTTGCCGTGACGGGCAGCGTTCGGGATGGGTGTGACAACCCTTCCGGGCGCTGCCCGTGCCTTTTGCTGGCAAGGTGACGAGGGTGCCCGCGTCGAGGCAAGCCCCGGCCGCGCCGGGTTGCGCGGAATGCCTACCAGTCCAGGTCGCGGCGCTCGGCAAACGACTGCGCCGCAAACCACACGTCGCGCTGGCCTTGCGCCCACGGCACGAAATCGGGCACGTCCACGATCACCGGATCGGCCTCGTGCACGGCAAGGGTGGCCTCCTCGAAGCTTAGCGGGGTGGTCTCGGGCCGGTCGGGCAGGTAGGTGTCTATCATGATGGGCTTGATCAGCGCATAGGCGCCGCCCTCGCACAGGCGCGTGTAGCCGCCCAGCGCACGACGCGCGGCAGCGAGGCGTCCCAGCTTGTACAACAGGATGGCGCGAGACAGGTGCTGCCAGGAGTCGCCCTGGCGAGAGAACCGCACGTCAAGGGCTTCCAGCGCCGCCTCGTCCTCAAGGCGTGCGTAGCATAGCGCGCAGGTGTGGCGCAGCCCCTGCGCGTCGCCGGGGGACATGGCAAAGGCCTCCTCGCCCAGCCGTGCCGCACGGCGATAGCGTGCCGAGTCAAGGCAGGTGCGCACGACCGCCGCGCGGATGCGCAGCATCGGCCGCAGCAGCACGTCGTCCCAGGCGTCGCCCGAGGCAGGAAGCTGGGCCGCTGACAGCTGCTTCCAGGCGCGGGCGTCCAGCTCGGCCAAGGCCGGCAGCGCCGGGTCGGGGTCGTCGTCCTGTGCTAGCAGCCTCAGGAGCTGGGCGTCAAGGCAGTCGGGGTCACGGGCCAGTGCCGCCTCGCAGTCGCTGCCCAGGCGCTCCATGCGATGCCTGCGCGCCACGAAGAAGGCGTCGTCGTCAAGCAGCTCCTCGCCTACGCAGGCTGCGTCGTGGCGCTCCAGCGCTTGGCACACCAGCAGGAAGGCCTCCTCGGCAGGCGAGTCAATGAAGTCTTCCGGACGCGACCTCACGTCGCGAACCAACTCTTGGTAGCCGGCTTCGGAAAGGCCTTCAAGCTGGCCTCGACGGCGCAGCGCCAGCCGCTGCACCAGCTCGTCGCGCGCCTTCACGACGCATCATCTCCCCAGAGGAGACTTGCCGCATGGGGAGGGAGGCTGGCGATGACGTCGGCCAGCTCCGAGGTCTGCTCGGGCGTTGACATCGACAGGCATTCGCGTAGCACCCACGAGCCCAGCGACCCGCGCCAGAGCGAGTCGCGGCCCTCCTGAAGCAGCACGGTGGCCTCCGAGATGGCCACAATCAGCTCGTCCTCGCTGTAGGGATGCGTGGAGAGGCGCGCGTACACGCCGTCAGGCAGCTCGCGCTGCCGCGCAAGCGTCACCAGCGCATTGGGATACAGCTCGACGATCTGCCCAAGCAGGGTGCGCGCCTGGCCAAAGTCGCAGCGCTTGTGCGCGAGCGCCAGGCGCGCAAGCAGCTCCCAGGCATCGAGGCGCGGGTGGTTAAGGTCGAGGTGAGCCTTGGCAAAGCGGTCCAACCCCTCCTCGTCCTCAAGCTTGGCATAGGCAAGGTAGGCGGTAAGCCGCGCATCGGCGCGGTCGTAGGGGTCAAGCGCCAGCAGCTCGTCCACCAGGCGAATCGTCTCGCGGTTGCGCCCACAGATGAGCGCCTTCGAGGCCAGCGTGGCAATCCACCGCAGGTAGGGGCGCATGGCGATGTCGCGCTCAAGAAACACGCGCTCTGGCGCGGCGGTGTCACAGGCGGCGTCGCGCGCCTCCACGCAGCGCGCCTTCACCTCGGAGGCACCCTCCTGCAGGAAGTTGTAGTAGCTCTCAAACGAGGGCGAGCGCCCCGCCTCCAGCATGCGCAGGGCGTCGTGGCACTGCGGGTCTAGCGACAGCGCCTCGTCCAGCATGCGCTGCGCGTGCGAGATGCACGTCTCCGCCTCCTCGTCCAGCGTGAAGGGCAGCTGGTAGTCGATGAGGCGCGTGGCCTCGACCACCAGGTGGAAGGCGCGGTCGGCGTCGGTCTGGGGGAGGGAGTCGCGGTCGTGCGCGAAGCGCCGGCCGAAGGAGGCAAACTCGCGCGCTGCGGCCGCGGCGTCTAGGTCGCCCAGCGAGCGGACGAACCGCAGGCTCATGCGCTCGTAGTCCTCGAGCTGTGGGTCAAATGGCATCGCGCACCTCCTCCCGTGCCGTCGGGTACTGCCAGCGGGCCTAGCGCAGGCCCATGGCCTCCTCGAAAATCTCGCCGTCAGTTCGGGAGGGCTCGAACCGGTCGCCTCGGTGCTGGCGCGTCTCGTCGCCCTTTGCCAACAGGCACACCAGCGCCTTGCGGCCGCAGGTGCGCGCGTGCTCCACCGCCCGCGCGATGGCCTCCTCGCGGTCGATCACCACTTCGTAGTGCGCGTCCTCGGGAGTGTTGGCGGCCATCTCGGCGCAGATGTCGGCCACGGCCTCGTGGGCGGGGTCCTCCTCGGTGTAGATAAGCAGGTCGGCCCACTTGGCCGCCTCCTGGGGCAGCTCGAAGCGGCGCTCCAGCGCCTTGTCGCCGGGGCAGCCAAACACCGCGATAATCTCGTGATCGGCAAACTCCTGGCGCATCGACGAAAAGAACCGCTGGTAGGACAGCTTGTTGTGCGCGTAGTCAACGATGGCCGTCACTTGGTTGCCCGGCGTGGTGATGACCTCCATGCGACCAGGCACGCGCACGTGCGAAAGGCCGGCCACCACCTGCTGCTGGCCGATGCCCAGCACCTCGCATACGCAGATTGCCGCCAGCGCGTTCTCTACGTTGAACTGCCCCGGCATGGGCAGCGTGACCACGCCCTCCCAGCTGGGGGTATGCGCCACGAACGAGGCGCTCACGCCGTGCGAGGCAAAGTTGGTGGCCCACACCTGCGCGCCGTCGGCCGGGCCGTCGGCCGAGTAGGCCAGCAGGCGCTCGCAGGCGCCTGCGGCAGCCAGCACCTCGTCCACGCGGTCGGTCCCCAGATTCACAACGGCCACCTTGGCCTGCGAAAATATCTTCAGCTTGCTCTGGAAGTAGTCCTCAAAGTCGGGGTGCTCGATGGGCGAGATGTGGTCGCGCCCCAAGTTGAGGAAGCACGCCACGTCGATGCCCAGGCCAAGCGAGCGGTCGTACTTGAGGGCGTGGCTGGACACCTCCATCACCAGGTGCGGCAGGCCCGAGACGTACGCGTTGTGCACGTGGCGCCACAGGTCGGGGGCCTCGGGGGTGGTGTTCACGCTCTCGAAGCTCTCGATGCCGTCGTAGGTGTCGATGGAGCCCATGATGGCCGCCCGCGAGCCCGGCGTGTCGCCGTCAAGGATGCTGCGCAGCATGTAGGCCGCGGTGGACTTGCCCTTGGTGCCCGTGAGGCCAATCACGTCCAGGTAGCGGTCGGGGTGGTCCCAGGCGACGGGCGACACCACGCCCATCGCGCGCCGCACGTCGCGCACCACGAGGGCGGGAGTGTCTGGAGCCGTCTGTGCCAGCTGCGCCTCCAGGCTCTCGTCACACAGGTACGCCACCGCACCGGCCTCGAGCGCCGAGGTGAGGTAGGCCGCGCGGAAGGCCTTGCCCTTCGCTATGAACAGGTGCCCGGGGGCGGCAAAGCGCGAGTCGCAGTCGGCACCGGTCACGGCAAGGTTGTCTTGGTCTGGCTGGAAGCTGGCGCGTACCAGCAGCCCCTCGTCGGCGAGCAGCTGGGAAAGGGACGAGAGCGTGGCGGGCATAGTGGGCCTCCGAAGGTCAAGGAGTTTCGATGGCCGACGCCCGGTCGGCCCCGAAACGAAGAGCGCCCCGAACGGGGCGCCATTGGACAGCTGGTGGGCGATGACGGATTCGAACCGCCGACCTTGTGCTTGTAAGGCACCTGCGCTAGCCTCTGCGCCAATCGCCCGTGCATGCGAGTGTAGCACAGGTGGAACGCCGGGCACCCGGTCGCAAGCGGTTTCCCATAAGCACGCACGGATGCCGCTGGCGCTACAATGGCGCAAGCAGAGGCTAGGAGGAACCATGCCAGAATCGTCCCGTTCGTATAGGCGCGCCGCAAACGAGATGCGCCCCGTCAAGCTGACCCCCGCCGTCATGAAGAACGCCGACGGCTCGTGCCTTGCCGAGTTTGGCGACACGCGGGTGCTGTGCACCGCCACCATCGAGGATCGCGTGCCCGACTGGCGCCGTGGCCAGCGTGCGGGGTGGGTCACCGCCGAGTACGCGATGCTTCCCGCCTCCACCGGCAGGCGCACCCCGCGCGAGCAGCGGGGCCGCAAGGGCAGGTCGATGGAGATAGAGCGGCTTATCGGGCGCAGCCTGCGCACGGTGGTTGACCTGTACAAGCTGGGGGAGCTTACCGTCACCTGTGACTGCGACGTGATCCAGGCCGACGGAGGCACCCGTACGGCCAGCGTGACGGGCGCGTGGGTGGCCCTGCACGACGCCCTTGCCGCGTGGGCGGCTGCGGGCAAGCTCAAGAAGCTGCCGCTTACGGGGCAGGTTGCCGCCGTGTCGATGGGCATGGTGGACGGCCAGCTGCTGCTTGACCTCGACTATCCCGAGGACAGCCACGCCCAGGTGGACATGAACCTGGTGGGCACGGCCGATGGGCGCATCGTCGAGGTGCAGGGTACCGGCGAACGCGTGGCCTTCGACCGCAGCCAGATGGACGCCCTGCTTGACCTGGGACAGGCAGGCATCGAGCGTCTCGTGGCCCTGCAGCGCGAGGCTACGGGGTTCGTTGGGTAAAAGTTTGATATTAGGCGGTACACAGCTGTGCTTAGCGCAATGCGAATCCTGCGGTTTTGCACTGACGAGGCCCCCAATTCGTGAAGTTGTGTACCGCTCGTTTTTGACACAGGCGCCTCAGGGCACGTCGTGCGCCATCAAACGGCGCAGAAAGGACCGACCATGATTGACATTTCGACGCTCGACCCCGCCGCCACCATCGTGGTAGCCACCGGCAACGCCCACAAGCTGACCGAGATAGAGGCCATCCTCGGCGTGACGCCCGCGCTTGGTGGCATGCGCTTCGTGGCCCTTGGCGAGCTGGGCAACTTTCCCGATCCCGAGGAGACCGGCACCGATTTCTACGAGAACGCCCTGATCAAGGCCCAGGCGGCGCTTGACGAGACGGGTCTGCTGATGGCCGTGGCCGACGACTCGGGCCTGTGCGTGGACGCCCTGGGCGGCGCGCCGGGAATCTACTCGGCGCGCTGGGCCGGCGAGCACGGCAACGACGACGCCAACAACGACAAGATGCTGGCAGAGATGGCCGACGTGCCCGACGGGCAGCGCACCGCCCGCTTCCACTCGACGGTGGTGCTGGTGACGCGCAACGACGAGGGCGACACGGTGCTGCGCGGCGATGGCGACGTGGAGGGCAGCATCGCCCACGACCGTCGCGGAAGCAACGGCTTTGGCTACGACCCCCTCTTCGAGCTTGCCGAGCTGCCGGGCCGTCGCATGGCCGAGCTGCTCCCTGAGGAGAAGAACGCCATCAGCCACCGCTTCCACGCCCTGCAGGACCTCTCCGCAAAGCTGTAGGCGCACACGTTCGCCCCTGTTGGAGCGTCCAAACCAGCTCCAACAGGGGCGAAGTCAACGGTTGTGCCTCCATTGGCCTCCGCGGGGTGTCTGTACCCCCGCGGAGGCCGTGTCGCTACACGGTGAGGATTGTGGCCTCGTGCGGATAGTGGTTCAAGATCTCGCGCCCGTCGTCGGTGACGATGCAGAGGTCCTCGATGCGCACGCCGATGTCACTCGGGAGGTAGATGCCCGGCTCGATGGAGAAGGCCTGCCCCGGACGCACCAGCTCGTGGTGGCTGCCCGACACGTCGCCCGGCTCGTGCACCTCCATGCCAATCTGGTGCCCAAGGCGATGCGTGAAGTACGGGCCGTACCCCGCGCGCTCGATCACGCCGCGCGCCGCCCCATCAATCTCCGCGAACTCCACGCCCGGCGCCACCAGCGCCTCGGCGGTCTCGTTGGCTAGCCGCACCGTCTCGTAAACCTCCAGCTGGTGGTCGGTGGGCGGCGCCGTGAAGAACGTGCGCGTCATGTCCGAGCAGTACCCCTGCCACAGGCACCCCACGTCAAACAGCACCATCTGGCCCGGCACGAAGGCCGTGTCGTCGGGCTCGTGGTGCGGGTCGGCCGCGTTGGCGCCAAAGCTCACGATGGGGTCGAAGGAATACCCGTCCGACCCAAGCGCGCGATAGCAGCCCAGCAGGCCCTCGGCGATGGCGCGCTCGGTCACGCCCGCGCGCACCTGCGCCGCCAGCCAGCCCATCGCCTCGTCGTTCAGTCGGCTTGCCTCGCGCATCAGGGCGCGCTCGTCCTCGTCCTTCACCGACCGCGTGGCGTCCACGGCCTCGGAGGCTACGCGAAAGCCCGATGCGGCACCCATCTCCATGAGGGGTAGCAGCCAACGGGCCGGCAGGGCCTTGTCCACGCCCAGCGGCGCGCCGGGATCGCACGCGGCGGCAACCAGCGGCAGCGGGTCGTCGGTGTCGGCAAAGGTCACCACGCGGTCGGCGTGGCCGGTGGCGTCAGGAAACAGCAGGTTGCAGAAGAGCGTGGTGCCCTTCGGAGAGAGATGCAGGGCAAAGAAGCGCTCGTGGGGGAAGGTGTAGTAGCCCGTCAGGTACTTGATGGACATCGGGTCGCACACCAGCGCCTGGCCAAGGCCAAGCCCCTCAAGATGGTCAAGAACCCTGCGGATTCGTTCGTTATACATGTCTACCTTTCGTGAATGACCAAAACGTGCGGTAAAATCCTAAATTCGCGAGAAAACTGTGCGTAGCAGCAATACCGGAGGCAAGATGGACACCGAGATTCCGCCAGTTAATAGGGTAGACGAAATCCGCGAGGAGCTGGTTGGGCTTCGGGGCCAACGCATCAAAGTTCGCGCCAACATGGGTCGCTCCCGTATCGTCGAGCGCACCGGCGTGCTTGTGGGTGCGCATCCGTCGCTGTTCGTCATCGAGGTGGAGGAGCGCCGCGGCCGCCGCGCACGCCAGTCGTACCAGTACGTCGACGTCCTTACCAGCACGGTCGAGCTGTACGACGTGAACACCGGCGAGCGCATCCTAGACTTCACGACGGTGGAGCCACAGCAGTAGCGCGTAGCGCCGATGCATGCCGGAGAGATTGTGGGAGATAGCATCACACTGACGGCCCCAGGCAAGCTGAACCTGCACCTTGGCATATACGAGGGGCGGGACGAGCGCGGGTACCACCGCGCCGACTCCATCATGGTGGCCATCGCGCTCTATGACGAGGTGACGGTAAGCGCGGCAGACGCCGTCAGCGTAAACACCACCCCCGAGCTGGACGTTCCCGAGCGCCGCACCGTGGTGGCCCGCGCCGCTCGCGCCCTTGCCGCCGAGTTTGGCATCACCACCGGCGCACAGATCGACGTGGTGCGCCACATTCCCGACAAGAGCGGCCTGGGCAGCGCCTCAACCGACGCGGCCACCGCGATTCGCGCGCTGTGCGCGCTGTGGGGCATCGATTCCGCCGACCCGCGCGTGGTGTCGGTGGCCCGTGGCGTGGGGGCCGACGTCGCGTTTTTCCTTGACCCGGTGCCATCGTGGCTGGATGGCGTGGGCAATCGCCTGCGCGAGGAGTTTCCGCCGCTACCCAACGTGCCCGTGGTGCTGGTGAGGCCCGTGGGCGGCGTGTCCACCCCCGAGGCCTATGCCGAGTTTGACCGGCTGCCCACCGCGCCGGCCGACCCCAGCGCGATGTGCGATGCCCTGCGCGCAAGCGACGTGCGCGCCGTTGCGGCCGCGCTCTTCAACAACCTTGAGCCGCCTGCGTGCAGGATCGAGCCCGAGGAGGCCACCGTGGTGGAGTGGCTGCGTGCGCATCCGGGCATCATGGCCGCCCAAGTGACGGGCTCCGGCAGCTGCACCTTCGGCCTGTGCGAGAGCGCCGAGGTTGCCGCGCGCGTGGCCGACGAGGCCCTCGAGCGCGGCTGGTGGGCCTGCGCCACCCACACCATCTAGGGATTGTCCCGTCGCAATCGCGGCGCGCATCACTTCTAGCACATGGCAGCCCAAAAGGCCGCAACCGCGGCAAAGGCTACTCCTGCGGCTCGGGCTGCTCGGCCTCGTTATCGGCCTGCTCCTGCTGGGGAGGGTCGTCGGGCAGCAGCAGACCGGCCGAGCATCCCGCGCATCCCTTGAGCGCCCCAAACACCACCGCGGCGGTCACCAGCAGGGCCACGGCCAGGTAACGCAGAATCTTGAGGATGATCTTCCAGCGCGAGGTCTCGTCTTCCTCATCGTCCTCGGCGGGCTCGATGTCGTCGACGTAGGGGCTATACACCTGCACGATGGGGGTGGGCTCGGGCAGCGACACGAGCTCGGCTCGGGGAGGCTCGGAGAGCGCCGCCACGAGCGAGGTGGCCAGCACGGCCGACGCGGCCACGCGGCCTGCGGTCTCCGCCGCCTGCCTCACGTCAAAGTCGCGCGCGATGTCATCCGGTATGAGCTGATCCTCGTCCATACGTCCATTCTACGCGTGCAAGCCCGCGGCAGCATCCACCGTTCCGCCACATCCACCGATTCGCTTGCCAAGAATCGTCGCTTTGCAAAAAGCCCCGGCATGGCCCGCTGCCTTGCGTTCCTTTGTGTGGGCCAGCGTGCGCCCACCCGGCCAAAACCGCCCCGACTAACGCTCCTACCAGCCATTGTTCGCCGAACGGCCGAATCATTTCAATACTATATCTAGTTCCTTGAATTACCCACCCACACAAGGTATTGTGTCTCTTGCGCTTTTCCACTGGCCCGCAATCGTCCCGTACCTCCAGGAGGACCTGACCCTATGTCACCCATCGCCTATCCCACCTCGATCATCAAGCGAGACGGCTCGCTTACCACCTTCGACCAGTCCAAGATCACGGCAGCCATCGAGAAGGCCGGCGCCGCGACGGGCGAGTTTGGTCCCGACGAGGCCATCATCCTGTCGGGCCAGACCTGCAAGGTCATCGCCCACCGCTTCCAGGGCGCAGCGCCCACGGTCGAGGAGATCCAGGACATCGTCGAGCAGACGCTCATTGCCGCCAACCACTTCGAGACGGCCCGCGCCTACATCGTGTACCGCGAGAAGCGCAGCCAGACCCGTCGCGACCGCGAGACCTACATCGACGTTACCAGCTCGGTCAACGAGTACCTCTCCCGTGCCGACTGGCGCGTGAACGCCAACGCCAACCAGGGCTACAGCCTGGGCGGCCTGATCCTCAACGTGTCGGGCAAGGTCATCGCCAACTACTGGCTGAGCCACGTGTACCCGCCCGCAGTGGGCGAGGCGCACCGCAACGGCTCGTTCCACATCCACGACCTTGACATGCTTTCGGGCTACTGCGCCGGCTGGAGCCTGCGCACCCTGCTTAACGAGGGCTTCAACGGCGTGGCCAACAAGGTTGAGTCGGCGCCCCCCAAGCACCTGGGCACCGCCATGGGCCAGATGGTCAACTTCCTGGGCACCCTGCAGAACGAGTGGGCCGGCGCGCAGGCGTTCAGTTCCACCGACACCTACCTCGCGCCGTTCGTGCGCGTTGACCACCTCAGCTACGAGGAGGTCAAGCAGGAGATGCAGGGCTTCGTGTACAACATGAACGTGCCCAGCCGCTGGGGCACGCAGACGCCCTTCTCCAACCTCACCTTCGACTGGACCTGCCCCGAGGACATCCGCGAGCAGGTGCCGCTGGTGGGCGGCGAGCCGGTGGACTTTACCTACGGCGACCTGCAGGAAGAGATGGACATGATCAACCGCGCCTTCATCGAGGTCATGACCGAGGGAGACGCCAAGGGCCGCGTGTTCACCTTCCCCATCCCCACCTACAACATCACGAAGGACTTCCAGTGGGACAGCCCCAACTCGGACCTGCTGTTCGAGATGACGGCCAAGTACGGCTTGCCCTACTTCCAGAACTTCGTCAACTCCGACCTCGAGCCGCACATGGTGCGCAGCATGTGCTGCCGCCTGCAGCTTGACCTTCGCGAGCTGCTGAAGCGCGGAAACGGCCTGTTTGGCTCGGCCGAGCAGACCGGCTCCATTGGCGTGGTCACCATGAACATGGCGCGCCTGGGCTTCAAGCACAAGGGCGACGAGGAGGCCATGCTCGAGGAGCTGGACTACCTGCTGGTGCTGGCCAAGACCTCGCTCGAGCTCAAGCGCAAGGAGATCCAGCGCCTCATCGACGCCGGCCTGTTCCCCTACACCAAGCGCTACCTGGGCACCCTGCGCAACCACTTCAGCACCATCGGCGTCAACGGCATCAACGAGATGATCCGCAACTTCACCAACGATACCTGCGACATCACCTCGCCCGAGGGCCGCGCCATGGCCATCCGCGTGCTTGACCACGTGCGCGAGAAGATGGTGGAGTTCCAAGAGGAGACCGGCCACATGTACAACCTGGAGGCCACCCCGGCCGAGGGTACCACCTACCGCTTTGCCCGCGAGGATCGCAAGCGCTACGTGGGCATCATCCAGGCTGGCACCGCCGCCGAGCCCTACTACACCAACTCGTCGCAGCTGCCCGTGGGCTACACCACCGACCCCTTCCAGGCCCTCGCCGAGCAGGAGGAGCTGCAGAAGAAGTACACCGGCGGCACCGTGCTGCACCTGTACATGGGCGAGCGCGTGAGCAGCGCCGAGGCGTGCAAGCAGCTGGTGAAGCGCTCGCTGGAGAACTACCGCCTGCCGTACATCACGGTCACGCCCACCTTCTCCATCTGCCCCAAGCACGGCTACATCGTGGGTGAGCACGCCTACTGCCCCATCTGCGACGAGGAGCTGGTGCTGGCCAAGCGCCGTCGTCTGGAGATGTCCCGCGCGTGATGCGGCACCGGGTTGCGACCCTCCGTTGCACGGCAAGTTTGAAATTGGTACTAGACACAAGATATGGTATGTGATTAGATAACAGGTACAAAATCTAGCACTCAATAACGAAACGAGGCACCTATGGTCAACAAGAACGAGCTCACCAGCACCGGCGTCGTCATCGACGGCATCGAGCTTACCAACGACGAGCGTCAGCCCTGCGAGGTCTGGACGCGCGTGATGGGCTACTACCGCCCGGTCTCCTTCTACAACACGGGCAAGAAGGGCGAGTTCCACGAGCGCGTCGAGTTCGTGGAGCCCGGCAGGTGCTGCGCCTAGGCGCCCACTAGCCATGAGCACGCTTACGCCGGGTGCCGGCTGCCTCGAGGGCGGTCGGCACCCGCTGCTCATCGGGGGCATAACCCCCTTCTCCACGGTGGACTGGCCGGGCAAGCTTGCCTGCGTGGCGTTTCTTGCGGGCTGCCCCTGGCGCTGCCCCTACTGCCAAAACCACCAGCTTCAGTCGCGCGCCTCTGCCACCCTCACCGACGCCGAGCTCTTCTCCCTTCTGGAGGCCCGGCGCGGCCTGCTTGACGGCGTGGTGTTCTCGGGCGGCGAGCCCCTGGCGCAGCCCGCGGTGATAGAGGCGGCGCGCCACGCGCGCGAGCTTGGCTTCCAGGTGGGCCTGCATACCTGTGGCGCGTTTCCCGATCGCCTGCGCGAGGCCCTGCCCCTGCTTGATTGGGTGGGCATTGACGTCAAGGCCCCGTGGGACGCCTACGACCGCATCACGCTGGGCCGCGAGTCGGGGGCCGCTGCACGCGAGAGCCTGCAGGCGGTGCTTGATTCCGGCGTGGCCATGGAGGCCCGCACCACGTGGCATCCCGCGCTGCTTACGCCCCAGGACATCTCGGACATCGCCCACGACCTTGCCGGGCGCGGCGTGCGCACCTGGGCCGTGCAGGCCTACCGCCCCGAGGGCACCACGGGCGAGCTGCCCGACGAGACGGTCTACCCCTCTGAGGTGCCGGACGACCTGCCTGCCCTCTTCGATTCCTACGAGTTCCGTCGCGCCTAGCCGGGCCTGGCGGCCCGCGCCTTCCCGCAGCCGTCCAGCCGCCCGCTACCCACCTTGCGCAACATTGCCAAAGCTTCCGTCCGTACTCTGACGTATATCAATTTGTCGTATGCGTTGGACGAACGGGAGAAGGACGACATGGCCGAACGCACCCTTTACGAACGCGCCCGTGAAGGGCTCACGCCCGAGCAGGCAAGTCTCATCGTGTTCATGCTGGTGGGTATTGCCAGCGAGGGTGGCCAGATGCCCGACGACTCCGGCGGCGTGATGCTGTCCGACGACTGCGCCGTGCGCGTGCTTGCCCCCGCCCAGCGCAACTACGCGCTGCAGGCCCCCGAGGTGCTGCGGGCCCTGCTGCAGGGTGCCAGCCTGCCCCAGCCCACCACCGAGCAGGCGCTCTACACGGTTGGCATGCTTGCCTACGAGGCCCTGACCGGCAAGGACTACTGCCTCGAGCATGGCATTCGCCTTACCGACGTGGGCACCAACCAGTACTACCGCATGGGCGAGCTTGTCTCGGAGGGCCGTCCCTACGACTTCGACAGCCCTGACAGCGTCGACCCCGAGCTCTCCCGCCCGTCCACGATTCCCGCGCGCGACGTTCCTGCCCCGCAGCTTGCCGAAGCCATCGCCTGGTGGACCTGCTTCCGTCCCGAGCTGCGCCACAAGGGCACCGAGGTGCTCCTTGCCGCGATGGACGCGATGATCGGCGCGCAGGCGCCCTCCACCATTCGCACCATCCGCATCAGCAAGGCGTTTCGTACCGGCCGCTCGGCCGACCAGACCGAGACCGTGGGCCTCATGACACTGGGCAGCGAGGACGCACTGGAGACGCTTACCATCAAGACGTCCTACCCCAGCTGCGAGCTGGTCATTTGCCAGGAAAGCGGAGACGAGGTCACGCGCCTGGGCGGCTTCGTGGCGCGCAAGCCCCAGCCGTATGCCGGCGCCACCTACGACCTCACCGTGGGCTACTCCGCGGCCGAGGGCAAGCTGTATGTGCAGTTCACCGACGCGCACGGCCTTGACGGGCACGTTCTTGGCGGTATGGTCTTCGATCTTGCCGACGTGGAGGGTGCGCGATGAGCGTCGTGCGCGTTGGCATGCGAACCGACTCGTGCCGGGTGCTGGGCCCCGGGGACCGCGCCGTGCTGTGGGTGCATGGCTGCGAGCGGGGATGCCCGGGATGCATCGGCGTGTCGCTTGCCGAGGGCGCCTTCGAGGAGGTCACGCCCCAGGAGCTGGCCAACTGGTACCTAGGT
Organism: uncultured Coriobacteriaceae bacterium; assembly: GCA_902788705.1. Lineage (GTDB taxonomy): Bacteria > Actinomycetota > Coriobacteriia > Coriobacteriales > Atopobiaceae > UBA1367. The sequence goes on along the minus strand of CADALE010000015.1, from coordinate 36,321 downwards.
ACCCGCGCCGAGGGCCTCACCATCAGCGGGGGCGAGCCCATGCTGCAGGCGGCCGCGCTTGCGCAGATGGTGCAGGCCATCCGCATGCAGCGCGACTGTGGCACCATCGTGTACACCGGCTACACCTACGAGGAGCTGCAGGACCTGGCGCGCACCGACGAGGGCATCGCGGCCTTCCTAGGGTGCATCGACCTGCTGGTTGACGGCCCCTACGTGGAGGAGCTGAACGACAACGTGGCGTACCGTGGGTCGTCCAACCAGCGTCTCATTGCCCTTACCGACCGCTACCGCCAGGAGCTGCGCACCTATTACGAGGCGGCTACGGGTCGCGAGGTCGAGATGAGGCTGGCCGGTTCGCGGATGATGCTGGTGGGTGTTCCCGGCAGGGAGCAGGCTGCCATGTGGCGTGAGATGGCGGGCCGCGCCTAAAGGCGGCTGGTTTGGCGGCCTGGCGGCCGCGAGGGATTCGTCCTGAAGACGACACGGGGCCCGAAGGCCTGAAAGGATGAGGGGACATGGCAAGGATCGAGTGGCAGAGCGCGTCCGTGCGGGAAGGTGCGGTGGCCGTGACGGTTGCGCCCACGCAGGTGGTCGAGGCCTCCATGCCTGGGGAGCGCGGCAAGGCGCTGCTTTCCGGTGGGTGCGATCACGAGGTGCGCGAGCTGCGTCCCTATCTGGTGGAGGCTCGCAGGTGGAACGGGGAGCAGGTCGTCGAGGTGCACTGCATCGACGCGGCCTTGGCCCGCCAGCCCCTGGTGCTGGGCTTCTGGGCAAGCGGATGCCCGCAGGCAAAGGTGGGCGACGGCGGCCAGGTCAGGACGTTTGCCAACGTGACGTCCATCGAGCTTGGTCCCCAGGAGATTGCCGTCACGTGCGAGTCCGAGCTGGGGGCCAACGGACAGCCCCTGCCCGCCGGCGTCATGGTGGACCAGCAGGTGATGGACGAGCTTGCCGAGCTGCGGCAGGCCCGCCCCGCCCTCGAGGCGCGGGTGGCTCAGCTCGAGGCCGACCTTGACGCTGCCCGCCGTGCCGCCAGCCAGGCCCAGAGGGATGCCGGCGACCGCGCCCGACTGCTGGCCCAGATAGAGGGCCTGCGCTCCGACAACGAGGCCCTGCAGCGCACGCTGCGCTCGCAGGCCGAGTCGCGCGTCTCGGGTGCCGCGGTCCAGCGCGAGGGGCTTGAGCGCCAGCTTGCCGAGAAGCTCGAGGCGGCCGACCAGGCCGAGCGCCAGCTTGCCGACCTCTCTGCGCAGGTGGCCGCAGCACAGTCACGCGTGGAGGAGCTCGAGCGCGAGGCGGCGGGCCGTCGCGCGCAGATCGGAGCCCTTGACGACGTGGCCAACCTCACCGACGAGGACATCGCCCGCCTCGATGCCCAGCTTGACAGCCTGGCCCGGCGCATGGGTTACGACCAGGGATCGGTCGAGCTGATGGCCTCCGACCCCTACCTTACGGGCGGCTCGGTGGCCGAGGCGCTGCAGCAGGCCTCCGAGCAGCTTGACCTTGCCGAGCAGCGCATGGTTGCCCTCACGCGTACGCGTGAGGCCTACCTCATGCGCGTGCAGTCCTCCATCACCACCACTAGTGGCGACGGCACGATTGCGCTGTCAGACGAGCTGAGGAGGGGCGACGATGGCGTCTAGCCTGAGGGGCAGGGTCAGCGAGCTCGAGCGCCAGCTGCAGGCCAACACGCGCCAGCACCAGGAGGCGCTGCGGCAGATGGAGGCCGCGCACGCCCAGCGCACGCGCCAGCTTGAGGCCGACCTCCAGCAGCTGCTGTCGCTCAACGAGGAGCTGCGCGAGCACTACGCTGCGCAGGTGCACGAGCTGCAGGACCAGCTGCTGGCCGAGATGCGCAGCCACATGGACGCCGTGCGCCAGGCGGACGCCGCGGCCCAGGCCCAGCGTCAGCAGCTGCTGGCCGAGCTTGCGCAGATCACCGAGAGCCTGAATGACCAGCTGGCCGACGTGCGTCGGCAGGAGGCCGAGCGCACCGAGGTGGGCCGCAGCATGGCCGAGCGCCTGGAGGGCGAGGCACGCACCCAGGAGCTGGTGGTGCGCGGGCTGCCGCACGCCTTCTTCCGACCGGGGCAGCTGGCGGTGTTTGCCGAGCACCTCGAGTCGGTGCGCACCCTCATGCAGACGGGCATGTACGACGCCGCTGCCGCAGCCGCCGACGCGTCGCTTGCGGAGCTCGAGATCCTCGAGGTGACGGTGCGCGAGGACCAGCGCGAGTGGGAGGCCCTCTTTGCCGAGTACCGCGCCATGGCCACCTGCCTGCGCAGCACCATGGACGACTTCGAGCGCGAGGCCGTGCAGACGCCGCTCGGTGCCTTCAGGCTGTCCGACGAGGAGCGCGACTACTGGAGCCGCGGGCAGTACGCGGCCGTGCGTGCCGAGGTGGACCAGGCCTGGGCCATGGTGGAGGGCGTGGAGCGCGCCGGCAGCGTGGGCGCCTTCCTCAGCGAGGGCACGGCGGCCAAGGGCACGCAGCTGGTTCGCCAGATAACGGGCCTGCACCACGTGAGCGAGCGGATGAGCGCCGCGATGGCCTGCATCCGCAGCGAGTGCTCCTTCTCGTACGGCAGGATGCAGCTTGCCGACATCGCCGAGGAGGTGCTGATGGGGCAGGGCTACCACGTGGTGCGCTCGGAGTTCCGCGACGGCGAGCCCATCGACTGCTACGACCTCGAGCTCACCATCAACGGCATCGACAAGGCCACCGTCACCTTCGTGCCGTGCCGCACCGACGGCATCGTGACGCGCAACGCATGCCTGGTGTCGCTGGACATGCGCACGATGGTCAACGACGACTACGCGGCGCGCGTGGCCCAGGGCATCGTGGAGCGCCTGCAGGGCGACGAGGCCTTCATCGGCATCGAGGTGACGTGGGTGGAGGAGGGCGAGCAGGCGCGTGTGGCCGTCGAGCGGCGCCACAAGGCCAAGCCCGATCCCGCGGCCCTTGCCCGCAAGCTGGAGCGCCGCTACCAGTAAGCGCCCCGCCTTGCGCAACCGCACCCGGTGTGCGTTCGGGCATACTGGTACCTATCCGAGCCAACACGAAAGGAGACATGCCATGAGCGGTGACGCCTTCGGCATTCTTATCGGGGCCGCGCTTCTTCTTGGAGGGCTGCCCATCATCCTGGGAACCGCCGCGGTGGGCATGGCCGCAGCCACGGTGCTGAGACTGGGCGCCGAGGCGGTGGGCGAGGGCGTCAGGCGCCATCGCCAGAGCCAGCTTGAGGCCCAGGACTGCTCGGCCGAGCTCTCCGGCCTCTATGACCAGCTGCGCGCCACCATGGAGCGCGAGCAGGCTGCCGCTGACGCCTATCGCCAGCAGATGTACGCCGACATGCAGGGCCTCTCCGCCCGCATCGAGCAGGCTGCGGTCGAGGCCGTCGACGCCTCTGAGATGGAGGACCTCGTGCGCGAGGCCCGCAGCGCAAGCACCCAGGCCATGGGCGAGCACCGCGAGGCCGAGCTTGAGCGCATCCGCACCGAGGCCGCGGAGGAGTCCGCGCGCATCATGACCACCCTCGATGCGGCCCAGCAGGCCCGCATCGAGGCCGTCGACTGGCAGCGCACCACCGAGGCCGCCCGCGCCCAGCAGCGCGCCATGGCCCAGGACCTGCTGCGCGATGCCCAGGCCTCGCTGCGCGTGCTCGAGACCATGGAGCGCACCTCCGGCGACGCGGCCTTTGGCCAGAAGGTTGCCGCGGTGCGCAGCTCGCTGCAGACGGCCACCACCGCGCTTGAGGCGGGCCACGCTGACGTGGCTGCGGCCTCCGCGCAGAAGGTGATCTCGCGTGGCGCCAGCCTGGCCCTCGAGCACGAGCAGCAGCTCTTCGAGCGTGACGAGGTGGCCATCGCCCTCACCGCGCAGCTTGAGGCGCTTCTGGCGCAGCTTGATGCCGCCGAGATGGTGGAGTTTGACGACGAGGTTGCCGGCCACGTGATGGAGTACCTAGACGACTTCACCCAAGGCGAGCTCTCCGTGGTGCGCGACCAGGTGCAGGCCCAGCTGGAGCTGCTTGCCAGTGACGAGGGCCGCGAGCTTACTACCCACCAGCTGCAGCTCATGCTGGACGACGTCGACGACCAGCTGGTGCCGCGCGCCGACGCGGTGGTGAGCCTGGGCCACGAGAAGCTGATGCGCTACTACGAGCGCATCCATGCCCTGCAGACCATCCAGGAGCACATGGCCAAGCAGGGCTACGAGATGGACTGGGCGCGCCCCGCGGGCGGCGACGCCACCCAGAAGCTGGTGGTGCACTTCCGCGAGCCGGTCACCGGCAACGGCATCTCGGTCTCGCTCGACGAGGACGAGGACGTCGAGGGCCTGGAGCGCATGGCCATGGAGGTCATGTTCTACTACGCCAACGGATCCACCGTGTCCGAGGCGCAGAAGCAGGCCATCCGCGACGGCATGGTGCGCGCGCTCCACGAGGTTGGCCTGGGCGGCGACCTGGCGTGCACCGGGTCGGTGGGCACCGAGTCGTCCGACCAGACGATGCGTACCGCCGAGCAGGTTGAGCAACAGCCGGTGGCCCCGCTGTTCTAGGCTGTCCCACAGGCAAGGAGGGTACCGAAGGGGATACTCCCTTTCGGTACCCTTTCCCATTCAGGCGAAGGCACTTACCAGACCATCGAAAGGCGCGACTGCATGAAGACCTTCCTCGACACGCACAAGGACTGGTCATCCACCTTCCTGCTCTACGGAAACACCAACGACAGCGTGTGGTGCGCCGACCTCACGGTGCGCTCCAGCGAGCAGTACCTTGTCAGGCTGCTGCGCAGCCGTGGCTACAAGCACGTCATCTTCTACGGCGAGGCGGGCACCAAGGGCGCCTACTGCCTTGATCCCGAGAGCGCGCGATTCTTCTTTGGCGACAACGAGGGCATCCCCCTGCGCGGCCGTCACCAGGCCGACGAGGCGGTGCCCGACGCCGAGTACGAGGAGGTGGGCCAGGAGGGCCAGCCGGCGCAAGAACCCGCGGCCGTCGAGCCCGCCACCGCAGTCGCGGATCAGCCCGCCCAGCCCGCCGCTGCCCGTGATGCGCAGGCTACCAGCGTGGCCCAGGCCATGTTTAGCCATCGTCGCAGCCGCGCGCGCCGCACCGAGGCCACCGTCGAGGTGGCGTCCGAACAGGGAACGCAGGCGTCGGTCGATTCGCCCGCGTCCGAGCCCGCGCCACAAGGCACCGACGCCGCCCAGGCGCCCGAGCCGTCGCGCGGCCGTCGCGCCCCTCGCCCCACGGTGGTGCGCTACGCCCGCCGCGAGATGGACCTCGCGCACTTCGTCATGCTTATCCAGCCGCTCATGTGCCAGAAGAGCAGCCGCATGGTGGTGGTGTTCTACAACATCTTTACCAGCGACTTCGGCACCGTGGCGCCGCTTCGCGACAACATCCTCAACGTGTGGGAGCAGGCCCGCAGCAACGGCCAGATGGACAACCTCTGCCTCATCATGGCGCCCGAGACCATGCACTCCACCAAGGACCTCATCAGCCGCGTGCGCGACCTGGGGCTTGCCCCCAAGTTCCTCGTGGAGGACCACGACGGCGGCGACAAGCTCAACCCCCTCACCTGCGTGGCGATGGGCCTGCCGCGCGAGGACGAGGTGCGCAACCTGCTGCGCCGCCTCGCGCTGGTGGGCACCTCCGACACGGGGCGCCGCATCACCTTCGACTACCTGCAGATGGACGACATCGTCACCGAGATCATCTACTGCAGCCGCAGCTGCGACTCGCGCGACAGCGAGACGGCCGTGTTCACCACGTCGGAGTACATGACGCAGATCTGCGGCCGCGTGGAGGACTACGTGGACGCCCAGGAGGGCACCGACCCGGTGGAGGTTACCCCTGACGTGGTGGACGCCATGTGGGGCATACCCAGCCGCGACCGCGAGTCTGCCCTGGAGCGGCTTAACCGCCCCGGCTGGGAGGCCGTGTACCGCGCGGTGAAGTCCGCTGTGGAGAACGCCCTTGCCTACCAGGCCCGCATGCAGCGGCGCCAGGCGCAGGCCACGCCCGGGCACGAGCCGGCCGACTGGGTGGTGGAGCGCCTTGCCACCACGCAGGCCCGCGCCGTCCCTCGGCCTCCCGTGCCCCACTTCGTGCTGCTGGGCAACCCTGGAACGGGCAAGAGCACGGTGGCACGCCTCATCGGCGACGTGCTTCGCGAGTACGGCATCCTCAAGGTGGGCTCCACCGTCGAGGTCACCCGCAACAACCTTACCAGCAGCTACATCGCCGGCGTGCCCAAGGCCACCATGGCCTGCGTGGAGCGTGCCGAGGAGGGCGTGCTGTTCATCGACGAGGCCCACGCCCTGGGCCGCAAGGACGGCGGCGCCAACCACGAGGGCACGGGCAAGGAGGTGCTGTCCGAGCTGGTGCATGCCATGACCGACCCCGGGCACCGCTTCTGCCTGGTGATGGCCGGCTACCCCGACGAGATGCGCGAGATGCTGAAGGGCGACGACGGCCTCATGCGCCGCATCGGGTCCAGCAACGTGGTCCTCATCGAGGACTACGGCCCCGAGCTGCTCGAGCAGATCCTCGTGTCCTTTATCGAGGAGAACGACTGCCGTCTCGACCCCGCGCTGGTGAGCACCCAGACCTTCGACGACGTCGAGGCGCGCCCGCTGTCCTGCTTCGTCACGCGCGTATACCAGGAGCGCGACCGCAAGCGCTTTGGCAACGCCGGCGACATGGAGACCATCGGCCTCAGGGCATGCGCGCTGGCGCGTGGCGGCGTGGTAACCGAGGAGTGCTTCTACCAGGGCGCGGTTGACCACACGTGGTTCGTGCCCTCCGATGTGGGCAACTCCCTTGACCACATCCTGTCCGACATCCGCGAGCGTTTCGTGGGCATGGAGGGCGTGGAGCAGTACTTCGTGGACAAGGCCGAGGAGGTGCGCGAGCAGCTTGCGCACGGCGGCTCCGAGGACGGCGTGTACCTCAGGCCCATCGTGCTGCGCGGCGAGCCGGGCACCGGCAAGACCGAGGTGGCCACGATGCTGGGCCGCCTGTACCATCACCTGCACCTGCTGGGCACGCCCGAGCCGATCATCATCTCGGGCAGCACGCTTGCCAGCTCGCTGCAGGGAGGCTCCCAGCAGAAGGTGCTGGAGTACGTGCGCGAGGCGCAGGAGCGCAAGGCGCTGCTGTTCGTGGACGAGGCGCACCAGCTGGTAAGCAACAGCTTCGACGGCCAAGGGGCCCTCAAGGCCTTCCTCAACCCGCTTACCGACAAGGCACACCCCTTCATGTGCGTGTTTGCGGTGTACCCTAGCATGTACCAGGCCTTCTGCCGGCTTGACCCTGGCTCGGCCAGCCGCTTTCAGGTGCTGGACCTCCCGTCCTACACCGGCCCCGAGCTGCACGCCATCCTCCACAAGATGATGGAGCGGCACGCACCCAAGCTCACCTGCACGCCCGAGACCGACCAGGCGCTGCGCCTGGTGTGCGCCCACATCTACGACACGCGCACCGAGGAGACGGGCAACGGCCGCCGCATGGAACGCCTGCTGGAGGACATGAACGTGCTTCGCCGTCGTCGCTGCCGTGCGGCTGGCCTGCCCGACGATGCGGCCGAGCGCCTCGTGTTCCAGCTGGCCGACATCCCGCGCGACCTGCTGGCCACCATCAGCGAGTAGCTGCAGCGCCTACGCAAAAGAGCCCCCGCGGCCAGTTGGCCACGGGGGCTCGTCCCTCAGTTGGCGGGACAGTGGGGGTCGGACAGTGGGGACGTAGCACTTTGTCCGGGCTCACTCATTGCCCGCTTAGCAAGAGCCCGGACAAAGTGCTACGTCCCCACTGTCCGGCCATGCCCTTACGCAAGCATGAGGCCCAGGAACATCCCTATTACCGCGCCCCAAAACGACATCGTGGCCAGAGCATCCCTGCGCCCGGCAAGCGTGGTGGTGCGGGTGCTGCGCAGCGCAGCCACCAGGCGGGAGACGAAGGTGAGCGCCAGCGTGATCACCATACCGCCCGCATACTCGGTGCACAGGCGACCACATGCCGCGATGGGGTGCAGCCCGGCCACGTACATCCCGTCGGCTGCCACCAGAAACACCAGGACGCCGAAGGCCATGGCCACGGTGCGAAGCTCGCGGGCGAGGCTCACGAGGTCGTCGTCGGACACGCGCGACACCGACACCCGGCCGTTCCACGCGGCGATCACCAGCCTCACCGCGGAGATGACGGACAGCAGCGCCGAGGCTCGCACCGCGCAGATTGCGACGAGGTAGGCGACGTTGGGGATGTTCATGAGATCACGTCCTTCGTGTGACGTCCGGATGGCTTGCGGGTGGTGCGTGCGGCCGTGCCGCTAGAGGATGGCGCCAAGCAGGTCTGCGAGCAGGCCCCATGCCCAGGAGAGGAGCTCGAGCAGCAGGCCCCACAGGTACTGGATGGTGGCCCAGCCGCGGTCAATCAGCCACAGCGCGATTCCGTCCCAGCTCAGGCTGACAACGCGCTGCAGCAGCCAGCGCGGGCCGTACAGGATGTCGAGCTTGGAGAGGTGGTACAGCAGCGACGCCCAGCCGCGACTTGCTGCGTTCGAGATAGTGCCCCACAGCCCGAGGGGGGAGAGGAGCCCGGCCACGATGCCCAGCACGATCGCCAGAACGACGAGTGCATGGCACACGTGGTGCGCCACCGCCATGAACGAGACGCCCGTCCCACGCGGCTCGCGCGGCCCGGAGGGCTTGCGCGGCTCGGGCGCGGGCTTGTCATCCTCGAGGATGCGCAAGGTTCCGTCGGGCTCTACCTCGTAACGCATGGAGGATGCCTCCTTGGGTCCTGGCCGCCTCTCGTCGCGGCTGCTGTCTGCATGATGCTGCGCATCGTATCGCGCGCGTACGCACGCGCGTTGCGAAAGGAGGCCGGGCCACTCGTCGCGACCGGGCCGGATGGTCCGATCGCGTTGCGAAACAGGGCCGAGCCAGCACCGGTAGAGTGGAGACCATCAAAACAGGCCAGCTACAAGGAAAGGAACCAGCATGAGCCTCGTAGCCCAGCAGACCGCCACCGACCACAACACCAAGAGCACCAAGGTGACCAACAGCCCCGCCGCTCAGGCTCCCTCCTTCCAGGGCACCGCCGATGACCCCGTGGCCACCGTGTCCGAGCAGGTCGCGCGCATCCGCGAGCGCCTGGCGGCCGCCCAGGGCGAGGAGGTTACCATCAGCCCCGATGGCGTCACCCTTGCCCAGCCCACGGCCGAGCAGGGCTCTTCCGTGGACGCCGACACCCGCGTGACCGCCGTGCCCCACCAGGTGGTTGCCGCGTCCGCCGTGTCCGACCAGATCGCCGAGATGCGCCGCAAGCTTGCCAGCCACGACGGCGGCCCGCTGTTCGTGGACAATGACGGCACCATCGTGAACCCCGGCGCTGGCGCCCCCACCTCCAGCTCCTCCGTGAACAGCAACCGCCGCGTTGCCGTCACCCCCAAGCAGGTGGTTGCCGCCGACTCCGCCGTGGCCGACCAGATCGCCCAGATGCGCCAGATGCTTGCCAACCGCGGCAGCGACGTGGTGTTCCTCAACAACGACGGCACCATCGTGAACCCCGGCGCTGGCGCCCCCACCGCCAGCTCCTCCGTGAACAGCAACCAGCGCATCGCCCCCAGCCCCAAGCAGGTGGTGGCCGCCCCGCAGTGGTACGAGTCCAACCCCGCCCTGCAGGAGGCCGAGATCGCGGCCATGCGCGCCTTCGAGCCCGATGCCCAGTTTGGCTACCTGCCCGACGGCAAGATGTTCTGGCCCATCCGCATCCGCCCCGAGATCGCGGGCGAGCGCAAGGACTGGACCTTCCTGGCGGTGTACGACGCCGACCATCCCCAGAAGCGCTGGGGTGGCTCGGTCAAGTTCTATCCCGTGTCGCCCAGCTACGACGAGATGCGCCGCATGGTGGAGGCGTCCTCCGTCACCCCCAAGTTCATCCCGCACATGCTGCGCGACGAGGATGACCAGATGTACCTGTGCACCCAGCACTACCAGCTGGTCAAGGCCGGGCACAGCGCGGGCGAGGAGGTCACCTCGGCGGCCGCGTGCCTGCGCATGGCCATGGTGTGGGTAAACTACTTCGAGTACGGCCTGCATGACCAGGAGATCTGGAGCGAGTTCCAGAGGCATCGCGGCGCCAACGAGTAGCTACCCACGCCAGCCTGACCCACGCCCGACCAAGCGCCCACGAAAGAGAGACCCGCCATGCACCTGCACATCACCGTGCCCGAAGACACCATCACCGAAGACGCCGCCATGGCGAGCGGCGAGACCGCAGCCGAGGCGCCCGAGACTGAGACGCCGGTCACCGAGGAGGCACGCGAGGAGCTCTCGGGGGAGTCCGAGGCTGCTAACGAGGCGGAGCAGGCCGAGGATGGGTCTTGGGCCGAGGATGAGCCGGCCACCGACGCCGAGAACGAGGGCGTCGTTTCTGAGCCCGCCCAGCCTCAGCCCGAGCCTGCGGCCCAGCCCCAGCCTACGCCGGAGCCCGAGCCGCGCCGCGCCCTTGCGCAGTGGGTCTCCGTCAACAAGGCGTGGCGCACCCGCGAGGCGGCCTTCCTCTCGGGGTCGGCCTTCTCCAGCGCGCCCACGATTGCGCCTGATGGAAGCCTTACCCAGATGCTGGCCATCGGCGAGTGCTACTTCCTCCTGTACCTTGACTGCTCGTTCCCGCATCCCACCGGCAGGCGCAAGCTCCCGGCACGCGTGTACCTCGTGTCGCCCAGCATCGAAGAGTGCGGCCAGCTTGGGCTGGTCACCTCCATCCGTCAGCATGTCGACGAGAGTGGCATGTGCTACATCTGCGACGACGGCTTCTATCGCGAGTACGTGAGCTACTGCAATGGCGTCAGCAAGCGGCCGCTTACCCAGTCGATGGTTCGCCTGGCCAAGCGCTGGGAGCGCGGCGTGATGGCCCAGAAGGCGAGGGTCTTCCGCCAGCAGCGCAATGCTACGCAGTGGGGTGACCAGCGTTACGACGCCTACCAGGGCTATGGCTACGCGCAGGGGGACAGCCGCCTTGCGCAGGTCTCAAGCCGCCGCCAGATCAACCTGGGCAGCGCCATCTTCCAGGACGGACGAGCCTCGCGTGGGCTCGTGCCCCCGCGTGACTGCCAGCGCATCGTGATGTCCAGCCGCGCCTTCGCGCAGATCTACACCGAGACCCAGGCGCGCATCAGCACCGAGACCGGTGGCCTGCTGCTTGGCCACTACGACAACGGCACCTGGTACGTCATCGAGGCGTGCGACCCCGGTTGGAACGGCGTGTTCCAGGTTGCCTACCACGAGGCCGACGAGAACTACGAGAACCACGTCATAGCCGTCACCTCGCGCCTGTACCGTCACCCGCTCGTGTTCTTGGGCATGTGGCACCGCCATCCTGGATCGCTTGACCGCTTCAGCGGAACCGACGACGTGACCAACTGGCAGTACGTGGACACCTGCCCGGCAAACGGGTGCATCTCCGGCCTGGTCAACTACGACCCCGACTTCCGGATGACCTTCTACTTTGCCCAGCAGGACGGGCGACGCATGCGCTACACCACGGTGGACGTGGAGGTGGGCGACGAGCTCTTCGACCGTCCCGAGCTGCTGCAGATGGCCACGATGGCCGACGTGAACGCAAGGGACTGGCGCTAGCCGCGATCTGGCATCGAGGCCAGGCAGCGGCGCGAAGCAGCCGGGGAGGCCGGGCAGCGGGGACGCGGGACAGTGGGGACGTAGCACTTTGTCCGGGCTAAGCAAAGTACGAGCTTAGCTAGCCCGGACAAAGTGCTACGTCCCCACTGTCCCGCGTCCCCACCGTCCGGCACTCGGCCCTTGATGCGCAACGAAGGCGCAGGTAGGCGAGGGATACTGTCATCCATACGAACGCATCTTCGAAAGGAAACGGCATGAGCGTCTTCGCCACCCCCGACCAGTCCCTCATCGACAGCTTCCTGGCCAACTTCGGCGCGCAGGGCATGACTGCCCTCAAGGACACCGACTGGAAGGCCTACGTTCCTGGCGACTACGCCGCCACCGGCGACCTCGTGGGCTTCGTGCGCAAGGGCAACGAGTCCATCTACGTGTTCGACACTGACGGCGTCCGCGGCTCCACGGTGATTGGCCACGTGCTTGCCGACGACGAGGAGGCGGATGCGGACACCCTTGCTAACCTGCAGGTCATTGGTCGCATGGTGGACGGTCAGCTGCAGCTGCAGGTGAAGGACGGCGGCGCGCTTCGTCCGGTGCGCATCAAGCGCTACGACCTCACCGACCGGCTCCTGTCCCGCAACACCGGCCTCCTGGAGAGCGACGTGATGCTGGACAAGACCGTGGTGCTGGTGGGCGTGGGCAGCGTGGGCTCGTACTACGCCATGCAGATGGCCCGCTCGGGCGTGGGGCGCTTCGTGCTCATCGATACCGACACGCTCGAGATCCACAACGTGTGCCGCCACCAGTGCGGTTTCGATGATCTGGGCCGCTACAAGGTTGATGCCGTGCGCGACCGCGTGCTTAACATCAACCCGCATGCCGAGGTGATTACCTTCCGCGGCGCCATCCAGGACATGCTGGACGACGAGATCATGCCCTACCTGGGTCGTGACACCCTCATCGTGGGCGGCGGCGACAACCGTGCCTCGTCCGCCTACGCCAACGAGCTGGCCTGCCGTACGGACTCCTCGTTCGTGGCCGTGGGCTGCTGGACGCGCGCATACGCCGGCGAGGTGTTCTACTGGCAGAGCGGCCACGACCTGGCCTGCTACGAGTGCGCCTTTGGCGGCATGATCGACGACAGCGAGCGCCCCGACGCGCACAACCACTACTTTGGCACGCAGGAGGACGAGGACACGCTGTCGTTCGAGCCGGGCATCGCGGCCGACATCGACTTCGTGAACTGCGTGGCGGTGAAGGTGGGCCTTGACCTGCTGAACCGCGACAACCCCAACTACACCCAGCGTGTGCTGGGCTACCTGCAGCAGTACACGTGGGTGTGCAACACCAACGCCACCAACATCGGCGGCGAGATGGCGGGCATCTTCGAGCACCCGCTGCAGGTGACGCATAACCTGCAGGTGAACAAGCGCGCGGATTGCCCGCACTGCGGCGCGGGTGCAGCCCACGGAGCCGAGGGTCACGAGGACGCGGGCGAGGCTGCGGCCGCCGAGTAGGTGCGTGGGGACTAGGGGAGACGACGGGTCGTTGGGGGTGTTTCCCGGCGGCCCGTCTTCACTTATGGTACGGCTGGGGACGTACCGTAGCGGGTTCGGTCCCCCGTATTTGGGCCTTGGACGCCGTTACGGTACGTCCCCAGCCGTACCCCAACGAAGCCCCAACCCGCCTCGCCGATAACGTTTGGCAAACAACCCGAAGACGTGAGGTCCCAGACCCACCTCTGTCATTACAATTGGCCTTGTCTGGCTCCGCTCCACACAGAGGAAGGGACCCATGAAAATCGTCCTAGAGCACATCACCAAGCGCTATCCCAACCGAAACAAGAAAATCGGCGGCCTCGTCACCGCGGTGGAGGACTTCGACCTCACCATCCCCGACGGCAAGCTCGTGGCCCTGCTGGGTCCGTCGGGCTGCGGCAAGTCGACGACGCTCAACATGATCTGCGGCCTCGAGGATCCCACCGAGGGCAAGATCTGGTTTGGCGACACCGACGTGACCCGCCTGTCGCCCGAGGTGCGCGGCGTGGGCATGGTGTTCCAGAGCTACGCGCTCTACCCGCACATGACGGTGCTGCAAAACATCATGTTCCCGCTCGAGAATCTGAAGGGCGCCGACAAGCTGTCGCGCGACGAGATGGTAAGGCGCGCCGAGCACGCCGCGTCCCTCGTGCAGATTAGCGAGCTGCTTGAGCGCAAGCCCTCGCAGGTGTCGGGCGGCCAGCAGCAGCGCGTGGCCATCGCCCGCGCCCTGGTGAAGACCCCCAAGGTGCTGCTGCTTGACGAGCCGCTGTCCAACCTGGATGCCCGCCTGCGCCTTACCACGCGCGAGGAGATCCGTCGCATCCAGCGCGAGACCGGCATCACCACCGTGTTCGTGACCCACGACCAGGAGGAGGCCATGTCCATCTCCGACGAGATCGTGGTGATGGAGAATGGCGTCATCCGCCAGGTGGGCAAGCCCCAGCGCGTGTACGACGAGCCCGATAACCTCTTTGTGTCCAAGTTCCTGGGCACGCCGCCCATCAACGTGTTTGAGGGCCATGTGGAGCGCGGGCAGCTGTACATCGGCACCGAGCGCGTGCTGGACGTGTTCCAGGCGCCCGACGGGCCCGTTACCGTGGGCGTGCGCCCCGAGGGCTTCGTGGTGGACGCCGACGGCCCGTTTACCTGCGGTCTCGTGGCGGTTGAGCGCATGGGCCGCGACACCAGCGTGGTGGCCACGCACGACGCGCTCGAGGCCGTGCAGATGCGCGCCATCGTAAGCAGCGACGCGCGCGTGGACACCTCGGCCAGCAACGTCCGCTTCCGCCTCCGTCCCGAGAAGACGCGCCTGTTTGACGCGCAGACCGGCCAGCGCATCCACTTTGTGGGCGAGACCATGGAGGAGCCCGCCGAGGTGATGGCTCGCGAGGCCCGCGCCGCAGCTGGCGCGCCTAAGCCCGAGGCAGGTGCGACCGCATGAACACTCGGAGCATGAAGGGCTGGCTGTACCTGATACCAGCCATAGCCTTCCTGGGCGTGTTCGTGGTGTACCCGCTCTTCGACGTGGTGGTGTACTCGTTCGAGGAGGGCTACAACTCGGCCTCGCAGACCTTCTTTGGCACGGGCACCTACAACTTCAGCTACGTGCTGCGTGACACCTACTTCATCCAGGCGCTCAAGAACACCTTCATCCTGGTCATCATCACGGTGCCGCTTTCCACGGGCCTTGCGCTGCTCATCAGCGTGGGCCTCAGCTCCATCAAGAAGCTGCAGGAGCTGTACCAGACCATCTTCTTCCTGCCGTACGTTACCAACACGCTGGCCGTGGGCCTGGTGTTCATGATCCTCTTCCAGAAGACGGCCTACACCGACGGCTTCGTCAACCAGATCATCCACCTGTTTGGCGGCAGCTCCGTCGACTTCATCGACGGCCCGTACTGGGCGAAGATGACCGTGATGTGCATCTACACCGTGTGGGTGGTCATGCCGTTCAAGGTGCTCATCCTCACGAGCGCGCTGGCCAGCGTCAACCCCGACTACTACAAGGCGGCCAAGGTGGACGGCACCAGCAGCTGGCGCATCTTCTACAAGATCACGCTGCCCATGATCAGCCCCATGATCTTCTACCTGATCATCACGGGCTTCATCGGCGCCTTCAAGGCCTACGGCGACGTGGTGGCTATCTTTGGCACCAACCTCAACGCGGCCGGCATGAACACCATCGTGGGCTACGTGTACGACATGCTGTACGGCGACGGCGGCGGCTATCCCAGCTACGCCTCGGCGGCGGCCCTCGTGCTGTTTGCCATCGTGCTCACCATCACCGTCATCAACCTCCTGATTCAGCGAAGGAGCGTGCAGACCTCATGAGCGACGTGACTCAAGACCAGGAGCAGCGCGCCTTCGAACGCGCTCGGAAGATACGCATGGGGGTGACCTACACGCTGCTTACGCTGTGGGCCCTCATCGTGCTGTTCCCCTTCTATTGGATGGTGCTCACCTCCATCAAGAGCTACGGCTCGTACAACGCCGAGTACGTGCCGCTGCTGTACACCACCAGCCCCACGCTGCAAAACTACGTGGACGCCTTCACGGCGGTGCCGCTGGCCCGCTACTTCATGAACACCGTCATCTTCACGGGCATCACCACGGCGCTCATGCTGGTGGTCATCGTGCTGGCGGCCTTCGCCTTCTCGCGGCTTGACTTCGCGGGCAAGGACCTGCTGTTCACGGCCTTCCTCTCGCTGATGATGATCCCCAACGAGCTGGTGGTCATCACCAACTTCGTGACCATCACCAACTGGGGCCTGCGCAACACCTTCCTGGGCCTCATCCTGCCCAGCGTGACGTCGGTGTTCTACATCTACCTGCTGAAGGAGAACTTCGACCAGATTCCTGACGACCTGTACAAGGCCGCCAAGGTGGACGGCTGCAGCGACTTCAAGTACCTCATGAAGGTGATGATTCCCATCTGCCGCCCCACTATCGTGACGGTGGTGCTGCTGAAGGTGATCGAGTGCTGGAACAGCTACGTGTGGCCGCGCCTCATCACCGACAACGAGCTGTACTTCCTGGTTTCCAACGGCATCCAGGAGATCCGCGAGAACGGCTTCGGACGCGAGAACATCCCGGCAATGATGGCTGCGGTGGTGGTCATCTCCGTGCCGCTGATCGTGCTGTTCCTGATCTTCCGCAAGAAGATCATGGAGGGCGTCTCGCGCGGCGGTACGAAGGGATGATGGGCATGAAGAAGCTACTGCAGCGCCTGCTGACGGCGCTTGTCTGCGTGTCGTTCCTGACGGCCTGCCATGGCTCGCAGGGCCTGCCGGCCTTCGAGGTGCCGGAGCAGTGGGATGCCAGCCGCGACTACGAGATAACCTTCTGGGCCAAGAACGACACCAACAAGACCCAGACCAAGATCTACGAGGACGCCATCGCCGACTTCGAGGCGCTGTATCCCAACGTGCACGTGAACATGCGCCTGTACACCGACTACGGCAAGATCTACAACGACGTCATCACCAACATCGCCACGGGCACCACGCCCAACGTGTGCATCACCTACCCCGACCACATTGCCACCTACATGACCGGCACCAACATCGTGGTGCCGCTCGACGACCTGTTTGCCGACGGGCGCTATGGTCTTGGTGGCTCGGAGCTGGCCTTTGACGGCCCCACGCAGGCCCAGATCGTGCCGCAGTTTTTGGACGAGTGCGTGCTTGACGGGGCGCACTACGCCATCCCCTACATGCGCTCGACCGAGATCTGCTATGTCAACAAGACCTACGTGGAGGCGCTGGGATTCGAGCTGCCCGATGTGCTTACCTGGGACTTCGTGTGGGAGGTGTCCGAGGCTGCCACGGCCAAGAACGCCGACGGCACCTATGCGGTCAACGGCCAGCAGGTGCTGATTCCGTTCATCGACAAGTCCACCGACAACATGATGATCCAGATGCTGCGTCAGCGCGGCGCCGGCTACTCCACCGACGACGGGCAGATTCAGATCTTCAACGACGACACCAAGGACATCCTGTACACGGTGGCCCAGCATGCGGGCACCGGTGCGTTCTCGACCTTCAAGATCAGCGGCTACCCGGCCAACTTCCTCAACGCGGGCCAGTGCATCTTTGCCATCGACTCGTCAGCCGGCGCCACCTGGATGGGCAGCGACGCGCCGCTGGTGGACATCAGCCCCGACAAGCTGGTGCAGTTCGAGACGGCTGTGCGCATGGTGCCGCAGTACGACCCAAGCAGCCCGCAGATGATCAGCCAGGGCCCGTCCATCTGCGTGTTCAACAAGGAGGACTCCGACGAGGTGCTGGCCTCGTGGCTGTTTGCCCAGTACCTGCTTACCAACGACGTGCAGATTGCCTACGCCCAGACCGAGGGCTACGTGCCGGTTACCACCAAGGCGCAGGAGGCCCCCGAGTACCAGGACTACCTGGCGCGCGCGGGCGAGGACAACCAGGAGCACTACGCGGTGAAGATCGAGGCCACCCGCGTGCTGCTGGACAACGCGGCCAATACCTTCGTGACGCCGGTGTTCAACGGCTCCACCTCGCTGCGCGACGCCGCTGGCCAGCTGATCGAGAACGTGGCCAAGAGCGTGCGCCGCAAGGAGACGGTGGACGACGCCTACCTCGAGAGCATGTTTGATGACGTGCTGGCGCTGTACCACCTTGACCAGCTGGGTGGCGCCACGGTAGGGGCGGACAAGGAGGCGCTGGGACCGCTTCCCACGGCCTCCAAGGCGCTGATCGGCGTGTTGGTGGTTGCCTGGGTGGGCATCGCCATCGTGGCGGGGCGCGACTGGCTGCGCAGGCGCAACGAATAGATCTGAGAGGCAGAAGGATCGGAAGGGCCAGAAGGGCATGCCTTTCTGGCCCTTCTTGTGCATACGCCGGCGGGTTAGCTTGTATAATGTTGGTCGCGTTTTTTCTGACCAACCGAGCTATGGGAGATACTCATGAAGAAGAAGACGCTGTTCCTTTCGGCGCTGGCATGCGTGCTGGCACTCGTGCTGGTGGCCTGCGGTGGCTCCAGCAGCGGCGACGCACCTGCTGCCGGCGGCGACGGAACCGATGCCAAGGGCGAGGGTGTCATGACCTACGCCGAGTATGCCGCTGCCGCGGTTGACGACCCCGTGGTCGTCGAGTGCTTCGTGCAGGGCAAGCAGTCCTGGTGGGACGACAAGGCAACCATCTACGCGGCTGACGCCGACGGTGGCTACTTCATCTACAACGCCGCCTGCTCCGAGGAGGACTACGCCAAGCTCACCGACGGCGCCAAGATCAAGGTGACCGGCTACAAGGGCGAGTGGTCCGGCGAGGTTGAGGTCGTCGAGGGCACCATCGAGTTCGAGGAGGGCAGCTACATCGCCTCCGCCGTCGACGTGACCGACAAGCTGGGCACCGACGAGCTCATCAACTTCCAGAACCAGAAGGTGGCCTTCACCGGCCTTACCGTCGAGTCCTCCACCGACCCCGACGGCAAGGAAGTTGCCTACCTGTACAACTGGGACGGCTCGGGCACCCAGGGCGACGACCTGTACTTCAACGTCTCTGACGGCAAGGCTACCTACAGCTTCACCGTCGAGAGCTACCTGTGCGACAAGGACAGCGACGTGTACAAGGCCGTCGAGGGCCTGAACGTGGGCGACACGGTTGACCTCGAGGGCTTCCTGTACTGGTACGAGGGCGCCAACCCGCACATCACCAGCGTCACCGTGAAGTAGCTTCCGGCACAACGCCAAAGCAAGGGGGCAGGTCCTGCGGGGCCTGCCCCTTTTCATGCCACGGGGAGCTACCCCCCCGTGGCAGGGTGTGCCAGCGGGGATTGCCAGCGGGGGTAGCCTCCCGTGGCAGGATGGCGAAGGGGGAGTATCCCTTTTGGTATCTCTCTGGGTATGCAGTATCATGTGATATCTCATGCGAACAGTGGAAGGGGAGAGCATATGAAGAGGATCACCCGTCTGGTTATGGCTGCGGCTGCGGCGTTCGTGCTGACGCTGGGCATATCGGCATGCAGCTTCGGCGAGTCTAGCTTCTCGATGGACGTGAACGACGAGACCGGCGCCTACATGATCGAGGCCGCCAATGCCGAGGGTATGGTGAGCGGCGAGCTTGAGATTGGCGAGGGTGACGTCCTGCAGCTGAGCCCCGTCCTCGACAAGGGCAAGATCCAGGTGCAGCTGAAGCAGGGCGACGAGGTGGCCTTTGACGAGACCGTCGACGGCCGCATCCTGAGCACCTACGACGTGGAGCCGGGCACCTACACGGTGGAGGTCACTGCGGTGGACAAGCCCACTGGCACCATGACCATCTACGCGGCCGACAAGGACGAGGTGGCAAGCATGGAAGAGGCCCTCGAGGAGGCGCTGGCAGAGGCTGAGGCCGAGGCGCAGGACTAGAGCAAGCCCAAGCCCAAGTCCGAGCCCGAGCAGCCCAAACACCGCGGCCGTCCTTCGCGGACGACGCACGAGAACAGCGAGAGGGGTCGCCGACAACACGTCGACGACCCCTCTTTGCATCCTTGAAGCCGGCGTACCGGCCGCGCGGCTAAGCAGGATAGGAGCGGCCTCCGCACTCGGGGCAGGTGGTCCACATCACGTCGAGCTTGCACTCGAACTTGTGCCCGCAGTTGGAGCACTCGAACATCTGGTAGCGGTAGGAGCGGACGAAGTACACGCGACGGGTCATGGCGTCTCCTTGTGGCCGGTTGCATCTGACAGGACAAAAAATACGCGACGCCCGACGCGACGCTTGCGCAACGCCGCGAAGGTTGATGGCCGTGGTAGACAGATGATGGTGGTAGGGCACCGGTTGAAGCGGCTGTTGGGGCGGGGGTCCAGGAGCCTGTTATACCCTGAACGGGAGGGTGCCGTACCAGATGGCGGTGTACGCCGCGCAGAGCACCATCGCAATCGTCAGGATGAACCCTATGGCGCTGTAGATCCTGTCGTCAGAGGCGTTCTGGCGCCAGGAGCGATAGAGCAGCACCGCACCGACCCCCGGTATCCAGGCAATGAAGAACATCGCCAGATCGACGAACAAGAGGAATATGTCTTCGAAGAAGCCGTACCCATTCTTTGGTGCGAACATGAAGCCAAGGACATATATCAGCATGACGGGGCTCGTCACTATGACGCTGAGGCGCCAGTAGATTCGGTAGAGCAGGGAGCTTGCCGGGCTTGACGAGCCCTTGATGCGCCTTTGCTGGGTCTCGAGCGCTTGCGAGAAGTCGAACGAGCCATGCGGTTGGTTCTGCGTGACGTCGCGCAGCGATTGTGCCCAGGCCGAGGTCGTGTCCGCACCACTTGCCCTGAATGCTGCGGCTTGCCCGTCCAGCGAGGTTCTGAGCTGCTGGACGTGCTGCTCAACCGACGTGCCCGTTGCGGGGGCGCGCAGCATGCGTAGCGCGTTGATGGCATCGACCAGCAGAAAGAGCGCGCCTACCAGCGATGGGCCAAACAGGATGTAGCGCCCGTAGGCTGGCATGTCGGAAAGGCTGACGTCCACTAGCCGAGCGAACAGCAGAGGCCCTGCGAGCAGCACGACAATGCCCAGGATGCTTGCCGTGACGGAGAGGGCCACCGAACGCGAGGAGACGCTCTCCTTTAGCTGGCGGGCCGCGTCGGCAACCTCGTCGCAGCGGTCGTGGGCAAAGGCCAGGTAGCCGGTGCTGCCAAGCGCCTCGGTAGAGAGCAGCTGCACCTGATTCTGCGCAGCGCCTTGCGCATCCACAGCCCTTCCCTTGGAGAAGAAGCCAAAGAGGCCACGGGGGACGGGAGACGAGTCCGTCGAGGTGGGAGCCGAGCCCGTCGAGGCGTCCTGACCCGTCTGGGCCTTGGACGCCTGCAGGTATGCGCGCACGAAGCCGCGCGGAACCTTCTCGCCAAAGAACGAGGAGCAGAACAAGGCGTCGTCACAGCGTGCGACCAGGGGCTTGTTCGTGCGCACGCCCGCATAGGCTGCCGCAGGGGAGTCGTCCATCGAGCCGCGTATCACGTCGCAATGCCTGAGTGCCGCGGTGCCCTGGCGCTGTATGTCGCTCACGGAGGCGTTGGCCTGCGGCAGGCTTGCGGCTGCCCCCTTGAGTGCCGCTTTGGCCTCGTCGGCGTGTGGCGCATCCTGAACGGCATAGAGGTCCGTGTGGTGGCCCACCCAGAACCATGGGGCCTGCGGGCCGTATGTGGCGGCAAACTCGCGCGCTGCCGCGCACCCATGCGCAAGCTTGTCAAGCAGCAGCAGGTATTGGTTGGCAAAGGAGCGCAGGCGCTTGCCGTCGCTGGACGTCTGCGGGCCAAACTCCCTTGAGAGCCTTCCCACCTCGTCCAACGTGCCGATTCTTGCAAGGTGAGGCGAGAGGGCGGCAATGAGGTCCTCCCGCGATGTCGTGTTGGCTGCAAGGTCGTAAAGGCGGCTTGGGTTGAGGCTACCCGGCGTGCCCAGGACGGCGTGCGCAAGCTGGTCGACGCTCTTCTGGGTGGCGTACTTCGTGCCCTCGCCATCGGCAAAGCAGTGCAGGTACACCAGCCGTGCCAGGCGCGGGTGGCCTTCGCCTCCCGCAAGCCCCTCGACGAATCGCAAGGTTGGCAGGACTGCATCCACGTCAGCGGCGTCGAAGCCGGTGGTGCCTCTCACCTGCTCGAGGTACCACGACAGTACGCCCTCGCGAAACACCTCGTCATACCTGCTGTCATTGCAGTTTGTCGAGAGGGTGTGCCTCACGGCGTCAAGCGAGAGGGGACTACCTTGCCATGCCAGCAGCCGATTGTCACCCGATATGAGGAAGATGGCCTTGGCCAGGCCGCGGTCCTGATGGGCGCCTCCCTCGTCCCTGACGATCTCGCGCAGCTTGGTGGAGGTGGTCTGGTCGCCCACCGCCCTGAAGTGGTCGGCAAGCTCTCCTTCGTAGAGATGCTGCAGGGCGTCGTCCCATCCGCTTGCAAGCTCTGCCGCAAGCTGCGGACCGTCAGTGCACGTCGCGCTGTTAAAGCGGTAGGGCCTGCCCCAGCCCGCGCGGCCCTCCGCGGCAGGCCTTTGCCGGTCGCACCAGGCGGCAAAGCCGGTGGGGTCGCTGCGCCAACGCATCACCTCGTCGTAGCCAAAGCGCCGGTCGGCGTGCTCGTCCACCAGCCCGTACACAAGGCTGCGCAGGCCTGTGTCGGCCTGCGACCGCAGCTGGAAGGGCACGGGCCGCTTGCCCGCCCATACGTCCGCCATGCTCCCAAGGTCAATGAGCCGCTGGTGGGGATGCACGTTGTCGTTGTACATCGTCCATATGGTGTACCCAAAGGAGTACCAGTCAAGCTGGAGGTTCACCACCAGCGTTCCCGGCACGTAGCCCTCGGTGCCGCGCCGCCGCATGGTGGCGCGGTTCTCCTCGCCGGGCTTGAAGATGGTGGAGATGCCAAAGTCGCCCAGTACAACCACGTCCTCGTACCGGAAGATGTTTGACGGCTTCACATCGCGATGCACGAAGTTGCGTTCGTGCAGGAACTTGAGCGCCGTGGCCACGGCTGGGATTACCGTGCCCTTGAGCATGTTCGGCTTGACGGGAAGGTCGCCCAGGCACGTGCAGTAGGGAAGGATAAGCACGACGTAGTCGCGTCCGTCGTAGCGTAGGATGCCGTGGGCAAAGAGGGGCATGAGGTGCGTGCTCTTGCACCGCGCGATGCCGCCTTGGGTGTACTCCTCGAGCGACTCGATAACCTGGCGATGGTCGGCCCACTCCCGCGGGTCGTCGGGAACGGGGTACACCTTCGCGACGAACGTGGCGCCCTGGTCGTCCGTTGCGTCGAAGATGCCGCCCTCGCCACCCTCGCCAATCATGACCCCGAAGTCAATCTGGTAGCGGGCGCCGCTGGTGGCCGTGAAGCTCACCGTCTCGTCGCGAAAGAAGAGCTGGTTGCCGGGGCTGCCGTCAATGGCCTGGGTGCCCGCGGCGCCGCCAACCACCGTCTCGTTCCCCAGGAGGGGCTCGGTCCTATCTGCCATCGTCGGTGCCTCCGGTAGGTCGAAGTGAGTCCTCCTCGCGGCTTACGCGCACGAGGAAGAGCGTCAGGTCATCGGTCGATCCACCAATGAGTGCCTGCTCAAGCAGGGTGTGGCCTATCTCTCGAAGCGTCGCCCCCGTTGCATGGCGGCCCAAGGCAGCCTTGAGGTCTGCGCGCGGGACGCTGTCATGGATGCCGTCGGTGCAGCCCAGGAAGAGGTCGCCCGGCTGGGCCTGGCCATAGTCCTCTACGTCGACGACGTGCCCCGAGGTAGCGGGAATGCCCAGCGCGCGGGTGATCACGTGCGACTGCGTCCTTCGTGCCTCGGCAAGCAGCTCGTCGGATGCGCCGTGCACAAACAGCTCGCGCACGACGCTGTGGTCCTCGCTCAGCTGGAGCAGCATGCCCGCCCGCAGGCGATACACGCGCGAGTCTCCCACGTTGAAGCCCACCACGCGCCCCGTCTGGGTGATCACGACGCCGCTTGCCGTGGACATGGGCCCAACGCCCGGGCCCTCGTGCGCGGCCTTCCGAAGCAGCGTCGCCTGCACATCGTCAAACAGGGAGCCAACGCGCTCGGCGCAGGTCTCGTCGTCGAAGAGGGCTGCGTCGCAGCGTGCGTGCCGCGCAAGCGCCTCTGCGGCGCACGACGACGCCTCGCTTCCTCGTCCCCCTTGGCTCACGCCGTCGAACACCGCGGCGCAGCAGGCAAGGCTGGTCTGCAGCCAATCCTCCCCGGCGTCCAGCGCCGTGTCGCAGATGGTCACGCGGTCCTCGTTGCGGGCCTTGCCCACGCCCGCCTGCGTCAGCGCGAAGCACTCCACCGCGCTCATGCGCCAACTACCTCGAAGCGCACGCCGCTGCCCGCCGCATGCGCCACCACGCGCGCGCCGTCACGGCCGCGCAGGTCAAAGAGGAAGTCGGAGAGCGCGTTGAGGTACACGTCCTCGACGAGGTTGCCGATGCCACGGCCGCCCTTCTCGCGATAGCCGGGCTCGAGCGCCCGCGCAAAGAGGAGGTCCCAGCAGTCCTGCCCAACCTCCACGCGTACGCCGTGCAGGCTCTCCACGCGTGTGTTCACCTGCCGTACCTGCTTGGAAAGGATCGCCTGGGCAGGCGCTCCGTCGATGTAGTCAAACAGCACCACGTTGTCTCCGATGCGGCCCATGAACTCGGGCTTGAAGCGCGTCTCCATCGCAGCGCGCACCTGCGCCAGCATCTCGTCGTAGGGCGTGCCCGGGTCGATAAGCTGCACTCGGTCAACCACGTTGCCCTGGGCGTCGTACACCTCGCGCGAGAAGCCGATGTTGCTGGTGAAGAAGATGATGGTCTCCGAGAAGTACACGGTGTTGCCCTGGCCGTCAGTCATGCGGCCATCCTCAAGAATCTGCAGGAACTTGTCCATGATGGTGGCGCTGGCCTTCTCCACCTCGTCAAACAGCAGCACCGAGAAGGGGTTGGCCCGCACCGCGTTGGTAAGCTGCCCACCCTCGGCATAGCCCACGTATCCAGGGGGCGCGCCAAACAGCTTCTGGTCGGAGTTGTCCTGACGGTACTCCGACATGTCGAAGCGCAGCATGTTGCGCTCGTCGCCAAACAGCAGCTCGGTCACGGCCTTCACCAGCTCGGTCTTGCCGGTGCCGGTGGGTCCCGCCAGGAACAGGATGCCCTTGGGCTTGCTGGACGATGAGTGGGTGGCGCCCGAGAGGCCCATGGCCGAGCGCTTGATTACCGACACCACGGCCTCGATGGCCCGGTCCTGGCCCATCACGCGGCCCCTCAGGGCAGCCTCCGGGTCGTTGCCCAGCTTCTCTAGGAAAGTGACCCACTTGTTCTCGCGGATGCCGTACTTGAAGATGTCGATGAGCGACGATGCCTCCTGCTCGGTGTGATGCCCGCGCACGTACATGCGCCGCAGCTCGTCAAGCTCGCGCAGGCTCATGCCGTCGGACTTGTCTATGAAGCGCTCGGCACAGCCGGGCTCGCCCAGCCGCGTGGGGCCCTCCGAGAAGTTGAAGTCGCATTGAAACGAGCGAACGAAGAGCTGCCGTGTGTTGCGGTCGGGCATGGGAACCACCACCGACTGCAGGTCGGGGTTGTGCGCCACGAACCACTCGGGCAGGTCTCGCAGGTTGTTGCAGATGAGCACGAGCGTGTTCACGCACTGCCCCACCTTGTCGGCGTCGCGCGCCGCAAGCAGCAGGTTGGAGAACACCTCCACCTCGCCGTCTCGAAGGCCCATGGTGGAGGAAAGCATGCGGGAGGCCATGTCAACGACCACCGCGATGGGGCGGTCGCTGAGGGGGCCGTCAGAGCCGGCGTCGCCGCTTGCCCCCGTGGGCTCGAGGGCGGGAGTGAGCAGGGCGCGTATCACCTGCGCATCAAGGACGTCGGTTCCTGCGCTGCCCTGTTGGCTGGCGTCGCCCGAGAACGAGTTGAGCCGGTCTACTTCCAGGCGCATGCGCGCCGCCTTGTCGCCCGCCGCACGCACGAGGTTGGCGGTGACGCCGTCGTGGAACGGGTCGCTGAAGCGGTCGATGGGATCGTAGAACACCAGCTGATAGGCATTGGTGCCAGCCTGTTCGCAGAAGAGTCGCTGCAGCACGGCACGTAGCCCCAGGAACTCCACGTCGTACTCGGGGTCGGGGTCATCAAGCGCCGGGTCCCAGCAGGGGTACAGGTCGGCGACGTTCTTCTCAAGCACGAAGAGGCTCTTGATTCCCCTGAAGTTGGCAATCTCGCGCTGCCACCTAGGCACCTCCCGCAAAAGCTCGCTATTCGCCATGCCTCGCATCCTCCCTCATGTGAATTCCCACCGAGATGGCCCGGCCACCAACGACGAAGTTCTGGACGGTTCGTCCCTGGGCCAGGTATGTCTCGTACTCGTCGCGCACGTGCTCGCTTAGGTAGTGTATGAGCTGGTTGGTGGAGCCTCGCAGCGCAACAAGCCCGTCGTTGCGCGCCTCGAGGTAGGGGCCATCGATGAGCACGTCCACGCAGGAGGCCAGCTGCCCCCAGGTGTCCGCCGCAATCGCCCTGCGCGCCTCGTCCAGCGTGTAGCCCGTGTAGACGAGGATGTCTGGGTAGGCGGGCCGTACCAGCTGGAGCAGCTGGGCAAGCTCGTCGGCCTGCTCAAGCGGGTCGCCGCCCGTCACGGTAAGGCGATGCGTGCTGCGCTCACGGGCGATGGAGAGGAGCGCCTGCGCCAGCTGCCCTACCGTGAGCCACTGGGCGTCAGTGTGCTCCCACAGCTCGGGGTTGGCGCACCCGGGACAGTGCTTGGTGCAGCCCGCAAGCCATAGGGCCACCCGCTGGCCCGGTCCCAGCGTCACGACGGGGCTCAGTACCCGGTCAACGTACATCCTCGAAGGACCCTTCCGGCACGGACGTCCATTGCGGGGCAAGGCGACGAACCGCACGCCGGTCCATCGCGTCGGTGCACACGGGACAGCCCGAACTCATGCGGGCTTCGGGGCTATCAAGCCTGAAGGTGGTGCGGCAGTGGGGGCAGGTCACGAACCATCCCTCGACGAGGTCCTGAGGGGCGTCGTCAGGCTCCGGCGCCGCCGTGGCGGGAGGGTCAAGCTCCGCTGGGGACGTCGCGATGCAAGCATCGCACGTGGCGGGGCTTGCTGGCCGGGCCTCCACGCTTACGAAGAACGTCTGGTTGGCAAGACGCAGCCGCTCGCCGTCGTGCACCGGGCATGTCATGCCCGGCGCCAGCTGGGTGCTGCCCGTGGGGCCGATCACCCAGCTTGGGTTGGTGGTGCCCAGCTGCGTGACGGTCCACGTGCCGTCTGCGCAGGCAATCTCCACGTGCTGCCTGCTCACGCTGGGCGAGAACAGCTCGGGCCGGAGGTCTCCCTCGCGCCCCAGCACGCAGGAGGGGGTGTCGATTCGGATGACGCCCAAGTCGCGCGACCAGCCCGGCCGCAGCACCAGCGCGGTGTCGTGTGAGGTGGCTCCCACGCACTGCGCTTCAGGAACCGGGTTGTTATCAGGCAGGGGTGTCGTGTAGGCGCGCGGCGCGATGCCGCTTTGGCGTGGCATGCCGCAGGCGGGGCAGGCCTCGCTGCCATCGGGTACGGGTGTGCCACATGAGGCGCAAGTCCACACGCTACCTCATCTCCCTCTCTGCAAGCTGACCGGGTTGGGCGCGCCAGTCATCCTCGGCGCGCATGGTGCTACGTGGGGCCTGCGTGCTGGTTGCCTCGAAGAGGCAGGCATGCTCTTCGGAGGGCTCCATGTCGGAGGTCAGGTGCATCACTACGCCCAGCTCCGCAAGCTCGGCCACGAACTGCTGGTGCTGCTCGCAGAACGCCCGCTGGCTCTCCAGCAACCGTGCGCGGTCATACGCCGTCTCGGCGCGCTTGCGTCGCACTTCTACCCCGTCCTGGGCCCCGCGAATCTGCTGCCCGATGGCCACGGTCTCGAGCATGACCGTGCCGCCTTGCCCCATGAAGGCGTGGATGCCCACATCGGTGCCGTCGGCCAGGAAGAGCCGATGCTGGCTGTCCGGGGCTTCGGCAAGGCACACCGACCTTGCCATCGTGTAGCCATGCCGGGCCATCACGGTATCAAGCGCATGGGCGATGAGGGCGTCTTGCGCCAGCTGCTCGGCAAGGGTGCGCAGCGCCTGGAGCCGCGCGTTAAGCTCTCGATCGTCGGAAAGCTCCCATAGCTCGGGAAGCGCCTCGTGCTGGCCTCCCAAGCCGTCCACGATGGACTGCTGTGCTAGGCACTCCACGTAGAGTGACTCCATGAGTTGGGCATGTGACTGCGCCTCGCGCACCGTCTGGCTGCCGACGTAGGTTGCTGCCTGTAGCGACGGTGCTGCGGAAGGGTCCTGCTGGGCCGCGAGCAGCGACTTCCTCAGGTCGATGGCAACCATGGACAGCCGGTTCTTGCGAGCTGCGTCCACCGCGTCGGAAAGCAGCAACGTCTGGATGCTCGAAAGCAGCTGCATGGCCTCGGCTTGTGCTTCGGGTGGTTCGTTCGACTGTGTCGGGGGCTCTTTCTGCAACCTACCGATGCCGCTGACGATTCGGTCGATGGCGCCCTGGTCAAGAGCACCCTCGCCAGCGGGGGAAGCGCCATCAAGCAGGGCTGCAAGGCCTTCGAGGTCGGCGAGGCTGCGGTCTGCCTCGTTGGCCACCTGCATGCGCCGATGAAGCTCGTCAGCTCGGTCCACTATGGTGTGCAGCGACTTCTCGGCCTCGGCCATGATCTTGTCGACATCGGCTTCCAGCAGCTTGTTCTGGCGGCGCTGGCCCTCTGGCGTCGAGTCGGTACGTCGTGACGACGCATCCATAACCTGCTGGCAGAGCTGCCGCTGAAGGTCTGCCAGCTGCGAAACCAGCTGTTCGCCCTGCGCGCCGAGAGCGGCGCAGGTGGTCTTGGCCGCCAGCACCTTCGAGCGGATGTCGTCCAAGGCTCCAGTGACGATGCGGGCATGGGCCTGGTTGGCCGCCTGTAGCTCCTGCTGCCTTCGGCGCTCAAGCTCAAGACGGTCAACCTTGGGTCCGCTCATCGGTGGCGCTCCTTAGGGCTTGGTGGTGACTGGATTAGGAGGCCCGCGCTAGGCGCGGCCGCGGCGCACGTCCATGGCGTCAATATCAAAGCCATGCCGGCGCGCGAACTGCACGGTGGTCTCCACGCTGTTGGTCTCGCCAGCCTCGGCGATGCGCTCGCGCAGCTTGCGGGCAAGCTGGGGGTCGTCGCTCAGGGCCTGCTGGAACTGGTCGAATGCCCTCTTTGACATGGTGGACTCCTTGTCTTTGCTCGTTATGGAACATCTCCCCACACTTTACTACGAATAGGGGGCCTGTCGTTGCCGGTCCTGTCTACGTCTGGGGTCGTAGGTGGGTCCTGCGGCCTGGCACCCGCTGCGCAACGGCACCGCACCTCTCCTGCATACAATCGCCCAAAGTTGTACGAAACACCAAGGAAGAAGGCGCACATGGCAAAGACGATAGAGATCCAGCTTCATCCCGACGGCAGCGTGACCGGCGAGACGCATGGGATGACCGGCACGTCCTGCCTTGCCTACATGGCTCTTCTCGAGGAGCTGATGCAGACCTCGGTAGCCGACTCAGACTTCACCGAGGACTTCTATGCCCAGGAGTCTGTCGAGGCCACGCAGGGCGAGGTCGCCGAGACGACGGAGCACGACCTTGTTTAGCATCTTCCTCGTTCCCGTCCTATGCGTCGTGCTGGGTGCCCTGTTCACGCACCTGGCCTACCGGCGCTCGGACGATGGGGGCCCGGCAAAGGTGCCCCGCTTCTTCAGGACGGCCTGGGTTCTGCCCATCGTCGTCCCCGTGTGCTCCGGAATTCTGGCCGTGCAGAGCATGCTTACGTATGGTCCCAGCCAGGCAAACACCGGCACGATCGTGGCGGCAAACTTCTTCATTCCCCTGGCCTACCTGTTTGCCTTCATGGCAACGCGAGCGCGCGAGGACCGCACGATCCTCTTCGCGTGGCTGACCGCATGTGCGGGGCTGGCCTTTGTTGCTGCCCTGCTACCTGCGTTCCTTACCAGCTACAGCGCCTACCGAGAGTCGCTGGTAGCGCAGGTCGTCACGGTGGCCATGGCCCTGTGCCCGGTGCTGGCCCTCGCGTTTGGGCTCTACGAGCGCAGGCAGGTGACCGAGCGCGCCTTCACGCGCATCGGCGTGCCCGCCTCCGAGGCCGCCCCGTCGCCCACGGCCGGCGCGCGCCTGCGGGCCGTGTGGTTTGTTCCCCTGGTGCCGGCCGCGCTGATTGGCCTGCTGACCATGCTGGCACTGGGCGGCATGAGGCCCGAGACCTGGATCACCGACAGCCTGGTGGTCATCGACCTGCTGGTGCCCCTTGCCTTCGTGCTTGGCTACCTTGCCACGCGCGACCGGTGGGAGCGAAGGGCCCTGTTGGTGACTGCGGCCGCCTGGCTGGTGCTGGGTGCTTCCGCGATTGCCCTGGAGGAGTCGATCGGCATGAGCTACCTCTACGCGCGCTCGCCGTACGCGACCATCCTCACGCTGGCGCTGTGCTTCTATCCCATTGCCGCGCTCCTGTATGCCCTGTGGCAGCGCCGCGCCGTGATCCAGCGCACGAGGCGCCGTGTCGAGAGGGCTGCCGGGCATGGTGGGGCAGCGCGTGGCATGCGCCGGGTGGACGGCATCTCCTCTGGGGCCATGCCAGCGACGCGCCAGGCCTCGCCTGACGCCTCTGGTGAGGCGGTGCGTTCCCTGCTTCGGGAGGTGCTGGGTGACGATGCGGACGTGACGGCCGAGGTTGGTGGGCATGCGCCTGAGCCCATCGCCGTCGTGGGGGAGGCTGCCGAGCTGGGCGCGGCGCGCGTCGTGGCCCAGCAGGTGGCGGCTCCCGCGGCCGCAGCGACGCCGGCCAACGCGTTGGCAGCACAGCCCGCAGACCCCGTGGTTGACGTCAATACCTGCAGCGAGATGGACCTGCTTGCGCTGCCAGGCATGACGGTGTCCATCGCCCGCGCCGCCGTGGCCGAGCGTGACGACCAGGGCCCCTACGCCTCGGTGGAGGACTTCGTGCGCAGGAACTTCCTCAAGCCGCACCTGGTGGTCATGTTCATCGACCGCCTGAGCTGTAGCCAGCCATCCGCTCGCGCCAAAGGCGCGCGCCGTTCGAGGACCTTGGACCTATGAGCCTGCGCGTGCACGCCATCCTGCCCGACACGAGAGCAGAGGGCCCGGGAAATCGCTTCTGCGTCTGGGTGCAGGGCTGCGACCGGCGTTGCCCGGGGTGCGCGGCGCCATACACCTGGGACATGGAGGGCGGCCAGCCCATGGCGGTGGACGACCTGCTGAGGCAGCTCGAGGAGCGCGCTGAGCAGGACCCGCTGCTGGAGGGCGTCACCTTCCTGGGCGGCGAGCCCTTCCTGCAGGCGGGACCGCTCGCCCGCGTCGCGCAGCGGGCGCACGAGCTGGGGCTCTCGGTCTTCTGCTTCTCGGGTCGCACGATCGAGGAGCTGCGGGCCAGCAACGACCCCGAGGTGGCCGAACTGCTCGCGCAGGTGGACGTGCTGGCCGACGGCCCCTACGTGCAGGAGCTGCGCAGCTTTGACCGGCCATGGGTGGGGTCGTCCAACCAGCGCTTCCACTTCCTTACCCAGCGCTACGACCCCCAGACCTTCCTGGCGCGGGGCAACATGGTTGAGGTGCGCATTCGTCCCGACGGGACGATGCAGGTAAACGGGATGGCGCGCTTCTAGGCGCCCGCGACAGGCATACCAAACGGCCGTAAGGCCGACAACTTGGAGGTAACGACATGAGGGCAGACAGCAAGATCGCGAGGGACCTGGCAAACCTCCTGAGGGCGCGCTTTGCCTACGTGTACATCACCACGTGGGAGGAGGAGCGTGCGATGGAGACCATCCGCCACATCGCCACCTCGCCCGAGCTCATCCGCACGCCGCGCAAGGTGTACCAGTGGAGCCAGGTAACCGGCTTCGTGGACCCCGACGGCAAGGTGGTGCACGAGACGCGGCGGCCCCTCTCGGCCATCTCGTTCATCCGTCGCTGCGAGGAGGACGCGCTCTTCGTGCTCAAGGACTTCCACGTGTACTTTGGGGTGGACCATCGCCCGGCCGACTTCGAGGTGATTCGCGCCATGCGCGACGCGCTGCCCGACATCAAGTACTCGGAGAGCATGAAGAACGTGATCATCCTCTCGCCGCGCACGGTGGTTCCCGAGGACATGCAGAAGGAGATCTCGCTGTTTGAGTTTCCGCTGCCCGACGAGGCCGAGATTGCCGAGGCGCTGGCCGACATGGTGGCCGAGAACTCGGGGCTGCGCGACGAGCTGGGTCCCGAGGGGCATGCGCGCCTTGCGCGGGCGGCCCTGGGCCTGACGCTGCAGGAGGCCGAGAACGCCTTCGCCCGCGCCATCGTGTCGCGCGGGTGCCTGGACGAGGAGTCGATGCGGGTCATCTTCGAGGAGAAGAACCAGGTGATCAAGAAGACCGGCATCCTGGAGTTCGTGAGCAGCGACCTTGACGCTGACGACATCGGCGGCTTGGAAAACCTGAAGGCCTGGCTTGCGAAGCGCAACAACGCATGGAGCCCCGAGGCCAGCCGGTACAACGTGCCCGCGCCCAAGGGCGTGCTGGTAACGGGCGTGCCCGGCTGCGGCAAGAGCCTCACGGCCAAGGCGATGAGCTCGATGTGGGGGCTGCCGCTGCTCAAGCTTGACCTGGGCAAGATCTTCAGCGGGCTGGTGGGCAGCTCCGAGGAGAACATGCGCCGCGCCCTTTCCACCGCCGAGGCCGTTGCCCCGTCCATCCTGTGGGTGGACGAGATCGAGAAGGGCCTGGGCGGCATGGGCGGCCCGTCGGGCGACTCCGGCACCTCGCAGCGCGTGTTTGCTACGTTCCTCACCTGGATGCAGGAGAAGGAGGCCCCGGTCTTCGTGATCGCCACGGCCAACAACATCGCGGGGCTGCCGCCCGAGCTGCTGCGCAAGGGGCGCTTCGACGAGATCTTCTTCGTTGACCTGCCCACCAGGGGCGAGCGCCGGCAGATCTTCCAAGTGCACCTGGCAAAGCGCATGCGCGGTGATTACATCGGCAGCCAGCTGACGCTGGACGACGGCCTGCTAGACCACCTGGCCGACCGCACCGAGGGCTTCGTGGGAGCCGAGATCGAGCAGGTGGTGGTGTCGGGCCTGTACGAGGCGTTCTTTGCCCGGAGGCCCCTGCGCCTGTCCGACCTCGACTACGCCATCGACAGCACGGTGCCGCTCTCGGTGACGCAGTCCGAGACCATCGTCGAGCTGCGCCGATGGGCCAACGTGCGCGCGGTTGCCGCCACCAAGCGCGAGGACCTGCAGGCCTATGCCACCGACCCGGCGGGCGGCGACGGCGGCGACGGCGGCGACGTGCGCTCCTCGCGTGGCGGCCGCAGCCTGGACTTCTAGCGCTTGCGCATCGCATCCACCACCTTCGTTCATCCGTTTCGACTGTTAGGAGACAACATGTCCTTCGCGTTTTCGCTCACCGCCGTCGGCATCGCCATGGGAGTCACCGCGCTTAGTGGCGCCGCAGCCGTCATCTCGGCGTTCTCGGAGCACAAGTGCGGCGACACCGAGATCGACCCCATCGAGACCCGCTTCACCGACCGCGTGCTTTTGGCCGAGACGCTGCGCGCCCATGGCTTCGAGCCTATCGAGGAGGGGGAGGACCTGCTGGTGAAGACCGACGTGGGCTCGCTGCGGTTCTTCCTGTCGCAGGAGACGGGCAGCTTCTGGGTGCGTGCCTTCGACCTGGTGGACGAGGCCGAGCTGGCCGACGAGCTTGCCGAGGTGAACAGCGCGTACCTGCAGGGCGTGCAGCGCAGGAACTACCAGACGTTGCGGGCCTCCATCAGCGAGCGCGATGACGTCGAGGTGGTGTCCGAGGAGATTCTGGACGACAATACCATCGTGGTCACCATCGCCGTGTAGAGCGGCGTGTCAGGGGGGGTACCGAAAGGAGCGGCCCCTTTCGGTACGGTCGAGCGGGGGAGCTGCCATGCGCATACGCCACCACTTTTCTGGTGCCGTGCAGAGCCGGGGGTTTCGCTACGCATGCGTCAAGGCATCGGGCAAGGCGCACGTTACCGGTTGGGTGCAGAACCAGCCCGACGGCACCGTCGTCGCCGAGACGCAGGGCGACCAGCGCCAGCAGGAGGCATTCCTTCGCAGGCTTGGCGCGCTGATGCCCGGCCTTGGTACGCAGTGGCATGACCAGCAGAGCGAGGTCGACCCGATAGAGGGGGACGAGCCCTTCCACGTGAGGGACTAGCCGACGGGCGCGGCGTGCTCGCTCCGACGACTCCGCCCCGACCCTGCCCAGACCCTGCCCAGACCCTGCCCAGACCCTGCCCAGACCGCGTCCATCAACAAGTGCGTAACTTTTTCGGGCCTCCGTTTGGTGACCAAGCCAATTACCTGCAGATATACGAAACTTAACCATCTAAAGTTACGCACTTGTTGATTTGCCGTGCCACGCTGCGCCGGCCTGCGCACTCAGACAATCGTAAGGATCTCGGAGAAGCCTGTCTCCTCGAAGAGCTCCATCACCTGGGGATTCATGTTGGCAACCCGCATCGTCCCCTGCTTGGCCATGCGCTTCTGCAGCGCCAGCAGCAGCCGAAGGCCCATGCTGGACACGTACCCAACCCGTGCGAGGTCGAGGGTGAGCACGCTCACGCCCTCAAGCTGCGGCGCCAGCTGCTCCTCGAGCACCGGGGAGGACGTGATGTCAAGCTTGCCGTCGACGTGCACCGTCAGGCAGTCGCCGCTTCGCTCGAACGTGTGGCCCATCGCACGCCCCTTCCCTTGGCCGCGCTATCCCTCGTGGATGGTGCCGTCCGGCTCGGTCCACTGGTGATGGAACTCCAGCGTCTGAACCTCGTCGGGCACCTTCACGGCTATCTGGTACTCGTCCTCGTAGACGATCTCGCCGGGGTCGTTGGTGTAGACGACGTAGAAGGGGTGGTGGTAGCGTTCGAGCAGCCACATGGCGGGCGTGATCATGCGCATCATCTCGTCGGCGTTCTCGCACTTGAAGAAGCAGACCACGCGCTCCTTGCGCATGCATGGCTCGGGAAACGGCAGCACCTCGGCAAACCAGGAGTCAATCTCCTTGAACAGTGCCTCGTCCTCCTCGTCCATCACGTCCTGCTGGATGAGCTTCCAGCACATGCTGAAGATGCCCGCACCCTGCCCGGTGTTGGCGGCCAGCTCGCGGCCTTGGATGCGCACGTACTTGAACTTCATGGCAGCCTCCCATGCCCTGGTGGACGACCCCATCACCCATGATACATGGCGCGGACCCGTCTCACGGGTGTCTGTCGGCGTCAGGCGTGGCGAACGTGCTCGGAGCAGATTCGCCACATGCCCATGCGGGGGAGTTCAGAGCGGCTCGTTTGTCAGCCATTTGCGCAGATAGTAGGTTGAGTCGTGGGCAGCGTCCTCGGTCACGGCGCTACGGGCAAGGCCTGACTCAAGCAGCGCGAGCATCTCTGGCGGGGTTTTCGCAGAGATGTCTGCGTGACGGAGGAGTCGCTTGTCGGTGGTGACGAGGTAGCTTGCCTTCGCTCGGCTACAGCCTGCCAAGACGAGGTCGTCCTCAAGGTCGCCATGCAGGGGACGGTACTTCTCGGCATAGTAGAAGTCAGAGACGTCAGCCGGCACGGGCGTTGCAACCTCCCGCATCTGGGTTGCACAATCCCAGGCGAAGGTCCTCGCTGCGTGCGCCTGCCCGTCGGTAAGGGTGCCACCCTCCCGGAACAGCCTCTTTGCGCAGATGCCGGCCTTTGCGTAGACGTCGAGCGCACTGTGCGAGGCGTAGACAAGCGGGATGTCGTGGTCCAAGGCGTGGCGCACCAAGGCCTGCGCCGCGCGCTTGCCCGGACGATCGAGCAGATAGAGGTCGAGCCACACGCAGGTGTCGACAAAGAGAATCGGCTGGGCGCTCACGAGACCACCCCATCCCCGTCGTGGTTGAGCCACTCGTCATAGAGCATCTCGTCAAGCTCCTCGTCGGAGGGGGCGGTATAGGAAGCGCGTGTGACCCCAGCGAGTGCGAAGAGCTCCGTGTGCCAGCCATCAATGGCCTCGATGTATGCGTCACCCCTTGAAGGCGTTGCGGGGTCAGTCTTTTGTGCGAGCAGCTCAAGCACCTGCTCGCACTCCTGCGCCCCGCCTGCAATCTTTGCCCACAGCGCGCGGACGATCTCTGCTGGCGTGACGCCGATGCGCTCAAGCACTGCATCGCCTGCGCTTCGCAGTTGAGAGTCCATACGTACGTTGAGCTGTGATGTCGCCGCCGAAGCCACGTGCCCTCCCTCTCTACCAGATGCTACATAGTGTAGCATTCATATGTAGACATGATATCAGCATCGAAGGAAACGAAGAGGCGCGCATCAGGGGGACCGCCGCATGGGCAGCTGTCGGCGTCAGGCGTGGCTAATGTGCTCGGAGCAGATTCGCCACACGGAGCAATGCGCACAACGAAAAAAGGCCGCCGGCGCTGTGCCGACGACCTCCTCAGGTTCATGGTCGGGACGACTGGATTCGAACCAGCGACCTCTCGGTCCCGAAAAAGTTCCAGCGCTCAAAGATAGGCTTTACCGTTCTGGCCGTCAAGTCACTTTTCGGTATTTGACCTGCAGTTT
>CADALE010000014.1 GCA_902788705.1 uncultured Coriobacteriaceae bacterium | reverse complement strand
GCTGACCCACGCCATCGAGGGCTACACCACCCGTGGCGCCTGGGAGCTCTCCGACATGTTCCACTTCAAGGCCATCCAGCTCATCTCCCAGAACCTGCGCGACTCGTACGCCGAGGCCAAGAGCGGCCAGCCCGGCAGCGGCCGCGAGGGCATGGCGCTTGGCCAGTACGTGGCCGGCATGGGCTTCTCCAACGTGGGCCTGGGCATCGACCACGCCATGGCGCACACCCTCTCTGCGCACTACGACACCCCGCACGGCGTTGCCTGCGCCATGCTGCTGCCCATCGCGATGGAGTACAACAAGCCCGTCGTGACCAAGCGCCTTGCCGAGGTGGCCGTGGCCATGGGCGTTGACACCACCGGCATGACCGAGGACGAGGCTGCCGACGCCGCCATCGCTGCCGTCAAGCAGCTCTCCGCCGACGTCAACATCCCCAAGACCTGCGACGGCCTGGTGGAGGAGGACCTCGACCAGCTGGCCACCGACGCGCTTGCCGATGCCTGCTACCCCGGCAACCCGCGTGAGGCTGACCACGAGACCGTCAAGGAGCTCTTCCGCAAGATCATGGCCTAGCCTGATAGCCTGACCATCCAATCGGATTGTGCCGTGGCCCCGTCCCGATGTGCTGCAGAGGCATGTCGGGGCGGGGCCTTCCTTTTGCGCTGGGCTGGCGGGTGGTGCGGTTTGCCGCGTGAGCCTGTGCTACCATCAGGCGGGCATGCTGGTTTTGATGGGGGAGGTACATATGGCGAGTCCCGACGGTCTGGGAAGACGCGTACTGAGGGCGTTTGGGTATGGCATATGCATCTTCTCGGGGATTTGCGTCGCCTCAACGGTGATATCGTCCGTGATCATCCTCTTTGACCCCAGCGTGGGCGACAAGCTCATCATCTTCTTCTCCGTCCTCTTGGTGGCGACCATCTTTGGCGGACTCTTCGTCCTTGGCCGGTGGATGATCAGGGCCTCCTCGGGTCCGGGGGCCGGCGCCGCGCGGCCGGTGGAAAGGGTGGAGCCGCCGGCGGAGGTGGTGACCGAGCGCATCGCGCTCACGCCTGACCCCACGGCTTCCGCTGGTACGGAGGGGGCGGTCACGCCATCCAACACGCCGGCGGTCGCGGCAACCACGCCAGCGGCTGAGACGGGCAAGAGGCAGGTCGCGCCGATCGCGCCGATTGCGCCGCCCGCGCCGCCCGCACAGGGCGATCCCTTGCTGGGGAAGCTCAAGGCAAAGACGCCCAAGGCATCAGGAGGGGCTTTCGGCGACAGGGCAAAGAAGAAGTGCGCCACCCTCATGACGGGCCAGGTGCTGGCCCGCTTCGTCAAGGAGGGCGACGACGCCTATCGCGACGAGTACCTGCGCAGGCTTGGTGTCCTGGGGTTCACCCCCGAAGAGGGCAAGCAGCTCTTCGACTACGAGCGGGGCATCCTGACGCCCGAGAGGGCCGAGCGCCTGGCAAGCCCGTCGTTCATGGGCGAGATGTTCTATGACCTGCAGCATGTGCGGCTTCCCGAGAGCAAGGATGTTTACGTGAGCCGCCAGGAGCTGACGTGCTCCGAGATCGTGAAGATCTGGGACGAGGCGGAGTGGCACTACTGGAACAGCCACGAGCGTGAGATGCCCGAGGCGGTGTGGGGCGAGATCTACACCATCTCGCGCTATGGCGGCGGCGCGCTGTTCATCGAATACCTGATGGAGATGGCGAAGCGCTCGGGCGTGGAGTTCGGGAAGGTGCAGGCCTATTCGGCCGCCGAGCAGCAGCTCATCTTTGCCTACAAGTGGAATCCCGGCAAGGGCGAGCGCAACCCCTACGCCTAGTTTTGGACTTTCAGGGCGTAGGCGGGTAGCCCATGAGGCGATGCCCACGCATGTGAGAAGCTTCAGCTGTTTCGTGAAGCGTTTGTTTTGGCCGATACGCGTGATGAGAAGACTCTAGCGTTTGGTGAAGCATTACGGCCATTCTGCTCGTGTGAAGCGAGAAGCTGGGGGCGTTTGGTGAAGCAGGGTTGCTTCACCAAACGCCCCCAGCTTCTCGTATATGCAGCACAAGTCGCATTTGCGCTTCAGGAACGCCCGAGACTTTCCGACTACAGAAAAAAGGGCTCTCGTGCGTTTCACGAAGGCCCAGAAGTTTCTTGCTGCCTGTGTGCCTGCTGGCGTCAGCCTTACAGCCCCAAGAGCGCCGAGAACACCGTCGAGGCGAGCGAGATGATGATCGAGCCCATGAACGCTGCTCCAAACGAGTTGATGGCAATGCCCGAGCCAAACAGTCCCACCGACAGGCTACCGGCAATCTCGAGAAGGATCGCGTTCACCACGAGGTAGAAGAACCCCAGCGTGAGCACGGTGAGGGGAAACGACAGGAACTGTGCGACGGGCTTGATGATGGCGTTGACCAGCGCGAGCGCAAGTGCGCAGAAGATGGGGCCGGCATACGAGCCCCCGACGGCCTCGATGCCCGGGACAACGGTGATGGCAACCATGCAGGCAAGCGTGGTGACGATCCAGCTTCCGAAGAACTCCATGAGAACCTCCTTATAAACGGACGTGCGAACACGTCGTGTCCATTCTTGTTGTACCCAATTCTCGGGCACTCTGATGAACCGGTCATGAACTGGGGATGAAACCTGAAAAGACACTCAGCCATGTGTGCACGTCTCCTCTTTCAGGAATGCCAAAGCTTCGGGTCGTAAGCTTAGTGTCGTACGAAGGCTACAGAGCAAGGAGGCATTTGAGCCATGGTTACCAACAGGATGGGCAGGGTGGCGCCGACCATCGTTGCCGCGCTGCTGGCCACGAGCCTCGTCGGCTGTGGCGCTGCCACGAAGGGGGCGCCTGCGGAGAGCGCCGAGACGGCCGAGGCCGCCGTCAGCCAGGAGACCATCGAAGAGACCGAGGCTTCCTTCGAGGAGGCGACGCAGGATGGCGGCCAGGAGGAGGTCTCCGAGGACGCGACCACCAGCCGCGCCTTCGTCACCACGTCGCTTGATAGCATGGTGTCGGATGGCGCCATAGACACGACGGACCTGTTCACCGAGCGCGACCTGCAGCAGGAGGCCGACCTTTCCGACGCGGTATACCTTACCGTGGAAAGCGGCCAGGACCTCGTGATCACCGAGGAGGGCGTCTACGTGCTCTCGGGAACGGCCGAAGGCGCAACCGTTACGGTGAACGTCGACTCCGCCGAGAAGGTGCAGCTGGTACTGGACGGCCTGAGCATCACCAACGTCGACTCGCCGGCAATCTACGTGATCTCGGCCGACAAGGTGTTCGTGACCACCACCGAAGGCAGCCAGAACGCGCTCTCCGTGACCTGGACGTTCGTGGCTGACGGGGATACCAATACCGATGCGGTCATCTTCAGCAAGGATGACCTCGTGCTCAACGGCCTGGGCACCCTTACCATCAGCTCCACCGACAACGGCATTACCAGCAAGGACGACCTCAAGGTGACGGGCGGTACGCTTGCTATCACCTCGCAGGGCGATGCGCTCGAGGCCAACGACTCGATTCGCATTGCGGGCGGCACGCTTGGCATCACCACGTCAAAGGACGGCCTGCACGCAGAGAACGACGAGGACGACACGCTGGGCTACGTGTATGTCTGCGGTGGCACCATCTCCATAGAGGCGGGGGACGACGGCATCCAGGGCACGACCGTGGTGCAGATTGACGGCGGCACGATTTCCGTCAATGCCGGCGAAGCCATCGAGGGCACCTATGTGCAGGTGAATGGGGGAGACCTCAACCTGAGCGCGTGGGACGACGGCATCAACGCGTCGTGGAAGTCGCAGTCGGTGGGCGACCCCACCATCGACATCCGCGGCGGAAACATCGTGATTACGATGGCCCAGGGAGACACCGACGCCCTCGACTCGAACGGCTACCTCTACGTGAGCGGCGGAACCGTTGACATTACGGCGCAGTTTGCCTTCGACTTCGAGTACGGCGCGGAATATACGGGCGGCACCATCTACGTGAACGGCCAGCAGGTGAGCGAGATCACCGAGTCGATGATGATGGGTGGTCCTGGCGGCATGATGGGCGGCGGCCCTGGCGGTGGCATGGGCCCCGGCGGCTGGTAACGGCAGCCAGCGCGGAGCGGGCGCGGGGCGGGACAGTGGGGACGTAGCACTTTGTCCGCGCCCGCGGGCGCGGACAAAGTGCTACGTCCCCACTGTCCCGCCCGTCCCCCTGTCCGAGCCTGGGGTACACTTGGTGCACGACCTTCGAGAACAAGGAGATGCACCCCATGGCCAACATCGTGGATTACCTCAAGTGGCGCGGTGACCTCACCCTGTCCGAGCGCCCCTTCAACGACGTTGACAACCTCATCCTGGCCACCCTCTCCTACATGGACTTCTCTGGCATCGTGCCGGGTCCCGGCCAAGGATCGGTGAACCTGGCTGACGCCTGCGACGCACTGATGCAGGAGACCGACGGCAACGTCGAGGAGCGCGTGCGGTCGCTGGCGAAGCTGGACCCAAAGCTAATCACGCGCCTGTCCCACTCGAAGCGCTTCGGCACCATGCAGCTGCACGACTGCGTTGACGTGCTCGACCAGGAGCGCTCGCTGCAGTTTGCCGCCTTGCAGATAGACCTCACGCCCACCGAGACCTACGTGTCGTTCCGTGGCACCGACAGCACGCTGGTGGGCTGGCGTGAGGACTTCATGCTCAGCTTCACGGTGACGGAGGCTCAGCGCGAGGCGGCGCGGTACCTGGGGCGTGCGCTAAATGACGCAAACGAGAGCGGCCGCAGCCTCTATGTGGGCGGGCACTCGAAGGGTGGCAACCTGGCCGTGTATGCGGCGCTTTCTTGCCCCATCGAGCTGCTGCCCCAGATTGCCTGCGTGTGGAGCAACGACGGCCCCGGCATCGCCCCCGAGCTCCTGCCGGTCAGCCCCGCCACCCTGCTGGGCGAGCGCTACGTGCGCATCGTGCCAGCCTACGACATGGTGGGCATCCTGTTCGAGCGCGAGGACGACCCCCGCATCGTCGTGTCAAGCGACGTGTCGGGTGCGCGGCAGCATGACCCCTTCACGTGGCAGGTCACGCCCTACGGCATGGACGAGGCGGAGCTGGCGCCCGAGAGCGCGCTGATTCAGGAGGCCATCGACGAATGGCTGCTGGAGGTGCCGCTGGAGCAGCGCGCCGTGCTGGTTGACCAGCTGTTCAACGCGCTCGAGTCGGGTGGGGCCCACACGCTGGACGAGGTGATCGAGAGCATGCGAGGCCTTCGCGACGTGCTTGCCGCCATGGGCGAGATGGACGAGTCGACGAAGGAGCTGATTCGCAAGCTTGCGGGCAACGTGGTGAGCAAGACGGTGGAGGCGGCCGCGTCGGCCTGGCAGGCTGCGTGGGAGGCGGTGTCCTCGCGCATGCCGTCGGGGGGAGCTCCTTCAACCAGCTCCTAAGCTGCACGATGGCGTGGCACGTCACCGTCTCGGGCCAACCAACCACTCCAATGCGCTAAAGTACAGTGGTTGGGATGCGGTTTTGGGAGGTGCTCATGGGGCGTCGAGAGGATGGACGCGAATCTGGCCATGCGGTGGAGCGGCTGTGTGCCGCGCTCTGTGCGCTGGAGACGCCCGAGGAGGCCCGCGCCTTGCTCTCTGACATCTGCAGCCCGCGCGAGCTCAGCGACCTCGCGCAGCGACTCGAGGTGGCCACGATGCTGCGCTCCGGTGCCTCCTACCTCGACGTCTCCCATGCCACGGGGGCCTCGTCCACCACGGTGAGCCGCGTCTCCAAGTGCCTGAACGGCCCCGTGGGAGGCTATCGCGTCGTGCTCTCGCGCCTTGACCGTCAGTAGCACCGTTGCCGGCCCTCCGCGGGAAGTCTTTGATGTCCGGCGCCTGCGCTATCATCAAGGAACTGTCTCGCGGACGGGAGGAACATGTCGCTTCGCATCATCACGACGGATGGCCAGGAGCTGGTAAGCCCTGCGGTCATTGAGGCGCTTCAGGAGGGTCTTGGCGCGGATGGCAGGGCGGTGCTGCTGGTGCCAACGCTACGCCAGGCGCTGGACGCGCAGCTGCTGCTTGCCAACCGGCAATCGCTGTCGCTATCGGTTACCGTCACCACGCCCGACGCCTGGGCCGACGAGCGCTGGGAGGTGTGGGGAGACGGTCGTAGGCTGGTTAGTGCCCGCGAGCGCCTCCTGCTGCTGCGCCAGGCGCTGGATGGCTCGGCGGGCATGCTGGCCCCCACCAGCGGAACGGTGGACGCCCTTACCCAGCTGGTGCGGGACGTTCTGCCGTATCTTCCGGGTGGCGAGGCGGATGCGAGGTGGGCGGCCCTGGGC
Source organism: uncultured Coriobacteriaceae bacterium (assembly GCA_902788705.1). Taxonomy (GTDB): domain Bacteria; phylum Actinomycetota; class Coriobacteriia; order Coriobacteriales; family Atopobiaceae; genus UBA1367. The sequence continues at coordinate 70,872 of CADALE010000014.1, read as the reverse complement.
GAGGGCGATCGAGCCGCCTGCCAGGTGGTCCAGCGATACCGTGCGCTTCTGGACGAGCAAGGCCTGGCCGAGCGATGCGAGGCCCTGGCGCTTCTGGCGGAGGCCGTGCCCTCGTGGCCACGGGTCGTGGTGTCGGGAGCAACAAGGATGCCTCGTGCAACGAGGGACTTCCTCCTTGGGGTGGCCGCGCGCTCAGAGGTGCATGCCTTCCTTCCCGAGGGGGCGGCTGCGGGCGCAGATGGCGCGTCTGGCCTTGCCGAGCTTCTGGCATGTGAGGCTGGGCAGCGCGGCATGGCGGTGCGGCGCCTTTCGTGCCCGCCAAGCCCATCTGCGCAAGCTGACGAGCTGCAGGGTCTCCGGTCTCGCGTATTTCGCGACGCCTCGGCAAACCAGCCGCTGGTGGCAGGGGGTGCCGTGCGGCTGTTACAGCCGTCTGGTCCCCTGGCCGAATGGGAGCTGGTCGCCCGCGAGGTGGGGCGCCTTTCCGACGAGGGCATGGCCGACGTGGTGGTTGCCGTGCCCAGCGTGGAGGATGCCTGGAGGGGCCTTGCGCCAAGGCTGGCCGCACGTAGGGTGCAGGTTTCGTGCACCGTGAGGAGGCCGGCGTCGCGTGATGGATCGGTTGGCGCGTTCCTAGGCTTCGCCACCACGGTGGCCCAGCTTGCCGATCTTGCGCAGGGCTGGCCTTCGCCCCTAGACGGCCCCGAGGGCCCGGTTCCCCAGCTGGGCGACATGTCCTGGTGGCCGCCTAAGGCCCTTACCGACTTCCTCCTCAGCGACGTATCGACGGTAGACGCGGCCCGGGCTTGGGAGCTGGACGCCCGATGGCGCGGCAACCGCTCGCTTTCGCCTGCGACGGTGCTTGACCAGCTGCAGCGCGAGAGCCTCACTTCCAAGGCGGTGGCCCAGGCCACGGCATCGGTCATGCGGGGACGGTTGGGAACCGCGGCACTCCAGCTGGCGCGTGCGCTGGATGAGTCGGGCAATGCGCGTCCCGAGGCCCTGGCGGCGCTCTCGTGCATACAGGACGTCGCACGTACCATCGGCTCGCTTGGCATCGCTGCGGCGCTGCGCAAGGGCGTGCGCACGGTGCTTGCGCCAAGCCAGATCGCGGCTTTGGTCGCCGAGCTCGTGGGCCACGAGTCGCTGTCGGCACGGCTTGTGCTGGGGCCGCAGGATGCCGCCTGCACGGTGCGCATCTGCTCGCGTGGCGAGGCCTCGGCACTGGGTGGCGCCTCGGCCGACGCGCTCGTGTGCTGTGGGCTCACGTCTGCCGAGTGGCCACTGTCGCCCCAGGAGGATGCAGCCACCGAGCTGGCACGTCGCCTTGGGCTTGACGACGGCCAGGCGCCGCTCGACCTTGCCCGCGCGCAGTTCCGGGCCATGCTCGCGGTTCCGCGGCACCGGCTGGTGCTCGAGCGGTCCCTGCACGACAAGGGCGCGAAGCCCACGTATTGCGCGGTGGTGCTGAGCGAGGCCCTTGCCTGCTACGAGCAGGGCGGAAGCCTGCTGGAGGCAAGGGCGCTTGGCGAGGATGGCGCGTCGGCGCTGCTGTGCGCCTCGGGGCAGGTTCCCGAGCCGTCGGTCACGCTGGAAAATGCCTCGACGGGCAGCATCGGCGACGGGGCGAGGGCGATGGTGCTGGTGCCGCGCGAGGGGGACGCTGCCCTGCCGGGGGGCGTGCCCTCGCTCTCGGCATCGCAGATCGAGTCGTACCTCGAGTGCCCATACAAGTGGTTCACGCTGCGCAGGCTTGGCCTAGGCAGCCAGGATGCCGGCTTCGCCCCGGTGCAGATGGGCACCTTCGCCCACCGCGTGCTTGAGGTAGCACGGCGGCGCATGGCGCAGGAGGCTGCGGAGGCTGCGGGCTTGGTGCCTGCCGGCCAGCTGCTTAGCCTCGACGGAACCGAGGCCACCTACCTACCTGGCTCGCAGATCGACGACGCCACCATCGAGCACGTGCGCGAGCTGGTGCAGGCCGAGTTTGACTACCACCTCATGCATCAGCGCCAGCATGCCACCACGCTCATGGCGCAGTCGCTAGTGCCGCATACGGCAACCGAGGAGTATCGGCTTGGCCGCTTCAGGCGCGAGCTGCTCTCGGTGCTCGACTTCGAGCGCACCCGCCTCACAGGCTTCACCCCGCGCTACTTCGAGCTGCGCTTCGGGGGCTCGGGCGCCAAGGCCCATCACGTCACCTATGCGGGGGTGGACTTCCTAGGAAGCATCGACCGCGTGGACGTCGACTCCCACGGCAACGCGGTGGTCATCGACTACAAGCACATGGGGTCGAATGGCTTCGCAAGCCAGTACGATGCCTTCGCGAAGGAGTCCCCAGCCACCATCAGCGAGGTCAGGCTTCCGCGTCGCGTGCAGTCGCTCATATACGCGCAGGTAGTGCGACGGCTGTTCCCGCATCTCAACGTGGTGGGCGCCGTGTATCTGTCCACGATGGGCATGACGGCGTCCGAGCACGAGCTGGCCGGCGTGCTTGACGCCGACGTGGCCGACCGGGTGATGGGTCGGGGCCTGACCAGCACCCGCCTGGCGCACCTCGTTGCGGGAGGGGTGGGCAAGGTGTCGTTTGTCCAGCTGCTGGACGCCACCGAGCAGCTCATCGCCAAGCAGATCAAGAGCCTGCTGGAGGGGCACATCGAGGCCGATCCCATCGACGACAAGGCATGCGCTTGGTGTCCGGTGGCAAACTGCGAGAGGAGGCGCAGCTGATGGCAAGGAGGCTCACCGACGATCAGCGAAAGATCGTGGAGACGCTCGACCGGCCGCTGTTCGTGGCGGCAGGTGCGGGATCGGGAAAGTCGTCGACCCTTGCCGAGCGCGTTGCCTGGGCGCTCGAGGCACCATCGGGCGAGGGCGGCACCCCGTTTGTGCGCAGCCTCGACGAGGTGCTGGTCATCACCTTTACCCGTGCCGCCGCCGAGGAGATCAAGGAGAAGATCCGCGAGCGCCTGCGCGAGGGAGGCATGGAAGCCCAGGCCCTGGCGGTTGACTCGGCGTGGATATCCACCATCCACGGCATGTGTTCGCGCATCCTGCGGCGTCATGCCTTCGACCTGGGCCTTGACCCGCGCTTTACGGTGTTGGAGCAGGCGGATGCCACCCGCTTGGTAGAGCAGGCAACCGACGAGGTGCTGCGCGAGCTTCAGGATGCTCATGCGTTTCCCGAGCTGTTCGACAGCTTCCAGGCACGCTCGCGCAGCGGGCAGGACAGCGCTGGCACGGTGTTTGGCATGGTGCGCAAGGTGCGCGATGCCGCAGGAAGCGCACTGCGCGGCTTCGACTCAATCCACTTCTGCGGTACCGAGCCTGACCTCGACGCATCGCTGAGGCGCTTTTGCGATGGCTGCGTGCGGGCGCTTGCGCAGGGCCGCGACCAGAAGGCCTTCGGCACCGATAAGGGCATGGGCGAGGAGCGCAACCTTGAGGGCAACATCGCGGCGATAGAGGAGCACCTGGCCCTTCCACCCCACGCAAGGCGCGAGCACGTTGCCGCGCTGCGCGGCAGCCTGGTAAAGCCCGGCGACGCCTACCGAAAGAAGACGATGAAGGAGGTGGGGGCCGAGGTAAAGGCTGCCTACGCCGACGTGATGCTTGAGCTGGCCTTTGCCGACGTCCCTGCCCGCGCGTCCGAGGTTCTGCAGATTGCCCGCATGGTGGACGATCGCTACCGGCTCCTGAAGGCGGCCCAGGGCTGCCTTGACAACGACGACCTGCTGGCCCGCACGTTCGCGGCCTTCAGCGACCACCCCGAGATCGCGGCCTCCTATGGCGGAAAGTTCCGGCTGGTGATGGTTGACGAGTTCCAGGACACCAATGCGCAGCAGGTCAGGATGATCGAGCTGCTGTCGGGCGCGGACGCCTGCCACCTTGCCACCGTGGGCGACGCGCAGCAGTCCATCTATCGCTTCCGCGCGGCCGACGTGCAGGTGTTCCGTGACCGCGAGGCCTCGCTGGACGATGCGCGCAAGGTGCGCCTCACCATGAACTTCCGTAGCCACGCCGACGTGCTGGCCTTCGTGGAGCGCGCGCTCGACGGCGCGCCGCTTCCTGACTTCATGCACCTCGACGCGTGCCCGACAAGGCCCGACGGCTACCGTGCGCGCATGCTCCCACGTGTGGACATGGAGGTGCTCACCACGCCGTCCCGCGGCGGCGCCACCGCCGACGTGCGGTCGCATGCGATGGCAACCTTGCTAGCCGACCGCATAGCCGAGCGCGTCGCCGCAGGCGAGCGCCCCCAGGATGTGGCGCTTCTCCTGGGCGTGATGCGTAACCTTGACGCGTACCTGGTTGCGCTGCGTGCTCGGGGCATCGACTGCGTGGTAAGCGGCGGCTCCACCTTCTCCAAGGCGCCAGAGGTGCGCATGGTGGCATCGCTGCTACATGTGCTTGCCAATCCCAAGGACACGCAGACGGGCCTCTTTCCCGTGCTGGTCAGCGACCTCTTCTCGCTGGAGGCCGACGACCTGCTGCTGCTGTCCACCAAGGTGCAAGAGGCCAACGGCGCCTACGCGAAGCGCGGCATCGAGGTGGGTCTGCTGGGCTTCGAGATGCCCGGGGTGGCACAGCCCTCGCCAAGGTTGCTTTTGGCCCACGACGTGCTGGCCCGTGCGCTCGAACGTATGGGGTCGTGGCGCATCGAGGACGTGCTGCGGGAGGTGCTGGTGGAGTCCGGCTGGGCTGCCCGATGCGAGGCGGCTGGGCCGGAGGGCCTGGCGCGGCTTGCGAATGCGCTGGCCGCTGTGCGTCACGTGGGCGAGCTGGTCGGCTCGGGCGGGCTTGGCCCCTCGCGTGCCGCTACCGAGTTCGACCACTGGCTTGACGAGAGCAAGGAGGGCCCGGCATCGCTCTCGGGCGGCGAGGGCGGCGCGGTGAAGGTCATGACGGTTCATGCGTCAAAGGGCCTGGAGTTTCCGCTGGTGGCCATCGCCGAGTGCTGGGGAAGCTCGTCACAGGGCTCGGCGGCAGGCGTGACCTGCGAAAACTATGCCGGCGAGGTGCGAGCGGCGCTGGTACCTCCTGGCATCGGCTCGAAGGACCTCGAAACCGACGAGCCTTGCAACGTGAGCGAGCAGTCCGACGTGGTCGACTGGGCGCGCCACCTTGTGACTGCCTCCCGCGAGGGCGACCAGGCCGAGCGTGCCCGGCTGCTCTACGTGGCCATCACCCGTGCGCGCGAATCGGTGGTGCTGGGGCTCTCCCTACAGGCCAACAAGAATGGCGAGCTGGTGCCCAGGCTGGCGTCAGACGTGGTGGGCACCCTCTTTGGGGGAGCGCTGCCACCGTTGGGCATCTCGGAGCTTGACTATGGCGGAAGCGCCCCGGCGCGCATTCGTCGCGTCGAGCTGACGGACGATGGCGAAGGGGGCCTTGTCATAAGCCCGGACCAGCTTGCCTCCCTCTTTTCCGACATGGGCGATGGCGACGCCCAAGCGGGCTTTACGCTGTATGAGGCCCACCCTGACGACTCCTTGCCGCAGGCGTTGGGGAGTGCGTCGTACGTGAAGGCCCGCCAGGGTGTGTTCAGCTACTCGTCAGCCCATGCCATCATGGAGGCGGCACGCATGGAGGCTGGTGTCGCGACGCACGCTGCGGTAGCGGGGGAGGGCACCTCGTCTTCCGACGCGTCGCAGGCCGCCGTGCCACCAGTGCGCATGGTGTCGCAGGAAGACGAGGACATCGATGGCCCCGAAGGGCTCGACGACGCCGACCGGGCAACCAACCTTGGGTCGGCCTTCCACGAGCTTGCCCAGACGATGGTGGAGGCGGGTGCCGACCACGATCCCGCGCGGCTGGATGCCCTGGCACGCCACTGGAGGCTGTCTGCCCGGCAGCGCGTGCGCCTCGAGGAGGCCATCGTCCGATGGGAGCGTTCGGACATTCGACAGGAGGCCCTGAGGCATGACCTCGTGCTTGCCGAGGTGCCCTTCTTCATCGAGGTGCAGTCTGCCTACGGGAGCCACGTGGAAGGCGCCATCGACCTGCTGTGCCGCAACCGCGGCTCGGACGAGGCGCTGGTGGTGGACTACAAGACGGGCGACATCGGCCTCACCGAGCAGGAGGTGTACGCACGTCACGAGATGCAGGCATACTTCTACGCGCACGTGATGATGACGCAGGGGTATCGGCGCGTCCGCTGCGCCTTCGTGTGCGTCGAGCGCGACCGCGGAGACGGGCAGCCGCTCGTGGCCAGCTACTCGTTTGACGAGGGCCATCTGCCCCAGATCTAGGGGCTGGCCCCTGCGTGGCACGTTCTGCCCGCGCACCCTTCCAACCGTAACGGACGGGGCGCCCGCCGGCCAATCTGGCTGGCGGGCGCCCCGCATGTGGCTTCGTGACCGGTGCCTCTTCGCACCCGGAGGGCGTCACTCGCCCCAGTTGAAGTAGAGCACCTCGAAGGAGGTGGTGCCCATCACGATGACGTCGCCCGGCAGCACCTCGATCTCGGACTCGTAGGAGAAGTCGCCCAACTCGTCAGCGGGCGGTTCGACCACGATTTGCTCGTTTCCACGCTGGATGTAGGTGCCGTGCAGCGAGCCAAGGCCCTCCGCCAGCCAGCGACCGTCCTCCTCCCAGATGCGCAGGTGCTCGTTGGAGACAGAGTTGTCGACGTCGGCCACGTACGAGCCGGTCTCGGGCTGCGGCAGCGTGCCGAAGGTGGTTCCCGCGGGATCGAGGCGATGCGTGCGGCCGCGCACGTTGCTGCCCATGATGCGCTGCACGCCAAGGAACGACGCGTCGCACAGGCCGGCACGCATGTCGCCGGTGATGGGCAGCTCGTTCAGGATGTTCAGCTTGAAGGTGCGCCGTCCATACGACTCGGTGATGGAGGCGGCGTACTGGGGGTTGCCCAGGCAGCCCGTGATGGTGACCAGCATGAATGCCAACAAGGCGCGGTCGTCGGTGTGGCCCGTTCGAAGCGACGCGATGCCATCGCGCGCGTTGTCGAAGATGTCGGCGTTCACGCTGGTGTACTCGAGCGCCGCGACCATGTCGTTGGCATACTCGGTGCACAGCTCGGACAGCAGCGCCGACGCCGCCTCGCGCTTCGAGATCTCGTCGCGCTCGGCACGCATCTCGACCACCATCGAAAACAGGAAGGGCACCTGCACCGTGAAGTCGGCGAACGTCGCGAAGGGCAGCTCGCCCGGCAGCGAGTTTGAGATGGTGTTGGTGAGCGGCGCACGGTTGGTCTCGTTGTTGGCGAGGTCCCACGGTACGATGGTGCGCCGGCCTACGCGCACCTCCTCGTGGGACAGAAGCTCGCGGCACGCCTCGGCCATGCCGATGCCACAGCAGTCCTTGAGGATGCGGAAATACGTCTTGATGGGCGTCTCTTGGGAGGCCATGCGTCTCCTTTCCTTGTGGGTGACGCGTCCAAGTATAGTGCCGCCCAGCTGCCATATGGCTTTTGAAGGCCAAATTGCGCAATGGCTGCCGCACGTCGCGGCTATGATAGTGGTCAGTGTAGAGATGCGCCGCGATGCGCGGGTGCCGCGCGGAAAGGGGAGGCCCATGTCAGTCTGCTTCGTGATCTGCGCCATTGGCCAGAAGGATACCGAGACCAGACGTCTTGCTGACGACCTGCTGGAGGAGATAGCGACGGCGCTCGAGCCGTTCAACATGGAGGCGATGCGCGGCGACCACAACCTGGACACCCGCGAGATCGACTCTGACGTGATCGAGCGCATCCAGAACTCCGAGCTGTGCATCGCCGACCTCTCGGACGAGAACGTGAACGTGTACTACGAGCTTGGCCGTCGCGACGAGACGGGCAAGCCCATCATCTTGCTGAAGCGCCGCGGCACGCCCCCGCTGCCCGCCGACATCGCAAGCCGCCGCTACATCGAGTACGAGCTGGAGACCCGCCGTGGCGCGAAGGAGTTCCGCGACATGCTGCGCGAGGCCGTGCGCGGCGAGTCGCGCAACGGCTTCGAGGGCACCAACGGCGACGCCACGCTTGCCGGCGTGCTGCAGGCCGTGCAGCGCCTCGAGCGCAAGGTTGACCGCCTTGCCGAGAACGGCGTGCGCGTGTCCTCGCACGGCGGGTCCGGCACGGGTGGCGGCACCACCGGCGCCGTGGGCGAGATTCCCGAGGGCCTCGAGCCCATCCAGGCCTTCCGCATGGCCCTCAACACCCGCAACATCCCGCTGGCCGAGGCCGCGATGGACCGCCTGCAGTGGACCATGGAGAAGAACCGCTTCTACGACATCGTGGTCGAGCAGATCGCCTCGATGGGGTCGCTGCGCGCCTCGCAGATGCTCATTGACTACGCCGAGGAGTTCTTCGACTCGGATATGAGCTTCGTCAAGAAGGTGGAGTACCTTGGCGTGCTGGTGGGCTGCGCCAACCGCTATGACCGCGAGCTGGAGCTGCTCGAGCTGGTGGAGCGCGTGGCGGACGCCCTCAACACCCAGGCCGAGATGGTGGGGCCGCAGATTGCCCAGCCAAAGGACCATGCGCAGGTGTACAACCAGCTCAACCGCCTGTACCACGGCATCTACATCACCACCGACGACATCAGCTACCTGCAGAAGGCCATCGCCGCGCTGCGTCAGGCGCTGACCATCTACGAGGCATCGTACATGTACTACAACCTGGCCGTGTGCGAGCGCCACATCGACCTGGCCAGCGCGCGCCGCGACATTGACCGCTGCCTCGAGATCAGCGGCGAGAACGCCGATGACGACCACCTCGAGCTGGCCTACAAGATCTACCGCGAGATGGGCGACCCCGCGTGCGAGGACATGCTGGAGCGCCTGCGCGAGATCAACCCGCAGAAGGCCTTGTACCTTGCCTCCTCGAGCGACTAGGCTCCACGCAGGGCGCGACTGGGCAGTTAGCCGCGCGATGACGTAGCACCCCAGGACGGGGGTCGGAAGGGGAGCGTTCCCTCCGGCCCCCGTCTCGTGCGTCGGGCCGGGCGCTCTCGCGCGTAAAAAAGTTCACGACCTCAGAAATACTGCTAGAAAGCAAGGGCAAAAACGAGTATTGTTATTCGGGTATGGGCATGGGGTCCATACACAGTATCTGTCGGCCCCCGAGAAGCATGTAAGTTTCCAACCGCGAGCAAGGCGTGCGCGCCTTAACGCCCAAGGCAGCGATCATGTGTGATCGGGGCCCCGTTTTCGAAAGGGGTCCACCTTTGAGTGAGATTCAGAACTCGTCCATCTTCTCACTGGATGACGTCTCAGACGAGGAGATGAACCAGCTGATTGACGGCACCATCACCGCCTTCGACGAGGGCGACCTGGTGACGGGCACCGTCGTCAAGATCGAGCACGATGAGGTCCTGCTTGACATCGGCTTCAAGTCCGAGGGCGTCATTCCCTCGCGCGAGCTGTCCATCCGCAAGGATGTCGACCCGTCCGAGATCGTTGCCCTGGGCGACGAGATCGAGGCCCTGGTCCTTCAGAAGGAGGACAAGGAAGGCCGTCTGATCCTCTCCAAGAAGCGCGCCGAGTACGAGCGTGCGTGGAACCGCGTCGAGGAGAAGTTCAACGCCGGCGAGAACGTCGAGGGCGAGGTCATCGAGGTTGTCAAGGGCGGCCTCATCCTGGACATCGGCCTGCGTGGCTTCCTGCCCGCCTCCCTCGTCGACCTTCGTCGCGTGAAGGACCTCAGTGCCTACATGGGCACCCGCATCGAGGCCCGCGTCATCGAGATGGACCGCAACCGCAACAACGTCGTCCTCTCCCGTCGCGTCGTGCTCGAGGAGGCCCGCAAGGCCGAGCGCTCCGAGATCCTCTCCAAGCTGCAGCCCGGCATGCGCCTCAAGGGCGTCGTGTCCTCCATCGTCGACTTCGGTGCCTTCGTCGACCTGGGCGGCATCGACGGCCTCATCCACATCTCCGAGCTCTCCTGGAACCACGTCAACCATCCTTCCGAGGTCGTCAAGGTTGGCCAGGAGGTCGAGGTGCAGGTGCTCGACGTCGACCTCAACCGCGAGCGCATCTCCCTTGGCCTCAAGCAGACCACCGAGGATCCTTGGCGTTCGCTCGTCAAGAAGTACCCGGTTGGCGCCATCGTCGAGGGCTCCGTCACCAAGCTCGTCACCTTCGGTGCCTTCGTTGACCTTGGCGACGGCGTCGAGGGCCTGGTGCACATCTCCGAGATGGCTCGCCAGCACGTCGACGCTCCCGCGCAGGTGTGCGCCGTGGGCGACACCGTGCAGGTGAAGGTCATGGAGATCGACCTTGACCGTCGTCGCATCTCGCTGTCCATGAAGGCCGCCGCCGAGACGCTGGGCGTCGAGGTTGAGGTCAAGCCCATGGACGAGCCCGAGGCCGAGGAGGCCGTGGCCGAGGAGGACGCCGAGTAGCGTCACTCGCCATCAAGGCATGACAGGGGCGGGGCTGCCTTCGGGTGGCCCCGCCCTTTCTGTTGCCGCTCGGTTAGGGCGCTGCGCTTGTGAAAGACGTCAGCAAACGTCGCGTGATACTCTTGTACGAACGAGGCGTGTGCCTTGCGCTGGTCCTGTCAAAGGGAAGGGAGGCCCGGTGAGAGACTTCCTCATCAAGCGAACCGTACAGGCTGTGGGGGTGATTCTTGCCATCTCCGCCATCACGTTCTTCGTGCTGAACATCGTGCCGGGAGACCCGGTGCGCATCATGCTGGGAGAGCTGGCCTCGGAGGAGGCGCTCGAGACGGTGCGGCATCGCATGGGCCTTGACCAGCCCATCTATGTGCAGTACTTCAGCTGGCTCACCAAGATGATGCGCGGCGACTTTGGCGAGTCGTACTTCCAGCACGCCCCGGTGCTGCAGCTGCTCATGAAGGCGCTCTCGGTGACGGCGGTGCTCGCGGGATGGTCGTACCTCTTCGCGCTCGTGCTTGGCGTCACGATCGGCGTGGTGGCGGCCGTCAACCACGGCAACGCCATCGACCGCGCGCTCATGTCGTTCGCGGTGCTGGGCATCTCGGCGCCGGCCTTCTGGGTGGCGCTGCTGCTGCAGATCGTCTTTGCCCTCAAGCTGCACTGGCTGCCGCTGTCGGGCACCAAGACGGCGGCAAGCTTCGTGCTGCCCGTCATCGCCCTGGGGTCGCGCTACTTCGCGTCCATCTCGCGCGTCACGCGCACGGCGATGCTCGAGGTGCTCTCGCAGGACTACATGCGCACCGCCGAGTCCAAGGGCCTGCGCAAGTGGACCGTCATCCTGCGCCATGGCCTGCGCAACGCCCTCATTCCCATCATCACGATCGCCGGCACGCAGCTGGGCGACATCTTTACCGGCTCGATCCTGGTCGAGACCATCTTTGCCATGAACGGCATCGGAAGCCTCATGGTCAACTCCATCAACCAGCGCGACCTGCCCCTCATTGAGGGTGGCGTCATGTACATCGCCTTTATCTGCGTGGTGGTGTACCTGGTGGTCGACATCCTGTATGCGGTGGTCGACCCGCGCATCCGCCTTGGGGGAGGTGATGAGTGATGTCGATGCTTACCAGTGACAAGCGCGACCAGAAGGTGCAGGAGGCCGAGCGCGTGGCCCGTGACGCCGGCAATGCCGCTGCCAAGGCACCGAGGCGCGCCTCCGAGAGCTACTGGGCCGTGAGCTGGAGGATCTTCAAGAAGAACAAGCTGGGGCTCGTGTGCCTGTGCATCGTGGCGGTGCTCATGCTCGTTGCCCTCCTCGCGCCGGTCATCGCCCCGTACGACCCCTACGCGCAGGACCTCGTCAACCGCCTCTCGCAGTCAAGCTCGGCACACCTGCTGGGCACCGACGAGCTTGGTCGCGACATCCTGTCGCGCATCATCTACGGCTGCCGCATCTCGCTGTCCGTGGGCATCATCTCGCAGGCCATCGCGCTGTTCATCGGCTTCTTCGCAGGCGTTCTGGCCGGCTACTTCGGCGGCAAGGTGGATGCGGTCATCAGCTTCGTCATCCAGGTGTTCTCCAGCTTCCCGTTCCTGCTGTTTGCCATCGTCATCATGTTCGTGCTGGGTCCCGGCCTCATCAACCTCTACGTGGCCCTTGGCCTTCTGATGTGGACCACCACGGCGCGCCTCATCCGCGGCGACGTCATGCGTCTCAAGGGGTCGGAGTACATCCAGTCGTGCACGCTCTCCGGCGGCAGCTCGTGGCGCATCATCACCAAGCACCTGCTGCCCAACTGCGTCTCCACCCTCATCGTCACCTCCACGCTGGGCATCCCCAACGCCATCATGAGCGAGGCCAGCCTCTCGTTCTTGGGCCTTGGCGTAAACCCGCCCACCGCCAGCTGGGGCGCGATGATCTCGTCCAGCCAGGCCTACATCTCGGTGGTGCCCACCTACAGCATCGCCACCGGCGTGGCCATCATCATCACCGTCATGGCGTTCAACCTCTTGGGCGACGCGCTGCGCGACGCGCTTGACCCCAAGATGCGCTCGTAGGGAGGCGACGCATGGCAGACATCACAACCAACGGGCCCGCCCCTGCAGAAGAACCCATGAACTCGTTTGACCGCCATGGGCTACATGCCATCGAGCGCAAGAACGAGGATGACCTCATCCTCGAGGTGAAGGACCTGTCGGTAACCCTGTTTACCGAGGATGGCGCGCTGCCCGCGCTGTCGGAGGTGTCGTTCCGCATGCGCCGCGCCGAGACGTTGGCCGTGGTGGGCGAGTCGGGCTGCGGCAAGTCGATGACGGCCCTCTCGCTGATGGGCCTGCTCCCGCAGCCGCCTGCCCGCATCACTGGCGGACAGATCCTGCTTGATGGGCAGGACCTGGCCCAGCTCTCGAAGGACGAGATGCGGCCCCTGCGCGGCGAGAAGATAGGCATGATCTTCCAGGAGCCCATGACCTCGCTCAACCCGGTCATGCGCGCCGGCCACCAGATTCGCGAGGGCATCATCAACCACAACCCCGGCATCTCCAAGGCCACCGCTGACGAGCGCGCCCTCGAGATGATCCGCCTCGTGGGCATCCCCGCGCCCGAGAAGGTGTTCGCGAGCTATCCCCACGAGCTGTCGGGCGGCATGCGCCAGCGCATCATGATTGCCATGGCACTTGCCTGCCAGCCCGCCATCCTCATTTGCGACGAGCCCACCACGGCCCTCGACGTGACCATCCAGGCACAGATTCTGCAGCTCATCGACCGTATGCGCGAGGAGCTGCGCACCTCGGTGCTGCTCATCACCCACGACATGGGCGTGGTGTCCGAGATGGCCGACTGGGTGCTGGTCATGTACACCGGCCACGTGGTGGAGTACTCCACGGCCTACGAGGTGTTCAGCGCGCCGAAGCATCCCTACACGCAGGGCCTCATCGCGTCGATCCCCGACGTGGGCGAGACCTCGGCCGAGGAGCTGTATGCCATCCCGGGCAACGTGCCCATGCTGTCCGAGCTGCCAAGTGGCTGCCCCTTCAACCCGCGCTGTCCCTTCGCGCGCGGCATCTGCAGCGAGAGGCGGCCGTCCATGATACCGGTCGAGGGCAACGAGAACCACGTCGTGGCCTGCTGGAAGTACTCGAAGGAATGGGGTGAGTAGCATGGCCGCTGACCTTTCCTCCCAAGAGGTCGTGCTTTCGGTCCGGCACCTCACGAAGCTCTTCCCCGTGAAGGCCGGCCTGCTCAAGCGCACCGTCGCCAACGTGCATGCGGTGGAGGACGTGAGCTTTGACGTGCACCGCGGCGAGACGTTCTCCATCGTGGGCGAGTCGGGCTGTGGCAAGTCCACCACCGGCAAGTGCGTGCTGCGCCTCATCGAGCCCACGTCCGGCGAGGTCAGCCTTGATGGGCAGGACTTCCTGGCGCTTGAGGGTGACGCGCTCACGCAGGCGCGTCGCAAGATGACGCTCATCTTCCAGGACCCGTACTCGTCCCTTAACCCGCGCATGACCGTGGCCGACATCATCGCCGAGCCCATCGACATCGCGGGAACCTACCCCACGAAGGAGGAGCGTGACGCCCGCGTCGAGGAGGTCATGGGCGCCGTGGGGCTGGACCTTGCGTTCAAGAACCGCTATCCGCACGAGTTCTCGGGTGGCCAGCGCCAGCGCATCGGCATCGCGCGCGCCATCGTGCTGGCGCCCGAGGTCGTGATCTGCGACGAGCCGGTGTCGGCCCTCGACGTGTCGGTGCAGGCGAAGGTCATCAACCTGCTGCAGGAGCTGCAGCGCGAGATGGGCCTCTCCTACATCTTCATCAGCCATGACCTCTCGGTGGTCAAGCACATCTCCGACACGGTGATGGTGATGTACCTTGGCCACCAGATGGAGCTGGCCTCGAAGGACGAGCTGTACGCCAACCCGCTGCATCCCTACACGAAGGCCCTGCTGGACGTGGTGCCGCGCATCCGTACCGAGCGCATCCAGGACAAGCGCATCCTGGAGGGTGACGTGCCCAGCCCTACCAACCCGCCTGCAGGCTGCTGCTTCCACACGCGCTGCCCCTTTGCCACCGAGCGCTGCGCGAACGAGGTTCCTGCGTCCCACGAGGCGATGCCTAACCACTTCTGCGCCTGCCACCTGTACGAATAGGCCTTGCGCGAAGGCCCGGAAGCGACCGATGGCGGCCCTGTCTGTCAAGGTGGGGCCGCTTTTTCCATGCGTGGGATATGCGTGCTGCCTGCGTTGCGCGAGCGTCGATGCGCCACGGGCGTCCATCACTACGATTGTGTTTCCGACACTTCCGAAACACCCCGCGCACAGGTAGGATTAAACAACCGATAGTCATGCGACCATAGGAGAACGCTATGAACACCCAAGACGCACAGGATAAGGGCCTGCTGGTAAACGCCCTCATTTCTGACCTTTCCCGTCGTTCGTTCCTCAAGGGGACCCTTGGCATGGCCGCGCTGGTTGGCGCGGGCGCGCTCTCGGCCTGCGGTGGCTCGTCCGGCTCTGACGCCGGCGGCGCCGACACCGGCTCCAACATCATCCGCTTCGGCGTCGCCAAGCCCGACGCCTCCTTCGACACGCAGACCACCAGCACCACCATCGGCATCTCTGAGAACGTGACCGAGGGCCTCTACGAGCTTGACCCCACCACCCTCGAGGTCAAGCCGGTCATCGCCGCAGCGCTACCCACCATCTCCGAGGACGGCCTCACCTACGAGATCGAGCTTAAGCAGGGCATCAAGTTCCACGATGGTTCCGAGCTCACCGCCGACGACGTCAAGTTCACCTTCGATCGCCTGGTTTCCATCAATGCCGAGGCCGACTCGTTCTCCAAGATCGAGGGCTTTGACGCCGTTGCCGCAGGTGAGGCAGACTCGCTTACGGGCCTCACCGTGGTGGATCCCACCCACATTACCTTCAAGCTGAGCGAGCCGCACTCCTCCTTCCTGCGCCTGCTCTGCCAGTTCTACGCCAACATCTACCCGAAGGCGGGCGTCGAGGCTGCGGGCGACGACTGGGGCATATCCACCGGCACCGACTACACCACCTACTTTGGCAGCGGCCCCTTCTTCATCGAGGAGAACGACGGCGTGAGCTTCGTGCGCCTTGCCGCCTTCGATGACTACCATGACGGCCGTCCGGCCATCGATGCCGTCGAGATCAACTACGTGTCCGACGACAGCACCCTCATGAACATGTACGTGAACGGTGACCTTGACGTGGTGTTCCTGCCCAAGGCCCTGCTTGCCCAGTACATGAGCGACGCGACGGTGGGCCCCGAGATCGTGAACTACACCCCCTGCGCCACGCAGTTCGTGAACCTCAACCTGAAGAACGGCCCTGTCGAGTTCCAGGACCAGCGCGTGCGCGAGGCCCTCTCGCTGGCCATCAACCGCCAGACCCTGTGCGACACCGTGCTTGAGGGCGCCGCGGCACCGTGCTCCTGCTTCATCCCCGATACGGTCAACGGCCATGACAGCAGCCTCGAGGTGTTCGAGTACAACCCCTCGAAGGCCATGGAGCTGCTAAGCCAGGCGGGCGTGTCCGGCCTCACCTTCGACTTCCCCGTGCGCAAGCGCGACGAGCTGGTTGCCCAGGTGCTCGAGCAGAACTGGGCCGCCATCGGCGTCACCGCCAAGGTGAGCACCATCGAGGACCAGGACTGGAGCACCAAGCGCGGCAACGGCGAGATCCAGGCCACCACGGTTACCTGGAGCTCCACCTCCAACGTGGGCATCGAGTTCATGAGCTCCTTCTTCCTGAGCTCCGAGTCGGTCAAGCGCAGCTCGTTCTACAGCAACCCCGAGTTTGACGACCTCACCAACAAGGCCAAGACCACGACCGACCTCGATGAGGCCGACCAGTTTACGATGCAGGCCGACAACGTGCTTACCCGCCAGGACTACGGCACCCTGCCCATCGACTGGCCGCAGAACCCCTACGCCCTCAAGGCGGGCTTCTCGGGCATCGAGGTGCTGGTTGACTTCCACTTCAAGCATGTGACCAAGGCATAGGCCAAGCCACTGCGCCAAAAGCGACGAGGCGGGGCGAGTCTGCAGGCTCGTCCCGCCTTTTGTGTGGCGGGATGCGGGAAGGATGGCTGAGGTGCTCCGAGCTCAACTGCCATCCCTCCGTGGCGGGTGCGTTTTTAATGGGGTTCGTGGGCGATAGGCTGTCCGCCCCTTATGACGGTTTCGCGAGGTCACGCTTCATGCGTAAAATAAAAGGGTTATGCATCATCGCTATGGCAGATACCGGAGGGGAGGGCCCATGAGCGACGTGGTAGATCGCTTCGTCAGATACTGCGCGGTGGCATCGCAGTCCAACCCGCTTACGTCGGACAGGGTCCCCTCGACGGACTGCCAGTTTGCCATGGCCCAGATGCTGGCTGACGACCTGCGCGAGCTTGGGGCGCTGGACGTGAGGCTGGACCAGCACGCCTACGTGACGGCGCACTGGCCAGCCAGCGAGGGGTGCGAGAACCTGCCCACCCTGGGCTTCTGCTGCCACATCGACACGGCGTGGCAGTCATGGGGCGACCCGGTGCATCCGCAGATTCGCCGCTACGAGGGCGGCCGACTCGTCATTGGGACGGGCCGCGACGGGCGCGAGGTGTGGGTGAGCCCCGAGACCAATCCCCAGCTTGGGCACATGGTGGGCTGGGACCTCGTCACCTCCGACGGCACCTCGCTTCTGGGTGGTGACGACAAGGCGGGCGTCGCGATGTGCCTTGCGCTCCTGTCCCGGCTTAAGGATGACCCAACGCTGCCGCATCCGCGCCTTGCCTTCGCCTTCGTGCCTGACGAGGAGATTGGCCATGGCGCTGCGCTTCTAGACCTCGAGGAGTTTGGCGCCGCCTGGGGCTACACCATCGACGGCGGCCCGTTGGGCGAGTTTTGCTACGAGACCTTCAATGCAGCCGAGGCGCTGGTGAGGGCGCATGGCCTCTCGGTGCACACGGGCACGGCCAAGGGCGTGATGATCAACGCCTCCGAGGCCATCATGCGATTCCATCAGCTGCTGCCGGCATCCGAGCGCCCAGAGTATACCGAGGGCTACGAGGGCTTCTACTTCCTGGAGCGCATGGAGGGCAGCTGCGAGGAGGCCCTTGCCGACTACATCATCCGCGACCACGACCAGGCCAAGGTGGAGGCGCGCAAGCAGTTGATGCGCGCGGCGGCAAACCTCGTTAACCAGCAGTATGGCAGCGAGGTGCTGACCATCGAGATCCGTGACCAGTACCACAACCTGGCTGACGTGGTTGCCCTGCCCGAGAACGCGCACCTCATCGACAACGCCCGGAAGGCCTTCGCGGCAATCGGGCAGGAGATGGCCTATGTGCCCATGCGCGGCGGAACCGACGGCTCGCAGCTGTCGTTCCGCGGCTTCCCGTGCGCCAACCTATCGGCCTGCTATTACAACGCCCATGGCGTGCGCGAGTTCGTGCCCATTCCCGAGCTCGAGGCCATGGTGGACATGCTGGTGAGGCTGGTGGCGCTGTACGCGGTGCCCCAGGATGCCGGCTGCGCCCCTTGTTCGGATAGGGGGGAGTAGGCCGTGTACGTCGTGTTTCTTGCGGGTGGGATAGCCTCGGGAAAGTCCACCGTGGCGCACGAGCTGGAGCTTGCGGGCGCCCGGCGCATCGACTTGGACCAGCTCTCTCGGCAGGTGCTGGAGCCGGGCACCCCAACCACGCTTGCGGTGGCCGATGCCTTTGGGCGCGACCTGCTGGACCCGACCACCGGCATGCTGAACCGGGGCCTGCTGGCACGGCGCGCGTTCGCATCGCCAGAGGCGGCCGCGCAGCTGGAGGCCATCGAGCTTCCCGCCATCACGCAGCTGCTGGCCAACACGCTGGACGAAGCTGCCCACGATGGGAATGCCCCTGCGTGCTGCGTGGTGGAGGTGCCGCTGCTTGATCGCGTGCAGGACATGGACCAGCTGGCCGACGAGGTCGTGGTGGTGTGCGCCCCCATGGCCGAGCGCAGGGTGCGCGCCATCGCGCGCGGCATGGACGGCAACGACTTCGATGCGCGCGTGGCAAACCAGCCAAGCGACGAGTGGCTGCGCGCGCATGCCGACACGATACTCGAGAACGACGGCACGGCCGAGGAGCTGTCCTCCTTGGTCAGGTGCTGGTGGGCCTCACGCGAGGCTGCCGGCTGGCCGGCCCGAAAGGGGAAGTGAGGTCGCACATGGGGCTTAACACGAGGTTCTTCAGGTGGTTCAGGGTGCTGCCGCTCATGGTGGTGATTGCGCTGGGCGTGGGGTCATACTCGCTCTCGTACGCACCCGTGGCGGTGCTGCGCACCTACTTCCTGCCCATCCACCACAAGGCCGCCATCCTCGACTCGGCCGAGCGGCACGGGGTGGACCCCTTGCTGGTGTGCGCCATCATCGAGTGCGAGTCGGGATGGGACGAGAGTGCCGAGTCGGGGGTTGGTGCCCAGGGCCTCATGCAGGTGATGCCCAGCACGGCCGAGCTCATGGCATCGGCTGGCTTCGTGGACGGCGACGAATACGACTACACCGACCTGAACGACCCCATCACCAACATCGAGTATGGGTGTGCCACCCTTTCCTACCTCCAGGACAACCTTCAAACGCGCGACCAGGTGATCGCGGCGTACAACGCGGGCCTCGGAGCCGTGCAGGACTGGCTGGCGGCTGGCGCGACCGACGTCGCCAGCGCCATCACCTACCCCGAGACGCGCGTGTACCTGCAGCGTGTGAACGAGGCCTTACGCGTGTACTCGGAGCTGTATGACGAGCAGCTGAACGAGCGTTAGCCAAATCCGTACCGCACTGCGCGACCGACTTGCCCTTTGTGGCGGTGCGCCGTGGTGCGCTATGACGCGGGGGTCAGCGAGCGGTACACGCCCATCATCACGTCGTCACTCTCGATGCCAAAGAGGATGCCCACCAATGAGCGGGCTGCCCAGAACACCCCCTCGTCGGTGCAGAGCGTGGCGGCTGCCAGCGTGCGACGACGGTCGGCCTCGGTGCAGCCAAGGGGGATGCCCTCGTTGGCCAGCAGGGTGCTGACCTCGTCGTCGGAGAGGCGATGCAGGCTGGCGTTGGACGAGAGGAGGTCGTCAAGCTCCTCGCGCGCCTGGCTGAACATGTCGGTGTCCCATGTGAGCGAGCGCTGGTAGCAGGCCACCGCGAGGTCCTCACGGCCCAGCTTCCACTCCATGAACGCCAGGCGGTAGTGGCAGATGGCGGCGTCGCGCGGGGTCGAGGCCAGGCGCAGCACGCTCTTGATGAGGTCAGCCGCCTCGTAGATGCGCGACTGGTGCTCGAGGGCTCGCACCTTGCGCATCGCCGCATGGATGGACGCGGGGGCGATGCGTATCATCTCGTCGGCGTAGCGCATGGCGTCGTCATACTGCTCGAGCTCGTCGTAGGCGATGGAGATGTTCGCGAGCGCGTTATAGTAGGCGTCGGGAACCAGTCGCACGTCGCGCCGGCGGTCATTGATCTCAAGCTCGAAGCAGATGCGCTCGGCCACCGAGCCAAAGTAGCGATACACCGTGTCCTGGTCGTCGAGGTAGGCGCCCACCGACTCGATGGGTCGCAGGGCCTCGGACAGCACGCGAACGGCCTCCTCGGGGTTGTCGGGGCCCTCCGAGTCGTCCAGCGCAGCGTTGGCACGGCGCACCGCCTGCTCAAGCGAGGTGCCGCGTATGAAGAGGTTGGCCAGGCCCTCGAGGTTGCCGGCATCCTCGGTGCCCGACACCAGCGCCTCGATGGTGCGGTTGCACGCCTCGACCACGGTGATGTCGGATGCGCTCAGCAGCTTCTCGCGCAGGCGCGACACGGCTTCCTCGGTGTTTTCCCATGGCGTGGCGGACAGCTCGTCCCAGGCTGCGATGCGTCCCGCGTTCTCGTTGATGCCCAAGTCGGACACCTTGCGCGCACCGGTGATGGCAGCAAGCTGCGGAGAGGTGGCACGGTCGATGAGCTCGGGATACACGAAGCGCCCGGCCGACAGGCGGGGATCGTCCAGCGTAAGGTGCGCCTCGACTGGCTGCAGCCAGCCGTGCTCGTCAAAGCGCACATGGATGGCGTCGTCGGACGGGAAGCCGTTGGCAGCCATGTCATAGCTGGTCAGGAAGGGCATGAGGCGCTGCAGCAACTCGTCGGTGAAGGCGACGGAGAGGATGGTGTCGTCGCTGCCGCGCTCGTGGCAGTTGACCACCACGGTGCTTACCTTGTGCGAGAGCGAGAGTGCCTGCTTGGCCAGCAGCGCCGCAAGCCTAAGCGCGTACCCGCGGGCGATGGCCACCTGGTCGGCCTCCTGGGGGCTAAAGATGGCCATGCAGCGGGGGCGCGGCACCTCCACCGACACCACCATGAGGCCCTCCGCCACGTTGGAGCGCTGGTCATACACCACGCGGAACGGGGTTACCGAGCACTCCGCCGCCGAGGCGAACGAGGCGCGCACCAGCCACTCGCCCGGCGTCTCGTCGAAGGGGGTGTCGGGGTAGGCCGTGCCGATGCTGGCGGCAAGGTCGTACGGGCGGATGTCCTGCGACACGAGGCGCTGCAGGAGGCCGGAGGCCTCGCCACGGGCGCCATCGATGCCCGAGGCCATGCAGGTAGGGGAGTCGAGGTCCTGGTTGACGCTGAGGGCTGCCTCGATGGACACGAGGCGGTCGTACTCCTCGTCGGTGAGGTCGTCTGCGCCAAGGCGAATCCAGAAGTGGTGGTTGCGCGTGAGGCGACCCGCCTCGCAGCGCGGGGCGTCGTCCCATTCAAGGAGGCCGGTTGCCTGCAGCATCTCGGCAAGGTGGCGGCGCCTGCCGGGCGTTGCCTGCTCGTGGCGCACGAGGTCCTTGAGCGTGGCGAAGACGTCGTCCGAGCGGTTGACCAGGCTGGCCACCTCCTCGGCATCGCCGCGCGGCTCTGCCGGCGCGGAAGGTGCCAGGCGCTCGTTGACGGGGGTGGGGATGGGCGCCGGTGCCACCGTGGCGGGCGGGTTGGTGGCCTGCGGTGCCATCGCGATGGTCTGCCGCGACACGATGGTCTCGGCCGGGGCCGTTGCAGTGGTGGTTGCGGGCCCGTGCGTGGCCTCGTCCAGCGACTTGCGCAAGCGGGGGACTGCCAGCAGCGCCGCGCCGCCTGCCAGAAGGCCCACGGCTATGCCTCCCAGCACGATCAGCATGATCGGGTCATCTTCGTCGATCGACATGGCGACGGCGACGATGCCAAGGATGAGGCCCGAGAACAAGTTCCAGGCGCCCATCAGGGTGCAGATGATGTTGAGCGCCTTGCCCTTTCGCATGTTGCCTCCCAAGACTTATGTGGCTCATATCAACCATTGTATCGTGATGGCCGGACATGACGTTGCTGGAAGGCGACCATCGCCTCTGGCTTACGCGCCCCGCTACCGTTGTCCTGCCTCGTTTGGTACACTAGTTCGAAAAGAGGTAGGAGGGAGCGACATGGCATCAGGAAGTCATTTTGGTGGGGAGCTGCGGCGCTTTGGCCGCAAGGAGGCCGACGTGCGCCTGCAGGTGGTGTCGCCCTACCAGCCCGCGGGCGACCAGCCGCAGGCCATCGAGAAGCTGGCCAGGGGCGTCGAGGAGGGCCTTCGCTACCAAACCCTCATGGGCGTGACGGGCTCGGGCAAGACCTTCACCATGGCCAAGCTCATCGAGGCCACCCAGCGCCCCACCCTCATCATGGAGCCCAACAAGACGCTGGCGGCCCAGGTGGCAAGCGAGATGCGCGAGCTGTTTCCCAACAACGCCGTGGTGTACTTCGTCTCGTACTACGACTACTACCAGCCCGAGGCCTACGTTCCGCAGACCGACACCTACATCGAGAAGGATGCCTCCATCAACGAGGAGGTGGAGAAGCTGCGCCACCAGGCCACCTCGAGCCTGCTGTCGCGTCGCGACGTGATCGTGGTGGCGTCGGTCAGCTGCATCTACGGCATCGGCAGCCCCGAGGACTATGCGGGCCTGGCGCCTACGGTAAGCAAGGACGAGCCCCTCGAGCGCGACGACCTCATCCGCGCGCTCATCGACATCCAGTACGACCGCAACGACTACGACATCCAGCGTGGCCACTTCCGCGTGCGGGGTGACACGGTGGACGTCTTCCCGCCCTATGCCGAGAACCCCCTGCGCATATCGTTCTTTGGCGACGAGGTTGAGCTCATCGCCGAGGTAGATAAGGTGTCGGGCGAGCTGGTGCGCGAGTTTGACGCCATCCCCATCTGGCCCGCCTCGCACTACGTGACCGAGCGTCCCAAGGTAACCAACGCCCTTCAGACCATCTCCGAGGAGCTCGAGGCCCGCGTGGCCGAGCTCAAGGCGGCCGACCGCATCCTCGAGGCGCAGCGCCTCTCGCAGCGAACCGCATACGACCTCGAGATGCTGGAGACCATGGGCTATTGCTCGGGCATCGAGAACTACTCGCGCCACCTTGACGGCCGAAAGCCAGGCGAGCCGCCCTTCACGCTCATCGACTACTTCCCCGACGACATGCTGTGCATCATCGACGAGAGCCACGTCACGGTGCCGCAGATCCGCGGCATGTACGAGGGCGACCGATCGCGCAAGGTCACGCTGGTGGAGCATGGCTTCCGCCTGCCCTCGGCGCTTGACAACCGGCCCCTGCGCTTTGACGAGTTCGAGCAGCGCGTGCCCCAGTTCGTGTACGTGTCGGCCACCCCGGGCGACTACGAGGAGACCGTCACGCAGCAGTCGGTGGAGCAGGTCATCCGCCCCACGGGCCTGCTTGACCCGCTGGTGGACGTGCGTCCGGTGCGCGGCCAGATAGACGACCTGATAGACGAGATAAAGGCCCGCACGTCGAAGGGCGAGCGCGTGCTGGTTACCACCCTCACCAAGCGCATGGCGGAGGACCTCACCGACCACCTGCTGGACGAGGGCGTGAAGGTCAACTACATGCACTCCGACACGGCCACGCTCGACCGCGTCGAGATCATTCGCGACCTGCGTGTGGGAAAGATCAGCGTGCTGGTGGGCATCAACCTGCTGCGCGAGGGCCTGGACATCCCCGAGGTGTCGCTTGTGGCCATTCTGGATGCCGACAAGGAGGGGTTCCTGCGCAACCGGCGCTCGCTCATCCAGACCATGGGCCGCGCGGCGCGCAACGCAGGGGGCCAGGTGATCATGTACGCCGACACCATCACCGACAGCATGCGCGAGGCCATCGACGAGACGCGGCGCAGGCGCACGCTGCAGGAGGCGTTCAACGCCGAGCACGGCATCGTGCCGCAGACCATCAAGAAGTCCATTACCGACGTGACCAGCTTCATCGACGAGGCCTCGGCCACGCTCGAGGGAAAGGGCCGCAGCAGGGGAGACTCGCTGGGGCACGGCGCGTTCTATTCGGGAGCCGACGGGGCGCCCGACGCGGCGCAGGCCGAGCGCGAGGCCACGGCTGCGAGCGTGGCGGACGAGCTCTCGAAGCTGCCGCCCGAGGAGGTGCAGGCGGTCCTCTCCGCCATGGAGGAGGAGATGGCCGAGGCCAGCGCCGCGATGGACTTCGAGCGCGCCGCGCGCCTGCGCGACCAGGTGGTGGAGCTGCGCCAGGCGATAGAGGGCACCTCCGAGGAGGAGGTCATGGCGCGACTCAAGCAAGGCGCGCGCAAGGGGAGTGCCCACGCAACGCGCCGCCGCTGGCAGAAGCACAAGAAGTAGCGCCTGCCCAAGGGCTGGCTACCGGCGACCGACGCGCCTTGGGATAAGCGGTCCTGCCTACCAGAACAGCTGCTCGAGGACGGCAAGCACGCCGTCCTCGCTGCAGGGCGGCGCAACCATCTGCGCTCGCGCCTTGAGGTCGCTCGGGGCGTTGCCCATCATGACGCCGATTCCCGCCCACTCGATCATCTCGAGGTCGTTGTACGCGTTGCCGAAGGCGATGACCCCGGAGGGGTCGATGCCCCAGCGCTCGGCAAGGTGGCGCAGGCCGTCGGCCTTCGAGCTGCCTGGCACGAGGATGTCCACGCACCCGTCACCGCTGGAGCACGCGACGACGCGGCCGTCCAGGCGTTCCTCGATGAGTGCGGCCACCTCCTTGGCCCGTTCCTCCGACTCCACGAGGGTGGCCATCATGGTGATACGGTCGTCTACGGCCAGGGCGTCCTGCGTCAGCTGAAGGCGCGGGTAGTACATCCGGATGAAGTCGAAGAGCCGGACCCCTGGGTCGTCCGACCCGCCGCTGATGCCCTCCACGTACCCCGCACGCGCGCCGCACAGATGCACGCCAAGCCCCATCGAGCGCAACGTGGCCACGACCTCTGCCACCAGCGCGCGGTCCATGTCGTTGACGAAGACCTCCTCGTCGCCGTCGGCGACGTACGTTCCGTCCTGCGCGGCGATGCCGATGCACGGCGCGTACTTTGGGCCGAATACCTGGCGCACCTGATGGTGCTGGTTTCCCGTGGCGACGGCGAAGCGTATGCCAAGCTCTGCCATGCGGTCCCAGATGCGCGCGAAGCGCTCGCGGTCGAAGGTGTTGTCAGGACGCACGAACGTGCCGTCCTCGTCGACTGCCACCATGCGGATGCGCGGACGCTCAACGTCCATCAGGACCTCCTCGGCACGAATCTCATGTCTAGTACCCCTGCTTGGCCGGACACTGGGGACGTAGCACCTTGTCCGGGCCGAAGAGCTTTGCTTCGGCCCGGACAAGGTGCTACGTCCCCAGTGTCCGGCGGCTGCTTACAGGCCCAGAATCTGGCGCTTCTTCGCGTCGAAGTCCTCCTGCGTGATAAGCCCCTCCTCGAGCAGGCCCTTGTACAGGCGCAGCTGGGAGGCGATGTCGGATTCGGCAGCCGGCTGCTGGGCCACGGGCTCGTCCTCCTCGGCGACCACCTCGAAGGGCGCGTCCGCAACCGGGCCGTCGGCCTGCTGCCTAGCCTCGGCAAAGCGCGAGGACAGCTCCTTGAACGCCTCGCCCAAGCTTTGGGATGCCGCCTTCATGGCCTCGTTGGCCTTGTCCGCAGCGGCTGGCGCATTGGTGCCCACCCAGCTTGAGGCGGTTCCCACAAGCTCGCCGGCCATGTCGACGGCAATGCCCGCAATTACCCCGGCTGCCTCGACGGCCTTGTCCACCATCGAGGCGACCGCGTCGGTAAGCTCGTCAACCGTCTCCTCGGCAGAGGCGTCGTCCTTGGCCTCCTGCCCATCGGGCGCCGCCTCGGGCGCGGCATCCTCCTGCTCCTCGGGCTCGGGGATCTCCGCCTCCTCGGCTGCGGGCTCCTCTGCCGCCTGCTCAGGCTCCTCCTCGATGATGACCTCCTCGACGGGTGCCTCGTCCGCATCCAGGACGGTCTGGTCAATCAGCTCGTTGACGTCGTTGTCTGCCATGTCTGCCTCCTTGGGACGTGGTTTTTCGTCGTTACGCCAGTTGTACCCCGCCAAACGCCCCGTATGCACATGCGTTGCGCCGCTCGGCAAACGGGGAGGTGCCAAGGCCAGGCGCGCCTTATCAGGGCATCGGCCGCCCAGCGAGGTGCCCGGCGCAAGCGAGCCCTAACCCCTCAGGAGCTCGCGCAGGTTGCGCACGAAGCGTTGGCGGTCCTCGCTTGAGAAGGGCGCATGTCGGTCCGCGCGCTTCTGGCCGCGGCCTCTGCGCGGATTGCGCCGCTCGACTTGCTCGGCGTGACGCAGCAGCATGAGCGAGTCGATGGTGCGCTGGTCATATACCTGCCCACGCACGCCGATGGCCTGCGCCCCTCTGCCCAGCGCCATCGATGCTAGGCCGAAGTCCTGCGTCACCACCACGTCGCCCTCGTTCAGTTCGCACACGATGGCAAAGTCCGCGGAGTCCTTACCCTGCACTACCTGGAGCGTGCGCACCCAGAACCCCTCGGCTGGCTGCGTGGGGTCGTCGTCGCGCACGTGACGCAGCAGGTTGTGACCGCTGTCTCCCGCTATCACGCAGGGCCAGCCTGCCCGTCGCGCGGCGTCCACGGCCTCCCGTGTCACGGGGCAGGCGTCGGCGTCGATGAAGAGCGTGCGCACGTGGGGGAGCGGGGCCTCCTCCTCGTGGGCTTCCATCTCGTCTGCTTCCAGTGGGCTCATCGCGCACCTCCGTGTATCTTCCTACCAAGCAATTCTATTCCTAGCAGCGGCTTTGCAAGGCAGCAGGTTTGACGTGACGTGCATGAGTACACCCCGTCTGCGGCTGCATCGTTGCCACTTGCGACACTGACCCTAGAGATTTCGGTTGTTTTCTGCTAACTGCGGCCAGATGTCGGCGCGGCGTGGCATTTGAGCTACAGTAAAGACGCTTGACCCGTCGCTCTCCTCCCATGAAAGGGGACCATTGGAAATGGGCACTGATCTCAACGCAATCGCAACGCAGATGCGCATCGACATCATCGAGTCGCTTGCCGCGGCCGGCTCGGGACATCCCGGCGGCTCGCTTTCGTGCACCGACATCCTTGCCGTCCTGTACTTCGAGAAGATGAACATCGACCCCCGCAGGCCCGACTGGGAGGATCGCGACCGTCTGGTACTGTCCAAGGGCCATGCGGCGCCTGCCCTGTACGCGGCGCTGGCCGAGCGTGGCTACTTCCCGCGCGAGGACCTCATCACCCTGCGCAAGTATGGCTCGCACCTGCAGGGTCACCCCAACATGGGCGACACGCCGGGCGTGGACATGTCCACCGGCTCGCTGGGCCAGGGGCTCTCTGCCGCCAACGGCATGGCGCTGGCCGGCCGTCTTGACGGCAAGGACTACTACGTGTACTGCATCATGGGCGACGGCGAGATTCAGGAGGGTCAGATCTGGGAGGCGGCCATGAGCGCCAGCCATTACCATCTGGACCACGTGATCGGCTTCGTCGACCACAACGGCCTGCAGATCGACGGCACCAACGACGAGGTCATGACCGTCAACCCCATTGGCGACAAGTTCGCGGCCTTCGGTTGGAACGTGCTCAGCATCAACGGCCACGACTACGAGGCCATCTCCGCTGCCATCGACGAGGCCAAGGCCTGCAAGGGCAAGCCTACGGTCATCGTGTGCGAGACCATCAAGGGCAAAGGCGTCTCCTTCATGGAGAACCAGGTCAACTGGCATGGCGCCGCACCCAACGCCGAGCAGGCGGCCGTGGCGCTGGCCGAGCTGCGCGCACAGTAACCAACGCTTACGCCTACCAAAAGGAGGAACCCCATGAACTCTGCCACCCGTGAGGCGTATGCGGCTGCCGTTACGGAGCTTGCTGCCACCAACCCCGACATCGTCGTGCTTGACGCCGACCTTGCCGCCGCCACCAAGTCCGGTGCCTTCAAGAAGGCCTGTCCCGAGCGCTTCTTTGACATGGGCATCTCCGAGGCCGACATGGTTGGCACCGCTGCCGGCCTTGCCACTTGCGGAAAGATTCCCTTTGCCAGCAGCTTCTCGGTATTCGTGACCGGGCGCGCCTTCGAGCAGGTGCGCCAGTCGGTGGCCTACGCCGACCTCAACGTCAAGCTGGTCGGCAGCCACGCCGGCCCCAGCTGTGGCGAGGACGGCGGCACCCACCAGGCCGTCGAGGACATCGCCATCATGCGCTCGCTGCCCAACATGAGCGTGGTCGTGCCCGCAGACGATGTGGAGGCCAAGGCTGCCATCATCAACGCCGTCGACCAGCTGGGCCCCATGTACATCCGCGTGGCGCGCCTTGCCTCGCCCACCATCCATGACGCGGACACCTACGAGTTCCACTTCGGCAAGGGCGAGGTGCTGCGCGAGGGCACCGACGTCACCATCATCGCCTGCGGCATGATGGTCCCGCGCGCCATCGACGCCGGCGAGCGCCTTGCGGCCGAGGGCGTGTCCGCCGAGGTCATCAACATGCACACCATCAAGCCCCTCGACGAGGATCTGGTGGTTTCCAGCGCCGCCAAGACCGGCAAGGTCATCACCATCGAGGAGGCCTCCATCGTGGGCGGCCTTGGCACGGCGGTGTGCGAGGTGCTGTCCGAGAAGTGCCCCACCAAGGTGACGCGCATCGGTATGCCCGACATCTTTGGCATGTCCGGCGCCGGCGGCGAGCTGCTGGACATCTACGGCCTCACGGCTGACCACATCATCGAGGCCTACCACGCCATGTAGGCAACGGCCTCATTGCTGTTCCTGGCAACCGGCCCTGCGGCGTTCGCGCTGCGGGGCCGATTTCTGTGTGTATGGGGGACGTCGCCTGTTGGCCAGGGACCCTAGAGCGACTGGAGCAGCCAGCCTGCCGCGCGGATGCCGTCGGCCGCAGCGCTCATGATGCCACCGGCATAGCCTGCGCCCTCGCCACACGGATACAGCCCCCGGATGCCCAGGGCTTGGCCGTCGGCGTCGCGGGTCACGCGCACCGGCGAGCTGGAGCGCGTCTCCACGCCGGTCAGCACCGCATCGGGAGAGGCAAAGCCCCTCAGCTGGCGGTTCATGAGGGGGATGGCCGCACGTAGGGTGTCCGTCACGTAGGAGGGAAGGCACCCCTCCACCGAACCCCATGTGACGCCGCGGGGATAGGTGGGGCTCACGGAGCCTCCTGCCGTGGAGGCCGTGCCCTGCAGGAAGTCGCCGACCAGCTGGACCGGCGCCACATAGCCACCGCCGCCGACGTCGAAGGCCGCCCGCTCGCAGGAGCGCTGCAGCTTGATGCCAGCCAGCACGTCATCTCCGGGCAGGTCGCTCGGGAACACGTTGGCAAGCAGGCCGGAGTTGGCGTTGGTGCCCGCACGGTCGGAAAGGCTCATCCCGTTGGTGACCACGCCGAGCTGCTCGCTGGCGGCGACCACCACGTAGCCACCGGGGCACATGCAGAACGAGAAGGCGCCGCGTCCATCATCAAGGTGACAGGACAGCTTGTACGGGGCGGCCCCCAGGGCAGGGTGCCCTGCGGAGGGGCCGTACTGCGCGCGGTCGACGTCCGACTGCAGGTGCTCGATCCGCACGCCCATCGCGAAGGTCTTGCGCTCGAGCGTAACGCCAAGGTCGCGCAGCAGCTCGAAGACGTCGCGGGCAGAGTGTCCGCAGGCCAGCACCACATGGTTCGTGGGGACGTGCTCCTCCACCAGCATGCCCGTGGCAGCGTCGCGCGTCTCGAGGGTGACCGAGCGCACCAGGCCGCCCGTCACGTCCATGCCCGTCATGCGGGTTCGGCAGCGCAGCTCGCCGCCAGCAGCCTCGATGCGCCGTACCAGTTTGGTGACCACATCGGGCAGGACGTCGCTTCCCACATGCGGCTTGGCGTCCCACAGGATGCTGCGTGCGGCCCCGCAGTCAACGAAGGTCTGCAGGATGAAGCGGTGCGCGGCGCTTTTGGTGCCCGTGGCAAGCTTGCCGTCCGAGAAGGTGCCCGCGCCACCCAGGCCAAACTGGATGTTGCTCTCGGGGTCAAGCAGGCCCTCGTCGTTCAGGCGCGACACCGCCTGCGTGCGCCTTGCGGCATCGTCACCCCGCTCCACCAGCAGGGGCTGCAGCCCCGCCTCGGCGAGGGTCAGCGCACAGAACAGGCCCGCGCAGCCGGCGCCAACCACCACGGGGCGCAGCCTGGGTCCCGGCCCAGCTGCGCGAGGAAGCTGGAAGCCGTCGGACTCGGCAAGCGAGACCCCGCGCGTGGCGTGCTTGCGCTCGAGGCGAGCGAGCAGCCTGCGCTCGGCCGTCGCATGGCCAGACAGCTCGAGGCGCACGGTGTAGGTAAGCAGCACGTCAGACTTCTTGCGGGCGTCAACCGAACGCTTGCGCAGCTCGAGCGAGCCTACCTCGGCGCTTGACAGGCGAAGCTTGCGCAGCGCGGCGGAGCGAACGGCCTCAAGCTCGTGGCGCTCGTCGCCGTCAAGGCGCGAGAGGGGGATGCGGATGCCCGTAACCTCAATCATGAGCACGCCCACCTTGCCGCCGTAGCTCCGGCAACCATGCCGCTCTTCCATGCCCAGGCTAGGTTGAAGCCGCCACAGTCGCCGTCCACGTCAAGCGCCTCGCCGCAGGCAAAAAGCCACGGGTGCGCCAGGCATGAGAGGGTTTGGGGGTCAAACTGGTCGTTTGCCAGACCGCCGCGCATCACCTGGGCCTTCGCGACCTCTGCGGGACCCTCCACCACGAAGGGCAGCGCCTTGGCCAGCGAGGCAAGGCGCCACGCGGCAGGAGCGTCCTTCTCCTTTGCCCGCCCGGGCCAGCGTACGTCCCAGTGTCGCTCGGCAAGTGCCTCAAGCACGCGGGCGACCTCGGGGTCAAGCACGCCGTCAAGGCTTCCGAGCACGAGGGAGCCGTCGCCTTCGGGGTCCGCGAGGCCAAGCAGCTCGTCGAAGGAGAGCTCGGGCGCGAGGTCAAGCTCGATGAGGTCGCCACGCCTGGCGCGGCGCGAAAGGTCGAGCGACACGATGCCCGAGATGCCGTATGTGCGAAACAGCACCTCGCCGTCCTCCTCGTAGCGGGCTGTGCCGCTGCCGGCCTTGGTGAGCGAGGCGCGCACGCGGGCGCGCCGTCCATCCAGCACCGAGAGGGGAGTTTCCTGGCAGGCGATGGGGCAAAGCATCGGGGCCGTGGGAACGACCCGCAGGTCAAAGTCATAGAACGTGGGCAGCGGAGGGCGGCCTGTGGCTATGATGACGGCCCGTGCGCCGGGAAGCGCGCGCAGGCCAAGCTCGTCGAGGGGCAGCGTATGAGACACCTCCGCCAGGCCACAGGGGAGGTTCGTGCTGGTGCGAGGGTCATAGTGGCAGCAATTGCCACGATCGAGCGTCCAGCTGGGGTCATCATCGGGGACGAAGCCAAGGTCTCCCACCTCGCGTGCGGGCGCCAATATCACGCCCGCACGGCGAGCACGTGCCAGAAGCACGTTGCGCACGCTGGAGGCCTGCAGGCTTGACGGATAGAGCCGGCCGTCCTCGACGCACCAGCGCAGGCCCGACTGGCAAAAGAACGCGAGCACGTCGTCAAGCCACGAATTGCCGCATACCGAGGCGACGAAGGCAGGATCGTTATATCGTGCGGGGTCAAGCTTGGTGTTTGCGAAGTTGCAACGGCCGTTTCCGGTTGCGAGGATGGACCGCCCGCACTCCACGTCGCGATCCAGTACCACCACCGAGGCTCCTGCCTCGGCGGCCGTGATGGCGGCAGCCAGGCCCGCCGCGCCGCCACCCACCACGATGACGTCGCAGTAGGCCGGCACGTCGACGGCAGCGGCATCCCGAAGGAGCCGCTGCCGTTCCTTGGCTCGCGAAGGCCTCTTAGCCAGCTTGGCCACGGCTTGACCGACCCGTGCTACTCGGCGTCAACCGGGGCGATGATGTCGAGCGCCTCGTCAAGCAGGTGCTCGGGAAGGTCGCGCTCGATGGTGCCCTGGTCGCACAGCGCCGCGATGGCCGGGTCGATGGGCAGACGCCCCAGCATGTCGATGCCAAAGTGCTTGGCCGTCTCCTCGGCGCGGCTGGGGCCAAAGGGCTCGTGGCGCTCGCCGCAGTTGGGGCACACGTAGTAGCTCATGTTCTCGACAAGGCCCACCACGGGCACGTCCATCATGGCGGCCATGTTCACGGCCTTGCCCACCACCATCTGCACGAGGTCCTGCGGGCTGGACACGATGACGACGCCCTCCACGGGAATCGACTGGAACACGGTAAGTGCCACGTCGCCCGTTCCGGGGGGCATGTCCACCAGCAGGTAGTCAAGCTCGCCCCAGGCCACGTCCTCGTAGAACTGCTTGAGTACGCCCATCAGCATGGGCCCGCGCCACAGCACGGGGTCGCTCTCGTGCTCGAGGATGAGGTTGGTGGACACCACCTTGATGCCGGTGACGGTGTTGGCGGGAAGAATGAGGTGCTCGCCCATGGCGGTGAGGCGCTCGTTGCCGATGCCGAACATCTTGGGGATGGACGGGCCGGTGATGTCGGCGTCCAGGATGCCCACCGACTTGCCGGCGCGCATGAGCTCGGTGGCAAGGATGCCCGTAACCAGCGACTTGCCGACACCGCCCTTGCCGGACACGACGCCGATCACGTGCTTCACGTTGCTCAGGGCATTGACCTGGAACATCTCGGGTCCCTGGTGCTGCTGCTGGGTCTGTTCGTGCCCCGCCTGACGCGATGCCTCGAACTCGCGGCGGATGGCTTCCTCTTCCTCTGGGGTCATGACTCTCCTCTCCTCGAGCGTCCCCTGCGTTTGCAACCCTTTTATTCTATCCAGTTTGCCCGCCAGCAGGTGTCGATTGTGCCTGTGGCCTAAAGATGACCACGCATCGGCTCTGGTGGGGCGGCATTCGCTTCGCGCCTAGGCTACAGCCGAGTCTCCACAACCACAGAGAGGATCTGGTACACGTCCTCGTTGAACTCGCCGAAGTCGACGATCGCGTCCCCTTCTCCAAGGCGCGAGATGACGACGCCGCGGGCAGAGAGGGCGACGGCCTTGACGGCAGGGAAGGGGATTGGATGCTCGAGGTAGGTGCTGTGGAGGGCGTCTGCGGTAAGCAGATATCCCCTTGCCCGCCCCCACCACGGCTTGACGATGCGGAAGGCGATGACCTCAGACTCGTTGAGGCCTGGCGCACAGACATCCACGACAAGCCCGATTGTCTTCCCTGACTGGGAGGGGCGCACGAGGCCGGGGATGAGCCCGCCCTTGACGAGTCCCTCGATGGCCTTGCCCACAAGCGCAGCAGTGGTGGACGGCGCAACCGTCGTGGCATCCGGCTTGGGTGGCTGTGCAGCGCCGTTGCCCTGTAGCTTGTCGAGACGCTGGCTTACTTCGCGCAGCTCCTCTCGGATGTCCGATGCCTCCTGCATGCGTCCAAGCTGTTGCAGGCACTGTGCGTATGATTCGAGGCAGGAGGAGAGCATGGGGTCGGTCTTGGCGTGGTCAAGGGGTGCGTTCCTGCGAAGCAGGCCTGCTGCCTTTGCCAGGAGACGCTCCGCCTCGTCAAGGCGGTCGAGTCGCATGAGCCTTCTCGCGAGGTTGGCGTAGGTGAGCCCAAGGATTGGCTCGAACCTCAGGGGGTCGGTTGCGGCGGCCTTCTCGCGAATCTCGATTGCCCTGACAAGGTGGTCGCATGCCACCTCGTCGTACCCGAGCTTGCCAGACGTGATGGAGAGGTTGTTGAGGGCCTTGGCCAACTGCTCGTTGCCATCCAGGTCACGATCCTCGGACCCCTCGAGCTGGGCGACCGTTCGTGTCTGCACCCGATAGGCCTCGAGGTCGTTTCCTAGCCTCGAGTAGGCGTTGCCCAAGTTGATGAGGACGCCTGCCAATGACTTCTGGGATGGTGCATGTCCCTTCTGCACGAGCCGCTCCCGTATCTCGAGGGCCCGCTCGAACAGGGGGATGGCCTCCGCCGTTCTACCAAGCTCCTTAAGGGTTTGTGCGGTGTTCGCGAGCGCTGAGGCTAGGCCGGACATCGTGGTGTCGGTGCCCTGCATGGCCAGCTTCTCACGCGCGTCAATCTCCAGCAGGTATTCGGGGAGGGCCTCTCTATACCTGCCAAGGCTTGCGTAGCTGTATGCCACGGAGCCATGAGCCCGCGCGGTGGCAAGCAGGTCGCTGGCATCAAGGTGCTCAAGGCGACGTTTCGCCAGGCGCAGGGATTCCTGCGCCCTGCCATGCTGGCAAAGAAAGGCTAGGTAGCTCATGACGAATGCCTCGTCCAACCCCCAGGCCTCGCTGATTCTCATGCAGCGCTCGTACAGGGCGACCACCCGGCTGACGGTTGCATCATCGACGCCTGTGGCGCAAAGCGCATCGACGCTGGTGAGCAGCCCCTGGAGGTAGTCCTGCTGCCATGAGCGGCGCGCCGACCTAAGCGCCTCATGCTGCGCATCGTCCTTCTGCTGCTGCTCGGTCAGGCGGTCGGACTCGTCCTGAAGGCCGCTGTCAGAGAGGAGCTTGACGGCCTCCTCGTAAAGGCCCTCCTCCAGCAGCCGGCGGGCCCTCGACTGGGTTCGGGCCAAGCCCTCGTCGTGTGGGGTGGGCATCTCGGCAAGGCGCACCGACAGGTTGATGACAGAGGCCTCCGCAGCCCTCAGCGTGCTCAGGGCCTCTGCCCTTCGGTTGCCACAATCACGGTAGACGCGCTGGGCCTCGTCGTCTTGGGGGTTTGCCAGAAAACGCTCGAATGCCTCCTGAAGCTTGCGGTCGGCCGCCTCGTAGGCCTCCTGCAGCTCGTTGATGGCCCCCGTATACGCTGGTACCAACTTCAGCCCCATGAGGCGCACGTCACCGCAATAGAGGTCGCCCTCATGCGTGGACAGAAGGCTTCGCAGCCCCTTGCTGGCAACCAGCTCGCAGACCATGTGGTACTTGATGGTGTCGATCGAGTCATAGGTGCCGTAGTAGTAGCCGTGGGTCTGGGCCTCTGCCTCGAGGGGCGAGGGGGCGCCTCCTTGCCCATCGTCCCGCGCGCGCACGTACGCGAAGGTACGGGGAACGCCTTCCCTTGCCGTCGGCTCTTCCTGTGCCCATGCCAGCGAGTCGTGGAAGAGCTCCCTCAGGCCTTCGTCATCGCTCCTGTTGCTGATCAGGTAAAGAAACTCGGCATGCTCGAGCTCGCGGCTCGCGTCCCTTGGCCAGCGGCCTTGCTCTTCAAGCGAGATGACCCATGCCGATTGGTCGCTGGCGTACAGGGCGTCGCAGAGATAGCGACCAAAGTCCTCCAGCTCGCATATCTCGTCCTCCATGTCTGGGGTGGTAGAGACGCATATGCGCGAGACCTCCCTGCCCTCGGAGTCGACGAAGGACGCACTTGGGCAAGGCATGCCGTCGGTTTTGCTGGGCTGCCCGTCTTGGGCCATGCGCCCATGCGCGAGCAAGTTGTCCTCGACGGCACCGATGTCGACGAGGGCGCCTAGGAGAGCCGTCTC
This sequence comes from uncultured Coriobacteriaceae bacterium, assembly GCA_902788705.1. Classification (GTDB taxonomy): domain Bacteria; phylum Actinomycetota; class Coriobacteriia; order Coriobacteriales; family Atopobiaceae; genus UBA1367. The sequence continues at coordinate 35,711 of CADALE010000014.1, read as the reverse complement.
TACCTCCTCTGGCGTGGCGAAGGAGATGACGGCATCTCCGGGGAGGCTCGCCTTGGGAGACATGATGTTGTCCACGTGGCCCAGCACGTCTTGCACGGGGAAGCGCGAGTGGTCGGCCCTGTCCTCGGAGGCTTCGGCCTTGGACAGGAGCTCGTAGAGCACCTGCCTCGGGTCATCGGTCGTGTTGACGGCGATGACGATGCGCGGCTGTGCCTTACCGGCCCCTTGGCGCGACGCCAGGGCGTGCGAGAGCTCCTCTAGGGTGTACGGCCCAACCTGCTGCCCCACGAGCATCAGGAAGACCGAGCTCTCGTGGATATGTTCGTTGAGCGCATCCTGGCTTCTGGTGGAAGAAACCTGCTTGGACTCGTCTTCGCAGAGGTAGAGGCGAATGCGGCGACGGGGAAAGGTAACTTGGTTGAGCCTGTGCACGAAGGCCCCGATGTGGGTTCGCTCGCGGCTGAACTCCACGATTGATGACGCGACGAACACCTTGGTAACCTGCATCCTTGCCCCATCTCTCGACGTGCATCGGGTGGAAAGTGGGCTGTTACTGCCCCGGATTGTGACACGGATGCCGTAGGCGGCAGACTTGGCCCCTTTTTTATTCCCTCGATACTATCAGTATCGCCCTCGAACACGTTTTGCAAGGCCTGTGATGCCCTCTGATTAGAACATGTGTTTCTCTCATCTCGACTATACTAAAAGGTCACGACATTTTGGACGGGAGGAACTGACACCCATGGCATCCGACTCCATCGTCATCCGTGGTGCGCGCGAGCACAACCTGCGCGATATCGACGTACAGATACCCCGCGACCGCCTGGTGGTCATCACGGGCCTCTCGGGCTCGGGCAAGTCAAGCCTTGCCTTCGACACCATCTATGCCGAGGGGCAGCGCCGCTACGTGGAGAGCCTCTCCAGCTACGCGCGCATGTTCCTGGGGCAGATGGACAAGCCCGACCTCGACTCCATCGACGGCCTGTCGCCGGCGGTGTCCATCGACCAGAAGACCACCAGCCGCAACCCCCGCTCAACCGTAGGCACGGTTACCGAGATATACGACTACCTGCGCCTGCTGTACGCGCGCATTGGCACGCCGCACTGCCCCGAGTGCGGGCGGCCCATCGAGCGCCAGACCACCGACCAGGTGGCCGACAAGGTGCTGGCCCATGCCGAGGGCAGGCGCGCCTACGTGCTTGCCCCTGTGGTGCTGGGGCGCAAGGGCGAGTACACCAAGCTCTTCGACGACCTGCGCCGCGAGGGCTTCAGCCGTGTGCGCATCGACGGAGAGGTGCGCGAGCTGGGCGACGAGGAGATTCGCCTTCCCAAGAACTTCAAGCATTCCATCGAGGTGGTGGTGGACCGCATCGTGGTGCGCCGCAACAGCCTGGGTCGCATCGCCGAGGCCGTCGAGCAGGCCACCAAGCTGGCATCCGGGCGCGTGGGCTTCTACCTCCTGCCCGACCGGGACGACCCCGAGGGCCACCCCGAAGAGCTGCTGCAGTACTCGTTGGCCCTGGCCTGCCCCGAGCATGGCCACTCCATCGACGACCTGCAGCCCCGCGACTTCTCCTTCAACGCGCCATATGGTGCCTGTCCCGACTGCGACGGCATCGGCACGCGGCGCATCGTGGATGCCCAGGCGCTCATCGAGGACCCGTCGCTGTCGGTTGCGCAGGGCGTCTTTGGCTCCATCTTCGGGCACTCCAACTACTATCCCCAGGTGCTTGCTGCCGTGTGCCGTCATCTGGGTGCCGACCCCGACACCCCGTGGGAGAAGCTGCCTAAGAAGGTGCAGGATGGCCTGCTTGACGGCCTGGGCAGCACCAAGGTGCGGGTTGACTACCGCACGCGCGACGGACGCGACACGCACTGGTTCACCACCTTCGCGGGCGTTCGCTCGGTGCTGTTCGAGAAGTACCAGGAGACCACGTCAGACACCATGAAGGTGCACCTCGAGAAGTATATCCGCGAGGTGCCATGCCCCACCTGCCATGGCGCGCGCCTCAAGCCCGAGTACCTGGCCGTGACGGTGGGCGACAAGAACATCCAGGAGGTGTGCGACCTCTCGTGCCGCTCCTGCCTCGACTTCTTCGAGCACCTGCAGCTTACCGAGCGCCAGCACCTCATCGGTGCCGCCATCGTGAAGGAGATCGTGTCGCGCCTGCGCTTCATGGTAAACGTGGGACTTGACTACCTCACGCTCTCCCGCGCCGCCGCCACGCTCTCGGGTGGCGAGGCCCAGCGCATCCGCCTCGCCACGCAGATTGGCGCTGGCCTGATGGGCGTGCTGTACATCCTTGACGAGCCGTCCATCGGCCTGCACCAGCGCGACAACGACCGCCTCATCGACACCCTCAAGCGCCTGCGCGACCAGGGCAACACCGTCATCGTGGTCGAGCACGACGAGGACACCATCCGCGCGGCCGACTACGTGATAGACATGGGCCCGGGCGCGGGCGAGCGCGGTGGCGGCATCGTGGCCGCCGGCACGCCGGCCCAGATTGAGGGCAACCCCGACTCGCTCACGGGTGCCTACCTTACGGGCAAGCGCATGGTGGAGGTTCCCGCCACGCGGCGCAAGCCCGGCCGTGGCGCGCTCGTCATCCGCGGGGCGTCGGCAAACAACCTCAAGAACGTGACGGCCAAGATCGAGTTCGGCACGTTCACCGTGGTCACGGGCGTGTCCGGCTCGGGCAAGTCCAGCTTGGTCACCGACACCATCGCCCCGGCGCTCACCAACGCGGTGCACCGGTCCAAGCGCATGGTGGGGCCGTACAAAAAGCTTGAGGGCGTGGAGCAGATCGACAAGGTGATCGACATCGACCAAAGCCCCATCGGTCGTACCCCACGGTCCAACCCGGCCACCTACATCGGCCTGTGGGACGACCTCCGGGCACTGTTTGCCAGCGTGCCCGAGAGCCGCGCTCGCGGCTACAGCCCCGGCCGCTTCTCGTTCAACGTGAGCGGCGGCCGCTGCGAGGCATGCAAGGGCGACGGCCAGATAAAGATAGAGATGAACTTCCTGCCCGACATCTACGTGCCCTGCGAGGTGTGTCACGGCAAGCGCTACAACCGCGAGACGCTGGAGGTAACCTACCACGACCGCACCATCTCGGACGTGCTGGACATGACGGTCACGGAGGCCCTGGCCTTCTTTGCCAACGTGCCGCGCATCAAGAACAAGCTGCAGACGCTGTACGACGTGGGCCTGGGCTACATCCACCTCGGCCAGCCGGCCACCACCCTCTCGGGTGGCGAGGCGCAGCGCGTGAAGCTTGCCAAGGAGCTTCACCGCCAGCAGACGGGGCGCACGTTCTACATCCTGGACGAGCCCACCACCGGCCTGCACTTCGACGACGTGCGCCAGCTCGTCGAGGTGCTGAGCAAGCTGGTGGATGCCGGCAACACGGTGCTGGTCATCGAGCACAACCTTGACGTCATCAAGGTTGCCGACCGCGTGATCGACCTCGGTCCCGAGGGCGGCGACGGCGGAGGCAGCATCGTGGCGTATGGCACGCCCGAGCAGGTGGCCAAGGTGGAAGGCAGCTATACGGGCCGCTACCTCGGGCGCATTCTCGAACGCGACCGCGCGCGCATGGCAGAGCTGGCCTAGGAACAGGAGGCGAGCATGGCAGACAAGGACATGAGCCTCACGCGCCAGGAGGCCCTTGCGGATACGGGCGGGCAGCAGGCGGACGAGGCTCCTGCGCCTTCGGGCGGCATCTCGCAGTCGACGGCGCTCATGAGCGTCTTGGTGGTGGTAAGCCGCATAACCGGCTTCGTGCGCACGTTCGCGCAGGCCTGGGCCATCGGCGCCACCGTCCTGGCAAGCTGCTACGAGGTGGCCAACAACCTTCCCACGCAGATATACGAACTGGTCACGGCCGGCATGCTGGTCACGGCCTTCCTGCCGGTGTACGTCTCGGTGAAGAAGCGGCTGGGCACCAAGGGCGCCAACGACTACGCGTCCAACCTCGTGTCCATCGTGGTAGTGCTTACCGGCATCATCACGCTCGTGTCCGTGGTGTTTGCGGCGCAGATCATCTGGACGCAGTCGTTCAGCGCCACCGACGAGTTCGACTTCGACAGGGCCACTTGGTTCTTCCGCTTCTTTGCCATCGAGATCGTGCTCTATGCGCTGTCCACCATCTTCTCGGGCGTGGTCAACGCCGAGCGCGACTACCTCTGGAGCTACGCAGCCCCCATCTTCAACAACCTGGTGGTCACGGCCTCGTTCCTTGGCTACGGCCTGCTGTCGGAATCCAATCCCACGCTTGCGCTGGTAATCCTTGCCCTTGGCAATCCGTTGGGCGTGCTGGTGCAGGTGCTGCTGCAGATTCCGCCCATGCACCGGCATGGCGTGCGCCTTCGCTGGCACATCGACCTGTCTGACCCTGCCCTCAAGGACACCCTGCAAATTGGCGTGCCCTCCATCGTCACGCTGGTGGCGGCGTTCGTCACCAGCTCGTTCCAGACCAGCGCCGTGCTGTCGGTCACGGCCATCGGCGCGTCGCTTGCCTACTATGCCCACCTCTGGTTCATCCTGCCGTACTCGGTTCTGGCGGTGCCCGTCACCACAGCCCTGTTCACCGAGCTCTCCGACTACTACGCGCAGGGCGACATGGGGTCGTTCCGCACCACGGTGGCCACGGGTACCTCACGCATCCTCTTCTTCCTGGTGCCCTTCTCGTTCTACCTGGTGGTGTTTGCCGAGCCGCTGCTTACCATCGACACCTTTGGCAACGTGGAGGCTGACGCGCTGACGCTGGCCGCGGTGTACCTGTGTGGCCGCGTGCCGTCGCTCACGGTGTATGGCGTGGGCATGTACCTGCAGAAGGTGTGCTCGGCCACGCGCAAGATGGGCCTCTATGCCATCGGTACCATCGTGGGATCGCTCGTGCAGGTGGTGTTGCTGCAAACCCTCACGCCCTACTTCGGCCTCTGGTTCGTGCCCTTTACTTCCACCATCTTCTACTTGGTGTTCGACGTGATCCTGTTCGTGGCGCTGCGGCGCGACTTGGGGCCGCTGGGCATCCGCTCGATGCTGGGAGGCTTCTTGCGGTCGCTCCTCGTGGGATGCGCTGGTGCAGCTGCCGGCTGGGCCATCCTGCAGGCGTTTGCCGCGGTGTCCGGTCCCATTGACGGCTCGGTCATGCGCGCGCTTGTTCGCACCGTGGCTGGAGGCGTGCCGGCGCTCATCGTCACCTACGGCCTTGCCGCCCTCCTGCGCATGCCCGAAGCGGCTGCCCTCTCATCAATAGTGGCGCGTTTCCGTCGTCGCTGACGCCTTGTTTCGGGCGTGTATACGTTTTTGTGGTGAGAAGGGGACGCTACTTTAGTGTGCTAAAGTAGCGTCCCACGTTCTATGAGAGGGGGCGCCGTGTTGGTAGGTACGCCACGAGGGTTCAGGGACATACTCCCCAGGGAGGCCGAGGCGCGGGAGCGCATATCAGAGCAGGTCAAGGCATGCTTTGCCGCCCATGGCTATCAGCCGGTCGAGACCCCCATGGTAGAGGCGCACCCCTCCCTTGAGCAGGGCGGACACGTGCCGCCATCGCCCTTCCGCCTCTTTGACTCCGACGGCGGACTGCTGGTGTTGCGACCCGACATCACGCTGGCCATCGCGCGCATGGTGTCCACCCGCATGGCAGGTGAGCCCCTGCCGCTGCGCCTGCGCTACCATGCCTCGGTTGCCCGTGAGGAGTCGACGCTCGCGGGACAGCCACGCCAGTTTACCCAGCTGGGCGTCGAGCTGGTGGGCGGCGACGGCGTGCAGGGCGACGCCGAGGTGGTGGGCCTTCTGGCCGAGGTGCTGGATGCCCTCGAGGTGCCGCACTGGTCCATCGTGTGCGGCTCGGTGGTGCCCCTTACCATGCTGCTGGCGTGCTGCTCGCCTAGCCAGGCGTTTGCGGAGCGTGCCCTCGCCCTCGTGCACGGGTCCGACCTCGTGGGCCTGGACGAGCTGGTCGATTCCCAGGACATGCCCGCCCAGGCGGCCCAGGCCGTCAAGCGGCTTCCTCGCCTTGCGGGTGGCATCGAGGTGCTCGACCAGCTTGAGGAGCTGCTTGCCTCGGCTGGCGTGGGCGAGGCGTCCCAAGGCACGGCCGACCTGCGCTCGCTCGTAAGGGCCCTGCCGAAGCTCGTGGCCTCCGGCCGTCTCAAGTTTGACTTCTCGGTCATCAACTCCTTCGACTACTACACGGGCACCGTGTTCAAGGGCTATGCCGAGGGCATTACGGCCGCCGTGGCGTCGGGCGGTCGTTATGACGCGGTGCTTGCCAACTACGGCCTGCGCTCTACGGCTGCGTGCGGCTTCATGCTTCCCCTCGAGCGCCTGCAGGAGGTGCTGGGCGAGCAGGGCGAGTCGGGCGTGGTGGCGCGCAAGGTGCGCCACGCCGAGCGCCCGCTGCGCATCGCCGTGCCCAAGGGGGCCCTCTTCAAGGACTGCGTCAACGCCTTGGGCGCCGCCGGCCTTCCCGTGGACGAGCTCTCCAACCTTGGCCGCAGGCTGATCGTGCCGGCCGAGGGTGTGGAGTACGTGATCGTGCGCGCCCAGGACGCCCCGGCCTTCGTGGCGCACGGAGGTGCCGACTGCGGCATCTGCGGTTCGGACTCCATCATCGAGGCCGACGTCGACGTGATGCAGCTCGTCGACCTGGGGTTTGGCTCCTGCCGCTTCGTGGTGGCCGAGCCCGCTTGGGCCGAGGGCAGTGCCGACGAGGCCTACGCGTGGCGTGGCACGGTGCGGGTGGCCACCAAGTACCCCCGCATCACCACGGCCTACTACGAGGGCAAGGGCCAGCAGGTGGACATCGTGCAGCTGCACGGCAACATCGAGCTAGGCCCCATCGTGGGCATGTGCGACCGAATCGTGGACATCACCGAGACCGGGGCCACGCTTAGGCAGAACGACCTCGTCATCGTTGACGACGTGATGGAGTGCGGCGCGCGCTTCTTTGCGGGGCCGGCCGCCTATCGTTCCGACCCCCGCATCCGAGACCTCGCGACGCGCCTTGCCGCCGTCGCGCAAGACCGTTAGGAGGCTTCCATGAGAACCGTGACCCTTCGTGGAGACGAACGGCTGACGCAGGCGCACCTTAAGCGGGGAGGGGCGCTGCAACGCAAGGTGATGGAGGCTGCCCAGGCGATCGTGGATGACGTGCGTGAGCGTGGCGACGTCGCGGTGCGCGAATACTGCCTGCGCTTCGACGGGTCGTGCCCTGACAGCTTCCGCGTGCCCGACGAGGTGGTGCTCGGCGCGCTTGACCTGGTGGACCCCGAGTTCTTGGAGGCGCTGCGGCTGGCGGCGCGCCAGATTCGCGAGTTCCACGAGCGCGAGCGCGAGCAGTCGTGGTTTACCACGCGTGACGACGGCACCATCCTGGGCGTGAAGGTGACGCCGGTGCCGTCGGCTGCGGTGTACGTGCCGGGCGGAAGGGCGCAGTATCCCTCCACCGTGCTCATGGACACGATTCCCGCCAAGGTGGCGGGCGTGCCGCGCGTGGTGATGGTCACGCCGCCCCAGCGCGACGGGTCGCTCTCGGCCTACACGCTTGCCGCCGCGGCCCTCGCGGGGGTGGACGAGGTGTACGCCGTGGGCGGTGCCCAGGCCATCGGTGCCGTCGCCTACGGAACCGAGTCGATTCCCAAGGTGGCCAAGGTGGTGGGGCCGGGCAACGCCTACGTGGCTGCGGCGAAGCGCTACGTGTCGGGTGACGTGGGCATCGACATGGTGGCCGGCCCCTCCGAGGTGTGCGTCCTTGCCGACGCTGGCGCCGACCCGGCAATCGTCGCGGCTGACCTCATGGCCCAGGCCGAGCACGACCCGATGGCCGCCTGCTTCCTCGTCACCTGCGCAGAGGGCCTGCCCTCGGCTGTCCAAGAGGCCATCGAGGCCCTCGTCTCGCAGAGCCCGCGCGAGGACGTGACGCGCGCCTCGCTGGACGACCACGGCGTCATCGTGTCGTGCGAGACGCTCGACGTGGCCATCGACGCCGTCAACACCATCGCCCCCGAGCACCTCGAGCTGCACTGCCAGGACGCCTTCTCGCTTCTGGGCCGCATCCAGAACGCGGGCGCCATCTTCGTAGGTCCTTGGAGCTCCGAGCCCCTGGGCGACTACGTGGCTGGTCCCAACCACACCCTCCCTACCGGCGGCACCGCGCTCTTCTCCAACCCGCTGGGCGTGTACGACTTCCAGAAGCGCTCGAGCGTCATCTCCTACACGCGCGAGGGCCTGGCGAAGGACGGCCCCGCGGTGCAGACCCTTGCCCAGGCAGAGGGGCTGTGGGCGCATGCCCTCTCGGTGGGCATGCGCCTGCGGCTTGGGGACGGGCAGGAGCGCTATGACGATCCCATGGCCGCCTGCGAGGAGGCGCAGACCACCGCGTGGCCCCGCGCCCTCGAGGCTCCCGGCATCGCCTACCTGCCCGGATATGGGAGGGAGGCATGATGGCTGGCCCCCTTGACGCCGTGTCGCGAGCCCGTGGCGCCCTGCAGGGGTTTGAGCCCTACGACCCCGCGTTCTCGGCAACCCGCATCAACCTCTCGGCAAACGAGAACACCCACCCGATGCCGGCCTCGTATGCCAAGGCGCTTGCCGATGCCTGCGCAGCCCCGCTCAACCGCTATCCCGACCCCATGGCAAACGGCCTGCGCGACGTGCTAGCCCAGCGCCATGGCGTGGCGCGCGAGTGCGTGATTGTGGGCAACGGTGGCGACGAGCTGCTGTTCAACCTGCTGTTCACGTTTGGCGGGGAGGGGCGCACGCTGGTAACCTGCCCACCGGACTTCTCGGAGTACGCGCTCTTCGCGCAGATGACCGACACCCGCCACGTGGCGGTGTGGCGCGATGGGGCCGACTGGTCCATCGACGCCGACGCCCTCGTGTCAGCCGCACGGGACGCCGCCTTGGTGTTCCTCACCTCGCCCAACAACCCCACGGGTGACGTGGTGCCCCACGCCCTCGTGCGGCGCCTGCTTGACGAGACCGATGCCCTCGTGCTGGTTGACGAGGCCTATGTAGAGTTTGCTCCCGAGGGCACGAGCGTGGTGCCGTGGGTGGCCCAGGATCCGCGCCTCATGGTGCTGCGCACCCTGTCCAAGGCCTTTGGCCTGGCGGGGCTGCGCTGTGGCTACCTGGTGGCAGACCCTGCCGTGGTGGACATGCTGGGGGCCATCCGCCAGATCTACTCGGTGGACGTGCTGTGCCAGTCCGTCGCCACGGCGGCCGTGCGCAGTCGCGACGCGCTGGTTCCGGTGGTGGCAGACATCGTTGCCGAGCGTGAGCGGCTTGCGTTGAGTCTATCTCGTGTCAAGGGGGTGACCGTTTGGCCCAGCGCTGCTAACTTTGTGCTGGTACGTCTCGACCGTGCCTCGGTCGTGCGGCAGCGCCTGCGCGACGAGCACTCCATCTTGGTGCGCGACTTCAGCTACGCACCGGGGCTGGAGGGGTGCCTGCGCATTACCGTGGGCACGCACGAGGAGAATGAGAGCGTGGTCAGCGCCTTGAAGGCCATTCTGGAAGGGGAGTAGCGATGGCGAGGACGGCAACGGTTTCCCGCGTGACCGGCGAGACCGACATCGTCGTGACGGTCAACCTCGACGGCACCGGCGCGTGCGACATTCAGACGGGCGTGGGGTTCTTCGACCACATGCTCAATGCCCTCGGACGCCACTCGCTCATGGACCTTGCCGTGCGTGCGCAAGGCGACACGTGGGTGGACGACCACCACACGGTTGAGGACGTGGGCATCGTGCTGGGGCAGGCCATCGCGCAGGCGCTGGGCGACAAGCGCGGCATCCGCCGCTTTGGCGACGTGTGCGTGCCGCTTGACGAGGCACTCGTGCTGGCTGCCGTTGACATCTCGGGCCGTGGCGAGCTGTACTGGGATGTTCCCATTGGCCCGGACAAGGTGGGCACCTTCGACACCGAGCTGGGCAAGGAGTTCTTCGTGGGGTTCGCGCGGCAGGCCGGCATCACGCTGCACCTGCGCAAGCTGTGTGGCGAGAACGCGCACCACATCCTGGAGGCCACGTTCAAGGCGTGCGCCCGTGCGCTGCGCCTGGCCTTCGAGGACGACCCGCGCGTTGAGGGCGTACCGTCGACGAAGGGGAGCCTGTGATGGCGCGCGTGCACGAGATTGCGGTGGTGGACTACCACAAGGGAAACCTCCTGTCCGTGGCGCGCAGTGTCGCGGCGGTGGGCGGTGACGTGGGCATAACCGACGACCCCGACGTGATCGCCTCCGCGAAGGCCGTCATCCTTCCGGGCGTGGGCAGCTTCGAGGACGCCATGAGCTACATGCGCACCTCCCGCCAGGCCGACGCGGTGGTGGATGCCATCCGCAGGGGCGTGCCGTTCCTGGGCATCTGCCTTGGCCTGCAGCTGCTGTTTGCCCGCGGCAGCGAGCGCAACGGCGACCGCTGCTGGGCTGGCGAGTGGGTGCCTGGCCTTGGCGTGCTGTCCGGCTCGGTCACGCGCCTTGAGGGCGGCCGGCTCAAGGTGCCGCACGTGGGCTGGGACCAGGTGCACCTTACCGACCACGGACGCGTCTCACCGCTCTTCGCCGACGTGGCCGAGGGAGCCAACGTGTACTTCACGCATTCCTACGCGCTTGCCGACGACGTCGACGACGCCATCGTTACCACGCGCTCGCACTACACGCGCACGTTCGCCTCGTCCATCTGGCAGGACAACGTGTTTGGCGTGCAGTTCCATCCCGAGAAGTCGTCGTCCACGGGCTTGTCCATCCTGTCCAACTTCGTGAGCTACGTGCGAGGCTAGCAATGATCCTCTTTCCTGCCATCGACCTCGTGGACGGCCAGGTGGTGCGCCTGCGTCGTGGTGAGCGCTCGCAGATGGACGTGTACTCGCATGATCCGGTGGCCGTTGCCGAGGACTTCGCGGCCTGCGGGGTGAGCTGGATCCACGTGGTGGACCTGTCGGCCGCCTTCGGCGAGGACGAGGGCGCCCTCAGGCGAAACGCCGCCGCCATTCGCGCCATCTGCCAGGTGGATGGCATCAGGGTTGACACCGGTGGCGGCGTGCGCGACATGGCTGCGATCGAGCGCCTGGTTGATGCCGGGGCGTCGCGCATCGCCATCGGCACTGCCCTCGTACGTGACCCTGCCTTTGCTCAGGAGGCCGCACGTGCCTATGGCCAGCTGCTGGTTGCCGACGTGGCTGCCCGCGAGGGCCAGGTGCGCGTGAACGGCTGGCGCGAGGGCGAGGCCATCTCCCTCGACGAGCTGGTGGGGCGCCTGGCCTCGATGGGGTATCGCCACCTCGTGTTTACCGATGTGTCCCGTGACGGCATGCAGACCGGCATCGACGTGGATGCCTATCGTCACGTCGCGGCTACGGCGGGCTTTCCCGTGGTGGCGTCTGGCGGCATTGCCACCCTTAACGACCTGCGGGCGCTTGCCTCGGTGGGCGCGGACGTCATCGAGGGGGCCATTACGGGCAGGGCGCTCTATGAGGGTGCCTTCACGCTCGAGGAGGCCCTGGACGTGGCCAGGGCAGGGGAGGCGAACCATGGCGAGCGATGAGCGTGCGCAGCGGGTCCTAGCCGAGATCGCCCGTCGAACCGGTACCGACGCGCGCGACTGGCATCTCGTCTTCCGCGCGCGGCATGCCATGGCGGTGGTGCTGAGGGCCCTGCGCGAGGCGCGGGGGCACGGGGAGGTTGCCACGCAGCTGCTGACGTGCTGCACGGCGGTCGACCCCATCTATGCGGCGGGCCTCGCTGTACGCTATGCCGACGTGTCGCCCGACACGCTCGCGCTCGACGCGGAGCAGCTGCCCTTGGGTGCCGATACCCGCGCCGTGGTGCTGCAGCACACCTTCGGCCTCTTCGACCAGGAGGCCGACGCAGCCCTGGTCGCGCGGGCCCACTCGGTTGGTGCGCTCGTGCTGGAGGACTGCGCGCACTGTGCCTGTCACCTCTCCCGAGACGCAAGCGGCGCGCCCTTGGCCGATGTCTCGGTACATTCCTTCGGCATCCAGAAGATGGCGCCGGCGGGCTTCGGCGCGGCGGTTTGGGTGAACCCCTCCATGGAGGACGTGGGGCTGCGAGACGCCATCGTGGCGGCGCTTCAGTCGCTGCCTGCCGCCGACGATCGGCTTGAGCGCGCCGTAAAGGGCTATGACCTGCTGATTCGCGTGCTCCTGCACCTTCCCATGGCCATTCGCAAGCCCCTGAGGAACCTGCTCGTGCGCAGGCGCGCCTTCATACCGGCCGTGGCCGACGAGGAGCGCCGTGGCATCGTGTCCTACGACGCGACGCTTCCCGGAGGTTCGACGCTGGCCTGCATGCGCGAGGGCCTGGACGGCCTTGATGCCCGCGAAGGGGAGTGCCTCGAGGCTACGCGCATCTATGCCAAGGCGTTTGCGCCGCTGGCACAGGGGGGGCTGGTGAGCATCCCGAAGGCTGCCCTGGGGCAGCCGCGTCCCCTCATGCGCTTCCCGCTGGTCCTGGACAGCCAGCAACGCGCCGATGCCCTCGTCGAGGCCATCGAGGCAAAGGGCTGCTACTGCGACTCATGGGGTAGGCCGGCCCTCTATCCGGGGGCCCTTGACTGGACGGCGTACGGCCTGTCGGCCGATGGCGAGCTGTCCCGCTGGCCCCACACCCAAGGCGTCGTGCAGGGTATTGTGCCGCTGTACAACGCCGTGCCCGCAGACGAGGCCCACCTCGTTGCCCAGATTGTCACGAGCTTCCTGGAGGAAGGCTGACCAAAGGAGGTCGCACCCATGCTGACCAAGCGAGTCATACCCTGCCTGGACGTGAAGGACGGGCGCGTCGTGAAGGGTGTCAACTTCGTCGACCTGCGCGATGCGGGAGATCCCGTGGAGCTGGCAAGCGCCTATGACCGCGAAGGCGCCGACGAGGTGGTGTTCCTTGACATCACCGCCACCTCCGACGACCGTGCCACCACGATCGAGCTTGCCAGCCACGCCGCCGAGCAGCTGCGCATTCCCTATACCGTGGGCGGCGGGTTCAAGACCGTGGCCGACGCGCGCCGCATGATCGCCGCGGGTGCCGACAAGGTGTCGTTCAACTCCGCCGCTGTCAAGGACCCGTCACTGCTGTCGCAGGCCGCGGTGGCGTTCGGAAGCCAGGCCGTCATCTGCGCCATCGACGCCAAGCGCGTGGGCATGGCCGACAAATGGGAGGTGTACCTCGCGGGCGGGCGCGTGCCCACGGGCATCGACGCCGTGGCCTGGGCGGAGGAGGCGGCACGCCGTGGCGCGGGCGAGATTCTGCTTACCAGCATGGACCGCGACGGCACCAAGGACGGCTTCGACCTTGCCCTCACGCGGGCGGTGGCCCGCGCCGTGCCCATCCCCGTCATCGCGTCGGGCGGTGTCGGCACGCTCGAGCACTTTGCCGAGGGCATCATCGAGGGCGAGGCAGACGCGGTGCTGGCTGCCAGCGTCTTCCACTTTGGCACGTTCACCGTGCGGCAGGTGAAGGAGTACCTTGCCTCGCAGGGCATCCCCGTCAGGCTTGACTTCTAGCTGGCTGCTGACGCCCATTGCGTGGCTGCCCGCACGAAAGGTCGTGGTGACATGAGAACCTATGCCGGCGAGCCGCTTGAGCCCGCGAGCCTGGATGGACTTGCGCTCAAGCTTGATGCCCAGGGGCTGATACCCGCCGTGGTTCAGCAGGTAGGTACGGGCGAGGTGCTGATGGTTGCCTGGATGAGCGAGGAGTCGCTTCGGCTGACGCTCGAGACGGGCACGACGTGGTTCTGGTCGCGGTCCCGGCAGGAGCTCTGGAACAAAGGCGCGACGAGCGGCAATATGCAGCAGGTGAAGCGCGTGCTGGTTGATTGTGACGCTGACACGCTGCTGGTTGAGGTTGACTCGCCGGGGCCTGCGTGCCACACGGGCCGCAGAAGCTGCTTCTTTCGTGAGCTTGAGGCATAATAACCGCAGGTAGAATGCTTGCTTTTTTCCTGCATCATCACACGCACACACATAGCCTGCCCAAAAGGGGTATGATTCCACCCTACTGCATAAGTTGCAGGAACGCTTTGTAACGTACGGACGAACCATTGCGAGGGAAGATGAGAACATCCAGCAAGCATGGCGTGGTCCGGCTTAGCGTGGCGATGGGGCTTTCGTTTGCGCTCGCCGTCGCACCGCTGCCTACGGTCGCGTTCGCCGCGTCCTCTACGCAGATTCAGGCCGAGCTTGATGCGGCCTACAGCAGGCTCAATGAGATTACCGAGCAGAGCCAGCAGAAGTTCTTCGAGCTCGAGGATGCGCAGGCGCAACTCGAGGACACGCATGTGAAGATGGGGCAGATCGAGGACGAGATCGCCGTCAAGGAGGGTGAGCTGGTCATCGCCCGCGACTACCTGTCCAAGTGCATGGCCGACGGCTACAAGAGCCAGGTGGACTTCGTGTCCTTCGTTCTTGGGTCCACCTCGTTCGAGGACTTCGCGTCGCGCATCTACTATGCCAACAAGGTTGCCTCCCACCAGACCGACGCCATCCACGAGGTGCTTGACATCGAGGCCGAGCTCGAGGAGCAGCAGGCCCAGCTCGCGGAGCAGCAGACCGTGCAGGAGCAGCTTCTGAGCGACGCCCAGCAGCGCTACGAGGAGATCATGGCCCTGCAGCGCGACCAGCAGGACTACGTGAACGGCCTGTCTGCCGAGGTGCAGGCGGCCATCGAGGAGGAGCGCCGGGCTGCCGAGGAGGAGGCCGCGCGTCTGCAGGCCGCCGCCGAGGCCGAGGCTGCGCGCATGCAGGCTGCGGCCGAGGAGCAGGCGCGCCAGGCGTCTGCCCAGCAGGCCAGCGAGGAGACCGCGCAGCAGGAGCAGGAAGCCACCCAGCAGGAGCAGCAGGAGTCCACGCAGCAGGCCAGCGAGGAGACCACGCAGCAGGAGCAGACCGTCCAGGAGGAGCAGCAGGAGCAGACCGTTCAGGAGGAGACCCAGCAGCCGGAGCCCGAACCCGAGCCAGAGTCAGGGCCTGAGCCTGAGGACGAAGACGACTCGACCTCCTCCTCGACGTCCACCTACGTGCCCGACTACGGCTCGGGCGTCTATGCCGCCATCGAGTATGCGAAGTCGCAGATTGGCGTGAGCTACTCGTGGGCGGGCGACGCCATCGCCAACCAGGAGTTCGACTGCTCTGGCCTGGTGTGGTGGTCGTTCAACCAGGCCGGCATCTACATTCCGCGCGGGCAGCGCATGGCCAACGGCCGCGACAACTCGATGATTGGCTGGTGCCTTGATGGCGGCGGCTGGACCACCGACCAGTCGCAGCTGCAGGCTGGCGACCTCATGTTCTGGGGGTCCAGTGTTGACTACACCACCCATGTGGCGCTGTGCATCGGCGGCGGGCTGATGATCCACTCGAGCTACGAGGGCGTGGGCATCGACAGCGTGTACTACGACTCGGGTAGCTTCGTGGGTGGAGGCCCCATCGTGTAGGTTGTGCCGCAGAACTTCGTGTGCGGGGGCGGGCCTGCCCTCGTTCCCTTCGCTCAGCGCTTCGCGGATGTCGCTCAGGGAACGAGGGCAGGCCAGCCCACACATTGTCCCACGGCCTCGCGTGGGGAAGATGGTGTGCCTCGCTTCGCTCGGCGCCCTTTGCTCGTCGCCCCTGGGCCAGCTTCGCTGTCCCGGGGGCGACTATCTTGGCGCGCGGCATTGGTCTGGCGCTTTGCGCCAGACCTCGCCTTGCTTCCGACACCCGCAGCCCCCAATCTGTCGTAAGCGTCGCGACCTCGCTGCACTTCCGACATATTGGGGGATGCGGGTGTCGGGAGCATTGCCGCCATGCAGCACTTCAGACATATTTGGAGCTGTAGGTGTCGGGAGCGTCGCGACCTCGCCGCACTTCCGACGTATTGGGGGATGCGGGTGTCGGAAGCGTTGCCGCCATGCAGCACTTCCGACATATTTGGAGCTATAGGTGTCGGGAGCGTCGCATCCCTGCAGCACTTCCGACATTGGGGTGAGGCATGGGGTTGCTGCCTTGGCTCGGCGCATCGCGCCATCGCCCGTCTTTACATCTCGATTTGGCCGTCCTTGGCGCGGGCGTTGAGGTAGATCTGCACGCAGCGGTCGGCAAGGATGTCCAGCGAGTCAAACAGCCACTCCGGGCGCTCGTCAAGGTCCTGGTAGATGACCGAGAGCTCCGTGCAGCCCACCACCACGGCCTCGCAGCCGGCGTCGTGGAGGCTGGCCGCCACGGAGAGGAACTCCTGGGGATCATAGGGCTGGTTGGCCTTCACGCAGCCATAGATGAGGTGCGTGACCTTGTCCTGATCCTCGTGGTCGGGGGCAAGGGTCGAGAGGCCGGCATGCTCGAAGTAAGACTGGAACACGCCCGACTCCACCGTACCCTCGGTGGCCATGAGGCCAACCTTGGCACCGGGATGGGCCAGGGTGGCGATGCGCGAGGCCGTCTCCTCCATGATGTTCACCACAGGTACCGTCACGGCCTCGTTGATGGCGTCGTAGAAGTAGTGGGCGGTGTTGCAGGCGATGGCGATGTAGTCGGAGCCAGCCTCCTCAAGCCACCGCGCCACCTTCACCATCTCGCCTTGGGGGTTGGATTGGGAGTGGTCTAGGATGTAGGCCGTGCGGTCGGGAATCTGCGGATCGTTGAACACGATCATGGGCATGTTCTCCTGGTCGGTCTGTGCCGGCGTTTTCTTGATGAGAAGCTCCATGAAGTAGGCGGTGGCAAGGGGCCCCACCCCACCGAGGATGCCGAGTATGGGCTTGTGCATGCGATGCTCCTGCCTGCGTCGTGTTCGTGCAAGCCATTGTAGCCGTGCTATGTGGAGTCCGTGCGGGGGAGGGCGGGATCGCTCGCCTGAGAATGTTGTGCAGTTGGCTTAGCTGGAAGCCGGGGTGTCTACAATGTTCAGGAACGTCAGCCGCGCACCCGCGCGGCGCTATTGTCTTGGAGTGCCATGATTGAGCTGAGGGAACTGACCCGCGACGAGTTCGAGGCGCAGGTGGCCGAGGCGGGCGTCGCCCTGCCCATCGAGCAGACCGGCGCCTGGATGGACCTTGAGTCGTCCATCACCGACCGCACCTTCTGGGGACACGTCGCGTTTGTCCGCGACGGACAGCCCCTGGGCTGGGCGTCCTTCGCCGACTACCTTACCCACGGGTACCACTACCTGCGCTCCCACCACGGGCCCGTGTGGGTGCGTCCGCTGGGCCCCGAGGAGGAGCGCGAGGCGCTGAGGGCGCTTGTCGCCTTCGTGCGCAAGCGTGACCGCAGGCAGGCCTTCGTGCGCCTTGCCGTGCAGCACGAGCTTGACCTCTGCCGCCCCACCCTCTCCATCACGCCCTACGACGAGACCGTGGTGATGGACCTCTCGGGCGGTGAGGACGACATCCTCTCGCGCATGAAGACCCGTGGCCGCCGCGACGTGCGCAAGGCACTGCGCGAGAGCCCCGCTACCTATGCCGACGAGACCGCGCTGGCCTCCTCGTCGTTTGACGAGTACTATGACGTGATGGTTGAGACCGCCCAGCGCGACGGCTTCACACCCGCGCCCAAGGCCGACTACGAGAACATGCTGCGCATCCTGGGGCCGAACCGCTGCCGCGTCTTTGCCGGGCGCGTCGATGGCCAGGTGGTCACCTGGACGATCGCCACCGTGAACGACGGGCATGCGGTGCGCTACTACGGGGCCTCCCGCTCCGACGTGCCCCATCGCAACTTCGTGACCGACGGCCTCATCTTCTTCGAGGCGCTTACGCTGGGTGCCGAGGGCGTTGCCGACTACGACATGATGGGCATCGGTTCCGAGCGCTATCCCGGCCTCTCGTCGCTGAACACCTTCAAGTGCAAGTTCGCCAAGGATGTGGTGCGGGTTGCCCCCGACCGCGACCTCCCCGTACACCGCGCCTTCTATGGTGCGCTGTGCCTCGCGAAGCGCGCGCTCGACGCCGTGCGCGAACGCAGGTCCCAGCGCAGAAAGGACTAGCAGCCATGACCCGTCCGTTCGTTCCCATCCTGCTGGGCACCGAAGTGGGTGCCTATGGCATGGCACGTGCCTTCTATGACGCCTACGGCGTGCGCTCCATCTGCTACGGGGCGTTCCCGCTGCGCGCTACGCAATACTCGCGCTTCGTGGAGCAGCGCTGCGACGAGGGCTTCCCCGAGATGCCACGCTTCATCGAGGTGCTCAACCGCGACGCCGGTAGCTTCGGGAGCGCGATTCCGCTGGTCATCCCCTGCGGCGACGAGTACTCGCTTATGCTCTCGGCCCACAAGGCCGAGCTTGACCCGCGCTATGTGGCAGTCACGTCCGACGCGGGCGTGCTTGACGAGCTGAACGACAAGTCGCGCTTCTACGCCCTGTGCGAGCGCGCCGGCGCCCCCTATCCCAAGACCGTCACCATCGACGGGCCGACGGTGCCCGACGAGCTGCCCTTCGGCTTCCCGGTGGCGCTCAAGCCCACGAACGCGGCGTCGTATCGCGAGCACGAGTTCGAGGGCCAGAAGAAGGCCTTCATCCTGGACGACCGGGCGATGCTGGAGGAGTGCGTGCGGCGTGTGTACGCCTCCGGCTACGACGCGCAGCTGGTCATCCAGGAGTTCGTTCCCGGCGACGACTCCAACATGCGCGTGGTGAACGGATACGTGCGCTCCGACGGCAAGCCCTCGCTGCTCTCGCTTGGCTGGCCGGTGCTGGAGGACTGCGAGCCCATGCGTATCGGCAACTACGCAGCCATCGTGAGCTATGGCGACGAGGCCATATACGAGCAGGTAGAGCGCCTGCTACAGCACATCAGTTACTTCGGGTACTTCAACCTCGACCTCAAGCTTGACCCGCGTGACGGCACCTTCAAGTTCCTTGACTTCAACCCACGCCAGGGGCGCAGCAGCTACTTCACCACGCTGTCTGGGCACAACCTTGCCCGCCCCTGCGTAGAGGACCTCGTGCAGGGGCTTCGCAACGAGGCCGTGCATGCCACCGACGAGGTGCTGTGGTGCGGGATGCCCAAGCCCATCGTGCGCCACTACACGCCCGAAGGCCCGGGCCGCGACCGGGCGCTTGCTCTCATGCACGAGGGAAGGGTGGGCACCACGCTGTGGGACCGTCGCGACAACGACCCGCGTCGCCTGGCCAACCTCGCAAAGATCTGGGCGGGATACTACCGCGACTTCTACCGCTACTTCGGCCACCGCGAGCTTGAGGGATAGCCATGGCCGAGGTCGAGCCCACGCTTGCCGAGCAGGTGGCCCAGGTTCCCACCGAACCGGGGTGCTACCTTTGGAAGGATGCCGCGGGTACCGTGGTGTACGTGGGCAAGGCCAAGAACCTGCGCGCAAGGATGCGCCAGTACGTCACCCTGCAGGACGAGCGGGACAAGATTCCCTTCATGATGCAGGTGGTGCGCAGCTTCGACTACGTGGTGGTGGGGTCCGAGCACGAGGCGCTCGTGCTGGAGCGCGAGCTCATTGCCCAGTACCATCCCTACTACAATGTCGACTATAAGGACGACAAGAGCTACCCCTACATCGCCGTCACCGAGTCGGACGTGTACCCGGCCATCAAGTACACCCGAGAGCGCCATCGCAAGGGCACGCGCTACTTTGGTCCCTACACCGACGCCAAGGCGGCCCGCGAGACCATCGACATCCTGCGCAAGGCGGTGCCCATCTGCATGGGCACCTGCGCCGAGTGGAAGCGTGCCCGTCGCTATCTGGAGAGCCATCCCGACGAGGCGGCGGTGGCCAACTTCGTGCTAGCCGAGCGCGGTAGGCCTTGCTTCGACTACCACGTGGGGCGCGGCCCGGGCGTGTGCTGCGGTGCCATCAACACGGTGGAGTACGCCCGCAACGTGAGCCAGGTGGAGCGCTTCCTGGCGGGCAACCGTTCCGAGATCGTGGGAGAGATGTACGAGCAGATGCGCACCGCGGCTGCCGAGCTTGACTTCGAGCGCGCGGCGCGCCTCAAGCGCCGCATCGAGGTGCTGGAGGGTCTTGACGACCGCCAGAAGGTGATCGTGGGAGCCCAGGCCAACCTCGACGTGGTGGGCTTCTACCGCGAGGAGACGATCAGCTGCGCCTGTGTGTTCAGCGTGCGCGAGGGCCGGGTGGTGCGCACCAACGAGTTCGTGCTCAACAAGGGCCTGGACGTGGGGGAGGACGAGCTGGCCGAGGGCTTCGTGAAGCGCTACTACGACGAGACGGCCGACATCCCCTCCGAGGTTGACCTCGCAATCGACCTTCCCGACGGCGAGGCCATCGCCGCGTGGCTGGCCGACAAGCGGGGCCGCGTCTGCCGCCTGCATCGCCCGCAGCGCGGCGAGAAGAAGTCGCTGCTGGAGATGGCCGAGCGCAACGCGCGGCATGCCCTCATGCGCTACATGGTGCGCACGGGCTACGCGGACGACCGCACCAACCAGGCGCTGCTCGAGCTGGAAAGCGCCCTGGCGCTTGATGGGCCGCCCCTGCGCATCGAGTGCTTCGACATCTCCACCCTGCACGGGCGCTTCACCGTGGCCTCGATGGTGGTGTTCACCGATGGGCGCCCCGACAAGGGCCAGTACCGCCGCTTCAAGGTGCGCGCACAGCTGGACGAGGCCAACGACTTCCTGAGCATGGAGGAGGTGCTGGGGCGTCGCTACGCGCCCGAGCGCATGGCCGACGAACGCTTTGGCAGCCGTCCTGACCTGCTGGTTGTTGATGGCGGCAAGCCCCAGCTTACCGCTGCCATGAACCAGCTCGCGGCGCTTGGCCTCGACATCCCGGTGTGCGGCCTGGCCAAGTCGGACGAGGAGGTGTTCGTGCCCTGGGACGATACCCCCGTGGTGCTTCCCAGCGGATCGGCCTCGCTCTACCTCATCAAGCAGGTGCGCGACGAGAGCCACCGCTTTGCCATCACCTTCCACCGCGAGCTGCGTGACAAGGCCATGACCGTGTCGATGCTTGACGAGGTGCCGGGCGTGGGTCCCAAGCGCAAGCGCGCCATCATGCGGCACTTCGGCTCGATGCGCAAGCTGCGTGCCGCCACGGTCGAGCAGATTGCCGAGGTGAAGGGCGTTTCCGAGCAGGTTGCGCAGGACATCTGGCAGACGCTTCGGGCGTACGAGGCCGAGGATGCGCAGGTGAGCGAGGCCGCGGGGGAGTAGGCTGGGCACTGGTTTACACATCTAGCCAAAATCAAAATAAAGTCAAGGTAAAACCTATTGTTTCCGTCTGTCTGTCTCAATGCGCCGTTGGGCGGCTTCGGTGGTTGTTGTCTTTCGGATGTGTAATAATCTCGCAACATGTAGGATGCTCGCGCTGCCATGGCGCGACTTGTTCATCGAGTGATGGGAGAGAAATGATGGACACCAAGCTTACCCGCCGTTCCTTCCTGGGAGTTGCCGGTGGCGCAGCGCTCGCGCTGGCCGCATGCGGTGGCGGCAGCTCTGACGGCGGCTCCGAGCCCGCGGCCACCGACGAGGGCGGCGAGGCCCCTGCCGAGGCTACCGTCGGTGGCGGCACGCTCACCGTTGGCTCTGCCTATGGCCCCAGCTCGTTCGACCCGCAGAACTGCTCCTCGGCCTTCTGCCTGAGCGCCAACATGAACGTCATGGAGGGCCTCTACGACATCGATTTCCACGACTACAGCGTCTCCGACGGCCTGTGCGTGGGCGACCCTGTCTGGGTTGACGACAACACCTGCGAGATCACCCTGCGCGACGGCGCCGCCTTCTCCACCGGCGACCCCGTCACCCCCGAGGATGTAATCCACTCCTTCGAGCGCGCCAAGGCCGACGGCATGATGTACGTCTCGTTCCTCACCATGATCGAGTCCATCGAGAAGAAGGACGACAAGACCCTCACCGTCAAGGTCACCATCCCGCAGTTCTCGCTCATCAAGGAGCGCCTGGGCATCATCAAGGTCACCCCGGCCACCCTGTCTGATGATGACGCCGCCGCCAAGCCCATCGGCACCGGCCCCTGGATGTACGAAGAGGTCTCCGACACCTACGTCACCATGGTTCCCAACCCCAACTACAACGGCAACCACCCCGCGCAGGACACCCAGATCCGCATGGAGTCGCTCACCGACCCCACCGCGCGCGTGACCGCCGCCCAGGAGGGCACCAACCTCGTGACCGAGTCCGTGCCGCCCGAGAGCATCGACCAGGTTGCCGCCGCCGGCATGCGCGTCGACCAGGTGCAGGGCTTTGGCACCCGCTTCATCATGTTCAACGTCAAGAAGGCTCCGTGGGATAACAAGAACGCCCGTCAGGCCGTCATGTACGCGCTCAACACCGACCAGATGATCCAGAACGCCTTCTCTGGTCTCGCTGGCAAGCCCACCTGCTACCTGCCCTCCACCTTCACCAACTACCATGAGGCTGCCACGGTCTACGGCTATGACGTGGACAAGGCCAAGTCTCTTGCCGAGGGCATCGAGTTCCCCGCCACCATCCAGCTGCGCACTACTGACAACGCGCAGGTCGTGGCCATGGGCACCCAGGCTCAGCAGGACCTCCAGGATGCTCTGGGCGTCACCGTCAACCTGACCTCCGACCAGTCTCCGGCCACCTACGCTGCCATCGACCAGGCCGACGACTCCTGGGACATCCTCATCGCCCCTGGCGATCCTTCCTGCTTCGGCGGCGACACCGACCTGCTGCTCAACTGGTGGTACGGTGACAACATCTGGATGAAGACCCGCTGCGCGTGGAACACCTCCGACGAGTGGAAGCAGGTCAACACCCTTATGGCCGACGCCCTCACCAAGACCGGCGCCGACCAGCAGGACTGCTGGAACCAGGTCTTCGACATCCTCGCCGACCAGTGCGTGCTGTACCCGGTCCTCCAGGTCATCACCCCGACGGCCTACTGGGATGTTGCCGACGGCGCCAGCCCCACTGGTGTCTGCGTCCAGGGCTTCTCCGGCATCGGCACCACCGGCGTTTCGCTCAGCGACGTCGTGACCGTCACCGCCTAGTCCACAAGTGACTAGATAATCGGTAACGAGGGGGCCCGGGCAAAGACCTGCCCGGGCCCCCGTCTCTGTACGGAAAGCAACGTGTTCGATAGAAGAGCGTGAGAGGGGAGAGAGCAAATGAATAACCTTCTTCGCCTGATTGGAAGGCGCCTCGTGGCGCTTCCCATCATGGCGATAGGCGTTACGTTCCTGGTGTTCTTCCTCATGTCGTTCTCGCCCATCGACCCAGCGTACAAGGCGCTGGGCGAGGCAGCGACTCCGGAGGCAATCCAGAAGTACCACGAGGACTTCGGCCTCGACGATCCCTGGCCCGTGCGCTATGTGCGCTACATGGGCGACCTTCTGCACGGCGAGCTGGGCACCTACAGCGCACAGCGCCGCCCGGTGGCCGACCGCATCGCCACGGCACTGCCCGTCACGATGCAGCTCACCTTCTTTGGCCTGCTGCTGGGAACCATCGTCTCGTTCACCTTGGGCGTGATCGCGGCACTCTACCGTGACGGCTGGCCTGACCAGCTGATACGCCTGTTGTCAATCGCGGGCCTCGCCACGCCGTCATTCTGGCTGGCGGTCCTGCTCATCCTCGTGTTCTCCTCGTACCTGCACCTCCTGCCGGCTTCCGGCCCCCTGCCCAGCCCCTCCACCGACTTTGGCGGCTACATGGCGCGCATGATCATGCCCGCCGTCTCGCTTGCCGTGCCGCTCACCGGCCAGATGACGCGTATCGTGCGTACGGCCATGGTCGAGGAGCTTGACAAGGACTACGTGCGTACCGCCAAGGGCTCGGGCCTTCCCAAGGGCGTCATCATCGCGCGCAACGTGCTGCGCAACGCCCTCATCACACCCGTCACCACCCTCGGCATGAAGATTGGCTACCTCATGGGCGGCGCCGTCGTCATCGAGGTCATCTTCAACCTGCCCGGCATGGGCACGGCCATCCTCGACGGCGTTCGCGCTGTCGTTCATCGTCATCAACATCGTGGTTGACATGCTGTACCTGCTCATCAACCCCAGGATCAGGAGCGTGTAGCCATGGCAACGAGAAAAGAGAACGCAGAGCGCCTCGAGGGCGCGGCCGCCAAGGGCCTCAAGCTCAGCGGCATCAAGAACATGAAGCTCACCTCCAAGATCGCGCTGGGAATCCTGGTGGTCGTGGCCCTGCTGGCCATCTTGGCCCCCATCATCGTCCCGCATGATCCGTACGCCATCGGCATGGCGCGCATGGCCCCCGATGCCGAGCACATCTTCGGCACCGACGACAAGGGCCGCGACATCCTCTCGCGCATGCTCTATGGCGGCCGCATCTCGCTGGTCATCGGCTTCGGCGCGACGGGGTTCGCCCTGGTCACCGGCTCCATCATCGGTGCTGCCGCGGCGGTCTCGCGCAAGAGCGTGTCCGAGGTCATCATGCGCATCCTCGACATCATCATGTCGGTCCCCGGCATCGCGCTTGCCGCGGTGCTCGTCACCATCCTAGGTAAGTCCATCCCGGCCATCATCTTCTCGATCGGCTTCATGTACATGCCCCAGATCGCCCGCATCGTGCGCGCCAACATCGTGAGCGAGTACGGTGAGGACTATGTGCGCGCCGTCATCGTGAGTGGCGCCCGGGCTCCGTGGATCCTCATCAAGCATGTGCTGCGCAACTGCGCGGCCCCCATCATGGTGTTCACCGTCACCCTCGTGGCCGACGCCATCATCTTCGAGGCGTCCCTCACGTTCCTGTCGGCGGGCATCTCCGAGCCCACGCCCACCTGGGGCAACATCCTTGCCGACGCCCGCGCCGGCGTGCTTTCCGGCCGCTGGTGGCAGGCGCTGTTCCCTGGCCTGGCCATCATGATTACGTGCCTGGCCCTCAACATCCTCTCCGAGGGCATCACCGACGCCATGGCCGCGGCTCCCTCCGCGCCCGTGTCGGCCGAGAACTCCGAGAGCCGTCGCGAGGCCGACCTCCTTGTGGCCGACCCCGTGCGCGCCTATGCGGCGCAGGCCGACACCCTGGCCGAGCGCCTGGGGGCCCTGCGCAAGGTTGAGCTTGCCCGCACCGACCGGCGCGTGCCCGACTATTCGGTCGAGCCTCTGCTGCAGGTAAAGAACCTCTGCATCGGCTTCCCCAACCACGGCGACGTCAACGTGGTGGAGAACGTCACCTTTGACGTGCGCCCCGGCCAGTGCATGGCGCTGGTGGGCGAGTCGGGCTGCGGCAAGTCCATCACCACCAAGGTCATCATGAACCTGACCGACCCCGGCGAGCGCATCACGGGCGAGGTGCTGTACAAGGGCACCGACCTGCTGAAGCTTTCCGAGGAGGAGCATCGTCAGCTGCTGGGTCGCGAGATCGCCATGGTGTACCAGGACTCGCTCTCGGCGCTCAACCCCTCCATGCTCATCTCCGCGCAGATGAAGCAGCTTACCAGCCGTGGCGGAACGCGTAGCGCCGAGGAGCTGCTCACGCTGGTGGGCCTTGACCCCAAGCGCACCCTCGAGAGCTATCCGCACGAGCTGTCCGGCGGCCAGTGCCAGCGCGTCATCATCGCCATGGCGCTGACGCGCGACCCGTCGCTGGTCATCTGCGACGAGCCCACCACCGCACTTGACGTGACGGTGCAGAAGCAGGTCATCAAGCTTCTGAACGACCTGCAGAAGAAGCTGGGCTTCGCCATGATCTTCGTGAGTCACGACCTCGCGCTCGTTGCCGAGGTGGCCTCCGAGATCACCGTCATGTACGCCGGCCAGATCGTGGAGAGCGCGCCCACGCGCGAGCTGCTTACCGACCCGCGCCACGAGTACACCCAGGGCCTGCTGGGCTCGGTGCTGTCCATCGAGGCGCACGACGGCAAGCGTCTGCACCAGGTCCCGGGCTCGGTGCCCAGCCCCGCCGACTTCCCCAAGGGCGACCGCTTCGCTCCGCGTTCAAGCCATCCCAGCGTGGGCCTCGACGTCAAGCCGGTGCGCAAGCTGGTGGCGGGAACCACCGACCACTACATCTACGAGCTACCTGACGACGTGCTGGCGGCCAACGGCCTGACCAGCCGCGCCGGATATGACGACCCCGGTGCTGTGGACGCGGTCTCCGAGATCGTTGACGACCGGATGGACCAGGTGGCAAGCATCATCCAGGATGCGGTCGAGACCATCACCGGCGAGCCTGTCACCAAGGCCGAGGCACTCGAGGAGCTGGCACAGCTTGCAGAAGGCATGGCCCAGGAAGGAGGCGATGAGTGATGGCAGAGACGACGCCCATCATCCATCTCGATGACATCTCGGTCATCTTCCGTACGCGTACGGGCTCCATCTTCCACCCCAACCTGGTCACGGCCGTGAACCACCTCACGCTGAAGCTCATGCCGGGCGAGACCATCGGCATCGTGGGCGAGTCGGGCTGCGGCAAGTCCACCACGGCCAACGTGATGTGCGGCCTGCAGTCACCCACCGAGGGCCACGTCTACTTCAAGGGCGAGGACGTCACCAAGCGCACTGCCGACCTGCGCAAGAAGATCGGCCGCGTGGTGTCGGTGGTGTTCCAGAACCCGGCCACCGCGCTCAACCCGCGCATGGCCGTGCACGACCAGCTGATCGACCCGCTGGTGGTGCACAAGGTGGGCACCGAGGAGCAGCGCGAGGACCGCGTGCGCGAGCTGTTTGGCCTCGTGGGCCTGCCCAGCTCGGCCATGTACGTGCTTCCTGGCCAGCTGTCCGGAGGCCAGCGCCAGCGCGTGGCCATCGCGCGTGCCCTGTCGCTCAACCCCGATGTCATCATCGCCGACGAGCCCACGTCGGCCCTCGACGTCTCAGTGCGCGCGCAGATCCTGAACCTGCTTACCGACCTCAAGCAGGAGCTTGGCCTGGCCATGGTGTTCATCAGCCACGACATCCAGACCGAGCGCTACATCTCCGACCGCATCGTGGTCATGAACCATGGCCAGATCATGGAGGAGGGTACGGCCGAGCAGGTGTTCAACGACCCTCACGACGACTACACGAAGCTCCTTCTGGGCGCGGCTCCCTCGCTGCTGCACCCGAAGCTGGGCGAGTAACCAAATCCGAGGCGGATGCCGCAGGCGCGTACCTGCGGCATCCGCAGATGGGGTGTCGGAAAGGCTTCTTTCGGCACCCCATGCGTTGCTGCGAAGGGAGGCCGTATGACGCCAGACGACATCGAGGCGCTGTCCTCGTACCGGGGACGCACGCCGCTCCCTGACGACTTCGACGAATTCTGGGACGCCCGCATGAAAGAGGCGGACGCCGTGCCGCTTGAATGGCGCGTCGAGCCCTCCGAGATGCCTCCCAACGGTGCCTGCGAGTACCTAGACCTGTGGTTTCGCGGGATGGGAGGAGCGCTGCTGTACGCGAAGTACCTGCGTCCTGCCCAGGTTGAGGCGCCTCCCGTTGTGCTGCAGTTCCATGGCTACCCAGGAGCCACGCGCTCGTGGTTCGAGCAAGCATCGTTCGTGGGCATGGGCTGCGCCGTCATTGCGCTTGACAACCCCGGCCAGGGAGGCAAGAGCCAGGACGTGGGTGGCTTCATGGGCACCACGGTGGCGGGACACCTCGTGGCTGGCATCGACGGCGGCCCCGAGAACCTATACTACGTCCGGCTGTACCAAGACCTGCGCATCCTGTGCCGCGTCGTGCAGGAGCTGGGGGCCGCGGGCAGCCTTGACCTTGGTCGCGTGTACGTGAACGGCGGGTCGCAGGGCGGTGGCATGGGCATCGCCTGCTGTGCACTTAACCCTGGCCTCATCGCCAGGGCCGCCATCCTTTACCCCTTCCTCTCCGACTTCAGGAAGGTGTACGAGCTGGGTGCCGACGAGGTGGCTTACGAGGGCATCCGCTACTACGCGCGCTGGTTCGACCCCGACGGTACCCGCGAGGACGAGTGGTTCGGCACGCTTGCCTACATCGAGACCAACCACTTCGCGCACTTGGTTCGCTGTCCCGTGCTGTTTGGCACGGGCCTTGACGACGTGATCTGCCCGCCCGAGACGCAGTGCGCGGTGTACAACGATCTTGCCTGCGAGAAGCGTCGGCTTCTGTACCCTGGCTTCGGCCACGAGGAGATACAGGACTTCGACGACCAGACCCTGGCCTTCTTTGGCGAGGCGGCCGTGGGGGAGGGGGAGGCCCCCTATATGGGAAATCCCCACGCCACCTACGAGACGGTCCGGGCCACCCCACCGCTTGCCCTGGGAGAGGTCGAGCTTCGCCTGGTGGTCCCCAGCACGAAGGGCCCCCATCCGGTGGTGCTCATGTTCCACGATCTGGGAAGGCCCCCGCGGGGATGGTTCCACCTCACGCGCTATGTGGGGGCGGGGTTTGCCGTGGCCCAGCTGTCCAACCGGCCAGACGCCGACGGTTCTCAAGGCTCCTTCTTGTCCTCGTGCGGCGACGCACTGGCCGCCTTTATGGCCATCGCTGACGACCCTAGGCTGGACGGGTCCCGCATCATCGTCTTCGGCGAGGGCTACGGCGGCGCGCTTGCGCTGGACATGGCGTCCCAGATGCCGCGCAGGACGTGGAAGGCTGCGGCGCTCAACCCCTATCCGCTGGGCCTGCAGCTTGCGCAGGGGCGTGGCGTCGCGAGCCCCACGCTGCTGGGCACCTGCCTGATGGACGAGGTGGCCAGCCCTGCCGAGCAGGCACAACTTGCCCAGCTGATGCCCCGTCTCAGGTGGCTGCACTATCCAAAGTACGCACACGAGCGCGTGAACGCGTTCGAGAACGAGTTCCTGGCCTTCATCTATGGCCAGGGGAAAGGACCTGAACATGTCTGACTTCAAAATCTCCGGCGTCGTGCCTCCCGTCGTGGTGCCCGACACGGCCGACCACCAGCTTGACGTGCCCTCCTTCGAGCGGCTCATCAACTACATGATCGACGCCGGGGTTGACGGCCTCTTCTTCCTGGGCTCGTCGGGAGAGGTTGTCTTCTCCACCGACGCGCGCCGCGACGAGGTGCTGCGCGAGGCCGTGCGCATCGTGGACGGCCGCGTGCCCGTGATGGCCGGCATCATCGACACCGAGACCGAGCGCGTCATCGAGCAGGGCAAGCGCGCCGAGGCGCTGGGCGTCGACGCCCTGGTGGCCACCGCGCCCTTCTATGCCATCGGCGGCGCCGTCGAGGCCGAGGAGCACTTCCGCTGCCTGCACGACGCCCTGTCGCTGCCCATCTTTGCCTACGACATCCCCGTGTGCGTGCACACCAAGCTCCCCTGGAAGCTGCTGGCCAAGCTTGGTGCCGAGGGCGTGCTGGCGGGTGTGAAGGACTCGTCGGGCGACGACGTGAGCTTCCGCTACCTCTGCCAGGAGAACGAGAGGCTTGGCCATCCGATGTCCATCCTGACCGGCCACGAGGTCGTGGTTGACGGCGCGTACCTCTCCGGTGCCGACGGCTCGGTGCCCGGCCTCGCCAACGTCGAGCCCCATGGCTACGTGCGCATGTGGAAGGCCGCGCAGGCGGGCGACTGGGCAACGGCGAAGGCCGAGCAGGACCGCCTTAACGACATCAGCCACATCTTTGACGTGACGTCGGGACTTGTGGGGTATGCCGGTGGTGTGGGCGCCTTCAAGACGGCCCTCATGCTGATGGGCATCTTTGACTCCAACACCATGCCGCGACCGGTCAAGGCCATGGAAGGCGCCAACGTCGAGGCCGTCGCCGCCGTGCTGCGTGCCAACGGCCTGCTGTAACAAACAATTGCCGGGGCGCAGGCACGTCCTGCGCCCCTCACGAAGCGAGAGGAGGCGCCCATGGCAACCTATGTGGGCGTAGACATCGGCGGAACCAAGATCGCCTGTGGCCTTGTGCGGATTGCCGAGGGCGAGACCCCGCAGGTGAGCGCCGTGACCAAGGTGCCCACCAACGCGATGCGGGGTGGTGCGAGCGTGCTGGCCACGGTGCTGGAGCAGGTACGCGCCGCTATCGACCGTTCGTCCGAGCCTCCCCTTGGGGTGGGCATCTCGTCGGCCGGCGTGGTTGACCCCGCAACGGGCGACATCACCTTTGCCAACGAGCTCATGCCCGGCTGGGGCGGCACCCGCCTTGGCTCCGAGGTAACCGCAGCCTGCGGACTGCCCTGCCGCGTGCTGAACGACGTGCATGCCCATGCGCTGGGCGAGGCGCGTTGGGGCGGGGGCAAGGGCCTTCCCAGCGTGTTGGTGGTGGCCGTGGGAACGGGCATCGGCGGGGCCTACGTCGAGGACGGGGCCATCATGCTGGGCAGCCACAACGAGGCGGGGCACATCGGCCACGTGGCGTGCATCGCCGCGGCGGGCGTCCCGTGCAGCTGCGGCGCCACGGGTCACCTCGAGCCGGTGGCGGCAGGCCCGGGCATCATCGCCGAATACGTGCGGCTGGGCGGTGACGCCACCCTTCCTGACGGCACGCCCATGCATGGTGCCGAGATCGACCGCCGCGCCGCTGCGGGCGACGAGGCCGCGAAGGCCGCCGAGCACCGTGCGGGCCTTGCCCTGGGCGAGGTGCTGGGCTCGATGTGCAACATGTTCGACCCGGCTGCCATCATCCTGTCGGGCTCGGTGGTGAAGTGCGGCCCCGACTGGTCCGAGGCCCTGGGCCAGGGCTTCCTTGGCCAGGCCATGCCGCCCGTGCACGACACGCCGCTTGTCGACGGCACGCTCGGCGACGACGCGCCGCTCATCGGCGCCGTGGAGAACCTGCTGGTATCGGCCTATCGCGAGCTGCGCTAGGTCCGAGGGACGATTCCGTGCGCAGGCACGGGAAGGGAGGGGACCGATGAACCCCATCATTGAGTCGATCAAGGGCAAGCTGGTGGTCTCGGTGCAGGCCTATCCCGGCGAGCCGCTCCGCAACCCCGAGACCATGGCGCAGATGGCGCGTGCCTGCGAGCTGGGTGGCGCTGCCGCCATCCGCTGCCAGGGGCTCTCCGACATCTCGGCCATCAAGGGCAGGGTGGACATCCCGGTCATCGGCCTGTGGAAGGAGGGGCACGAGGGCGTTTACATCACGCCTACGCTGCGCCACGCCCTGGCGGTGGTGAACGCCGGCGCCGACGTGGTGGCCCTCGATGCGACAGACCGGCCGCGTCCCGACGGCCGCACCTTCGCCGAGACGGTGGCCGCCATCCGCGAGCGCGCCGAGACCCTGGTCATGGCCGACTGCATGACCATCGACGACATCAGGGGCGCCGTGGCCTGCGGCTGCGACCTCGTGTCCACCACGCTGTCGCACAACAAGCCCGCTATCCAGACCACGCTGGACGAGGGCCCCGACATCGCGCTGCTGGCGCAGGCCACCTCCGAGTTCCCGGGGCTGCCCATCATCTGCGAGGGGCACGTGCACACCCCGGCCGACGCGAAGGCGGCCATCGACGCCGGCGCGTGGGCGGTGGTCGTGGGCACGGCCATCACGCACCCCACGTCGCTCACCAGCTGGTTCTGCGCCGCAATCGAGGGTTAGCCGCTATCATTGGGACGTGGCAGCCTGCCCGAGCATACCCAAGGAGGTCCGATGGCCGAGAGCGCATCCCCAAACGCCGTCCGTGACAGCGTGCCCGAGACGCCCGACGTGGTGATCATCACGGGTATGAGCGGCGCTGGCCGCACCGAGGCCATGCACACCTTCGAGGACTTGGGCTACTTCGTCATCGACAACCTGCCGCCCAGTCTGATCCTGTCGGTCGCGCGCATGAGCGGCCTGAACACGGGCGTAGGTCGCCACCTGGCGGTGGTGTGCGACCTACGCACCCAGGGGCACCTGTTTGGCGAGCTAGAGGATGCCCTGAAGGAGCTTGAGGCCCACGAGTACACCTACGGCGTGGTGTTCCTCGAGGCCTCCGACGAGACCCTGCGCAGGCGCTATGCCCTCGTACGCCGCCCGCATCCCATCGCCTTCGAGGGCGAGTCCACGCTGGAGGCGGTGCGGCGCGAGCGCACCCTGCTGCACGACATCCGCGAGAAGGCAACCCTCGTCATTGACACCACCGACCTTACCTCCAAGGACCTGCGCACGCGCCTGCGCATGGCCTTCTCGCAGCTGTCCGACCAGCAGCTCATGGAGGTGCGGGTGTTCTCGTTCGGCTTCAAGTACGGCATGCCGGAGGAGGCCGACCTCATCATCGACGTGCGCTTCCTGCCCAACCCGTACTGGGACCCCGAGATGCGCCACCTCACCGGCCAGGACGCTCCCGTGCGCGACTTCGTGCTTGACCATCCCCAGACCAAGGACTTCCTGGGAACGTGGCACAAGCTGCTGGACACCGTGATGCCTGGGTACGTGGCCGAGGGCAAGAGCCGCCTCTCCATCGGCGTGGGCTGCTCGGGCGGCCAGCATCGATCGGTGGTGCTGGCCAACGAGACGGCGTCCTACCTCATGCAGGAGGGCTATCACGTGGCCACGAGCCATCGCGACCTCGCGCGCGCCGAGCGGCACTCCTAGGCCCGCCATGTCGTTTACGGCCCAGGTCAAAGACGAGCTCTCACGCCTGGAGGGGGAGTGCCCCACCTGTCGCTACGCACAGCTCTCGGCCATCATGCGCGTCTGCGGCACCCTCTCGTTCTATGGTGCCGGGCGCTACTCGCTGCGCGTCTCCACCGAGACGGGGGCCGTGGCGCGCACCATGATCAAGCTCACGCACCAGCTCTTCGACCTTGACACGCGCCTCACCGTGCGCCACTCGGTGCTGCACAAGGTGCGCAACTACCTCATCGAGGTGCCCGAGCAGCAGGGGCTGGAGGAGGCGCTCACGCGGCTGGGCATCTTGGTGACGGGCCATGGCCTTGCCAGCGGCGTGCCCATGCAGCTGCTTGAGAGGGCCTGCTGTCGGCGTGCCTTCGTGCGCGGCGCCTTCATGGCTGGTGGCTTCGTGGCCGATCCTCGCGGCGACTTCCACGTCGAGGTGGCGGTGACCGGCGAGAGCTACGCCATGGGGCTTCGGCAGGTGCTTGCCAGCCTGGGCATACAGGCGCGCATCAACCACCGTCGCGGTGCCTACGCCATCTACCTCAAAAGCTACGACGGCGTGATGGCGCTTCTGGGCGCCATGGGGGCCACGAGGTCAGCCACGGCCGTGGGCATGGTGCGCACGGTGAAGCGCAACAAGAACAACGCCAACCGGCAGACCAACGCCGACATGGCCAACCTCAGACGCACCACCGACGCGGCAAGCGGCCAGCTGCAGCTGGTGGACGAGGCGGAGCGTCTGGTGGGCCTGCGCGAGCTTGCGCCGGCGCTCCTGGAGTTCTGCGTCCTGCGCAAGGCCCATCCCGAGCTGTCGCTTGCCCAGCTGGGCCAGCTGTGCGACCCGCCGGCATCCAAGTCGGCCATGTACCATCGATATCTGCGGCTTCAGTCCCTTGTGGCCGACGAACGCGAGGCGCGGGGCCTGGGTGAGCGCGACGCCGAGCCGAAGGACGCGACCTCCTCATCATGACCACATTCTCTGCACGTGTCGCACCCGTAAAAGTAAATATCGACCATTGGGCGATGAGACGTGATTGTAAGCGCGATTCGGGTTAAACTGACATAGGTTTGTTTGTTGGCTAGCTCATGGGAACGGCCCATGGGCGGCCTCACGAAAGGAGAAAGTATGGCAGTTAAGGTTGCTATCAACGGCTTTGGTCGCATCGGCCGTCTGGCTTTCCGCCAGATGTTTGGTCACGAGGGCTCCGAGATCGTCGCCATCAACGACCTCACCTCCCCGAAGATGCTTGCCCACCTCCTGAAGTATGACTCCTCGCAGGGCAACTACGCTCGCGAGCACACGGTCGAGGCTGGCGAGAGCTCCATCATCGTCGACGGCAAGGAGATCACGATCTACGCCAAGCCCAACGCGGCTGAGCTGCCCTGGGGCGAGCTGGGCGTTGACGTCGTCCTCGAGTGCACCGGCTTCTACACCTCCAAGGCCAAGGCCCAGGCGCACATCGACGCCGGCGCCAAGAAGGTC
Source organism: uncultured Coriobacteriaceae bacterium (assembly GCA_902788705.1). GTDB lineage: Bacteria > Actinomycetota > Coriobacteriia > Coriobacteriales > Atopobiaceae > UBA1367. The sequence goes on along the minus strand of CADALE010000014.1, from coordinate 1,837 downwards.
GTCATCTCCGCTCCCGCGGGCAACGACCTGCCCACCGTCGTGTTCAACGTGAACCACGACATCCTGACCGCCGATGACAACATCATCTCCGCGGCCTCCTGCACCACCAACTGCCTCGCTCCGATGGCCAAGGGCCTGAACGACTATGCCCCCATCGAGAAGGGCCTCATGACCACCATCCACGCTTACACCGGCGACCAGATGATCCTCGATGGCCCGCAGCGCAAGGGCGACCTCCGTCGTGCCCGCGCTGGCGCCGTCAACATCGTCCCCAACTCCACCGGTGCCGCCAAGGCCATCGGCCTGGTCCTCCCCGAGCTCGCTGGCAAGCTTGATGGCTCCGCCCAGCGCGTCCCGACCCCGACCGGCTCGACCACCATTCTCTACGCCGTCGTCTCCGGCGAGGACGTCACCGTTGAGGGCATCAACGCTGCCATGAAGGCCTACTCCGAGACCATCCCCGAGACCTTCGCGTACAACGAGGATGATGGCAAGTACCTCGTCCAGGTCGTCTCCTGGTACGACAACGAGAACTCCTACACCTCCCAGATGGTCCGCACCATCAAGTACTTCGAGAAGTTCGTCGCCTAGTGCCTTAGGCATCCAGTGGTGTAGAGGGGGCGCGGTCGCTGGTCGCAAGGCCTGGGGCCGCGCCCCTTTCAAGTTTGGTGCTAGGCCGCAAAGCGCCTGCGCCTTCGAAGCAACATGAGAGGAGCAACATGGCCTTTACCAAGAAGACCGTCCGTGACATCGACGTCGCGGGCAAGAAGGTCATCATGCGCGTTGACTTCAACGTGCCCCTGAAGGACGGCGTCGTGACCGACGACACCCGCATCCGCGCCGCCATCCCCACCATCCAGTACCTCAAGGAGCAGGGTGCTGGCATCATCCTCATGAGCCACCTCGGCCGCCCCAAGGGCGATGGCCCCGAGCCCGCGCTCACCCTCAAGCCGGCTGCCGACAAGCTTGCCGAGCTCACCGGCTATGACGTCCAGTTCTGTGACGACACCTACGGTGAGAAGGCCGCTGCCGCCTGCGCCGCCGTCAAGCCTGGCGACATCCTGGTTCTGGAGAACGTCCGCTTCCCTTCGGCACCGCGCACCGCGCCCAGGGCTCCGTGGTGGGCCCGGCCGCGTACATCCCGGCCGTCGCGGGCTTCCTGCTGGAGAAGGAGGTCGACACCCTCACCAGCATCTTCGCCGAGCCCGAGCGTCCGTTCGTGGCCGTCGTGGGTGGCTCCAAGGTGTCCTCCAAGATCGGCGTGCTTGACCACCTGATCGACTCCGCCGACACCCTCATCATCGGTGGCGGCATGGCCTACACCTTCTTCCTGGCCAAGGGCTACGAGGTCGGCACCTCCCTGCAGGAGCCCGACTGGGTCGAGCGCGCCGGCGAGATGCTGAAGAAGGCCGAGGCCAAGGGCTGCCAGATCCTGCTTCCCATCGATAACGTCGTGGCCGACCACTTCGGCGAGGACGCCGTGGGCGAGGTCTGCGACTCCGACAAGATCCCTGCCGACCGCATGGGCATGGACATCGGCCCCAAGACGGTCGAGCTGTACTGCGACGCCGTCAAGAAGGCCGCCACGGTCTTCTGGAACGGCCCCATGGGCGTCTTCGAGATGGACCAGTTCGCCAAGGGCACCGAGGCCGTCGCCCGCGCGATCGCCGACTCTGACTGCACGTCCATCATCGGCGGCGGCGACTCCGTCGCGGCCATCAACAAGTTTGGCCTGGCCGACAAGATGAGCTGGATCTCCACCGGTGGTGGCGCTTCCATGGAGCTCGTCGAGGGCAAGGCCCTTCCTGGAGTGGAGGCGCTTCTCGATGCGTAAGAG
>CADALE010000013.1 GCA_902788705.1 uncultured Coriobacteriaceae bacterium | reverse complement strand
TGAGCATGTTGGCGTCGAAGATGGCGAAGCCAACCTTGCCGGGCAGGTGGTTGATGGCGTTGCCGACGAAGGTGGTGTTGAAGACCTCGTCCTCGGGCAGGAAGCGCTCGCCCAGGCGGTTGCACCAGTAGCAAGGCTGACGGAAGGCGCCCTCGACGTAGAAGTGGTTCATGTTGTCGGGAAGCTGGTACATGAGCTCCATGGTGACGGGGGTGTGGCCCGCGCCGGCCTTGTGGCACATGTTGAAGCCGTCGCCGTCCATGCCGGGGATGGCGAAGGAGAAGAGGTTCTTGCCCCAGTCAAGGCCGATCTTGTCGTGGATCATCTGGACGTTGTGGCCGAAGCCGCCGGTGGCGACGATGGCGGCCTTGCAGGAGATCTCGATCTCCTCGCCGTTCTTGTCGACGGCCGTGACGCCGCAGATGGCGCCGTCCTCGTCCTGGACCAGGCCGGTGCCGGGGGTCTCGAGCAGGATCTCGACGCCAAGGTCCTGGGCGCGCTCGGTCATGCGCTTGGTCATCGTGGTGGCGGCACGCGGGCCGGGCTCGGAGCCGTCCTCGGGCTGCACGACATGCCAGGTGTACTCGCCGTCAGCGTAGGCCTTGGTGCGCTCGCCGGCGCGGAAGGCCGGGCGCACGGAGTTGAACACGACGCCCATGTCCATCAGCCACTGGATGGTGTCGCCAGACTTGTCGTAGTAGGCCTTGACCAGCTTGGCGTCCACCTGGTAGTGGGTGTAGAACATGTGGCGGCGGAAGAGCTCACCAGGGGTGAGGGTGATGCCGCTCATCTTCTGGACGGGCGAGCCAGCCGCGCAAGGGCCCATTCCCATGTTGGCGGCGCCACCGGTGTTGGACGCCTTCTCAAGGCAGATGACGCTTGCGCCGTTCTCGGCCGCGGAGATCGCGGCGGCGAGGCCAGAGAGGCCGGCTGCGATGACGACGACATCACACTCGAGCTGCTTTGCCATACGTTCCTCCTTTTGTTGCTTCCAATCGACAGTCGCCTTATGCGACAAGGTACCTAGTTGAATCTTGCCGCACCAATGCCCCGTTCGTAATGTGTGCGCAAACGAGGCTCGACGCCGGCAAGAGTGAGGCCCCTGTGCAAACGCACAGGGGCCAATAAAGCTGCTACTGGCGGGTGCCCAGGTCCTGGAACTTGGCGTAGCGGTCGTCGGCATCCGGCATGGAGGGGCTCAGGAACTCGCGATACGCAGCGACGCGTGCCTTGTACTCGGGGGTGCGCTGCATCTCGGCAAGGATGCCCTCGTTCTTGCCGATGTCCTCGCCGTGAATCTGCTTGCCGCCCATGGTGTCATGCGCGCGCTCGCGGCCCTGCTCGTCGTAGATGCCCGGGAACGCAGGGGCGCCATCCTTGTCAAGCAGCACGTTGCCGTCGGCGTCGGCCAGGTCATGCTCGGCGTACTCGACGGTGACAGCGCCGTCGGCGGTAAGCACAATCTTGCCCTGCAGACCGCAGACGCAGCACACGGCGCGGTTTGTGCCAGGGTACAGATAGAAGTCGTTGCAGTTGCAGTGCGGGCAGACGCCCTTGGCGCCCTGGTACTCGGCATGCTCGGGATCCTTTGCGGCAGCCGCGAGGTTCAGGCCGATCTGGTGCGCACGGGCGACGACCTCGTCCTTCATGAGAGCGGTCTTGGCCCAGGGGATCCACTCGTTGTCGATGACCTTCCATGCCGGGGTCATGGACTGGATCTGGTGGTCGGACTGGATGTGGGTGCCCCAGTCGGAGCCGCCGATGCCGATGTAGCTCACGGGAATGCCGGTGTGGAACACGCACTCAGGAGGCACGGTGCCCTTCTTGCCCTCGGCAAGAAGGCCCTTGGCGATCTGCATGCCGATGAAGTTGTTGCCAGTGTCCATGCGCGGCCCGAAGCGGTCCATGATGGTGTGGAACAGGCCCGAGGCGCCGGTCTCGAAGATCGGGTCGACCATGATGATGCCGTCGGACGTGAACATCTTCCAGGCAAGCCAGTCGAAGTCGTCCTTGTGCACGCACATGTTGCCGCGGCCGCTCATGAGCGCCTTCACGCAGGCGATGCAGCCGGTGCAGTGCTTGATCTCGAGGCTCTGTGCCTGGATGAACTCGACCTCGCAGCCAGCCTCCTGGCAGGCCTTCAGCACCTCCTTGCAGATGGAGTCGTTGTTGCCGTTCTTGGTGCCAAACGACACGCCGAGGATCTTGGTCATGGGTAACCCCTCTCCATAAATCGATGACCATACCTACATACGGTTTAAGCTTATGAAGAAGAGCGCTGTGCAATTGTTTGAAACATGATGAGTGGCATATGCCCTTACAGCAACCAGGTTGTGCCAAAGACTAAATCTGGCTAGCTTTGCGTCTTCCCTACGAACGGGCGCGGTTGTTGCCAACCGAGCTTCGCCAGGACTGTGGCATCTGGTCGATGTCAAAGAGCAGCTTGCCTCCCATCCCCGACAGCATGCGCGTAGAGAAGGCCACGGCCAGGCGGTCCTCGCCGGATCGCAGGTCAAGGAAGAACAGCTCGGCAATCTTGTTCACGCGATAGAAGTAGGTGTTGCGATGAACGTTGAGCGCCTTGGCAGCCTCGGAGGGGCTTCCGGGAAACTCCACCGTGCGACACGCCGTGTCAAGGTATGAGGTGCCATGGTCGTGGTCGTAGAGGCTCATGGCAACGACGCGCTTGTCAAGTGCGAGGTCAACCTGGCCAAACGACTGCGCCATGCTTGCGATCACCTCGTAGCGGTGGTGCCACAGGTACACGATGGAGCCCTCACGCTCCACGTTGGCGCGCATGAGGTCGAGGGCCTGCTCGTAGCGAACGTGCGCGAGGCTCAGCTGTTCGAACGGCTCGCAAACATAGGCTGTGAGGCCGTTCTGCTCAAGCGCGTTCACGAAGCGCTTGCGCTGCCCAAGCACGCGCTCGGCACGCTGGTAGGCGTCCCAGCCAGAGCAGGTGCGGGCGCCAAGGGCCACCATCACCACAAGGCGTCCGTCCAGGATGGTCCACAGGCTGTTGCGGAAGGCGCGCGTGACCCGCAGGGCAATGCGCTGCAGGTGGGCACGTGGTAGCTCGCGCTCGCCCGAGAGCACGATGACGGCATAGGTGTCGTCCAGGGGCATTGAGCTCAGGGCAAGCTGTGCGCGCATGGTCTTCTCGTTGGCCAGCTCGCTACCCAGGATGTCGTCTAGCACCGAAGAGCCAGAACCAGCCCGCTTTCCCGCAAGGCCAAGGCGGTCGATGAGGATTCCTGCCAAAAGGGTTGCGAAGTCCACCAGCTCGAGGTCGGCGTCGTTGATGACGCGGTCCTGCTCAAGCAGGTCAAGCCGTCCCATCTCCATATGGTGGTAGCTGATGACCGAAGTTACCCATCGCTGGCCAAATCGCGCGTTTTCCGAGATGATGGAGTGCCCTGCGTGGCGCACGTCGTCAAGGATGCCGGCAGCCTCCATCTCGGCGTCAACCTCCTCGGAGATGTAGCCCTGCTCGATCTCCTCGATGACGTCGGCGCGCTCGTCGGGGAAGTCACCCGCGCTTGCCAGTAGCCGCCGGTCGGAGTTGACTATCATGAGGGGGTTCCCCAGGATGGCGTACAGCTCGTCGGCAAAGCGCTGGACGTCGTAGGACACCTGGAAGGCCCGGAAGATGCGCTTCTGCTGAAGCTCAAGGTACACGTGAACCTTGGGCAACAACACAAATGCCTGCTCAACCTCCTCTTTGGAGAGTGGCGATGCGAAGCAGGACACACGCTCGGCAGGCCGAAGCTGCCCCTCGGGAAGCGAAGTGCCCATATAGACGAGCTTCATGCCATAGTCGCTGCTCACGGAGGCGCCCTTGGGGTCAAGGGAAAGGGTGAGGAGCTCGGGTATGGGGTCGATCGCCTCGTCGCCCGGGAACACGATCACCTCGTCATCCATGCTCACCAGCGGACCCTCGACGTGCGCCGTGGCCTTCAGTTGGCTCAGAACAGTTCTCAGCTTCATCTATATAGCTCCATCAGTATCACATATACAATTGCCCAAAGAAATTGTGGTCAGCGTTGCGACAAATAGCCTTGTGCTATTGAACAAACTTGATGTTGAGTACAGGCGCAATTTGGGGACGGGAACCATGTGAATCGAGGCGGCGCACGCCTATCGTTAGTCCAAAGCCCCGCCCACAAAGAGAGGAACCGTCATGGCTTACCGCATCCTCACGCTCTCCCCCGGCTCCACCTCCACCAAGGTTGCCGTGTTCGAGGGTACCGAGCCCGTCTTCAAGGCCAACGTGCGCCACGACCCCGCCGAGCTTGCGCAGTTCGACCAGGCCGCCGACCAGCTTGACTACCGCGTTGCCACCATCGAGCGCGAGCTTGATGCCGCAGGCGTCACGCTGGACTCCATCGACGCGTTTTCCGGCTACTGCGGCGGCATGGGCCCCACCGTGGGCGGCATCTTCGCCATCGACCAGACCGTCTGCAACCACGTGCTCAACTGCGGCATGAACCACCCTGCCATCCTGGGCGCCCCCATCCTGTACTCCTTTGCCCAGAAGACCGGCAAGCCCGCCTTCGCCGTCAATCAGCCGGACACCGACGAGCTTGACGATGTTGCCCGCATCACCGGCTACCCTGGCGTATACCGCAAGAGCCACGTGCACTGCCTCAACCAGAAGGAGTGCGCCATCCGCTACGCCGCCACACTGGGCAAGCACTATGACGAGATCAACGTCATCGTCGCGCACGTGGGCGGCGGCCTCTCGGTGGCTGCGCACCGCCATGGCCGCATGATCGACACCAACGACGTGCTCGAGGGATCCGGCCCCTTCGCGCCCAACCGCTCCGGCGACGTGCCCCTGAAGCCCGTCGTGGCGCTGGCCTTCTCGGGCAAGCACGACAAGAAGGAGATCATGGGCGTCATCGGCAAGACCGGCGGCCTGAAGGGCCTGCTTGGCACCGACGACGCCATCGAAATCAATAAGCGCATCGACGAGGGCGACGAGTGGGCCAAGGTGGTGTACGAGGCCATGGCCTACCAGACCGCCAAGGCCATCGGCGCCTTCGCCGCCGCGCTCAAGGGCCAAGTCGACGGCATCATCCTCACCGGCGGCGTCTCCAACGACAAGGGCTTCGTGGCCTACATCGTGGAGCGCGTGGGCTGGATCGCCCCGGTCATCGCCTACGGCGGCGACTTCGAGATGGAGGGCTCCGCGTCCGGTGCCGTCCGTGCGCTTGACGGCGTCGAGGAGGTCATGACCTACACCGGCGAGCCCTCCTGGAAGGGCTTCGACGCTCCCGGCGCCTTCGTCGACGTGGAGGCATAGCAAACTCGGGCGTAAGCAGGCTTCCAACCTTTGCAGCAGCTCCACTAAGGGCCGCCCTTCGCGGGCGGCCCTTTTGCTGCAATCTCGAATACGCCTTGTTACAATCGCGCGACCTCGGGACATTTGACGATATCCTTCACTCACGCGTCAAACGAATGACAAGGAGACGATGATGAGAATCGCCATTGCCGGCTATGGCAACCTGGGTCGAGGCGTCGAGGCTGCAGTCACGAACGCGCCCGACATGGAGCTTGTGGGCATCTTCACGCGCCGCGACCCCGCAAGCGTGTCCGTTGCAACCGACACCCCTGTGCTTGCATGGGAAGACCTACCCTCGTACGTGGGCAAGGTTGACGTGGTGGTGCTGTGCGGCGGCAGCGCGACCGACCTGCCCGTGCAGACCCCCGAGCTGGCCAAGCTCTTCTGCGTGGTGGATAGCTTCGACACGCACGCCAACATCCCAGCCCACTTTGCCAACGTGGATGCTGCGTCGCGCGAGGCGGGAACCCTTGGCGTCATCTCGTGCGGGTGGGACCCCGGCCTCTTCTCGCTGGCTCGCCTCTACGCAAGCGCGGTCCTGCCCAACGGCGCGGACTACACGTTCTGGGGCCGCGGCGTAAGCCAGGGTCACTCGGACGCCATTCGCCGCATCCCAGGCGTGGTGGATGCCCGCCAGTACACCGTGCCGGTGCCAGAGGCCGTCGAGGCCGCACGCTCGGGCAGCAACCCGACCCTCACCACCCGCGAGAAGCACACCCGCGAGTGCTTCGTGGTTGCCGAGGAGGGCGCCGACCTCGAGGTCATCAGGCAGGCCATCGTCACCATGCCCAACTACTTCTCGGACTACGACACCACCGTCACGTTCATCTCGAAGGAGGAGCTTGACGCCAACCATGCGGGCCTCCCCCACGGTGGAACGGTAATTCGCAGCGGTCGCACGGGCCTCGCGGACGAGTTTGCCGACACCATCGAGTTCTCGCTCCAGCTTGACTCTAACCCCTACTTCACCGGAAGCGTGCTTGCCTGCGTTGCCCGTGCGGCATACCGCCTTCACGAGCAGGGCAAGGTTGGTGCGTGCACGATGTTGGACATCCCGCCCGCGATGCTTTCGCCGCTTTCGGCGGAGGAGCTGCGCGCCCACCTCATGTAGCTTGGGATTATGCCATCCGGTGGGTCTATCTGACAGAAGGAACCCTCATGCTGTACCACAACCTGAGCGTTAACGATCATGGCCACCTTGCGATAGCGGGCATGGATGCCTGTGAGCTTGCGGCAACCTACGGCACTCCCCTCTATGTGCTTGACGAGGATCTCGTGCGGTCCAAGTGCCGCACGTACGTGCAGGCCATGCGCGCATGCCTCCCTGAGGGATCCATGCCCCTGTTTGCCAGCAAGGCGCTCTGCTTCCGCGGCATCTATCCCGTGATCGAAGAGGAGGGCATGGGGGCCGACGTGGTGTCGGCAGGCGAGATCGCCACGGCCCTTTCGGCAGGATTCCCAGCAGAGCGGATCTGCTTCCACGGCAGCAACAAGACGGACGACGAGATTGCCTACGGCATCGCCAGTGGCGTTGGCTGCTTCGTGGTGGACAACCTTGACGAGCTGCGGTCCCTGTCGCGCGAGGCGCAGGCGCGAAACGTGGTGCAGCGCGTGCTGCTGCGCGTGACCGTGGGCCTAGACCCGCACACGCTGGCCGCCATCAACACCGGCAAGGTAGACTCGCAGTTTGGCGTGCCCATCGAGACGGGCCAGGCGCTGCGCTTCGTGCGTCAGGCGCTGTCCACTCCCGGCGTCGAGGTAATGGGCTTCCATAGCCACATAGGAAGCCAGATCTTCGAGGCCACGTCGTTCTGCGACCAGGTTGACCGGCTGCTTGACTTTGCCGTGGCGGTACGTGACGACCTGGGATTCGTGGCGAACGTCTTCAACCTTGGCGGAGGCTTTGCCGTGCCCTACGTGGATGGCGACCCCAACGTCGACATTGCGGCAAACATTCAGGCTATTGCTCAGCACCTGGCTAATGGTTGCGCACAGCACGGATATCCCATGCCGCGCATCCTCATGGAGCCTGGCCGGTCAATCGTTGCCGATGCTGGCACCACGTTGTACACCGCCGGCCGCATCAAGACCATTGAGGGATATCGAAGCTACGTGATGGTTGACGGAGGCATGACCGACAACCCGCGCTACGCGCTGTACAAGAGTGCCTACACGGTGCTTAACGCAAGCCGCATGAATGAGCCCGCCGACTTCGCGTGCACCATCGCCGGACGCTGCTGCGAGAGCGGCGACCGCATTGCCGAGGACATCTGCATTGCCCGGCCCGAGCGCGGAGACGTGCTTGCCGTGCTTACCACCGGCGCCTACAACTATTCCATGTCAAGCAACTACAACCGTGTCATGCGTCCCGCGCTTGTGATGCTGCATGACGGCGAGGCCCGCCTGGCCGTGCGCAGGCAGAGCATCGACGACCTGCTGGCGCTCGAGCTCTAGCGCCGTTTGGCCTTACAGCGGCGGTTTGACTGTACAAAGACAGTCAAAGCCAGGCTATTAGAGCAATCCAAGCCCGTAACTGGAGGTTTGACTGTACGAAGACAGTCAAACCTGCCTGGGTACTTCAGCCACGTGACGGCTTTGCCCACAGTACACCCGCCACAACGAGAGGCTCCCTTCCTGATTGGGAAGGGAGCCTCTACTTAAGTGCCTATGCTATGGCATTAGCGATGGATGTACTCGCCAGCCTGGTAGCGCGGCGGAATGACGGGGAGCTCAATCCAGGAGTCGTACTGGCCACCGGTGTGGATGACGTGCGTACCCTTGGCCTCCTCGTCCCAAGCCAGCGGCTCGAACCAGCCCTCGCGGATGTAGCGACCCGCGATCTGGATGCGGAAGCGCTCACCCTTGTGGTACACGCGCGAGGTGGGAACGATGGCGATGTCAACGGGCACGACCTCGCCCTCGGCAAGCTTCTGGCTGCTGGTGTTCTTGAGCACCGGGCGATGGGCGCGCGAAAGCTTCGGGTCAAGCTCACGACGAGAAGCACGGCACTTGCCCCACGCGCCGGGGTGCGGCTCGTCGAGGGTCATCCAGGGGATCCACTCGCCGTCGGCAGTTGCCTTCTGGATGTTGATGAAGAGGTCCATGTCGTCCCATCCCTCGCAGGAGAGCCAGAGATGCAGCGTCATGTGGCCGGTAACCTCGACGTCTTCGGGGCAAACCCACTCGAAGCGAACTTCCTCATCGACGGGGTTGTACTTCGCGACGGCCTCGGTCTCGACGGGCTCGGTGCTGGCGACGAAGGTCTGCACGTGGTCGGTCTCGACGGACTCGAGCGTCTGGGAAGCGTCAAGGTAGAGCTTCTTGTACTCGGTGCGCTTGATGGGCCACGAGGTCTCAGCGCGCTGCTCCTGGTAGTCGACGTCGTAGGCGTCCATGACATCGATGCGCACCTTGGGCATCATCTCCCAGCCGTTGTGGATGCCCTTGAGGTAGCGGTCGTAGAAGCGACGGAGCTCCTCGAGGTTATAGGGGTTGTAGGTGTCGGGCCACTCAAAGTCGCGGTGGGCGCGCAGCCACTTGAAGTGCGAGCGGCAGCGGTTGTACGCGTTGATGGAGCCGGGCAGGTGGAAGTGCGACCAGCCGGCGGTCTGGTACACAGGCAGCTTGACCTTCTTGAAGTCGGGACGCTTGTCTGCCCAGTACGGGTTCATGTCGGGATACATCTTGGCCATAGCAACCTGGTCGTCGACGCCGTTGGGGCCGGTGACCTGGGCCGCGATGAACTTGTTGAACGACAGGGCCGGCACGCCGCCCTCGAAGAAGCTCTCGCGATAGAGGTCGGTCGTGCTCTCCCACGGGGCGATGCAGGCCAGGTGCGGCGGCTGCGTGGAAGCGATGCCCCACTGGTGCATGGCCACGCCCGAGTTGCCAGCCATGCCCACCTTGCCGTTGGACCAAGGCTGCTGGGCAACCCACTCGACGAAGTCGTAGCCGTCCTCGCGATCCTGGTGCGTGAACATGTGCACCGAGCCCTCGGAGTGTCCGGCGCCACGGACGTCGACGTTTGCCACGGCATAGCCGTAGTAGCACCAGTACAGCGGGTCAGGCGACTCGAACTTGGCGCACTTGGAGACGGTTTGTGGTGGAACGCCCATGATCTGCCACTCGCTCATGCCGTCGCCCGGGCGCTTGCCAAACCACGACCAGCTCACGATGGTGGGGCACTTCACGTCGTCGCCTGCGGGGCGATAGATGTCGGCATAGATCTTGGTGCCGTCACGCATGACCACTTCCTGGTCCTGCATGCACACGATGCCCGGTTCGACCTCGTAGGTGTGGGGGTTGAAGGGCGGGCAGAAGCCCTGGCCCATGCGGGCCATCGGGTCATCGGACTGCGAGAGGTCGACGTCGGCCTGGTTGTCGTTGGGCTGGCGGGCAACGCGGTACGCGGCCATCAGCTCGACGCCACCAAACTCCTCGCGGTGCAGGAAGATGTAGCCTTCGGTGTCAGGATCCCAATAGATGGGAATCTCGTCCTCGTTGAAGGTGGCAAGCTCGCCGGTCATCTGCACGAGATCCGAGAGCTTCTTGTCGGTTACGGGAACCCAATCCTCGGGGATGCGGGGCTCTAGGAATGCCATGGTGTTCCTCCCCTACTCGTCCAGCAGGTCGGCCACGAAGTCGACCGCCTCGCCAAAGGTGGCGCAACGACGGAACTTCATGTAGGGCACCTCGATATCAAGCTCATCCTCGAGATAGGTGGTTATCTGGGAGACCTGCACCGACTTGATGCCGAGGTCCTCCCACCTGGTGTCCAGCGTGAACTCGGAGGGGTCCTTGCCGAAGAGCTGGCTTGCGCGCGTGCACAGCGCATCAAAGACTTCCTGACGATCCTCATCCATTGCCTTCTCCTTTCCGTGGCGGGGCATATCCCCGACAACAGTGACCATGATGAAAAGTTTGACCATCGAGACGGGCACCCACAATGGATGCCGACTCAAATGAGGGAAGCGCGGTCCAGCCCTTGTTGTGCAATCGTCTAGGCCACCGAGGGTCACTACCATGATGCGTGCGCCCAACGGCCGGCGCCATCGAGACGGACAACCTAGGCTTACGCACATGGCTTTGCGCAGGTGGAACCATTACCGTGTTTGTTGTCGCAAATCTCGGGGAAGGACGACCATGACCGCTGAACGCAAGGGTGGATTCCACTACGCCTACGCAATCGTCGCAAGCTGCATCGCCATCACCTGCCTGCCCTGTGCGCTCGTGCTAAGCTGCGCAGGCATCTTCTTCACGCCGGTGGCAGAGTTCTTTGGGGTTCCGCGGGCGTCCTTCACCCTGTACTTCTCGATCCTCAACATCATGATGATGCTCACGCTACCCATGGCAGGCAACCACCTGAGCAAGCTGGACTCGCGCAAGGTGCTGTCTGGGGCCACCATCCTCGCAGGGCTTGGCCTCATCGGCATGAGCCGCGGCAACTCCATGCCCTGGTTCTACGTATGCGGAGCCATCATGGGCGTGGGCATGGCCCCGCTCATCTACCTGTCCGTCCCCACGCTCATCAATGCATGGTGCGTCAAGCGCGTGGGCTTCTTCGTAGGCCTCTGCATGGCGTTCACCGGCATTGGAGGCGTCATCTTCAACCCCATCGGCACGGCCCTCATCCAGAGTGGCCCCGAGGGCTGGCGCACGGCCTACTTGGTGTTTGGCATCATCGTGCTGGTGGGCACGCTGCCCTTCACGCTTTTTGTGGTGCGCTCCAAGCCCGAGGACAAGGGCCTTCTGCCCTACGGCGCCGGCGAGGAGCAGGAGCAGGCAGCCGCGTCCCCTACCGAGGCGGCGACGGGAGTACCCGCCTCTGTGGCGATGAAGACCCCCGCCTTCTACGCGCTGGCCATCTTCTGCGGCATCATCACGCTCAACCAGACCATCTACCAGTTCCTAGCCAGCTACGCCACCTCGTTTGCCGACACGCTCCCCGCCATCGCAGCCGCCTCCGGCGTGGTGGCAAGTGCCGCCATGGCTGGTCAGGCCATCGGCAAGGTGGTCCTGGGCATCATCAACGACAAGTCCGTCAAGCTGGGCATCTTCTTTGGCCTGGGATGCGGTGCGCTTGGCGTCGTGCTCATGTGGCTCATGCCCTCGCCGCTGGCCATTCTGCTTGTGGGCGCGTTCCTCTTTGGCGTGGTCTACGCCATGACAACGGTGCAGACGCCGCTTTTGGTTCGCTCCGTCTTTGGCAGTGCCGATTACACCAACATCTACTCGCGCATCTCCATGGTGGGCTCGCTCATGAGCGCTGTGGCGGCCGTGTTCTGGAGCTTCGTGATCGATTCGCCCGGCGGCTTCCCGCTCATGTTCATCGGAGGCCTCGTGTGCATGGGCATCTGCCTGGCCACCAGCCTCTTTGCGCTGGGCCAAAAGGTTGAGTAGCCGGTAACCAGTAGCCAACCGATCAGCTTTGCTGCGCCGTACGCTTGCGGCGACGGCGCGGAGGCAGCTCGTGCCAGTGATCGATGACGGCGCGGAAGTCGACGCTGTCGGCATCGAAGGTCTCGCTTGGGCACAGGTGGATGATGCCCCTGAACTCGGTCAGGCGACTGTGCTGCCACTCCATGCCACGGTCAGTCTCGGCATAGACGGCAGCCGCATCAAAGCTTGCGAGCGTCTCCTTGGGGAAGGCGTGGTCGTGGTGACCCGTGTAAAACACGTCAAACTCCAGCTCCTGCATGCGACGCAGGGTGTGCTCGCGCCATCCCTCGATGTCAAGCGACTCGTCAAAGAACAGGCACATGATGGGGGTCACCGCGTCTCCCGAAAGCAGGATGCGCAGGTCCTCGATAAGGAAGGCCACAGATCCTGCCGTGTGCCCAGGCAGAGAGATGGCGCGTATCGTGCGACCACCAAGGTCAAACGTCTGGCCATCCACAAGGGGCAGCTCTTGGGGCCGCTTGCCGTCGCGAAGCGCGAAGGGCGTGTCGGCAGAAACTACCCCCTCCTCCACGACCTGACTTCTGATGCGCCCAGAGTGGTCCTCCACCTTTTCCCAGCAGCGCACTCCCCCGTCAAGCGGGGAGAGGTATGCCTCGTCATACCAGTAGGCACCCGACAGGTGGTCGTCATGGCCGTGCGTAAGCGCCACGGTAACCGATAGGTTCGTGATGGCCTCGACGCATGCACGCAGGTTGCCGATGCCACCACAGGTGTCCACGAGCAGCGCGCGATCGCTTCCCTCCACCAAGTAGCAATGGTTGCCCAGCACGTCCACGATGCGGTGCAGGCCATGGGCGATGGTTGTCACGTCAAAGAGGTGCATCTTCTCTCCTTATGGAACGACCGCCGGGCCAAGGTCCGGCGGTCGTCGGTTGGGCGCTTGTGAGGTAGCTTAGTGCATCTCGGGCGCGGGGTCGTTGCAGAGCTTGCGGGCCAGGTTCTCCACCGGGCCGTTGAGCAGGAAGGTGACGATGAAGCAGGCGATCCACACGGGAATGATGTTCTGGAAGAAGCCGAAGATAGAGGCGATGAACGGTGCGCCGCCCAGCACGCAGGCGTCAAGGGCACCCACGAGATAGCACAGAATGACGGAGTAGATGGTGTTGATGTAGGTGTTGACCAGCAGGCCAAACTTAAGGCCCTCGGAGGGGTTGGAGCGCTTCATGGCCCACTGGAAGCCCTTCTCGGGGATGGACGGAATCATGCCGATGATGGTGGCGATGCACCAAGAGAACACGAAGTTGATGAAGAACATGGGCCAGATCCAGCCATTGGACGCGTCGGCCGTCTTGAACACGTAGAGGGCGAGGAACTCGCAGAGCGTGCAGAGCACGAGGGCGACGCAGGTGTTGAGGATGGCCGCCTTGACGAAGCGCGTGGACGTCTTCATGGGCATGATAACTCCTTTGGTTGAGTTGCAGTAAAGCGAACACATCGTAGGCTTGTGGCCTCACTGGCGAAATGGCCGCCCCCATAAGGTTTGCAGCCATTTCGTTCTAATCTTTGTACGACCGTACGATAGACACGGCTGGCGACGCAGTCAAAGCGGACGCGAGCCTACTCCTTGGGACCAATGAGACGGCTGAACACGTCCACGGCCCAGCCGGCGTACCAGACGCCGGCCAGCATGGCCACGCCCACCTGGATGGGCATGGTGCCAAGGTTGGCAAATCCCAGCGGACCCATCACCGTAAGGCCAACTGCCCAGCCAGAGAGCACGGCCGGCAGGAAGAACACCTTCTCGAGGCGCGTGCAGAGCAGCACGGCGCAGAATCCCAGCACCGCGAGGGTGATGAAGGTGTTGCCGTCACCGGGGAACGGAAGGTTCTCCATGAGCCAGATGGCGCACACGGCCATGAGGTCGGACAGCAGGAAGCCCAGCGACATGGGCAGGCCCAGCTCCACCTTGTTGCCTGCCGTGACGAAGATGCCTGCGCAGATGAGCGCCACCGCACCGCAGGTGATGCCACAGTGGCCCGACACGACCGCCCAGATGGGAGGCAGCAGGCCGATGGAGATGGCGAGCGCCAGGCGTGGGTCTTTGATCATGGAGTTCCTCCTTCACACGAAAAGGCCGCGTCAGCCCACAGAAGGCTGGCGCGGCCCACGATGTCAAACTAGTCGTCGAAGCCCGTGAACACGGGAATGCCGGTGTAGGTCTTGGGCTCCTCCTCGCCCGTGAGGACGCGGATGGCGCCGGCAGCCATGGCCTCGAGCTCGAACTCGCCAGGGTAGGCGGAGACGGGCGCGATCCAGCCGCAGTTGTCCTCGATGCTCTTGACGAGGTCCTTGTTGTGTACCATGCCGCCACCCAGCAGGATGCCGTCAACCTTGCCGCCGAGCACGGTGGCCATGGATCCGATGTACTTGTTGATCTGGTAGAGCATGGCGTCCCACGCGCGGGCGGCAGCCTTGTCGCCGGCTGCTGCGCGGTTGCAGACCTCGATGGCGTCAGAGGTTCCCAGCAGGTCGACGAAGCCGCCGGTCTTCATGCACATACCGCGGACCTCCTTGATGGAGTGCCCGGCCTCGAGGTAGTTGAGCACCTCGGCCACGGGCACGGCGCCGCAGCGGGTGGGGGCCATCATGCCCTCGCCGCCCACGATGTCGTATCCATCGATCATCTTGCCCTGCTTGTGGGCGCTGATGGAGATGCCACCGCCGATGTGGCACACGATGAAGTTGCACTCGTCGTAGCGCTTGCCCATGCCGTGGGCGTGGCGGATGGCGGTCTCCTTGAGGTTGAGCGCGTGCAGGTGCACGTTGCGGTAGACGCCCTTGATGCCGGTCATGCGAGCGAGGTCGCAGAGCTCGTCGGTGTCGGGCGGGTTGACCACGAAGGCGGGCTTGCCCACCTGCGTGGCGAACGCGTTAGCCAGCTGGCTGCCCAGCTGTGCGGGGTGCTGCACGCCGTTGGCGCCGCGGTAGGCGTGGTCGAGCATGACGTCGTTCACGGCGTAGGTGCCGCCCTCGAGGGCCAGCAGGCCGCCGCCACGGCCGACGAACGCGTCGATGGTGGAGAGGTCCACGCCGTTCTCGGCAAGGGCCTCGAGGATGAGGTCGCGGCGATAGGGCATCTGGTCGGAGACGGATGCGAACGTGGCCAGCTTCTCGGCCTCGTGCGCCACGTTCTTGGTAAACACCTCGGTCTCGCCGTCAAACACGCCCACCTTCGTGGAGGTGGAGCCAGGGTTGATGACCAGGATGCGGTAGGTCTTGTCTGCCATGCGGGGTCTCCCCTCTCAAGTTGGCGCGGCAACGCTCGTCATCGTTGCCGCGCCTCGGAATCGTTGTCTTACGCCTTCAGGGCCTGGCTGCGCACGCAGCTCATGACGACGTTGCCCACCAGCTCGGACACCGGTGCGGAACGGCTGCAGTCGCACACGATCTTCTTGAAGCCCTGCAGCATGGGGCCGTAGGCATCGGCGTGGGCGAAGTTCTGCACAAGCTTGACGCCGATGTTGCCCACGTTGATGTCAGGGCAGATGAGCACGTTGGCCTTGCCGGCGACAGCGCTCTCGCGGCGCACCTTCTTGGCGGCGATTTCGGGGCGGATGGCGGAGTCAAGCTGGAACTCGCCATCAACCGCGAGGTCGGGGCGACGCTCCTGCGCGATACGCACGGCCTCGCGCACCTTGTCCACCAGCTCGCCCTCGGCGGAGCCGTCGGTGGAGTAGGACAGCATGGCCACGCGCGGCTCCCAGCCCATGAGGGCGTGCACCGTCTCGGCGGAGGTGATGGCGATGGAGGCAAGCTGCTCGGGGTCGGGGCTCACGCACACGGCGGCGTCGCCGAAGCCCAGCAGCGGGCCCTCGCTGCCGTCCCAGCCGGGGATGTTGAAGATGCCGAGGCTGGAGATGGTGTCGACGCCCTCGGCGAGGCCGATGTAGGTCATGCCGCCAAGGATGACGTCGCCAGTGGAGCAGCACAGGCCGCCGAAGGTGATGTCGACGTCGCCCAGGCTCTGCATCATGAGGCAGCGGTCCATCGGCTTCTTGGCGCGGCGACGGATGGCCTTGCTCTTGAACTGGCAGTCGGGCATGGCCTCGAAGCGCACCGCAAAGGCCTCGGTGGCCTCCTCGTCGGAAAGGTCGATCACGTGGATGTTCGCGAGGTCGACGCCAACCTGCTCGGCTACGCCGCGCAGCGTCTCGCCGTCGCCCACGATGTGGCAGTCGGCAAGGCCAGCCTTGACAAGCTCGCCCACGACCTCCATCATCTTGGGGTCATCAGCCTCGAAGAAGGCCACCTTCTGCACATTGGAAGCCGCCTTGGCACGCAGCTGCTCCATCAGATCCATGAAATGCTCCTCTCGGTTGTGAAAAGGCACAGTACCAACTGATATCAATTTTCACCACAGGGCGCTGTACTGAACATGGGTGCTGCGCCAATCATTGTCGAATACGTCATGGGCTTGCTTGTGCGGGTGCACAAGCGCATTTGTTTGTAGGCCCGTACCAAGCGATGCCAAGACGCGTCACATGCCTCGCCTGTCCGTACGTGCACCAGTGCAACAAATGCCATAAAATGCAGATACATGCATTCATATCAAGAGCCAAACTGTCTCGAGAAAAGCAAGGGGGAAGCGATGTCGAGCTGTCTGCGCCTGAAAAAGTCCAACTGCAAGAACTGCTACAAGTGCATCCGCCACTGTCCGGTCAAGTCCATCCGCTTCTCGGCAGACCAGGCGCACATCATCGACGACGAGTGCATCCTGTGCGGCACCTGCTTCGTGGTCTGCCCGCAGGACGCCAAGCAGATCGTGGACGAGACCGAGAAGGCCAAGGTGCTGATCGGCAGCGGGGCTCCGGTGGTGATGAGCCTCGCGCCATCGTTCATTGCCAACTACGAGGGCGTAGGCATCGAGGCCATGCGCGAGGCGGTAAGGAGGCTTGGCTTTGCCGACGTGGAGGAAACGGCCATCGGCGCGACGATGGTCAAGCGCGAGTACGACCGCATGCTGGAGGAGGAGGGCAAGGACATCATCATCTCCTCATGCTGCCACTCCATCAACCTGCTGATTCGTAAGTACTTCCCCGAGCAGCTCCCCTACCTCGCCGACGTGGTCTCGCCCATGGTTGCCCACTGCCGAGACATCAAGCGCCGCATACCTGGTGCCAGGACCGTATTCGTGGGGCCGTGCGTGGCAAAGAAGGACGAAGGCGCGCAGTACCAAGACGATGTGGACGCCGTGCTCACCTTCGAGGAGCTCACGCGGTGGCTCGAGAGCGAGGGCATCGAGCCCAAGAAGGAGCTCATGCTGAACGACGAGAGCCTGGCGCGCTTCTTTCCCACCACGGGCGGCATCCTGAAGACCATGGAGTGCGAACGGCTGGACTTCAGCTACATGGCACTCGACGGCGTCGAGAACTGCGTCGCAGCCCTTGAGGAGATCGCGCAAGGAAAGATACACCGATGCTTCATCGAGATGTCCGCCTGCGAGGGAAGCTGCGTGGCCGGCCCAGTCATGGAGAAGCACCGCCGCAGCCCGGTGAAGGACTACCTCGCGGTGGCGACCTATGCCGGAACGAGGGACTTCCCGGTGGAGCAGCCCGACGTCACCCAGATGAAGCACCTCTTCACGGCGCTTGACCACCAAGAGCGCGTGCCGTCCGAGTACGACGTCATCGAGATCCTCCGGAAGATGGGCAAGTTCAAACCCTCTGACGAGCTCAATTGCGGCTCGTGCGGCTACGACACGTGCCGCGAGAAGGCCGTAGCCATCTACCAGGGCAAGGCCGACATCTCCATGTGCCTGCCGTTCCTCAAGGAGAAGGCGGAGAGCTTTTCTGACGCCATCGTCAACAACAGCCCCAACGCCATCGTCGTGGTGAACGATGCGCTTGAGGTCCAGCAGCTCAACGATGCAGCGATGCGCCTGCTCAACATACGGTTTGCGTCCGACGTGCTGGGAGACCAGGTCGTGCGCATCCTTGACCCCCGCGCCTTCATGGAGGTGAAGCGCACCAGACGTGGCGTCTACAACCAAAGGGCCTTCCTTGCAGAGTACCAGCGCTATGTTGAGGAGACCATCGTGCCTGCCGAGGACGGGCGCATGATCATCTGCATCATGCACGACGTGACTGCCGAGGAGGAAGAGCACCAACGCCGCGAGGAGCTCAAGGCCAAGACCGTCGAGGTTGCCGACAACGTGGTGGCAAAGCAGATGCGCATCGTGCAGGAGATCGCCTCGCTTCTGGGCGAGACCACGGCCGAGACCAAGATTGCCCTTACCAGGCTGAAGGAGTCGATTGGCGATGAATGACCTGAGCGTTGACATCGGCTACCGGAGCATCAACCATGCAGGCGAGGAACTGTGCGGCGACCACGTCGACGTGGTGAACACCGAGGACGGCTCCACCGTGGTCGTCCTTGCCGATGGCCTGGGCAGTGGCGTGCAGGCGTCCATCCTCTCGACGCTGACTTCGAAGATCATCTCAACCATGATGGCCGAGGGCATGTCAATAGAGGAGTGCGTGTCAACCATAGCCGCCACGCTCCCGCTACACTCGGTCCACGGCGTGGCGTACTCCACCTTCACCATCATCAACCTGGTGCGCAACCATACCGCCGAGCTTATCCAGTATGACAATCCCGAGGTCATCCTGATTCGAGACGGTGACATGACCGACTACCCGATGACGGAGCTGCACATAGAGGGCAAGACCATCTATCGCTCGACGATACGCCTGCAGGAGGGCGACGTCTTCGTGGCGATGAGCGACGGATGCCCGCATGCGAGCGCCGACAACACGTACAACAACGACTGGAAGCGCGAGGACATCGGTCAGTTCATGGCGGACATGTCGCTAGTGGGCTACACCGCCAAGGTGCTCTGCACCATGCTGGTCGACGAGTGCGACAAGCTGTATGCGCACCATCCGTTGGACGACGTCACCGCCTGTGTGGTCAAGGTGCGTCAGCGCGTGCCCATGAACCTCCTCTTCGGGCCGCCGGCAGACCGCGATGACAACGATAGGATGATGAGCCTCTTCTTCTCGAAGGAGGGCAAGCACATCATCTGCGGCGGCACCACGGCCACCATCGCAGCGAAGTACCTGCGCAAGCCGCTCAGGCCCATGTCTAGCCAGGTCATGGTGGCAGGCGTGCCGCCCATGAGCGAGCTTGAGGGCGTCGACCTCGTGACCGAGGGCGTCGTCACCATGAGCAAGGTGCTGGAGTACGCGCAGAACTACCTGGAGGACAACGAGAGCTACGAGCAGTGGAACTACGGCCACGACGGAGCCTCGCGCATCTGCCAGCTGCTCTTTGAGGAGGCAACCGATATCAACTTCTTCGTGGGACGTGCGATGAACCCGGCCCACCAGAACCCTGACCTGCCCATCAGCTTCAATATCAAGATGAACATCGTGAAGGAGCTTGCCGCCTGCCTTGAGAAGATGGGCAAGCACATCAGGGTGAGCTACTTCTAAAGGTGCCTTGGTTGTGCTGGATCGTGCCGCCGGCATATCAGCCCGTCTACCGCTCTGCACGATTGCTGATTGATGGCACAGATGAACGATATGGCAGAATCTTTGACAGGAGGTATTCCTGTAACGAACACTGACAGGGGGGCACCAATGCTTCGAATCGCAATCTGCTGTGGCGGCGGCTTCTCGTCGAGCACCATGGCGGCACACCTCAACCGCCAGCTTGAGGAGAAGGGCCTTCAGGACGAGGTATTCCTGGAGTTCATTCCGTTCTCCGCGCTTTGGGGCGAGAGCGCAGCCTTCAACTCCGGCCATGTCGAGCAACGCCAGGACGAGGTTGACGTGGCGCTGTGCTGCCCGCACCTCGAGTTTCCCGCAAAGAGTGCCGCGAAGCAGGGCAAGCTGCGCATCCCGGTGTTCATCCTCCCCATGCGCCTCTATGGGCAGATTGACATCGAAGGCGTGATCGAGGAGGCAGAGGACGTGCTTGAGCTGTGGCGCAACGGCACGCCCAACCCCATCGTGTTTCCCGACGAGCCTCGCTCCATGACGGCAACGCGCAACGTCTCGCACCGCCGCTGGCTTGCCAAGCAGGGCAAATAGGGCACAGACCGATAGACACCACGAGAGACGGGGGTAGCCATGTCCACACGAGATGCACGTAGGTTCATCAACGACCTCGAGACCGACGAGACCCTCATCGCGAGGGTCGGTGACCTTGGCCCAGCCGAGGACGACGAGCCTGAGAGCGCCTATTACGCACGCCATGCAGCGGAGCTTGGATATGAGTTCACTGCCGAGGAGTTTGAGGCTGGACTCATGCAGGTGCGCGCCGCACGGAAGGGCGTCATCATGGAGCAGGAGCTTGACGAGCTGCAGTAGCGAAGACAAAGGCATAGAGCTATATCAGGAGGGGCGGTCCCGCAACCAGGCAGGATCGCCCCTCGCATATATGGTCACTCAAACAGAAGGCGCCACGTCCTCTCCCAAGACGTGGCGCCCTTCCAATAACATGTGAGCGTGAGGGGGTCTCTCCCCTACTCCTCGATCTCCTCAGCGACACGCTCGACAAGCTCGCCGAAGGTCTTCATGGTCATGACTTCGTGAATCGTGACCTCGGCGTCAAGCTCATTCTCGATGGTGGAGGTAAGGGCGATCATCTTCATCGAGCCCTTGCCCAGCTCGTCAAAGGTGGTGTCAGGGGTAATCTCGCCCTCGAAGCCGTAGGCGGTGCGGGCGAAGCCGGCAAGCTGCTCAAAGAGTTCCTGGTCCATGGTTGTTTCCTTTCCTTGATGAGGGCGTCTCGTGCGCACCTCGACTGATTGCTACGCAGTTACCTCGTCGAGCTCGAAGCAAAGCTCGCTCCAGGGAACCATCTCGTCCGAACCGGGCTTGATGGGCACCTCACGGGCGATGGGCTTGGCGTGCACGCCAATGACCTCGCCGTCGGCCAGGCGCTGCTGCAGGCCTTTGACGACCTTCTTCTTGCCGCCGAAGACGACGAAGGTGTAGATGGGGCCCTCGTCAAGCTGCACGGCGCCATAGCCGTAGGCACCAATTGCCTTGAGGTAGGGCTTGTCGTTCTGGATGCCGGGCACGACGAAACTCTTCAGGGTGCCGTGACCAGACAGCTCCACCCACTCGGTCTCGTGATAGCCGCAGGTGTTGCAGCCCAGGTGCGGCGGGAACTCGATGGCTCCGCACTCCTTGCACCGACGGCCCCAGTACTTGCCCTCGGCAACGCCGTCATAGAAGCGCTTGACGATGGGCTCCATATCCTTGAGAAGAGGCATGGCTTACTCCTGTTCTGCGCTGGCGCGCTTACTCGTGGGTGCGGATGATCTGGACGCGGATGTTCTGCCCGCCGCCGAAGCCACGGAACAGCGTGGTGCGCGGGAGCTTCTTCATCTGGGTTGCACCAGCCTCGCCACGCATCTGCTTGACGGCCTCGACGATGTCGGCGATGCCGGAGGCACCGTGGGCATGGCCGAAGTTGCAGCGGCCGCCGTGGGTGTTGATGGGCTTGTCGCCGTCGAAGGCGAAGCGGCCGTCGATGGCGTACTTCCAGGCCTCGCCGCGGGGCACGTAGCCAACCTC
The DNA here is from genome assembly GCA_902788705.1 of uncultured Coriobacteriaceae bacterium. GTDB lineage: Bacteria > Actinomycetota > Coriobacteriia > Coriobacteriales > Atopobiaceae > UBA1367. Next base: position 45,929 of record CADALE010000013.1, on the reverse strand, counting down.
CTCGGGCACGCAGATGTCGCCCGCCATGAAGAAGTCGTTGATGAAGAGGAGGTCAATCTCGTCGGGCTTGACGCCGGTGAGCTCGTAGACCTGCTCGGTGCCGCGGATGGTGCCGGTCTTCTCGTTGGCGAGCGTGGCGCCCTCGTAGGCAGCGGAGCCGGTGCCCAGAAGGTCGATGACCTTGTGGTCGAGGCCACGGGCCACCGCCATCTCGGTGGGCATCATGACGATGGCGGCAGCGCCGTCGCACTTGGTCTCGAAGCCCGTGACGCGCAGGTACTGGGTGACCTTGGGGTTGAACATGGAGGTGAGGAACGCGTCGGCGTTCTCGAGGCCTTGGGCAGCGGCAACCTGGTCGAAGTCCACGTCGTAGAAGCCCAGCGGGTTGAGCACGGAGGCGCGGCGCAGGCTCTTGGCGACGCCGTTCAGGGCATTGTCGATGTCGGTGTCGGACAGGCCGTAGGTCCAGCGGTACTCGTTGATCCAGTTATCGAACGAGATGCCGAAGGCGGAGTCCAGGGGACGGCCATAGGCACGGTCGTACACCATGGGAATGGAGGGCAGCATCTCCTCGAGCGGGAAGTCGCGACGGAAGCAGCCAGGGGCGTTGACGACGGGCAGGCTTGCCGCGAGGTCGACGGCGCCAGAGAGCACGATGTCAAACTCGCCGGAGGCGATGGCCATGGCCGCCTCCTGCATGGCGACGTAGCCGGTGCAGCAGGCCTCGGAGTGATGCACCGAGCCGATGCCACGGACGCCAAACCAATCGGCCACCTGCATGTTGGGGGTAAGCGAGTCGCCAATCATGAACGGGTTGGCGGAGCCATGGTAGAAATACTGGATGTCGCGAGGCTCGAGTCCTGCGTCAGCGATGGCCTCGAGGGCCGCGTAGCCAAAGGCCTCGCCCTCGGACATGCCCTTGGTCTCGGGATGGTCCTCGAAGTTGGTGAACGGGGTGCAGCCGACGCCCACGATGGACACGCTGCGTGCGTACTTGCCTACCTTCATGCTTGCTGCTCCTTTCGTCAAAGGACAGAACGTGCCGTATGGTCATCTTCTCTATTTGCCACATGCAAAACGACGGTTTGCCACCTAACGTTTTGTGTCAGAAAGTCGTATCCTCTTGTGTGTTCACACAACATCAAGAGTTGACAGAGAAACGGGAGTAAGCATGAGGTTCGATGGTCTGCTGAATCGAATACCGGATGCCGACATAAGCAGCGTGTCGCTTGCAGACCCACACTGCGAGGTGCATAACGTGTCGTTTCTCACGACTGGTGACGACAACCAGCTTCGAGAGGACGTGCTGTACTTCTGTGACAGCGAGCTTTTGCCCCTGCACGTGTGCGACGCCAGGCTCTTCAACTGCATCGTCGTGGATGGCGGTCCAGCGCCGGACAAGCTATCCTCGCATCCCAACGTCAACCTCGTGTGGCTAGCCCCCGGAGCCAACCTCTTTGCGTGCTACAACGCCATTCAGTCGGCCTTCCTCGAGGACCAGGAGCTCACGAACATCGTGCAGCGCCTGCTATCGGCACACTTCTCCAACCAGGGGCTGCAGTACCTCATCGATGAGGCTGCCGATGTCCTGGACAACCCCATCGTGGTGATTGATACCACCTACCACTACATTGCCTACCGCCTTGGCAACCTTGAGGAGGACTCGACGTTCGGGCGCGTGATGCGCCAGGAGATGACCACCGAGACGATACTCGAGGAGGCGGTCTCCTACATCCGCGACAGCCGCATCGACTCCGAGATCGCCAAGAGCAAGGGTCCCTTGGTGCAGCACAACAAGATACTTGACCTCAACACCATGACCCTTGCCGTGATGCTGCATGGCGTGTGCGTGGCGCATGTGATGATGGTGGAGTATCGTCACGCCTTCCGTACCTTGGACGGCGAAGCCTTTGTGCACTTGGCCAACTTCGTGGGGCAGGAGCTCCAGAAGTCTGAGATCTGGGGCCCCACCAGTGGTGAGAGGGGGTCGTACTTTCTAGAGAACCTGCTGGGTGACCGTTCGCCAAGCGCTGCCGTCACGCGCAGGAGGCTGAAGGCCCTGAACTTCCACCCGAAGCCGCTGCTCTATGTGGTGTGCTTCCATACTCCGGGCGAAGGGCTCTCGCAGGCGCAGGCCGAGCATGTTGCAGGGCAGCTGCGCCCCGTGCTGCACCACTCGCTGTACACCCGCTATCACCAACAGCTCGTCGCGCTCATCTCGCGTGACGAGGACGAGGGCCTTTCAGAGCGCTCGGTGCGCAAGATCAGCGAGGTAGCCATCCTCAATAACCTGTCGGTTGGAATCTCCAACGCGTTTCGCTCCATCATCGAGACGCGCGTGGCGTACGACCAGGCGCGCGCTGCCATTCGCTACGGCAGCATGACGTCGCGCTCCCTGGCGGACAGCCAGCCCTTCTTCTATCGCAACTACGCCTATATGCAGATGCTCGACCTCACGGGGCGCCGAATGGGCCTGATCAACCTGTGCCATCCCTCCCTGCTTTCCCTTATGGACTATGACGAGGCACACGGAGGCGAGCTGATGGAGACCCTCTTCTGCTACCTGCAGACCTCTGGCTCGACTGCGAGGTCGGCAAAGCTCCTCAACCTGCACAAGAACACGATGCTGTACCGCATGGGCCGCATCCGCGAGGTGCTGGGGCTTGACCTCACCAACGGCGAGGACGTATTCCTGCTGCAGGTAAGCTTCAGGGCGCTCATATACCTGGGCCTCTTCCAGCCTCGCCTGAACATCTCGAGGGACGCCCTCTCGGAGGGCTGACACCCGGCCTCATGAGACGACACTGCCACTAAGAAAGAAGCGGCCCGGGCAACGAGTTGGACATGCCGTCCTCGTTGCCCGGGCCGCCTACGCCGCGGCGCGTCTATGCGTTAGCGCTCAATGGTGAAGGTGGGGAACTTGATCTCGCGGTACTTCTTGGCCAGCGGCTGCACCACGTCCTGCTGCTGGAAGAAGCCGATGCGGGTCTGGATGATCTCGTTGAGGTGCTCGGCGCGCGCCTTGTCGATGCAGCGGTCGCGCACATGGCCGTTCTCGGGGTCAATCACGAGCATCGGACGGCCGGTCTCGGGGTTGGTGCCCAGCTCGCCGCCGCAGCCGCACACGGCGCACTCGTACGGGAACTCGATGCCGTCCCAGTGGGCATCGCCGGGGTACACCAGGCTGGAGTGGCAGTTGGGGCACACGCCGTCGTTGGGGTCGCCCATCCAGGTGCGCTCCTCGACGGGGGTCTGGATGGCCTTGGCGATGTTGACGCCCATCTGGTGGGCACGGTCAAGCTGCTCCTGGTGCAGCAGCACGTTGCCGGGACGGCCGACGCGCTGGCTCATGAAGCGGTCAACCACGGTGAGCGACATGGTGAACATGGTGGCCTGCAGGCTCTCGAGCGCCAGCGACTGCCAGTCGTGCATGGAGCCGCCCACGGCGATGAGGCCGGCAACGGTGTTGGGGTTCTCCTTGACGACGCCGATCTCGAGCAGGAACGAGAGCTCGTAGGCCAGGAAGCGCTGCGCAAAGCGGGTGTACAGCGAGCTGGGCGTAAGGTCGTAGGTAGGCACGGAGAAGATGATGCCGTTGCAGGTGTGCAGCTCGGCGACGAGGGCGTCCACGTCGTCCTTGTTCTTGAGCACGCAGCCACGGTACTGCTTGGTGGGGTCCATGGCCACCTCGCCCATCTGCATGGTGCAGCTCTCGCAGCCGGTGCAGGGCAGGATGTTGTAGTCAAACAGGTTGATCATCTCGACCTCGGCGCCCATCTCCTGTGCGCCAAGCAGGGCCTCCTTGGCAAGGATCTCGCCGTTGCCGTTCTTGCGACCTGCGCAAATGGCCATGACCTTCATGAATCGCTCCTCTCGATGCGTATGCCGCATCTCCCCGATGCGGCCTATTGTTTCGAGTTTATGAACGATTCCGTGCATGTTCATCATCCTAGCCCACCAAAACGGAGCGGATGAGCTAGCAATTCATTGTTCGTATACACAAAGCCGTAACGAGCGTCTTGAGGATATGCCGCGAGGGGCACGCATGGCCCCGCGCGCATCGATGACTACCGCAGGGCCGCCTTCATGTCGATGGCCGCCTGCTCCACGTCAGACGCGCCGTACAGCGCAGCCCCGGCAATCACGATGCCCGGTCCCTCGGCCACGTAGTCAGCGATGGTTGCCTGCTTCACGCCACCTGCCACCGCCGCCTTTGCAGGCTCGATGGCCCGTACCAGCTCCTGCAGGTCCTTCAGGGGCGTGCGGCCAAACTTCTGCACGTCGAAGGCCGTATGCACCGCCACGTAGTCCACTCCCAGCTCCACCAGCTCGCGTGAGCGGGCGGCGATGTCGTCAACGCACATGAGGTCGGCCATCACCTCGCGGCCATAGGCATGGGCCACCTCGATGACCTCGCTGATGGTGGCGTTGTCCGAGACAGCCATCACCGTGACGATGTCGGCACCCGCGCGCACGAGGTCGAGGCACTCCACCGAGCCGCCGTCCATGATCTTCGAGTCGGCAAGAATCGTCCAGTCGGGATAGCGCTCCTTGAGGGTGCGCACCGGGGCATTGCCATACTTCATGATGACGGGGGTGCCCACCTCGAAGATGTCAACGACCCCATGCACGAGGTCCGCAACCTCATATACGGTGGAAAGCTCGGAAACGTCCATGGCAAGCTGCAGCCTCATGTGCCCTCCCAACCTCAGGATGACTGATGGCCCAAGTCTAGCGCACTGGCGTGGGTCGGTGAGCCGACATTGCGGCCACGTCCCTAGACGCGTTAGCTATCAAGCAAGGCCGAGGCCGTGCGCCAGGCGCGTGATGAAGTCATGGGCGTTCGACACGATGGTGGTGGCCGAGAGCGAACCGCGGTCGCGCAGCTTGTTTACGGCAAACTCGGTGGCATCCACCGCATAGAACATGACCGGCCGCACCGTTCCGTCATCCTGCACGTGGTAGGACGGCGCCATGTTGCCGGTGGCAATGGAGTGCAGCATGGTGGCCATGCAGATGATGGTGGTGGCCTGGGAGATGAGCCCGCACATGGCATCCTGCGCGTCGTAGGCGTTGCCTATGACCTCGGGAAGCGGCCCGTCGTCGCGGATCGAGCCTGCCAGCACGTAAGGCACGCCTCGACGCTCCAGGGCGCACATGATGCCGTCGTCAAGTTCGTGGTCGGCGATGAACTGCGCGATGGACCCCGAGCGCCGCACCTCGTTGATGACGTCCATGTGGTTGTAGTGGCCGCCTGGCTGCGACTCCTGCGTGTAGATGTCCTGCCCCAGGGCCGTGTGAAGCAGGGCACCCTCGAGGTCGTGCGTGGCCAGCGCGTTGCCCCCCATGAGGCCATCAGCATAGCCCGCGTCGATGATGGCTGACATGGCGCTTCGCGCAGCAGCGTCGAAGGTGAAGGCGGGGCCGGCAACCCACAGCACGAAGCCGTGGTCGCGCTCGTGCCGCAGCAGCTCGACCAGCTGGTCGTAGTCGCGGGCGTACGACGTCTCCCGACTCCTCCCCTGCCGGAAGGCAAACTGGTCCTGCGGGCGGTCCTGGCCTGCGGGAACAAATCCTTCAGACCATACCAAGATGCCCTCCGAGCCATCCTCGGCGCGCCCAACGGCCACGAGGTCGCCCTCGCACAGGTCGCGCGCGGGCAGCACCTCCACCTGGCCATCGGCGCAGAGCCGCACCACGTCGTCCATCATCATGTGGCGCGCCAGCACCCAGCGGCCACCCACCTTGAAGTACTCGGGGTGCATCGAGGTGCTGTGGAATCCGCAGGGAGCCACGCCAGCCACATCGACCGCGACAAACGTCGCGTCGGGGGCACTGCGCAAAAGTTCGGACGAGAAGTCGGGCTCTCGGTACGTAGGCAGGAGAAATGGCATGGCTGCTCCCAAATACATCGTCACCAAACGCCGTACATGATGACGCATTATGAGTGATATGCCTAGCCCCGAAGCGGCGGATGCGCTCTTGGCAAAACCACCATCGCGCATGGCAAACTCATCCGGAATTCATCTTTGCTACCCGATGCATTAATCTTGGGACGCCATCATGCATCTTGTACAAGCACGCTAGCGAAAGGATGCGGCCATGGAAAAGCTTGAGAAGGTCGAGCTGGTTCGTGAGAAGTGCGGCGTGAGCTACGAGGAGGCGCGTGACGCCCTTGAGGCATGCGGCTACGACGTGCTGGACGCCATCGTGCGCCTCGAGCGCGAGGGCAAGGCCCGCACGCAGACCACCACCTTCACCACGTCGTCCGAGCAGCCCACGCGCGTCTCGCCCGAGATGGAGCAGGCACAGAGCGAGTACGCCGAGCAGACGCGCAAGACCAGGTTCGGCGAGTGGTGGGGCCGCTTCTGCGAGCAGGTAAAGCACGTGCTTCGGGCAGGCATCGACATGACCTTCGTGGCCGAGCGCCACGGCCAGCGCTCGATCTCCATCCCCGTGCTGTTCCTTGTGATCGGCCTTCTGGCCTGGGGTGCCACCCTCTGGCTGCTCATCATCGGCCTGTTCTTTGGGTTCCGCTATCGCATCGAGGGCGCCAGCGCGTTCACGATTGACGTGAACGACGCGATGGACAAGGCCGCCGACGTCGCCACCAGCATCCGCGACGACTTCCGCGACGAAGACTAGCCGTTTGGCCGGCAGCTATTTGGCGGGGCGTGCGCACGACGCGCCGCCCCGCCTTCCTGTTGCTACAATCGCTGATGAAAGCATGCCGGCCGTGCCTTGGAGGGTGTCATGACCAAGATCTTGGTTGTCGAGGACGAGGCGAAGATCGCCCGCTTCGTGGAGCTTGAGCTCACGCATGAGGGCTACGAGGTGGACAAGGTGGACAACGGCCGTGACGCCGTGGATGCCGCCCTGTCGCAGGACTACGACCTCGTGCTGCTTGACGTGCTGCTTCCACAGCTCAACGGCATGGAGGTGCTGCGCCGTATCCGTCGCGAGAAGGACGTGCCGGTGATTCTCCTTACCGCGCGCGACGCCGTGATGGACAAGGTGGCCGGCCTCGACGCCGGCGCGGATGACTACGTGACCAAGCCCTTCGCCATCGAGGAGCTGCTGGCGCGCATCCGCGTGGCCCTCAAGCGTCGCGAGTCGATGGCTGCCGAGCCCACGGCGCAGGCTGCGACCGAGCCTGCACCTGCGCCTAGCACGCGCGTGCTGCGCGCGGGCGACGTGGCCCTTGACGTCGACCGCTACGAGGTGACGGTGTCGGGCGAGCCCGTTGAGCTGACCAACCGCGAGTTCGAGGTGCTGCACGCCCTCATGGAGAACCTCAACATCGTGATGACGCGCGACCGGCTGGCAAGCCTTGCCCTTGGCTACGACTTCGTGGGCGAGACCAACATCATCGACGTATACATCCGCCATCTGCGCTCGAAGATCGACGACCGCTTTGGCATCAAGCTGATCACCACGGTACGGGGAGTGGGCTATGTCATACGTGAGGGATAGCGACACAGCCAGGGACCGCAGGCTGCGTCCCACGGCCTCGATTGCGCGCTCCATCAGCTGGGGCTTCTGGTGGCGCAAGGTGCTTGGGGTGCTGTGTGCGGACCTCTTTGCCCTCGTGGTTCTGGCGGCTCTCTTCACGTGGCACTGCGCAAGCACGCTGCCCGTAGCCGCCCTCGACGGCATCGAGGCGGGTACCGGCTGGTTCCGCGTGCTCACGCCAGGCAGCTGGGCCTTCGTGGGCGAGGGAGCCAACACAACGACGTGGGCGTACCTCATCTACGGTGGAGACGGCGTGACCTACCGCTTTCCCGTGCTTGGCTATCTCCAGACGCTATTCCCCTACCTCCTGTTTGCGCTCTTCTGCCAGTTCCTTGACCTCTTCGACTTCTTCTCGGACACGCGCCGCGTGCGCCGCAAGCTGCAGCCCCTCAACGACCTTGCCGTGATGGCAGACAGCATCGGCCAGGCAGGCGTGAGCGACCCTATGGCGGCGCAGGGAGGCACCTCCAAGATGGCGACGCTCGAGCAGGCCATTGCGCGGGCGTCGGTGGACTCCCCTACGGTCTCCACCGGCGACCAGGACCTGCGCTCCATCGAGGTGGCGCTCAACGGGCTTCTGCGCCAGATGCAGGAGGCGAAGCTGCAGCAGATGCGCTTCGTGTCTGACGCGAGCCATGAGCTGCGCACCCCCATCGCGGTGATCCAGGGATACGTGAACATGCTTGACCGGTGGGGCGCCACCGACCAGGAGGTGCTGCACGAGTCGATCGAGGCGCTGAAGGCTGAGTCCGAGCACATGCAGGAGCTCGTGGAGCAGCTGTTGTTCCTGGCGCGGGGAGACTCGGGCCGAAACACCCTGCAGCACCAGCCCGTCAACCTTGCCGATGTGGTGCGCGACGTGTATGACGAGTCGGTCATGATCGACGAGGGCCACCTCTACGCCTGCTCCATCGACGACGAGCAGGTGGTGGACGAGCGCTACGTGGTGACCGGCGACCTTGCGATGCTCAAGCAGGTGGTGCGCATCATCGTGCAGAACGCCGAGAAGTACTCATCCGATGGCACAACCATCACGCTCGGCGTGGCCGAGGGCGATGGCGAGGTGCTGTGCACGGTGCAGGACGAGGGCATCGGTATGTCGGAGGCCGACGCGGCGCACGTCTTCGAGCGCTTCTATCGTGCCGACGGGGCACGCTCCGAAGGCACGAGCGGCTCGGGCCTGGGCCTGTCCATCGCCAAGTGGATCGTGGACGCCCATGGCGGCTCCATCGAGGTGCTGTCGCGCGAAGGCGTGGGCACGCGCTTCACCGTGCACATCCCGCGCTAGCGTCGGTCGGGAGGGTCACTCGCCCAGGTGCTCGGAAAGCTCGAGCCACTCCTCCTCGAGGGCGGCAATCTCGTCCAGCATGGCATCGATCTCGGCCTGCTTGTCAAGCAGTGCCCGGTAGTCGGTGGCGTCGGTTGCGGCAAGCTCGGCGCGCAGGCGGTCTGGCTCGTCCGAGAGCTTGTCCAGCCTGCGTCCCACGGCATCGAAGCGGCGCTTGGCATCACGTCGCTCGGCGTTGCTCAGGCCGCTTGCTGGCTGCATCGCGGGCTCGGCAGCCGGTGCCTGAGCAGGTGGCGCCGCCTCGGCATTCGAGGCCGCGAGAAGCCGCAGATACTCGTCCACCCCTCCAGGTACGTGCCGCAGCTGCCCGCCGATCAGCGCAAACTGGTCGTCGGTGACGCGCTCCATCAGGTAGCGGTCATGGCTTACCAGCAGCAGGGTTCCCGGCCAGGTGTCCAGCAGGTCCTCCATCACGGCAAGCATGTCGGTGTCAAGGTCGTTGCCGGGCTCGTCAAGCACCAGCACGTTTGGCTCGCTCATCAGCACGCACATGAGCGCCAGGCGACGTCGCTGCCCGCCCGAGAGCGACTTCACGAAGGTCGGGAAGTCGCGCCGTTCGAACCCCATGCGCTCGAGCAGCTGCTCGGGGCTCTGCTCCTTGCCGTCCACCACGTAGCGTCGCTTGAAGGTGCCCAGCAGCTCGGAGACGCGCCAGTCGTCGCGCTCAGACAGGGCGTCCAGCTGCTGTGACATGAATCCGAACTTGACCGACTTGCCTATCTTCACGCTTCCCGAAGATGGTTGCATCCTGCCGGTCATTACCTGCAGCAGCGTGGACTTGCCCACGCCGTTCTCGCCTAGGATGCCGTAGCGGTCGCCGGGCCCGATGAGCCACGATATGTCGTGCAGGACCTCGTTGCTCCCGTAGCGCACAAAGACGTCCTTCATCTCGATGACCTGCTTGCCCAGGCGGCTCACCGCCATGCGCTTGAGCTCGATGGGGTTGCGCAGCGGCGGATCGTTGGCAAGGAGCGCGCGGGCTGCCTCTATGCGGAAGCGCGGCTTGCTGGTGCGCGCCTGTGCGCCATGCGCCAGCCAGTTGAGCTCCTTGCGCAGGGTGTTCTGCCGGCGCTCCTCGATGACAGCCGCCTGGCGCTCGCGCTCGACGCGCTGCTGGATGTATGCCGAGTAGCCACCTTCGAAGGGGTCGATGACGCCGTCGTGCACCTCCCACATCTCCTCGCACACCTCGTCAAGGAACCAGCGGTCGTGCGTCACCAGCAGGAGCGCCCCCTCGCCAGCGGCGAAGCGCTGCTTGAGGTGTGCAGCTAGCCAGGTGATGGTGGAGAGGTCAAGGTGGTTGGTGGGCTCGTCCATCAGCAGCACGTCCCATGAGCCAATGAGCACCCGCGCAAGATCGCAGCGACGGCGCTGGCCGCCAGAGAGCTCACCCACCAAGGCGTCCCAGGGCACGTCGCCCACCAGACGGGCGATTATGCCCCTTGTGGTAGCGTCCGACGCCCACACATACTCAGGGACGTCGCCCACCACCGCATGCGCGACGGTCTCGTCGTCTGCAAACGCGTCGTCCTGGGCCAGCAGGCCCACGGCGATGCCGCCGCGATAGGTGATCGTGCCCGAGTCTGCCTCAAGCTGGCCGGAGAGGATACGCAGCAGCGACGACTTGCCGTCGCCGTTGCGGCCCACCACGCCTATGCGGTCGCCCTCGTTCACCCCGAACGACTGCTCCTTGAGCACCGGCTTGCCCGGCCACTCGTGGCTTAGCCGCTCGCATCCGATGAGTATGCCCACTATTGGCTCCCGCCTTCCTTGTCCTGTGCCGTCGCCTCGCCGGCAAACCCCCTCAGAAGCGCGATCTCGCGCCGGTATCCCTCGAGGCCTCCCGGGGTCTCCAACACCATGGGCAGGGTGCGCAGAAGGGGATGACGCACGATCGCCGCGAAGGCATCAAGGCCGATATGGCCCTCCCCCAGCTGGGCATGGCGGTCCTTGTGCGACCCCAGCGGGTTCATCGAGTCATTGAGGTGCAGCGCCTTGAGGCGCCCAAGGCCGATGACGCGGTCAAACTCGGCAAGCACCTCGTCCAGCCGGCCCGAGACGTCATATCCGCCGTCCCACACGTGACAGGTGTCAAGGCACACGCCCAGCAGCTCGTCGTGCTGCACGCCGTCGATGATGGCGGCCAGCTCCTCGAAGGTGCGCCCGACCTCGCTTCCCTTGCCGGCCATGGTCTCGAGCAGCACCGTGGTGGACTGGCCAGGCACCAGCGCCTCGTTCAGCCCCTCGCAGATCAGCCGTATGCCCGTCTCGGCCCCCTGGCCCACGTGGCTGCCCGGATGGAAGTTGTAGTAGGTCCCCGGCAGGCTCTCCAGGCGCTCGAGGTCTGAGGCCATGGTCCTGCGCGCGAAGGCCACCGTGTCTTCCTTGGCCGAGCAGAGGTTCATGGTGTACGGCGCATGGGCCACCAGCGTGCCAAACCCATGTGTGGCCAAGGTCTCCCCCAGTGCACGCACGTCGTCCGGATCAAGCGGCCTCGCGTTGCCTCCGCGCGGGTTTCGCGTGAAGAAGGCGAAGGTGGTGGCGTCAAGGTCCACCGCCTGCTGGCCCATCGCGGCATAGCCTTGCGCCGTCGAGAGGTGGCAGCCCACACACAGGCGCGTCACGCGCGGCCCTCCATGATCTCGCACACGCGGTCGAGGATGGCGTCGGCAACCTGCGGCAGCGGCATCGTCTCGCGCTCGTCGACGCCTTCGGACGACACCAGCGAGATGCGGCTTGTGTCGGCACCGAAGGTGGAGTCAGCGCGCGAGACGTCGTTTGCCACGATGAGGTCGCAGCCCTTCTTGGCAAGCTTGGCCTGCGCATAGGCAATGAGGTCGTTAGTCTCGGCAGCAAACCCAACCACTACCTGGCCCGAGTCCTTCATGCTGGCAAGCGCGGCAAGGATGTCGCGCGTCTCGACGAGCTCGATGACGTCAATGCGCTCGATGCCCTTCTTGAGCTTGTGGTCCGCAGGGTGCGCGGGCGTGTAGTCGGCCACGGCAGCCGTGCAGATGGCGCAGTCGACCGACGACGTGAATCGGCTGGTGGCAGCTTCGTACATTTGCGCCGCCGAAGTCACGCGCACCACCTCGACGCCTTCGGGTGCCTCGAGGGACACTGGGCCCGAGACGATGGTCACCTTCGCGCCGCGCTCTGCCGCACGACGGGCGATGGTGTAGCCCATCTTGCCGGTCGAGGCGTTGGCGATGAACCTCACGGGGTCGATGGCCTCGTGCGTGGGTCCCGCGGTGATGAGGAAGGACCATCCCACGAGGTCTCGGACGGGCTCCTCGATGGTGATGGCCCCTCCCGAGGAGGCGGCAGCAGCACGGATGAGCTCGAGCAGGCCGTCTTGGCCCGTCGGTTGGACTTCCGGATTGCCCGACACCGAAGCCGGCTCAGGGGTTGCCGCCTCGCCCAGCACCGCAAGCGTGGCCGAAACGATGTCCGCCACGTCGGCAAGCTTGCCTGTGCCTACGTCGCCACAGGCCAGACGACCCTCCGTGGGCATGACGAAGCCCACCCCGCGGTCCTGCAGCACGCGCAGGTTGGCCTGCGTGGCCGGGTTCTGCCACATGCGAACGTTCATGGCCGGTGCCACCAGCACAGGACAGCCACACGCCAGCAGCGTGGAGCTTGCGAGGTCGTCCGCCACCCCATGCGCCATCTTGGCCATGATGTTGGCCGTGGCGGGGCACACAAGCGCCACGTCGGCCCACTCGGACGAGGAGATGTGCGGGATCGGGTCGCCCACGTTGTCATACATGCTTGTATACACCGCGTGCCCCGAGAGCGCCTCGAAGGTGACCTCACCCACGAACCTCGTGGCATCCTGCGTCATCGCCACGCGCACCTCGCAGCCGGCCTTCTGCAGGCCGCGCAGCACCTCGCAGGCCTTGTAGGCCGCGATGCCGCCCGACACCACCAGCAGCACGTGCGTCTTTGCCTGGCTACCCATGGAAGCCCTCCGTTCCTTCAGGACCTACTCGAAGTCGCGCTGCTCAACCACCAGCATACGGTGGCAATACGGGCACTCCGTGATCTGGGGACCACGCACCAGCCTCTGGTAGATGGCCGGCTGCAGCTTGACGCGGCACGTGCTGGGCACGTTGCTGGCCAGAGACTCCACCGCAAGCCCGCCAAAGCGCTTGCAGGCCGCGTCATAGGTGTCAAGCGTGTCGCCCGAGAGCTGGGCAACCAGACCCTCACGCTCCTGCTCGAGCACGCGCACCTGCGCGCGCAGGTCGGCTGAGTCGTGCTCGTAGGACTCGGTCTGGGCGGCCTCCTCGTCAAGGAGCCTCTGGGCAAGCGCACGTGCGTTGGCCTCGGCCTTCTGCGCCTGGCCCAGTCGCTGCAGGATGTCGGTCTGCGTGAACTCGAGCTTCTCCTGCCGCTTGGCCAGCGACGTGAGCTGCGACTCAAGGTCCTGGATCTGCCGGTAGCTCTGCACGCGCTCGGACACGCGCTCACGCACCTCGGCAGTGATGGCAAGAATCTTCGCGTGGTCGGCCTGATTGTCGGCCAGCTCGGTCTCGATGTCCTTGCGTTGGCCGACGATCTGCTTGAGCTGCGCGGCAAGTTTGCGCTTCGCGAGGGTGATGGCGCGCAGCTTCTCCTGCTGCGGCATGGCCGAGAGGGTCTTGCGCAGCCTCATGAGCTGGAGGTCTACCTCCTGCAGCCTCAGCAGCGAACTCGATTCCGTCATGTCTCCTCGATTCCTTCGAAGTCGTATCGTTTGGTCGTGGTGATCATCGTGCGATGGAGCGCAGCGCCTGTGCGAAGCGCGCCAGGTCGTCGTCTCCCACGCGCTCGTCGAAGCTCACGCGCAGGCTGTTGAACGCCTCGGTGCGCGGTATGCCCATGGCGGTGAGCACGTGGCTGGGGTCAAGGCTGCCGCTTGAGCACGCGCTGCCAGCCGATACCTCGAAGCCCGCCTCGTCAAGCCTTAGCACGAGGGTCTCGGAGTCAACGTTGTCTACCAGCAGCGACACAAGCCCCGGCAGGCGCCCCACCCCATAGGCGACGTCCACCGTCTCGCGAATGCCCGAGCCCTCTGCGCACAGCGTCTGGCAGAGCTCCTGCGCGCGATGCGACACGAGGGTCGCGCGCTCGTCAAGATGGTCAAGGCAGTCCTTGGCCGCCGCGGCAAAGGCACGTGCGCCACGCACGTCCTGTGTGCCCGCACGCCTGCCCTGCTCCTGTCCCCCACCAAAGCTCTGGGGCCGCAGCGGCACGCGGCTGCGCAGGACGAGGGCGCCTATGCCCACGGGGCCACCAATCTTGTGCGCCGCGATGCTCACGGCATCGACGTCTGCAATCTCAAGCCGTATCCGACCGAAGGCCTGGACGGCGTCGGTATGTACGAGAGCACCAGCTGCGTGTGCCATCTTGGCGACGTCGGCAAGGGGCTGCACGATGCCCGTCTCGTTGTTTGCCGCCATCACCGAGACGAGGGCCACATCGGGGCCCAGCATGCTGCCCAGGGCGTCCAGAGAGACCCTCCCATCGCGGCCCACGGGGGCAAACGACACCTCGAAGCCGCGATTGCGCAGGCTGGGCGCCACGTCAAGCACAGAGTCGTGTTCGATGGACGACATGATGACGCGCACGCGCTTGCGGTCGCGTGCACGCGCACCCTCGGCAAGCCCCCACAGGGCAAGGTTGTTGCTCTCGGTGCCACCCGAGGTAAAGGTCACGTCAGACGGACGAAATCCGCAGCCCAGGCAGCGTGCCAACGTGGCACGCGCCCCGTCAAGGGCACGCGCGGCCTGACGGCCCATGGTGTGCAGCGAGTTGGGGTTGGCACCGGCATATGGCTGCGCCTCGTAGGTGCGCTCGGCCTCGAGCGCCGCCTCGCTCATGGGTGAGGACGCTGCATGGTCAAGGTACACGCGGTCGCGCGCCATCTCATGACCTCCTGGCAAGGCCACGACGGCCCAGCTCGCGAAGCTGCTCGACGGCAGCACCATGGTTGGGGGCGCCAAACACCGAGCTGCCGGCCACGATCACGTTGGCGCCAGCGGCGCACACCTCCTCGACGTTGTGGGCGGCGACGCCGCCGTCAACCTCGATAAGCGGCTGCACGCCACGTTCGTCGCATAGGTCAGCAAGCTGGCGTAGCTTGCGGTAGGTGCCGTCGATGAAGCTCTGGCCGCCGTAGCCGGGGTTGACCGACATCAGAAGGACCATGTCCACGTCCTCGATGATGGCGTCAAGCGACGAGATGGGCGTGGACGGGCACAGCACCACACCAGCCTGCGAACCACAGTCCTTGATGCCCGAGAGCACGCGGTGAGCGTGCGGCGTAGCCTCGATATGGAAGGTGACCATGTCGGCGCCAGCCTGCGCATAGCGCACGGCGTAGTCGTCCGGGTTTGAGATCATGAGGTGCGCATCAACGGGTATCGGGGCCGCTGCGGCTATCTGGCGCAGCATGTCAAGCCCGAACGACAGGTTCGGGACGAAATGGCCATCCATGACGTCGTAGTGCACGTAGTCCGCATTGGCTATGCTGTCCAGCTCGTCTCCAAGCTGCAGAAAGTTGGCGGCTAAGATGGACGGGGCTATCTTCACGTCCTCTGGCATGGGCATCTCTCCCTATTCGTTTGTCGTGCCACATCGCTCAAAACAGGATAGCGCAACTTGGCCAGGTCGCGCGGCTTGTGCATGCGTAACCACAAGTGCGCCCGGTTGTTGCGACAAGGGTGGGCAGGCTACTCCTTGGTGTGCTCGTCGGCACGGGAGGCCGCCATCTTCTCCTTCAGGCGGTCGCGCAGGCCCTCGGCACCCTTCACGGAGAAGCGGCTCTCCCGTCCGTGCATGAGCTTCACGATATTGGACCGGTGCGCCCACACCACCACGGCGGCCACGGCGGCAAGCGGAACCGTGGCCCACGGGGTGACGTGCCACAGCAGCAGGCACTGGATGGGCAGCGACACGGCGGCGGCTATGGAGCCGGCCGAGACGTAGCGCGTGGGCAGGGCCAGGGCCATGAACACGACGAGCAGGCACAGCCCGATGGGCCACCAGAGCGCCAGCGCCGCCCCAAACCCCACCGAGATGCCCTTGCCACCATGGAAGCCCAGGTACGGGCTGAACACGTGCCCCGCAACACAGCAGGCATACACGACGGTGAGGGCCGCAAACCCGGTGGAGGCGTGGTCAAGCGCCATGTTGGAGGGCAACACCAGACCAAGCAGCAGGCGGGTAAGTGCCATGCTCAGCACGCCCTTTCCCACGTCCAGCGCGAAGGTGATGGCAGCAGCCGAGCCACCCACCGTGCGTGCCACGTTGGTCATGCCGATGTTGCCCGAACCCACCTCGCGCACGTCGACGCCAGCCATGCGCTGGGAGACGATGAGCCCGAAGGGAATGCCACAGATGGCGATCGAAGCAGCCATGCACAGCGCAAGCATTACGAGAAAGGCATCCATCGCTAATCCTCCGACTTCCTACGAAACTTCATGCGGATGGGCGTACCGGTGAGGTCGAAGGCCTCACGCAGGCGGTTCTCCAGGTAGCGCTCGAAGTTGTCGTCAACGAGGTCGGGGGCGTTGCACCAGAACGTGAACACCGGCGGCTTCGAGCCCGTCTGGGCGCCGTACTGGATCTTGAGGCGGCGCCCCTTCTCGCTGACGGTGTGGCCCGACTCTCGCAGCTGCGTGAGCAGCGCGTTGAGCTTGGGCGTGGGAATCTGCTGCGCGTGGTTGGCCGCGGCGCGCACCGTGGCCTCCAGCACCTTGTCGATGGCGCGTCCGGTAAGCGCCGAGATGTTGATGGAGGGCGCCCACGGCGCGAACACCATTCGCTGGGCAAGCGACTCGCCAACCTCAGTGCGCTGCTGCTCGGTGGTGATCAGGTCCCACTTGTTAAGCAAAAGCACGATGGCGCAGCCGCGGTCCACCGCCATGCCCAGCAGCTTCTGGTCCTGCTCGGTCACGCCCACCGAGGCGTCAACCACCAGCAGGCATACGTCCGCGCGGTCCATGGCCTCAAGGCCGCGCACCAGGCTGTAGTACTCCACGTCCTCGTGCACCTGCGTCTTCTTGCGCATGCCGGCGGTGTCCACCAGGCGGAAGCGCTGGCCCTTCCACTCGATCATGGTGTCGATGGCGTCGCGCGTGGTGCCCGCCACGTCGCTCACGATGGAGCGGTTCTTGCGCGCGAGGCGGTTGGCCAGCGACGACTTGCCCACGTTGGGCCGACCGATGATGGCCACGTCAAGCACGTCGTCATCCTCGTCCTCGGGCTCGTCAACCTCCTCGGGGAACGCGGCCACCACAGCGTCCAGCAGATCGCCCGTGCCGTGGCCGTGGCCAGCCGAGATGGGCAGGGGCTCGCCCACGCCTAGCGACCAGAAGTCCCAGATGGGAGTATCCGAAGCAGGGTCGTCCATCTTGTTGACGCACAAAAAGCACGGCTTGTCGGTCTTGCGGATGACGCGGGCAACCTCCTCGTCCTCGTCGGTCACGCCAACCGTTCCGTCCACCACGAAGATGATGACGTCAGCCTCGTCACAGGCGGCCAGGGCCTGCTCGCGGATGCGCGGCGCGAAGACGTCCTTGGACTTGACCGACTCGATGCCGCCGGTGTCGATGAGCACGAACTCGCGTCCGTTCCAGTCGGTGGTATGGTAGCTGCGGTCGCGCGTGACGCCGCGCGACTCATGGACGATGGCGTCACGGCTTACGGCAAGGCGGTTCACGAGGGTGGACTTGCCGACGTTGGGGCGGCCGACGACTGCCACGATGGGCTTGGGCATGATGTTCCTCCAGTTGAGACAGGTAACTGATAAATTGTAGCATGGTGCCGCCACCCAACCTTCCGCCTTTGACCCGCCGCCAGAAAGCCCACGTCTTAGCAAGTGAGGGCTTAGGCATGCGGTAGCATGGGAAGCGATTGAAACGAGGTGTCGCAGTGCAGATAAACGGAATCGACATACCCGACGTGCTGACCACCGCCATCGAGGAGGACCGCCTTGTGGTGTTTGCCGGCGCCGGCGTGTCCATGCAGCCGCCCGACCCCCTGCCCGACTTCACGCAGCTCATCGACAGCCTAGCGCGGACGTCCAGCGTCGACGGCCAGGTGACGCCACGGTTTGAGGGCGAGCGCTACGAGTCGTACCTAGGCCGCATCGGCAACCCGACGCAGCTCAAGCGCGACTGCGCCCACATCATGGGAGCGGGACGCGCCTCCGAGCTGCACGCCAACATCGTTCGGCTCTTCGAGGGAGGGGTTGCGCGCATCGTCACCACCAACTACGATCTGCGCTTCGAGGAGGCCGCCAACCATTTGGGCATGTACCTGCGCACCTTCTCCTCCCCCGCCCTGCCGCTGGGAAACGACATCAACGGCATCGTGCACCTGCATGGCGACATCCGCCAGCCCTCCGAGATGATCCTCGTGGACTCCGACTTTGGCAGTGCCTACGTGTCGGATGGTTGGGTGGCGCGCTTCCTGGTGAAGATGTTCGCCCGCTACACCGTGCTCTTCGTGGGCTACAGCCTGCGCGACATGCCGCTGCAGTACCTCGCGAGGTCGATATCCACCGAGCTTGAGGACCGCGTCTTCGTGCTGGAGCCCGACGTGGCCTGGTTCACCCGATGGCGCGCACGAGGCATCACGCCCATCCGTTTCGAGCGCTATGACCAGCTGCCCGAGCTCTTTAGGGAATGGCGCCTCCGGGTGCTTCGCACGCCTTCCGAGCGCTCGCAGGCAGTGGAGCGCATCTCGGCCGCGACGGATCCCCTCACCGACTATGACGTGGAGACGCTCCGCAAGGCCTTCGAGGACCCGGACCCAGGTCATCGCCGTGCCTACGCGGAGTCGTTCGCCCGCGCCGCCCATGGATTCGAGAGCCTCGAGACCCTCGTCGCCCTTGGCTATGGAGGCCTCCTCTTCGAGAAGGGGGACGAGCCACGCGACGAGGTTCTGAGGCGCTGGGCTGCCGACGCCTTCGCCGTCGAGCACCATCATGAGCTCATCCTGCTTGCCGAGGAGGCGCACCGGCCCTTCTACGGTCGCTTCCAGCGGCTTGTCCTCGAACACCTGGCAGCTTGCGAGGTAGGCGACGCGTGCCTCGCATTCTGGGCACCCTTCCTCGATGCGCGCGCCATGGGCGCAGCCGGGGTGTCTGCGTCCACGCTTGCGCAGGTCATAGGCCAATGCATACATCCCGAGGTGGCCCTTGCCTACATACGCAAGGCGTTCTCGATGCATGCCGCGCTGTGGCGCAACGCCGACGGCATGCCGCCCGAGCTTCCGGTTGCCCGCTTCGACATCGACCTCTCGTCGGGCCTCCACGAGCTGCAGCGCGCCATCGCACGGCATGCCGAGC
This sequence comes from uncultured Coriobacteriaceae bacterium, assembly GCA_902788705.1. Lineage (GTDB taxonomy): Bacteria > Actinomycetota > Coriobacteriia > Coriobacteriales > Atopobiaceae > UBA1367. Next base: position 26,730 of record CADALE010000013.1, on the reverse strand, counting down.
CCCTTGAGATGCAGCTCTTCCTGCTGTGCGTCGACTCCCTCGAGGAGATGGAGGCCATCCAGACGCTCCAGTGGCAGCGTGTGCCCGTGGCCAGCGGCGAGGCGCGCATCGATGGCACCGCCGGCACGGCCGAGGTCTTGGAGGACCTCTGCCTCACTCTGGGCAGGCGGCTCGTGGCCGACGCCACCGTGCGCGAGTCCGTCATCGAGACGTGCGAGGGCTCGCGTGCATCGGTGCTGAGGCGTGTGGGCAGACTCTTGCGAATCCATGTGGAGGGCGGGATCTCCTAGCGCGGGGACACGCGTTGCGGCACGCTTACCTCATGGCCTCAAGCAACGCATCCAGCAGAGGCCCGGGGGTGGTCACGCACACCAGCACCTCGGCGCCTCGCGAGGCAAGCTCCTCCACGATGTGCTCCTGCGTGTCGCCGTCAAGCGTGACGTGGTCGAAGTTGAACATGACCTCGGGCAGCATCACCACATGCCGGTGCAGGTCCTTGGGAAGCTGCGCAAGCAGGTCGCAGCTCACGATGAGGCCAGTCACGTTGACGTCGCCGCCGTAGTAGTCGTTGCGTATGGGGTAGGCCTCGGCGCAGGACCTCGCAAGGCCAAGGGCCGACGCCCACGAGGCGCACAGGTCGTCCACCACGCCCTGCGCCGCCTCGCCACACACAACGAGGAGCGTCCGACCCTGGTCGTCAAGCCATCGGGCAGCCTTGGAAAGGTCGTGCTTGCGCTCGGCGCAGATAGACGTCGTGTCGTCAAGGAAGCTACGCAGCATGCCGATGCCGTCGTAGAACTGCGGATAGCCGTCATAGGTGTCGGCAGCGGGCACCGGAAGGTTGGCGTCGAGGTAGAACTCATCGGAAAGCTGGAACCGCGTGATGCCCAACTCGCGGCGTGCGCGCTCCTGATAGGGCCTAAGCAGGCGCACCACGGCCTGGCTTGCCTCGCGGTCCTCGGAGAATGACGACGAGAAGCGACGCGAGTACTTGGTGTAGCCCATGGGCACAAGCGCCAGCGACGTGAAGGTGGGCCAGGACTCCACCCAGTCAAGCGTGCGGCGCAGCTCGTCACCATCGTTGATGCCCGCGCACAGCACGATCTGGCCATGCACCTCGATGCCTGCGCACAGCAGCCGCTCGAGCACGTCGATGCCCCTCTGGGCGTTGCGACCGATGAGCGAGCGCCTGACCTCGGGCGATATGGCGTGCAGCGACACATTCATAGGCTCGAGGCGGCAGTCGATGATGCGCTGCACGTCCTCGTCGGTAACGTTGGTGAGCGTGACGAAGTTGCCCTGCAAGAACGAGAGCCGGTAGTCGTCGTCGCGCAGCGAGAGCGATGCCCGGGCGTCGTCGGGCAGCATCGCCATGAAGCAGAACTGGCAGGCATTCACGCAGGTGCGGATGCCATCGAACAGCACGTCGGTGAACTCGACGCCCCAGTCCTGCCCCGCCTCGCGCTCGAGGTCGCAGGCGTACACCTCGTCCTCCTGGGGGACGTACACCTCAAGCTCGGCAAGCTCTCCGTCGGCCTCCCAGCGCCAGTCGATGATGTCACGCAGCTCCACCCCGTTCACGGAGAGGACGCGCATTCCCTCCTCGAGGCCAGCCTCCCAGGCGGGGCTTCCGTCGGCAACGTGGGCAATCCAGGCACCGTCTGCCTGGTCGCGCGTCGACGCATAGTCGGCGCGCCGCGTCTCCTTGGGGCCCGTCGTCGGCATGCACGCTCACCTCCCGCCTGGATGTGCCGTTGGCGTTGGCAGTTTGCTAGCGCTCGCGCACGAACGCGCCGATGGCGTCCCGCACGATGTCTATCTCTGTCTGAGGGGTCGAGGCGCCAGCGGTGATGCCAATGAGCGAGGCGCCTTCGATCCATTCGCGCCTGAGGTCGCAAGCCTCCTCGATGTGGAAGGTTCGATCGCAGTACGTGCCGCAGATCTGGGCAAGGTGGGTCGTGTTGGCCGAGTTGAGTCCCCCGACCACCACCATGACGTCGGCCCGGGCGGCAAGCTCGGCCGCAGCCTGCTGGCGTCGGGTCGTGGCCTCGCAGATGGTGTCCACCACGCGCAGGTCCTCAACGCGTCCCACGAGGGACGTCACCACCGCGCGCAGCGTGTCGCGGGCAAGCGTGGTCTGAACCACCAGCCCCACGCGCCTCTTAAGCTGGATGGCGTCCAGCTCGTCTGCTCCACCCACCACCACGGCCTCGGGTACGTGGCCAAGCGTTCCCTCCACCTCGGGGTGGCCTGCCTCGCCCACGATCAGCACCTGGCGGCCCTCGGCAGCCAGCTCCTCCGCTGCGCGATGGCACTTCTTCACGAAGGGACAGGTGGCGTCGACCACGATGGCACCCGCCTGGTGCGCCGCCTCCTCTACTTGCGGAGGCACGCCATGCGTGCGCAGCAGCAGCGTGTCGCCAGCCGCCACCTGAGGGCCATCCACCACGCTCACGCCCCGCCGGTCGAGGTCTGCCACCACCGACGGGTTGTGGATGAGCGGTCCCAGCGTGTGCACCGGTCCGCTTGCCTCCTCGGCTGCCCGCAACGCCAGCTTGAGCGCCCGGTCCACGCCGAAGCAGGCGCCAGCCTCGCTGGCAACCTCTATGCGGACGTCGCACCCAACCATGCTAGTGCTTTCCCGGATGCTCGGCACGCAGCTCGTCGCGCAGGGCATACACACGCTCCATGGCCACGCGCTCCATCTCCTCGGCCTTGCCCTTCTTGGTCTCGGCCCTCATGTCATCCATGGAGATGCAATCCCCCACCTTCAGGAACACGCGCCAGAAGATCCGCTTGAAGCGCGTTGTGCCATTTGAGATGTCACGGGCGCCCACCACGGCCATCGGCTGCACGGGAGCCTTGCCCATGCGCGCCATGATGGCAAATCCGCCATGGATCTGGACGGGCTGGTCCTCGGTCTTGATGCGGGTGCCCTCAGGATAGATGAGCACGCACTCACCACGCTTGAGCGCCCGCTCGGCGCGACGCAGGCACTTGATGTCGGCCGTGCCGCGCTCCACCGGGATGCCTCCGCCGCGCGAGAACAGCCACTCCGCGCCTGGGGTCTTGTTCCACTCGCTCTTATAGATGGGCCGAACGGGGATGCCGTGGGCCCACAGCGTGACCAGCGTGACCACAGGCTCGAGCAGCGAGACGTGGTTCATGATCAGCACGCGTCCTCGCTTGTCGCCCCAGAGCTTCTCGCCGTCCTCGAACTTCCAGGGCCACACCACCTTGGTGAACGCGCCAACTATGCACACAACCAGTCCATACACGAGCTTGGAGGTCCAGGGGAACTCCGACATCGGGGCCTCGTAGTAGTCCTCGTACGAGTTCTTCGCGAAGGCCTTCATGCTAGGAGGCCTGTTCCATCAGCGCGATGATCGCGTCCACCACCTCGTCGACGGTCTTGTCGGACGAGTCGATGTGCACCGCGTCCTCGGCCGGGCGCAGGGGCGACGCCTCGCGGTTGGAGTCGTAGGCGTCACGACGCAGCAGATCCTCGAGGATGCTCATCACGCTCTCGGCATCTGCCGTCGCGTTGGCGTCGGTGGCCGCGTCACGGCCGTCGCGCTGCACGGCACGGCGCAGCGCGCGTGCGGCGGGGTCGGCGGTGAGGTACACCTTTACCTCGGCGTCGGGAAACACCACGGTGCCGATGTCACGGCCCTCTGCCACCACGTCGCCCTGGGCACCGATGGCGCGCTGCTGCGCCACCATGGCCTCGCGCACGGCAGGCACGGCGGAGACGGGCGACACGGCGACGTCCACCTCGGGCGTACGGATGGCCGTCGTGACGTCCCTGCCGTCCACGATCACGGTCTGGCCCTGCTCCCCTTGGCCGAATTCGATGGTTATGCTGCGCGCCACCTCGGCCGCGGCCGTGGCGTCATTCGGGTCGATCCCGCGCTCAAGGCAGGTGAGCGCTACGGACCGGTACATGGCACCGGTGTCCAGCAGCGTGATGCCGCAACGCTTTGCGATGGCGTGGGCTACCGTTGACTTTCCGGACCCTGCGGGCCCGTCGATGGCTACCTTCATGCTCTTCGCTCCTCAGTTGTCGATAACTCCGTTACCTGCTAGTTTAGCGTGCAACGTCCCACCTGGGCCGTTGCACAGACGAAACCCATCCCGGCCCTCACAGCGCCTCGATGGCCGCGCGCTCCTCGTCGGTAAGCATGCGCCAGCAGCCGGGCTGCACACTCGTGAGCCGCAAGGGGCCAAACTCATCGCGATGCAGACGCACCACCTCATGGCCGATGGCGGCCAGCATGCGCTTCACCTGGTGCTTCCGGCCCTCATGGATGGACAGCCCCACAACCGCGTGGCCATAGGGCATGCCTTCGGGCACCACCGCCACGCTGGCGGCATCGTCCGCGGAAAGCAGACGCGCCTCGCAGGGTTCCGACATGCCGTCATCCAGCCGCACGCCCTTGCGCAGCCTCTCAAGCTGCTCAGCCGTGGGTACGCCGCGCACCAACGCCACGTAGTGCTTCCACACGTGGTGGGACGGGTGCAGCATGCGCTGGGCCGCGTCACCGTTGGTGGTGAACAGCAGCAGGCCCGTCGTGTCGCCGTCAAGGCGCCCCACCGGAAACAGCCCGGGGTAGCGGTCGTGCGGCACAAGCGACGCCACGCAGGCACGTCCCCGGTCGTCGCTCATCGTGGTGAGGTAGCCGCGCGGCTTGTACAGCATGAGATAGGTATGGCCGTCCGAGAGGCGCACCACCTGGCCGTCAACCGCCACCTCGTCTACCAGCGGGTCAACCTTGCTGCCCAGCTCGCTCACCACCACGCCGTTCACGGTCACGCGACCGGCAGTCATGAGGTTCTCGGAGCCTCGACGGCTGGCAACGCCTGCGCGCGCAAGGAAGCGCTGCAGGCGCATGGGAACGATGCGCTCGAATTCCTGCGCTTTGGGCTCAGAGGGCGTCATCGTCGTCTTCCGCAAGGTCAGCCGCCACCCAGTCCTGCTTGGGCTCGCCGTCGTCGGCCCACCGCTCCTGCCCGCCGGCCTCGGCGACGTCCGTGCCGTAGCCTGCGAGCTCGAGGTCGGAGGCATCGCCCAGCAGCTCCTGCTCCTCGTCGATGTCGGCCGCGGCATCCTCCAGGACGGGCGACACGGACCGCCCCGACAGGCGCTCGCGGATGAACTGCCTGGACTGCTCGTCGGGGGCAAAGTCCTCCAACGGCGGCAGCTCGTCTAGGCTTCGCAGGCCAAACTTCTCGAGGAAGGCCTGCGTGGTACCGTATAGGATCGTGCGGCTGCGGTCGCCCACGTGTCCAACCTCGCGCACGAGCCGCTTCTCCTTGAGCGACGAGATGGCGCTGTCGGAGTTGACGCCACGCACCGCCCTGACGCCCTCGCGCGACACGGGCTGGTGGTAGGCAATGACGGCCAGGGTCTCGAGGGCGGCTTGGGAAAGCCGGCGGGTGTCCCATGACAGCACGTAGCCCTCAACCACGTCGTGGTAGGCAGGGTGGGTGTAGAGGCGCCATCCCCCCGCCACCTCGCGAAGCTGGAAGCCGCGGTTGGTGTCGGCATATTCGGTGGCTAGCTCGCCAAGCGCCGTGGCCACCTCAAGCGGACCCACGCCAAGCGCCCGCGCAAGGTCGGCAGCCGTCACCGCCTCGCTGGAAACCAGGAGCAATGCCTCGAGGGCGCCCTTCAGCGAATGTGCCCCCATCGCGTCAAGCTCTCGCATCACGTACCCTCCTCGATGCTCGTGATGGCGGCGCCGTCCAGCTCGTAGGCTGGGGCGTCCTCCACACGCGCGATGTCAATCTCGCCAAACAGCTCCGATTGGCGCACCTCGATGGCACCCAGCTTGTACAGCTCGAGCACCGCCAGAAACGTGGCCACCACTGCCTCGGGTGTCCTCTGCCCGTCGAGCAGCTCCGAGAAGGTGACAAGGCCCCGCGACCTTACGATGCGGTCGACCGATGCCACGGTGAGCGCAATGGGAAGCCGCTTGGGTGCCACATGCTCGGCCTCGAGCAACACCGTGTCGCGCCTGCTGTCCAGGTCGGCGCAGATGACTGCCAGCGAGCGCAGCGTGATGCCCGCCAGGTAGTCGGGCATCAGGCCCAGGAACTCCTCCTCGGGGCCAGCGGTCCTCGGCTCCATCAGCTGCTCGGCCTCCATGCGGCTAGCCAGGGCCGACGCGGCGTTTCGGAACTGCTTGTACGTCACGAGGCGCGCCACCAGCACGTCACGGGCCTCGTCGGGCGTAAGGCCCGCCAGGTCGTCATCGTCCTCGTCGAGCCCGGTGGATGCCACCACCTCGTCGGGCAGCAGCGACGCCGCCTTGATCTCGAGGAGCGTCGAGGCCACCAGCAAAAAGTCGCTCGCCACGTCGAGGTCGAGGTCGGTCATGGCGTCCACCTCGTCGAGGTACTGCTGGGCAACCTGTGCGATGGCCACCTGCGAGATGTCCACCTTCTGCCTGCTTACCAGGTGAAGGAGCAGGTCGAAGGGCCCGGTGAAGGCCTGTGTGCGCACGACGTACGCCATGCTACCACCCCAGGAGCAGCGTGCTAAAGCTTCCCGCCGTGACGTCAAGCCACCAGCCAACTGGGTCGACGCCCGTCAGCTCGGGAAGCAGCCAGATGACCGCCAAGGTGACGGGCATCGCATAGTGCTGGATGCGATAGTACAGGGGCCGGTAGCGCTCGGGTAGCACGAAGAAGAGCAGCTTGGAGCCGTCAAGCGGCGGCACGGGCAGCAGGTTGAAGAACGCCAGCGAGCAGTTGACCTCCACGTACAGCTGCAGGACGAGGAATGCCCAGAACCTCCATCCGTCGTCGTAGAGATAGGCCATAGGGAGGCTACGGCCAAGCTCGCCATACACGAGGCTCACGCCCAGGCGCAAGACGATGGCGCCCACCAGCGCCTGGATGATGTTTGCCAGGGGACCAGCGACGGCCACGAGCACCTCGTCGCGGCGACGGTTGCGCAGGCGATAGGGATTGTAGGGCACGGGCTTCGCGTAGGCGATGTAGCCAAGGCCCGACAGCGAGAGCATGAGCGGCAGCAGCACCGACCCGAAGGGGTCGATGTGGGCCAGGGGGTTGGGCGTGAGGCGCCCCTGCTCCTTTGCCGTATCGTCCCCACAGCGATGGGCCATGTAGGCGTGGCCAAACTCGTGAAGCGATGCCGAGAGCGTAACCAGCAGCACCGACACCACGCTGAGCACGATTTCCATGAAGTCCAGATGCGCCAGCATGGCACCCCCTAGTCCCTATAGCGGGCGGCGACCTTCATGCATATCCAATCAAGGATGAACAGCACGAGCGCGGCGAAGGCAAAGTCGCCTCGGAAGGCACCGCCAAACGGGGTCTGGAACACCACCAGGCCCGATATGAAATCGGGGATGAGCGGGTTCACGAAGTTGACGAGATAGGTAAGCCGCAGACGGGTGGAGACAAACGGGAAAGCGCCGGCTACGACGATGGCACAAAGCGCAAGGGCGGCGATGCGAAGCAACACGGCCACCAGATGCATCAGAAGCGAGATGAAGAGGCGGCCCGTGGAGCGCTCGGGCTTGCGGGCATGCCGTGCGCCCCTGGCCTTGGTGGGCACGCTGCCCTGCGCATACGGCCGCGACGACACGGCGCGACTGCCGCGCTTGCGCACGCGCCGCTCCGACACGACGTCAGCGAACGGGTCCCTATTGCGCTGCTGCTTGGGCAGGAGCGCAACCTGCTCGGGAGTCATGAGCGTCGACTCGTCGCGCTTCGTGGGCTGCTTCGCGTCCGTCATGCAAGCTCCTCCTCGATGATGGCCATGAGCTCAAGCCACTCCTCCTCAAGCGCCGGAATCTTGGCCGAGAGCGCATTGTACTCGCGCATGGCCTGGTCAAACCTGTCGGCATCGGCGTAGAGCTCCTCAGATGCCATGAGCTCCATCAGCTGCGCGTAGCGTGCGCGCATGGGCTCGAGGGCCGCCTCCACCTCGCGAAGGCGACGGCGCTCGTTCTTAAGGCGGGCGTTGGCCGCGTTGCGTGCCTCCGCCTCTGCGCGACGCTGCTCACGGGTCTTGACGTTGCGGCCCTGGGCCTTGGGCTCGTCGGCGGGCGTTGCCACACGCGAGCCTGCCTGCGCCGGCGCGGGCGCGGCAGCAGCCTCTTCCTCGGCAGCCCTCCCCTCGAGCTCGGCACGCTTCCAGAGGTAGTAGTCATAGTCGCCATCATAGAGGGTGACGGTGTGGTCGCGCACGTCTATCACCTTGTTGGCAACGGCCCTCACGAGGTGCTCGTCGTGGCTGATCAGCACGATGGTGCCGGCAAAGCTCACCAAGGCCTGCTCGAGCACGTCCACCGACTGGATGTCTAGGTGGTTGGTGGGCTCGTCAAGACACAGGAGCGGGTCGGGCGCCACGAGCATCTTGGCAAGGGCAAGGCGGGCACGCTCGCCGCCAGACAGCACCGAGACGCGCTTCTCGACGTCGTCGCCATGGAAGAGGAACGCGCCCAGAAGCTGGCGCTCCTCGGAGGTGGTCCAGCCGGGGGCCACCGAGTCCATCTCGGCCAGGACGGTGTTTCCCGCGTTGAGGGACTCCAGCTGGTGCTGGGCGTAGTATGCCCGCGTCACGTTCTGGCCAAGCTCGACACTGCCGCGCGTGGGCAGCTTGGTGCCACAGATAAGCTTCATGAGGGTGGACTTGCCCGCGCCGTTGGGACCAACCAGCACCACGTGATCGCCGCGGTACAGCTTGAGCGACACGCCCTCGTACACCAGGTTGGACCCATAGGCCTTGGCCACGTCGTCAAGGGAGGCCACCATGTCGCCGGTGCGCGGCGGCTCGGGAAAGCGGAAGTGCACCTGCTTTGCCTGCTCGGGCAGCACTACGAGCTCGGCGCGCACCTTCTCGAGGCGCTTCACGCGCTCCTGGACCTGCCGCGCCTTCGTGGGCTTGTAGCGGAAGCGCTCGATGAACGTCTCCATGTGGGCGATGTCGCGCTCCTGCGCGGCGCGCTTCGCACGCAGCTGCTCGAGGTTGTCCTCGCGCTGGCGCAGGTAGCCGGAGTAGTTGCCGGTATAGGTGGTAAGGCGGCGGTTCTCGAGGGCCGCCACGTGGCTTACGCAGGCGTCCATGAAGGCACGGTCGTGGCTGACCAGCAGCACCGCACCGTCATAGCCGTTCAGAAACGACTCGAGCCACTTCACGCTCTCGAGGTCCAGGTGATTGGTGGGCTCGTCAAGCAGCAGTAGGTCGGGATGGCGTAACAGCAGCTTGGAGAGGGCGATGCGCATCTGCCATCCGCCCGAGAACTCCTTCGCGGGCTTGTCGAAGTCGGCCACCGGAAAGCCAAGCCCGCCCAGGATCTGGCGAGCGCGGGCATCCAGCTCGTAGCCCCCAAGGCGCTCGTAGCGGTCTTGAGCGGCGCCGTAGCGCTCAAGCAGCCCGTCGATGTTGGCATCGTCGGCATGCGAGGAGATCTCGTGCTCCATCTGCTCGATGCGCTCCTCTAGCTGGCGAATCTCGACGGCGGAGTCAATGACCTCGGCAAGGGCGCTCTTCTCGCCTGCCAGGTGGGTCTCCTGCTCGAGGTAGCCGATGGTCACGTCCTTGGCAAACGAGACCGTTCCCTCGTCGGCCTGCTCCTCGCCCATGATGATTCGCAGGAGCGTGGTCTTGCCGGCACCGTTGGGCCCGACAAGGCCCCAGCGCTCTCCAGCGTTGAGCTGCAGCGTGGCACCCGAGTACAGGATGCGTCCCCCAAACGACTTGGAGATCTTGTCGGCTAGCGCTATCACGCCTTCAAACTCCTCGAATGTGTCATCGTCAATGTTGCATAACTCATAAATAGTGACACAACCCGAACCCATTGGGGCATTCACCACGGGAAACGCAGAAGGGTTTGGACGGGGGATGCTCGTTGGGCGCCATGCACCAGCAAGACGGATGAGTCCCAAGCCTCGTCCCGTGCCATGGCCATGCACTGTCAGGGCCCTCCTGCCGCCGTAGCAAAAAGTGCTTCTACTATGCTTTTGTATTGAGCGCTAATATGGAGCGAGGAATCGCCTGCCGGCCGTTGTTGCCGGCCATCCCATAGAGTGAGGTCTCGTGGCTCATACAGATCGCTCGTCTCGCGTCACATCGCCCGAACGGTCATCCCGCCGTGCGACGGGGGCCCGTCGCCCCCGCGTCAACGCGCTTGATGGCCTTCGCGTGCTCGCGATGCTTGCCATCGTGGTATACCACGCCAACGTCAAGTGGCTCCCTGGGGGATTTCTGGGCGTGACTTCGTTCCTCATGCTGTCGGGGTACCTCATCACGAGCGGGCTTCTGCGCGAGCTGCACAGCACAGGCAGCATCGACGTCCTTGGGTTCTATCGCCGACGTCTCAAGAGGCTCTTCCCCCTCATGGTGTGCGTGGTGGCCGCAACCGCCATACTGTGTGCGATCCTGGCACCGCAGCTGTTGGCAAAGATGCGCCTAGACGCCGCCCCGGCCCTGCTATTCGTGCAGAACTGGTGGTACATCTTCCGCCAGCAGTCCTACTTCGAGGCAAGCGGGCTTCCCTCGCCCATCACCCACATGTGGTTCCTCTCCGTCATCGTGCAGTTCTACCTTGTCTGGCCCCTCGTCATGCTGGCCTTTTCCCGCGTGGTCCCCAACCATGGGGTGCAGCGCCGGCTGGTGGCTGGTTTCGCCATTGCCTCGTCCGTCGTAGCCGTCATCCTCTACGACCCCGCGGGTGACCCCAGCCGCGTGTACTACGGAACCGACGCACGCCTGGCCGAGATCCTGGTGGGCGCTTGGCTGGCCTACGCATGGCCCGCCGACGGCACCACGCGCATCAAGCAGGCGGTGTGCGACAGCATCGACACGGTGGGTGGCATCATCACCTCCGACCTCGTGGGGCTTGCTGCGCTTGTGGGGCTTGGGGTGCTGTGCCGCGTCCTCAACGGCTACTCCACCATGCTGTACCGCGGGGGCCTGCTTGGCGTGGCCATCCTCACGGCTGTCGCCACCGCCGCCGTCACGCGCAAGCGCTCCATCATCGGGCGCCTTCTGGGCCTGCCTCCCCTCGTGAGCATCGCCAAGAGAAGCTTTGGCATCTACCTCTGGCACTACCCGCTGCTTCTGGTGATGAACCCGGCCACGCGCACCACCGCGCTACCGTGGTGGGGATGGCTGCTGGAGGCCGTCGCCATCGCCGTGGCCACCGAGGTGTCGTATCGGCTGGTCGAGCAGCGTGCGGGACACCTCTTCCGTCTTGGCGCCACACCTGCCGCGCAGGGCGGGCACGGGCGCCGCGAAAGCCGCGGCTACCTCAGCCTGCCCCTTGCCACCGCATACCTGTTGCCGTGCCTTGTGGCTACCGCACTGCTCGTGGTGGGGCCATTCTGGTATGAGGACGGCGCCGCGCTCCAGATGCAGAACACCTCCGAACGGCCTGCCCCGCGCGACAACATGCAGCAGGACCAGCCCACCCAGTCCATCTCTGCCACCGAAGCCGAGGCTTCCCAGCATCGCTCACCACGTGAAGTCGTGACGGCTGCTGCCGAGCGCCTGCACCAGCGCACCATGTACAAGGACTACTACGTTGACTGGGAGACGGGTACCACCGATGCCCCGGTCATCCTGGTGGGCGACTCGGTGCCCGCAGGCGCCGTGGACCAGTTTTACGCGGTCTTCCCCAACGGCTACATCGACGCGGTCGTGGGGCGCCAGCTCTACGACGCCGACGACGTGTACCTCGAGGACCGTGCCTATGGTTATGACCTCGACATCGTCGTGTTCTCGAGCGGCGACAACGGTGTTGCCACCGAGGAGGACGTGCTCAACCTCATCAGCGCCACCGGCGGGCGGCGAACCTTCCTGGTGACCACGCGCGTGCCCCTGCCCCTGCAGGACATGAACAACGCCCTTTTCTGGGACATCGCCTCGCGCTACGACAACGTCGAGGTCATCGACTGGTACTCGATGTCGGCGGGCCATGACGAGTACTTCTGGGACGACGGCACGCACCTTAGGCCGGAAGGCGCCGAGGCGTACGTGGCGATGCTGCGCGACGCCATCTGCGAGGGCTAGGCGCGCGACCGTCATCAAAAGCTGCACAGGGCGGGGCTATGCCTCGTCGAGTGCCTGGCGCTTGTGAGGGCGCCTTCCCTCGGGATGCGAGCCGTTGAGCATGCCTTCCACCCAGATGAACGCAACCGGCGCGAAATACATTGCCGCTACCGTGGTGAGGCATTCCTTCGCGAATGCGTGCGCAAGCTCAGGAATGACGAGGCCCGCCAAGCCAGCCACGCCATAGCGGGCAGCCAGCACGACCACAGCCCCCACAACCACGCGGATGATGCCTTGTCGAACCGTGGAGGCACGATCGAAGCCCGCCCATGACCTGGCGCACCAGAGTCCCATGCCGGCTCCCGCCATGAGGCCAACCGTCTGCATGCTGTCGTCCATGGCCTCGAATAGATCGACGCCCGCTGCAGCTCCCGCAGTCGGATAGGGCTTGAGAAGCGCGTAGCACGCAAAGAGGACCGCGAAGACGACCAGAGAGCCTGACAGGCAGGCAAGGTTTCTCCGGGAGGCATCAGCCCACGCCAGAGCGTATGAGGAGGCCCAGATGGATGCGATGCCCAGGGCAAGCGCCGCAGCGACATCTTGGGGCGTGTGCACACCCAGGAAGTTGCGAGATAGGCCAACCAGAAGGACGAATGCCGTGCATGACGGCAAAACCCAAGCGCGCACATGGCGGTTGTACCAGCCAAAGCCCCCGATCACGGAGGCTGCGGACTGCGTGTGCCCGCTGGGGAAGCTGTAGCCGGTGGCGGATTCAATCGCATTTTCGAACGGGACCACACGCGGGTCGCGCATCCAGGGTCGAGCGCAGCACACGGTGATCTTCACCGCCTGGTTCATGAACGAACCGAAGGTGAACGCCATGAGCACCGCGATGCCTCGGCGCTGGTCGAACAGCCAATATGCAAGACACGGCAACAGCACGAGCGCTGGCCCGTGCGCGAGGTCGGACACCAGCATGAAGAAGCTGCTCACCACCTGCGGGAGCGCCTCGCGAACGCCTTGGAGAAGGAGGAGGTAGTCAATGCCCATAGTCGATCCCTTCGTCTGGATGCGCACAACTAGGATACGGCACGGGAAATCGATGGTATATGGGCAATTTATCTGGAGGGCCCGTACGCCATGTCAATGTGGTGGGCCACCTTCAATTGCCTGACCTTTCCGTGATGAACGCACACGGATGGCACGATATCGGATAAGATAGGGTCTCAGTTGCCCGGGCCTATGGCGCAACGGTTAGCGCAGGGGACTCATAATCCCTGGGTTGGGGGTTCGAATCCCTCTGGGCCCACCCGAACATGACGAAGCCCCCTGCGCGGGGGCTTCTTTCGTTCTTGTGGCGTGTTGGTGTGTCGGAAGCGTGGCTACCGTGCGTCACTTCCGACATCGGGGCCGCACGAGATGCCGGAAGCGTGGCTACCGTGCGACACTTCAGACACCGAGGCTGCACAGAATGTCGGAAGCGCCGCCATATGGCAACACTTCCGACATCAGGGACATTCGCGGCGCCAAACGCCTACTTCACTGTCACGTCGCACGCGTCAGAGTACTCGCCATCGGAGGTGGTGACGGTGATGGTGGCCGTGCCTTTCTTCTTCCCGGTCACCTTGCCACCACCGTCAACCGTTGCGACCGACGAGTCGCTGCTCGACCACGATACGTCCCTGTTATCGGCATCGCCCGGCGTCACGGTGGCCGTTAAGGTGGCGCTCTTGCCCACCGAGATAGTCATGTCGTTCTGATCAAGCGAGACGCCTGTCACCGGCTGCGAGACGCGCACGATGCAGGAGGCGCTGTATCCGCCGTCGTCGGTCGTGACCGTGATGGTGGCAGAGCCCTTGCCCTTGGCGACCACGCTTCCGCTGCCATCCACCGAGGCGACGGATGAGTCGCTGCTGTCCCAAGAGACGCCCTTGTCGTTTGCGTTCGAAGGCGAGACGGACGCCACGAGGCCAAATCCCTCGCCCGCATTTAGCGTGACGTCAGACGCGTCAAGGCTCACGCCAGACACTGGCTGCGACACGCGCACGGTGCAGGAGGCACTGTATCCGCCGTCGTCGGTGGTGACGATGATGGTGGCGGTGCCCTTGCCCTTGGCGACCACGCTTCCGCTGCCATTCACCGAGGCTACCGACGAGTCGCTGCTGGACCAGGAGACGCCCTTGTCGGCGGCATCGGAGGGCTTCACGGTTGCCGTGAGCCCGAAGCTCTCCCCCACAGACAGCGAGACGTCATCGGCATCGAGGCTTACTCCAGTTACCTCAATTACCGGCTTTGAGACGCGCACGGTGCAGGAGTCGCTATATCCCCCATCGTTGGTGGTGACGGTTATGGTGGCGGTACCGCCGCCGACGGCCTTCACGGCGCCCTTGTCGCTCACGGTGGCGACCGAGCTGTCGCTGCTGGACCACGATACGCTGCGGTCGGAGGCGTTGTCAGGCGAGACTGTGGCCGAAAGGGTGACGCTCTCGCCCACCGAGAGGCTCACGTCATTCTGGTCAAGCGAGACGCCAGAGACGCCCGGAGCAGCCACCGTGACGGTGCATGACGCCTTGAAGCCGCCGTCCTCGGTGGTGACGGTGATGGTGGCCTTGCCCGCCTTGGCAGCGCTCACCACGCCGCTGCCGTCGACCGAGGCAACCGACGAGTCGCTGCTGCTCCACGTCACGTTGCGGTTGGAGGCGTCGGACGGCGACACGGTGGCCGACAGGGTGACGCTCTCGCCGACCTTGAGGGAGGCCTCGCTGCGGTCTAGCGAGACGCCCGTCACGCTGGGGGCCGACACCTTCACGTTGCAGGTGGCCTTGAAGCCGCCCTCCGCCGTGGTGGCGGTGATGGTGGCGGAGCCAGCCTTCACGGCGCTCACCACACCCGTATCGCTCACGGTGGCAACCGAGGTGTCGCTGCTCGACCACGTGACGTCGCGCTTCGTGGCCTCGGCGGGCGAGACGGTGGCCGTGAGGGTAAGGCTCTCCCCCACCTTGAGGGATGCATCGCTGCGGTCCAGAGAGACGCCCGTCACGGCAGCCGTAACCTTCACCGTGCAGGTGGCCTTCACGTCGCCGTCCTTGCCCTTTGCAGAGGCCGTGATGGTGGCGGTGCCGGGCTTGACGGCGGTCACGACGCCCTTGCTGTCAACCGTGGCGACCGCCTTGTCGCTGCTCGACCATGTGACGGTCTTGTCCGTCGCGTCGGAGGGACTGATCGTAGCCGTGAGCGTCAGGGTCTTGCCAACCTGGACTTCGGCAGAATCCTTGTCCAGTTTGATCTCCTTCACAGGGTTAATCACGGTCACCTTGCAGGTGGCCTTGTGGCCGCCGTCCTTGGTGGTGATGGTGATGGTGGTGGCTCCGGGCTTCAGCGCCTTCACCGTGCCATCGTTCTCGATGGTGGCGACCTCCTTGTCGCTGGTCTCCCACTTGATGGACTTCACGGCTGCGTTCTCGGGCTTGATGGTGGGCCTAAGCTTGATGGTCTCGCCCACCGCCAGCTTTGCCTCGCTCTTGTCAAGCGAGATGCCCGTCACGGGCACGGCCACCTTCACGGAGCAGTTCGCAGTGAACTTCCCGTCTTTGGTGGAGACGGTGATGGTGGCGGTGCCGGCCTTCACGCCCGTCACCACGCCCTTCTGGTCCACCGAGGCCACGCCGCTGTTGTTGCTGGCCCAGGTGATCTCCTTCTCGTCGGCGTCGAAGGGATACACGCCCGCCTTAAGAGTGACCGTCTTGCCCACGCCAACGGTGACCTTCTTCGGGTTGATGGAGATGCCGGTAACGGGGTTCTTGATGGTGATCTCGCATGTGGCGGTGAAGTCGCCCTCGACGGTCTTCACGGTGATGGTGGCCTTGCCCGTCTTGAGTGCCGACACGGTGCCGTCCTTGCGCACGACGGCAATCTTCGTGTCGCTCGACTCCCAGGTGACGTCCTTGTTCGTTGCGTCGGTGGGATACACCGTTGCCTCGAGCTTCAGCGTGTCGCCAACCTTGAGGTTTGCCTTCTTCTGGTTGAGCGAGACGTTCGTGACGACGGCCTCCTTTTCAGCAGGCGCGACCGCACTGATACCCGAGAGCTCCGACTGCAGCAGTAACGGGCGCACGACGCCAACATAGATTCCCGCAAAGAGCGCTGCCGCAACGGCGCACGCGATCGCGATGGCTGAACCCGTATGGTCTCTACTTGCCATGGCACTACCACGCTTCCATGTCAAACATTCCTTTGAATGATGTGCGTCAGGGAAGTATACCATGCGCGCTATGGCGCTTCGTGGCGAACGAGCTGGGAGCATAACCGCCATGTGGCGAACGTGCTGGGAGCTGATTCGTCATCTACGAAAAAAGCCAGGCAACCGATGTTGCCTGACCTCTGAGATGCAATGGTGGGCGATGCTGGATTCGAACCAGCGACCCCATCCGTGTGAACTTGACCATCTGGGTAAACATCCTCGACAGCATGGAACACGCTCGCGGATATCGCCACGTAAACGGCGTAATCGCGTGTAACCTTCGCCATGAAGGAAAGCACCCGACACCCAGGTTTGGTGCACGTGCACCAAGCGATTTGGTGCACGTTTGGTGCAAGGCGAAGGAGCGATCGATATGCACTACACCAACGCGTTCATACGAGGCAAGAAGGCACCCTTCAGAGGGGTCTTCAAGTACAAGGACAAGGACGGCAACTGGCACCAGACGGTGCGGACCCTCAAGGCCCAGGGAATCGCCGACGCGCGCCGGGAGCTCACGGAGCTGCGCGCTCAGCTCGAGGAGGAGCACGAGCAGGCACAATTCGTCGCCAGGACCACCATGACCGTGGGCGAGTACGTGGAGGGCTACATCAACCGCCTCGACGAGACCAAGGTGCTCGAGCGCTCCACAGTCAACGGCTACCTGTGCATGCTGGGCTACATCCGCGACGGCCTGGACAAGGTGCGCCTCACGCAGCTGAGCGCCGCGCAGGTGCAGGCCTGGGAGGCAAAGCTCCTCACGGACGGGCTCTCCGCCACCACGGTGCGCAAGGCCCACATGCTGCTCAAGAGCGCCCTCAAGTACGCCGTCGAGACCGAGGTGCTGCCCAAGAACCCCATGGCACCCGTCAAGGCGCCCAAGATTGACACGCCGTTGCCCAACGCGCTCGACGACGCTGCCCGGAGGCTCCTCGTCACCTTCCTGGACAACGCGCCGCACACGCCCTTCAACCTCGGGGTCCTGCTGGCGCTCTCCACGGGCATGCGCGAGGGCGAGATCTGCGGGCTCAGGTGGTCGGACGTGAGCTTCAGGACCAACACGCTCTGGGTGAGGCGATCCATAGCCCGCGACAACGGCACCTACTACGTGAAGCAGCCCAAGACGCGCGGCAGCATCCGCGACATCCCGCTTTCTGCCAAGGCCGTGGCCTGGCTCAAGGACCGCAGGGGCGCTCAGGAGGCCGAGCTCGTCGTGGCAGGGCTCTCACCCACCGAGGAGCGCATGGCGGGGCTCTACGTCCTCGGGGGCGTGGACGGCTCGCACATGGCCCCTCACACGCTCTCGAAGGGCTGGAAGTCCATAGCCGACTCCATGGGCCTCGTGGGAACGCAGGGAAGGCGCCCAACCTTCCACGACCTGCGCCACACCTTCGCTACCTACGCGATATCCGAGGGCATCGACGTCAAGACCGTGAGCTCCATCCTCGGCCACTCGAGCGCCGCCATGACGCTCAACATCTACGCCAGCGCCGATCCCTCGTCCAAGCGTGCTGCCGTCGAGACCATCGATGACGTAATGGGACGTAGGCTCACTCGGAAGGAGCTCGAACGGTATGCGTAGAGTTCCTGGGTACGGTTTCCGACACAAACCTAATGGCCACTTGTCCAGCAATTTCGGATTCTTATGGCGAATCACATCCATAGAAGCGTGTGCTCAGGGATAGGAGACGTGATAGTGATAACTGTGGTACTATTGACCCATAATCATGTGATTGGGGGTCAACCAATGCAGATCGTACCAGTGAAGGAACTCAAGGACGCTGCCAGGATATCGAAGCTCTGCCGCGAGAGCGGCGAGCCGGTACACGTCACAAAGAACGGCTATCCCGACATGGTAATCATGAGCGCTGAGGCCTACGAGGAGCTCGAACGTGCCGCACAGACGGGCCGCGTGGTCTCGATGGTCCAAGAGGGCATCGATGCCGTAGAGCGCGGCGAGTGCCGCGACGCCTTCGAGGCCGTGGCGTCCATCAGGAGCAAGTATGGCCTATAGGGTGGTTGTCTCAGACCCCGCGAATGCCGATCTCGATGCCGCCGTCGGCTATATTGCCGTGACGCTCGAGGCCCCTGGCGCTGCCGCTGCCCTGCTCGACGAGTACGAGGAGAAGCTTCGCCTCATTGCCGACAATCCCAGGCTATTCGGCGTTGACCTCTTTGTGAGCGAAGCTGTCAGCAGGCAGATCCGTAGGTGTCCAGTCAAGCGATACGGAATCTACTACACGATCGATGAAGGGCAGAAGACCATCTATGTCGTAGCCTTCTCGCACGGCTTAAGAGACACTCCCACCATCATGCGAAAGAGATAGAACTGCATCGTGCTCCTTTGCACTCCACTCGATGATTCGCAATCTGATGCAAGCTGAGGCAGAATCTGATATTAGCCCGCTGAGGCTTTGTTTACGCCAGCGCAGACCCCTCGTCCACGCGCGCCGCCGCCGAGACCATCGACTCGTTCATGGAGCGCAAGCTCACCGGGAAGGAGCTCGAGCGGTATGCGTAGGAGTACAACCATGCTACACGCATGTCATTTCGTAGCATGGTTGTTCGTCTAACGGGTACGCTCCTTGGTGTTGGTTCAACCATAACGGCAATGATTCGAATACTTGCCGTAATGGTTATGTGCACGATAATGACCGATCTCGTTTCTACCACCTACGCCATACGTTCGCGAAACATACGATAGAGTGAGAATCAACGTGATGACGATGACATCAATACTAGAGCCCGACGAGCTTGGCTGGAGGGGTTTCCGAAGGCTTGGTACGAACGGAGACTACTGACAGGCGCTGGGCCTTCTTCATGGGGAACGAACTAGTGGTATGGTGTGCCGCGCCTAATGAGCCGATAATTGGACAGCGCCTATTATCAGCCCATTTGAGATTACAAGCCCTATTTGCTCCCGCCTATTTGATGCTGTCAATCCAAGACTCATAGTCAGAGATAGACAATGGGAAGTCACTGTCCTGAGGCATAATTCCCTTCCCCCTGAGGAACGACCTAAGATTCTCGAGCTTTGTGGGGCCGAGGCCACGCATGCGAGCCAGGTCTTCTTGAGTAAGACCAACGAGATCCTCAACCCGGGTAACACCGTACTTCTCAAATATCCTGCGCCCGCAAATGACAGGCATCTGCAGGCTCTTAAAGCTGTCGGACTGTTCCTCGGTTCCTCCCGACGCGTCAGAACGCTCAACCTCTGATGAGATTAGCATTGTGGGAGCTGGTTCGATGACCGATGCCCTAGGCTTTTCTATGGCCACCTTCTGGACATCTCTCTTGGGAAGCTCCCTTGCTTTGGGAGGGTAGTAATCGTCCTCTAAGAAGTCGATAACGTCTTGGGATGTCACGAGGAAGCTGTCACTGCATGGATGCGCCAAGCATAACCCCGCTATGCTTGAGAGTCGCGAGAATGCAGTGTAGAGCTGGCCCTCCTCCCAGCACTTTGGGTAAATAAGAGCGCTCTCGAAGGTCTGGCCCTGTGACTTGTGTATGGTTATGGCCCAGGCAAGCTTGAGGGGGATTTGTTCGAATGTGCCAATGACCTCTTGCTTGGTCTTGCCGTCTACCAGCTTGGGAACCGTAACTTCCCACCTATGGCGCGTCACTACCGAGGCGCCAATCCCGTCAAAGTTGACGATGACCTCGTCATTCTTGCACGATACGACCGTGCCGAGTGAACCGTTCATATAAGTTGATTCGGACACATTCACTAGTGCCATGACGCGTGCGCCTTGCTTAAGCGTCAGACGTTGGGCTGTCGGCATGTCCTTCTGTGTGACCTCGCCTGTTATGTCGCTCAGGTACACGTGAGCTTTGCTCGGGAGGGCATTCAACCTCTTGTGGTTCTCACCGTCTGCCTGATCGTTCGTACCGCAGAGTATGATGGCGTTCTCTCCCGGGCTCTTTGCCGCGTGCTCCTCGATCCACCTCACGCCCCTGGTGTCCCCGATTCTGCAGGCGTTGAGGGCGGCGACGAAATCTGCGTCGCGCTGACGGATTGCCTCGGTTAGCTCGACCTTCTCGAATTGCCAAGATCGCCACTCACGTCCCATGAACGGGTATCCCTTGCGCACGTCGAAGCCATACTTCTCCTTGAGTATTGGCGCTTCCTCGGGAGTCGTGACTGGCGGCAGCTGGCAAAAATCACCGACCACGACGAGCTGGCAGCAAGGTTTGCCCTCATCCTCGCGCAACTGCGCTGCCTTGCGAAGAACTGAAGTGAGGTAGTCGAACAGGTCGAGCCTGCACATGGAGATCTCGTCCACAATCATCAAGTCGCACTTCAGGAGCGGCGAGTCGTCTGGAATATAGGGGTATGGGTCCATTTGAAGAGTGCGATTTGGATTGATGCCCAGCGTCCTGTGTATCGTCGAACCGCCCACGTTGAGCGCCGCTATGCCGGTCGGGGCGCATACCAATACCTCGCGACCGGATCCTTCCGCCCACTCTATGATTCGTTCGAGCACGTACGACTTGCCTGTCCCGCCGAGGCCGGTTAGGTAGACGTTTCTGCCCTCCTTCACGAGATCGAACACCCCCTGCTGGCCCTCGGTCAGTCCTTCGAAGTCCTTTGCTACGACCCTCGCCGAGTCCCACTGCTCTTGGAATCGACCCCGCTGGAGCTCGAGCACGTCCATGGCCTTCTGCTCGCTCTCCTCGAAGAATGCGAGCAGGGCCTTCTCGGTCACCACCTTCACCTTGCCCTTGCCCGTGAGCTGCAGGTTGAGGGCGTCTTTGACCTTGTTGCCGTAGTTCCCGAAGGCCCAGGCAGAGCTGCCTTCCGACCCAACCACGACGTAGTCAGTAAGCCTGGAAGGTTTCCCTGTCGTTACCCTACCTCCAGCCGCCTGTATCATCTTCTTGACGGTAGCCTTCCCACCTTCGACAGCGAAGTCGCCCGTGAGGACGATGCGCGTCCCGTCCACGCGTTCGACGGGGTCGTCAGAGATTGGGTTCTCAATTACGAGCGCAAGGTCAGTAATCAGCTTTCGCTCACGGTCGTCAATCTGCCCGTCGTCTACGGCTTCCTCGAGAAGGGACCGAAGGGCTGCTACGAATACCTCCTCATCGTCTGGGAAGTCTCGCGCCATGGCACCAAGCAACTCTTTGGCCTCTTGGACACCAAACTCATCCTCCAAGGCTAGCTCCGAGACTTCGTCTATGAGCGCCTTGACCTTCTGGGTCTTCTCACTCGTCTGTCCCCACTCGTATCTCATTAGCTATGTATCTCTCTCAAGAAGACGTCATAAAACGCGATGCCTAGATGCGCCTAAGCCAGCGTCCTTCCTTAGGCTTTGTGTCGAACATTCGATCCGTGTTGATACCATTGGGTATTGGCACGTTCATGTCATCGAAGAGAACAGCCGCGGGCGAATTCTCGAACATCATGTACATCGATTCAACCTTTGAGAGATCCCAACTGATGCAATTGATGACGCGAGCATTTATGCAGCCAAAGAACATCTCGCTCATATCGGTGACGTTGCCGGTCTTGAAGCGGTCCGTGGTCATAAAGTAGTCAACTGATGCACTTCCTCGGAACATGGCCCGCATAGTGGTTGCATTTGATGTGTCAAGCCCCAGAAGGTCGTACTCGGCGCATCTCGGAAGACCGTCGAAGAGATATGCACATGAACTGGGAGCATAGCGGTCAGTCACGATGACCTTGCCAATGTCATTGCGCCACTCAGCCCAAGGCACGGCATTCCTGTTCAGGGTGTCCATGACTATAGTGTCATCTAGCAGGCGCGTTATCGACCCAACATTGTCAGAAAACTGCTCGTCACCAGACAGGAACCCACAAGCGATGATGTTCCAGCCACCAAGGCTTGTGCTCTTTGCCGATCCGTGCTGGATGAAGAGCGTGTACGGGGCCACAGAGCCATCCCAAGAGGGTTTGTTCTCGGTCATCGCGTTGGAACGTGCCCACGTTGCAACTTCGCTCAGGACGCCTCTAGCCTTCTTGTCAAGGTCGCCGTCCTCTGATGCCTTTCTCAGCCGACTCTCCCAAGCGCGCTGCATCGACTCCATGTTGGTGTCGACAACAACCCAGTGGTCGGCAACGCCTTCAGGACTAAGCTCGATGCCGACCATCTTCCAGAACGCCATCTCACCGATGACGGTAACGCCCGCCTCCTTCGCTTTCTCGACATACTTGGCCTGTTTCGACCCGTCAGCGAGCGCATCCGTGACAACGAAATAGTCCGTACCGGGCCTGACGGCATTGCTCCTGACCTCAACGGGAATGCCACCCCGCTCACGCACAAGCTGATAGCCCTCAAAGGGGTCGAGTGTCAACAGGCCCGTTGCGAACGAGAACGACCTACTCTCAATGTCTTTCCATGACATGGCTATTCCTCACTCTCAGAGCCGTTCATAGTAGCCAGATAGTGCTCCTTACCTTTCTGCATGTCTGCAAGGTAGGGAGCTAGCAGGCGGAACGGAACGCCTTCACCATCAAGGACAGCCTCAAGAGTCACCATGCCACAATCATCGCAAGTATCGACCACGCGCACATCAATGACTGGGATGCTGTCGATAATGTCCTCTTTCATGGGAACTGTGACACCGTACTTGTTCTCGCGCATTACGGCCTTCGACCCGTTACGACGGAAGTACACGAGGGGTTTGGAAAGTGGAAGCCCCAACTCGCGTTTCACCATGAGCATGGCCTCCTCACCGAGCTCGGAGAACCAAACGCCGGTCTGCAACACGTCATAGCGCACAGGTCGGTCGGTTGGGTAGCCGATAATCTCAAGGAAGTCTCGACCATCTATCACTCGAATACCATATTGCTCGGCCTTGGCGACCTTAGTGCTCCTACGATCTTCGAGGTTCACTAACAGCGTTACCTTCTTGGTGACGCCGTTGCTCAGCACAGCCCCATGCGCGAGGCCAAGCGTTTGGCACGCCCTCTTTGGGAAGAAGTCAGTCGAGCCAGTGAAACACACGACCTCACCTGCCAGCTCGTCACCCATAACCTCGGCGGTTATGTCTCGGACGTCTGTTGACTCCATCGACCACTGAAGATGAATCGCATCATAGAGAAGTCGCGTGGCGCGTGCATCTGATAGCGCCCTATGAGCCTCATCGTTCTCGATGCCGTACTCATCGCAACAACTTGCAAGCGTGGCTCGACCGTGCATGAGCATCGCGTCATGAGAGCCGTTGTCTATGGGGCTCTTGGTTCCAGCTCGCTCTGCCTCCCTGTTAATGAACAGGTCGTCGAAGCGCTGGTTGTTGAACCCAACGAGAGGAAGCGTGCCCACAAACTCGCAGAAATCAGCAAACACCTCTGACAGAGGCCTCTTTCCCACCAACATGGTATTCGTGATGTGATTGGTCTCGCTTGCCTTCGGGTTCATCCTGCCATTGAGCGCGCACAACTCTGAGAACTCATCTGTTACCTGCCCATCCTCGACCTTTACCGCGCCAAACTCGACAATCTCACCCTTGGGGAAATAGTCGCTAGTCTCAAGGTCATAAGCTACGTATGACGTCGGCAGAAGAAACGCCTTCATTGTTTTCTGATACATCAGTGTCCTTACTCCCGGTGATGTCCGTATTCTACGCTTCCTCTATGACAACAATCATGAATCGAAACCGCCCACGTATAGACGTAGGTGAACTCTATTTGTACGGCTACCCCTTCATCTCTGATGCAATTAGCGAGCTGCCTATTCCATGTACAAGGCCCATGGAATAGCTCGTCTGCGGCACCCTGAGGCGGAAGTCCGATGAGGCTCATCCTTGTCGCTACGCTCCTCGGTCTCGTGCCTCACCGTCCCTCCACCGCGGCGCCACCTCTCCACCCCTGACATCACGTCATGGGTGTCGCGTGCGGGGGAGCCCCCGCGCCCCTAGGATTCTGGCAAGTCCGACAAAACACGGACAATCTTGGACCCAATCGCACTTGGAGGCAGACGGTGCCCTACATAAAGCCAATCTCTGGACACACTACGCTCGGTGCGGCTCAGCGCTACCTCGAACGTGACGGCCGCGCCCTCGCGAGGGACTTCATCAACCTCGATCCGCCCACTATCGGACTTACAGACGACGGCTCGCCCGAGTACGGCACCTACGACTGGGCGTCGGTGATGGACGCGACGAGGGCCACGATGGGCAACGACAGCCCCTACAGGGGCCGAAAGGCCCGAACCTACAAGCACTATGTCTTCTCGCCCGATCCAAGGGACGGAATCGGGCTTTCAGAGCTCCGGTCTGTCACCATGTCATGGGTGCGCGAGAACTTCGGCGACTACGAGGTCGCCGTCGTCTACCACGACGACAACGAGCACCACATACCGCACGCCCACGTCATCGTGAACAACACCAACCTCGAGACGGGCCGCAGGCTCCAGAACCCGGACCCGAGGGCGCTCAAGAGGTCGGCGCAGCGGATCGCCAGGGAGCACGGCCTCTCCTCCTACGTCGACGAGCCCGCGGACCCAGAGACCGGAATCGTGCCCGACTCGAGGCCTTACGCGCGAAGGAGCGTCCGAGCCTCCGAGCGCTCGCTCGTCCATCGAGGCGAGTACTCATGGGTCGCCGACATAAGGGCCCGCGTGGACATCGCCAAGGGAATCGCTAGAAACCCGGGAGACTTCGTGGCCGCACTGGCCAGGATGGGCGTGAGCGTGCGCGAGTCTGCTGGCACGAAGGACGACTGGGTGTACTCGCTTTCCGAGACCCCTTCCAGGCAGGTCACAGGATCGAGGCTCGGGACCGCTTACACCAGACAGGAAGTGACCTCCTGGCTGAGGAGCCCGGTGAGGACAAAGCCTGACACCCTCACGGCAGATGGGGCGCAGGAAGTCGCGGCGCACGCCATCGAGGTCCGTGACCTAGGCGAGCTCACACGACTCTCCGAGGCCGTGGACGTCGTGTCCCGAGGTGGGCTCACGAGCCTAAGGGGCATCGACTTCGCAATCGAGCGTACCCGCAGGACCGCCGGGAAGGAGGCGGTCGTCCAACGGCTCGAGCGCGCACGTGAGTACTGCGCCACCCACCACATGCTGCCCGAGACGAACCCGGGCGTCGCGCGCAGGGCATCTTGGCAGCGGTCCGGCCATTTCGCGCGGACGACCCGCCAGCAGCAACATTCGGGCGACATGCGGCCACACAGCATTCAGCAGAGCCACAGCAGGGAGAGGGGCCAAAGATGAGGGTGACCGTACGCTACGAGGACGGTTCCGTCGAGGAGTTCGACACAAGCACGCTCACGACCGAGAGTGCGCTCGGGCGCCCCAACGCCCTCACCGACATCCACATTACAGTCGGAGACGGCGTATGGGCCGACGTCAGCTGGTATCGCGTGCCGACCGCCAGCTCCGATGGGCTCGCAACACGGCTCCCCGGCTGCAGGATCCACCTCCTCAACGCGGAGGAGCTCGCCCATGTGCGCTCGATCGAGCTCGACGGCCGCCTCCAGTGGCTCCGCGTCGGCGATGGCTTGTGCGACGTCGCGCGCTTTGACGAGATCTCCGACCTCATGCACGAAGGTCCCTCAATCAGCATGGCAGGCAGGGCGGTGTGGCTGCATGACACGCTGCTGCAGGCCCTTCCCACGCGCAGGGACTCCCACGAACGAGCCTGCGCAATGCTCGGCCTGACGCCCTCGAGCTACGAGACCCTCTCGAGAGTGGCTGGATACGGCTTTTCCGAAGACGGCGCCTTCCCCGTCTAGTTGTGAAGATTGTATGACTCAGCTCCTTAGGGACGCTTAGGGACACTTAGCTGCCGTCGCCACGAGCGCCGAGTCCCCGTTTTCGCAAACATCCCTGTCAGGCAACGACCACCTTTGACAGGGAGGAGAACAAATGAGAGAACAGACGACGAGGACACCGAGGGAGCCGGAGCTCATCTCGATCGTCGAGGCGGCGAGGATGCTCAACGTCTCGACCAGGACGGTCAACAGGCTCTGCCTGGACGGCAAGCTCAAGGCTGTGAGGATCGGCTGCCAGTGGCGCATCAACAGGCGCGCCCTGCGCGAGGTCGCCGGGCTCGAATAACGATGTCGGAGGAGTCGGCATCCTACTCGCGCGTATGGGGGCCCGTTGTGCACGCCATGGTGCAGTCTGGCGCCTCCGGACAGGAGTGGGCCGTGCTCGTGGCGCTCCTGCGCTGGCAGAAGGAGGGCAGCAGCGTCCTCTCCATGGGCGTGCCAACCATATGCAAGTACACCGGCCTCGACGAGGACACCGTGAGGCATCGCCTGGCCAGCCTCCTGAGGAGGCGCTACGTGAGCCGGGGTGGCTACGAGTTCCCCATCCTCGAGCACGACAGGGAGGCCACGAGGGGCCATGCGGCTTCCTACAGGCTCGGCGTCCCCAGGCTCGGGCCAGAGGACGGGTCGGGGGTGCGGACAAAATGTTGGACCATCCTGGTCCGGATTGGAGTCCGCATGAGAGACGTCGAGCTCGAGGCACGGGTCGTCGCGTACGTCCGGGAG
>CADALE010000012.1 GCA_902788705.1 uncultured Coriobacteriaceae bacterium | reverse complement strand
ACTAGAACCTGTCTTGTGGTGATTCAGATTCTAGGCAATGGCCGTTTCTCCTACCTAGGAGCCAGTCCCGGGCTTACACCAACATTCCCGACGCGATCTTTTCGGCAGGCGAGGCACATGGCGACGCCCGTGGCGCGTGGCGAATGTGCTCGGAGCAGATTCGCCACTTCTGCGGCCGGGAACAAGACGAGGGGCTCCCGGCCGACACGCGGCTGGGAGCCCCTCGAATCGTTCGACTTTGATTGCGTCGCGCCTTGCGGCCTACCCCAGCTCGGGATAGAGCGGGTGGGCGTCCAGCAGCTGTGCCACCTCGGCCTTCACGGCACCAAGCACCGCCTCGTCGCCAAGGTGCGACACCACGTCGCCGATGAGCTGGCCAATGCGCTCGGCCTCCGCCTCGTCGAAGCCACGCGTGGTCATGGCTGCCGATCCCACGCGAATGCCGCTGGTAACGAAGGGCGAGCGCTTCTCGCCAGGGATGGTGTTCTTGTTGACGGTGATGCCCACCTCGTCGAGCGCGCGCTCGGCGTCGCGGCCGGTCACCTCCCCCGCGGTCGTGAGGTCAACCAGCAGCAGGTGGTTGTCGGTGCCGCCGGTTACCATGCGCAGGCCACGGCTTTCCATGCCGCGACCAAGGGCCTTGGCATTGACGCACACCTGGTCGATGTAGGTGGCAAACTCGGGCTGTAGCGCCTCGCCAAAGGCCACCGCCTTGCCCGCGATGACGTGCTCGAGCGGCCCGCCCTGGCTGCCGGGGAACACGGCGGAGTTGAGCGCCTTGGTGTAGGCCTCGTCGTTCCACAGGATGATGCCGCCGCGGGTGCCGCGCAGGGTCTTGTGCGTGGTGCTGGTGACCACGTCAGCCCAGGGCAGCGGGCTGGGGTGGGCGCCGGTGGCCACGAGGCCGGCGATATGGGCCATGTCCACCATGAGCTTGGCGCCGTTGTCGTGGGCAATCTGCGCAAAGCGCTCGAAGTCGATGATGCGCGGATAGGCCGAGGCGCCGGCAATGATGAGGGTGGGCTTGTACTGCTCGGCCTTGGCCGCGACGTCATCGTAGTCGATGCGCTCGGTGGCGGGGTCAAGGCCGTAGGCCACCATATTGAAGAGCTTGCCCGAGTAGTTGGCCGGCGATCCGTGCGTGAGGTGTCCGCCGTTGCTGAGGTCCATGCCCATCACGACGTCACCGGGATTGGCGAAGGCGAATTCGGCCGCATAGTTGGCCTGGGCGCCCGAGTGCGGCTGCACGTTGGCGAAGTTGCAGCCAAACAGCTTCTTCACGCGCTCGCGCGCGAGGTCCTCCACGGCGTCGACGGCCCAGCAGCCACCGTAGTAGCGGTGCCCGGGCAGGCCCTCGGCATACTTGTTGGTAAGCACGGAGCCCACGGCCTCCATCACGGCCAGGCTCACGAAGTTCTCGGAGGCAATCAGCTCGATCGAGCCACGCTGACGGCCAAGCTCGTTGCCAATGGCAGAGAACACCTCGGCGTCGGACTGGGCAAGATGCGTTAGCGGCATGTTCGATTTCCTTTCGAAGGGCGCTTTTTGGCCCACATAGCGTAGCGTATCGGACGGCGGGCACCCATTTTGAGACGGTTCGTTAACGATGCCGTGCCCTTTTGTGGCTCATTCTTGATGATTTGGTGGTTGGCCGTTGCAGCAGGCAGCTCCGGCGCTACTCGTCGAAGGTGGAGCTGCGCGCCGCCCAGTACACCTGGTCGCCCGGGATGGCGCCCTCGCGCAGGATGGTGGGCTCAGCGCCCACGAGGCTCACGATGGTGCTTGCCACCGCAAGCGGCGCGGGACCGGCGTCTAGCGTGAGGTCGGCCTCGGCCACGATGCGCGGCTCGACGCCCTCCCCCGAGGTGGCGGCGGCCTCGCCATGCGTGTTTGCGCTGGTCACGGCCAAGGGAACGCCTACCGTGCGAATCAGCTCGCGCACAAGGTTGGAGTCGGGCATGCGCAGCGCCACCGTGCCGTCGGCGGCGCGGTACTCGGGCGGCACCTCGTCGGACGCGGGCACCACCATGGTGAGGGCACCGGGCCAGAACTCCCCCGCCAGCACCACGGCCGCGCGACCAACGGTACGGGCGTAGCGCGGCAGGTCGTCGTGGTCGGCCACCAGCAGCGGCAAGGTCTGAGACAGGTCACGCCTCTTGATGTCAAACACGCACACGCGACCTGGATTCTCCTCCAGCATCGCGCATCCAATGCCATACACCGAGTCGGTGGGCATCACCACAACGCCTCCCGCGCGAAGCACGCTCGCAGCCTCCCACACCACCTCGTGCGACGGCTGGTCCTGGCTAACCCTTAGCACCTTGCCCATGCGCTACCCCTCCCTCACGGCCACCAGCACGCGCGGACGGCGCGTGAGGTCATCCCGCACCTCGACATGCGACCAACCGCCCTGCTGGCGACACAGCTCGGCCGCCTGGTGCACATTCTCCTCGAAGAGCTCGACACAAAGCCAGCCGCCCGGGGCAAGCGCCACGGGAGCCAGCGCCAGGATGCGCCGGAACAAATCCAGCCCGTCGGCGCCACCGTCCAGGGCCAGGTGAGGCTCGAAGCCCGCCACCTCCTGCGGCAGCGTGGGCACCACGGCGCTGGGGATGTAGGGTGGGTTGGACACCAGCACCGAGAAGGTGCCCATCAGCTCCTGCGGCACTGCCTGGGCAAGGTCGCACTCCAGCACGTCCACTGCGTCGGCCAGGCCAAGCCGGTCGCGGTTGCTGAGGGCAAGGACCACGGCCTGCGGGGAGAGGTCGGTGGCCACAACGTGGGTGCCGGGACGCTCCCCCGCCATCGAGAGGGCGATGCAGCCAGTGCCGGTGCACAGGTCAAGCACGCGCACGCCCAGGGGCTGCTGGTCGCCCAGCGTCTCCAGCTGGGCAAGCTCGCGCAGGAGCTCGTCCACCTTGCGCTCGTCTAGCAGGCCGTCCTCGTTGCCCTTGAGGGAGGCCTGCAGCTCCTCGGCGCGGGCCTTATGCGCCTGGCGCTCACCGCGAAGCCGCTCGTCGGAGCGCGTGCGCACATCGTCGAAGCCCTCGCCGCGCGCCAGGGCGGCATCAACGCCCTCCAGCGCTGCGTCCACCAGCACCTCGGTCTCGGGGCGCGGAATCAGCACCCCCTCCTCGCAGCGCAGCACGATGTGCCTGAAGGGCATCTCGCCCGTCACGTACTGCAGCGGCTCGCCGCGTCCGCGCCGCGCCACGCCGTCGTGCATGCGGGCCAGCTCGTCTGGCGCCAGCGGACGGTCAAAGTTGGTGTATAGCTCCACGCGCGAGAGCCCCGTGACCGCAGACAGCAGCCACTCTGCCGAGAGCCGCGGGCGCTCGTCGCCCCTGCGGCCCAGGTAGCCCACCGTCCAATCGAGGACGCTTCGTATGGTCCAGGTCTCTGACATGCGATTCCTTCCCGATTTGCAAGAAGAGGGCCGGAGCCCCTGGTGCACGAGATGACACGATACGGGTAGACGCATCGGACTCCTCGTGCAACAGGAGCTCCGAACCCCCTGCTGCGGCGAATACCGCTTGTGGCCTACACCGCCTGCGCAAGCTTCTCGGCGCGCTCGGCTGCGGCCAGGGCGTCGATCACGCCCTGCAGCGTGTCGCCCAGCAGCACGCCGTTGTAGGTGCCGTTGAAGCCGATGCGGTGGTCGGTCACGCGGTCCTGCGGCTGGTTGTAGGTGCGGATCTTCTCGGAACGGTTGCCGTGACCAATCTGCGCGAGGCGCGTAGCCCCCTGCTCGGCCTGCTGCTTCTCCAGCTCCATCTCGTACAGGCGGGCGCGCAGCATCTGCATGCACACCTCGCGGTTCTGGATTTGGCTGCGCTGGTCCTGCGACTGCACCACGGTGTTGGTGGGCAGGTGGGTGATGCGCACCGCCGAGTAGGTGGTGTTGACGCCCTGGCCGCCGGGGCCGGAGGCGCAGTAGGTGTCGATGCGCAGGTCCTCGGCCGCAATCTGGATGTCAATCTCGTCGGCCTCGGGCAGCACGGCTACCGTAGCCGTGGAAGTCTGGATGCGGCCCTGGCTCTCGGTCTTGGGAACGCGCTGCACGCGGTGCACGCCGCTCTCGAACTTCATCACCGAGTACACCTTGTCGCCCGTCACCTTGAACTCGATGGTCTTGAACCCACCAGCCTCGCTGGGACTGCTGGACAGCACCTCGACCTTCCAGCGGTGCGACTCGGCAAAGCGCTGGTACATCTTGAACAGGTCGCCCGCAAAGATGGCCGCCTCGTCGCCGCCCACGCCGGCGCGAATCTCGACGATGGTGTCCTTCTCGTCGTTGGGGTCGCCGGGGATGAGCATCACCTTGATCTCGTCCTCGAGGGCGGGAAGGCGACCCTCGTTGGCAGCGATCTCCTCCTGCAGCAGCTCCTTCTCGTCGGGGTCGGAGGTGTCGCGCAGCATCTCCTTGGCAGCCTCGATGTCCTCGATGGCGCCTAGGTACTCGCGGGCCTTGGCCACCAGCTCGGCCTGGCTAGCGTGCTCCTTGGCGATGCGGGCGTACTCCTTGGGGTCGGACACCACGGCG
Organism: uncultured Coriobacteriaceae bacterium; assembly: GCA_902788705.1. Taxonomy (GTDB): domain Bacteria; phylum Actinomycetota; class Coriobacteriia; order Coriobacteriales; family Atopobiaceae; genus UBA1367. The sequence continues at coordinate 63,396 of CADALE010000012.1, read as the reverse complement.
GGGTCCACCATCTTGCGCTCGAGCTCGGCGTAGGCCTCGAGCAGCTTCTTCAGCTTTTCACGCATGGTCGCTCTCCTTATGCGGCGCCGCGCGGGGCGCGGCATCTTCAGTCAACCTTATTAGCATACCACCCGCAGGCGCATTTCATTCATGCTGGTAGAAGGCCTTCGAGACAACGGCATACAAAATGCGGACGTGTCCTCCATGATGCGCGCACGGCACAGGCCTCCCGAACAGACTTCAATGCTCGTGAAGGTTCCGGGGGCGATCCGGCGCGTCGTGGTCCTTACATCAATTATGGTACTAAGCCACCAGAGCCCGTATTTGGCCCGCGCCTAACCAAACTTGGCCTATATGACCTCCATCTAAGGCCTCGATAATCCGCGATGCACGCAAAAGGGGCCTTTTGGGTCGTACATCTGTGACGTTTCCCGCAGAAAACCGCAGGATTCAAAACACGAAACGTCGCAGATGTACGATGCAAATACGCCTTGATGCCGATTTGAGCGGTACACAACTTTCGTTCGGCCCAACAAAACCGCAGGAAAGCTCGCAGACTTTGGCCGTCATTGGGCAGTTGTGTACCGCTCAAAGTGCGCCGAAACGCCTCACACGGCCTTCCCCGCCGGTGCGGAGGCGTTAAGGTCAGGAAAACCTAGCGCTAGGCCGCCCACGACACGGTACCGCTATCGCCCCGCGTCATTTTAGTGGTAGGCACCTGCCCAGATGTGGCACACTGTAGCTATGGGAACGACCGCCTGGGAGGGAGGTGCGCGTGGACACGGACAACATGGCAAACATCGCGGCGGAGACGGGCGCCACAAGCCCTACCGAGCCGGCGCGTCCCGTCACCCCCACCCAGCAGATCCCCTCGTCGGCTGACCTGCCCGAGATTGACGTCGAGCCCGTCACGTTCCACGACGTGGCAGGCGTGGCCGGAAGCTACGCGCGGGGCTGGGTGCGCCGAGCCTCCGACTTCTTGGCCATGCACACCCTGCTTGCGGGCGTCATTGCCGCGCTGCTGGTGGCGGCGGTGCTGGGCGTCGTGCTGCTTGCTCGCTCCGCGGCCGATCTGCCTGACCGCAGCCTCGTGACCAAAGACGCCCGCGCACGCGTTGCCGCACCGTCCTACGACGGGGGCGACTTTGGCTACGTCGACGCGCTCGTGCTCACCTCCACCGAAATCGACGAGCTGCACAAGGACGTAAGCTCGCCAAACGCATGCGAGGCGCAGGTAACCATGCGCTACATCAACGGATACGTGAGCGCCGTGCAAGACGCAACGCTGCGCTATGAGCACACCTCGGACGGGTGGCGCTGCGTCGAGGCGCTCGTGACGGGCAGCCCGTCTTTCACCGCCGAGCGCGGCGTGGATCGGCGACGCATCGCCAACTCGCTCAACGTGGTGCTGCTGCGCGCCGAGTCGTCGCTGCCCGACAGCGAGGGCACGCTGAGCCTTGCCACCATCTACCAGGGGGCCGACGTCACCGTAACCAACGAGCGCTTCGACGAGGACACGCAGACCGACACGGTTACCCTGCGCGTCACGAAGGCGTCCACCTTCACGGCCTACGAGTGCACCATCGACGCTAGCTTTGCCTTCAGGCCCGGCAACGGCCTTTGGGAGCTGACCTCGGCCACGGCAAGCCCCGGCGCCAAGCAGGTAACCCTCACGCCGCTCGTCGGCACGTGGACCGGAACCTTCGAGAGCCAGGAAACCGCCGAGGGCAAATGCTTCGGCGCAAAGGAGGGCGGCCTGCGTGTCACCATCGACTCCGTACAGGGCGGCCGCGTCACCGGCACCCTGTCGGGGCTGGCGCATTACCACCCGTCGCTCTCGGCCGACGCCGACTCTGCCGAAGGCGACACGAGGCTGTCGGACGTGCACTTTACCGGCACCTTCGTGGAGGACACCTCAAGCATCGTGTTCTTCTGCAAGACGCCTGAGGACGCATCGGGGTCGGTGCAGCTCACCCTGGTGTTTGGCCTGCTTGACGACCCCACGGCCGCCACGGCAACCCTCACCACCACGCACCAGTACTGGACCACGTTCCTGCTGATCCCCTTCGAGCACGAGGTGACGTACTCGGACACCTTCGCGCTCACGCGAGCTGGTGGCGGCCACTAGGTCCGCAGCCTGTGGACATGTCCAGCAAGCTCGCATTCCCGAGCCCTCGTGTTGCTCACGCCGCGCATTTGGGTACATAAGGAAGAACGATTCCGTCCGCCACCGAAAGGATGCCGCCCATGGCCATTCAGTTCGAGAAGCCCCAGCCCCTCATGGTGGGCGACAAGGCCTACTACACCCTGTCCAGCTACGATCCCGTGCAGGTGAAGGTGACGGTGCCCCTCGTGACGGATGCCGACGTGACGTTTGCGCTGGCCACGCTCCTGGCACAGATGGAGGCCACGCCCGAGCAGCTGAGCGACCACGAGTGGTTTGCCCAGCACTTCCCCGGCCTCGAGAGCACCGACGCCCTCGTCGAGCAGATTGGCCTCGAGCTTGAGCAGATGAACATGCAGTTTGCCGAGCAGCAGAAGATTGACCAGTGCCGTGCCGAGATCACGCGTCGCTTGAACCAGTCGGTGCCCGCGATGCACCTGGCGCGCGTGCGTGAGTCGGTGCGGGCGCAGTTCGAGCAGTCGCTTGCCATGGACGGCATCACGCTGACGGCCTTCCTTGCCCGAAGCGGAGCAAGCATGGCGCAGGTAGAGCAGATGCTTGACGAGCAGGCCCGCGCCAGCGCCGAGGAGGGCGCGGCGCTCGACGCCTTCGCGCGGGAGCGCAAGCTGGCCGTGTCGGCCGAAGAGCTGGGCGATCTGCTGGGCGTTGGGCCGGAGGACGCGAAGGACATCATCGCGCAGGCCCGCGCGGCTGGCCAGTACGACGACCTCATGGACGGCGCGCTGCGCATGAAGGCCCTGGCTGCCGTGGTGTCAGAGTGCGACTGCACCTACCATCACGAGACCGAGGAGGAGGCTCGAGAGCGCTTGGCAGCCGCGGCCCAGCTTCGCGGGCAGTACGCAGGCACGGACGGCGCAGCGGGCAACGCCCCGCAGGGCAGCGGAAACGCCTCGGGGCTGCACCTAGTGTAGGGCTGCAACTAGCGGCAGGGCACGCCGCGCAAGCTGCCTAGCTCCAACCAAACCGCGACATGCAAAAGGGGCGCGAGGATAATCCTCGCGCCCCTTGGCAGCCTGGTGTCAATCGCTGGCTACTCGGCGTCCTCCGCGACAGCCTCGGTGGCCTCGGCGTCGGCGCGGGCGGCGTCGGCGGCAGCGCGCTTCTCGTAGTCGGCAGCACGCTTGGCCTTGGCAGCAGCCTTGGCCTCGGCAGCAGCCTTCTTGGCGGCGGCGTCAGCAGCGGCCTTCTCGGCACGAGCCTGCTTCGCGGCCTCGGCGCGGGCCAGCTGGGCGGCAGCAGCGCCACCGAACTTGTCGGCAAAGCGCTGGACGCGACCACCGGTGTCAACCAGCTTCTGGGTGCCGGTGTAGAACGGGTGGCACTTGTCGCAGAGGTCGACCCTCATCTCCTTCTTGGTGGAGCGGGTCGTCCACGTGTTGCCGCAGCTGCAACGAACGCTGCACTCCACGTAGTTAGGATGGATGCCTGGCTTCATGATGGAACTCCTTCTTTCGTGCCCTGGTTTCCGACCAGGGCGGATGTGGTATGCCTCGGCCGATGTTGCAGGACAGCTGCCGAGACAGTCAAGCTTTGCTAGTGTAGCAAAACCCGAGCTTGCGCGCTATGGAGAATTGGAGGTGAGCTCGCGTGCCCTTCCGTGCCCGCACGCCGCCCCGACTTGTGGGCACCCTGCGACAGCTACGCCTCGCGCGACGCGTGCTTCTCCACCGCGTGGCGCCAAATCTGGTAGATGCCGCGGATGGTAAGGTCGGGATCAACCGCGTCGAAGAGGTCGGTGGCCTCGGCGATGGTGGACGAGAAACCGCCCGTCCCCACCACGGTGGCGCGAGGAACGTCGGTGCCCTCGGCCGCCAGCTCGTCTTGGATGCGACGCACGAGGCCCTCGGCCTGCGCCGCCGCGCCGATGACCATGCCCGACTGCACAGCCGTCTCGGTGGAGTTGCCCAGGGCGTGGGGCGGCATGATCAGCGGCACGCTGGACAGCTTGGCCGCCCGCGCGAACAGCGACTGCGCCGACAGCAGCAGGCCCGGCATGATGGCGCCGCCGCGGAAGGCCCCCGAGGCGTCCACCACATCGATGTTGGTGGCGGTTCCGAAGTCGACCACGATGACGGGGGCGCCATAGGTGTTGCGCGCCGAGATCGCGTTGGCGATGCGGTCGGCCCCGACCTCGCGTGGGTTGGGCATGTTGATAGCGATGCCGCAGTCCCTCGTGGCATCCACCATGAGCGGCTCGCTGCCCACCACCTCGCGCAGCATGCGCTGCCACGACTGCGACAGGATGGGAACGACGCCCGCCACGGCCACGTCGGTGACGTCGGACAGGGAGAGCCCGAACATCTGGAAGTACCCGAACAGCCGCTCGTGCAGCTCGTCGGCGGTGTCGGTGTGGTCGGTGGCCATGCGCCACTGCCGCAGGAGGGTGCCGTCAAGCTGGAAGAGGCCCAGCGTTGTCTGGGTGTTGCCGATGTCTACCGAAAGGAACATGGGTGCCTCCCTCTCTTTGTTCCCGTCATTGCGAGGTTGCTAGGAGCGCCTGCCACCAGCCTGATGCGGCAACCAGAGCCGTCCGACCGTGGCCCCCTCAGTGTGCCTGGCGAATGCTTGCCTGCTCAGGCGCTATGTCAAGCTGGGTGCCGTCCTCGAGGACGAGCGTAGCCCGGCCCCACACGTCCATGCCCGCCAGCGTGCCGCGGGCCATCACGTTGCCATTGGGAAAGACGGCCTCGGCGGGACACCCCATGAGTGCCACGAGGTCGAAGTAGTCGGAAAGCACCGGCGCAAGCGGCCCCGCCGCGGCACGGCCGGCCACCACCTGCGCCTCCCATGCGCCGACGCGCGCGGCGACGGCCTCCTGAATGGCCGCATCCAGCTGCTCGTTGCCAAAGGCGCGCAGAAGCCCCACCTGCTGCTCGGCCACCACGGTGCACGTGCAGAACATACCACCGTCGTAGCCAGCCTTTACCGTGCATGAGCACAGCGTGGCGTCGGTTCGGGCGTCCACCACCGCATAGGGCCAGCCCACGGCGGCAAAGGACACGCCCAAGCCACGTAGGGCCTCGGCCACGCCCATCGCGCAGACGTATCCCAGCCCCTGGAACGCACCCATGGGCACCTGCGGACGGACCGTCACCTTGGCCAGCACGTCACCTGGTCTGCGGGCGGCTACTCCCAATCCAGCACCCCCAGCTCGGAGGTCACGTGGCCCACGCGGTCCTCGGGCGGGTACACCTCCACGCCGCCATGCGCGAGGAAGCGCACCGGGTCGTGCATGAGGTCCTCCATGGGCACCAGCACGAAGTCGCGCTCGCCCAGGCGCGGATGCGGAAGCGTGAGGTGGCGACCGGCGTGCACCTCATCCTCGATCCAGCATAGGTCGCAGTCGATGGTGCGCGGCCCATGGCCGGCCTCGGCCTCATCGCGGGTGCGATGCAGCTGGTTCTCGACCTCAAGCAGCGCGTCCATTAGCACGGTCGGGTGCAGCTCGGTGCGAATCTCCACCACGGCGTTGGCCACCGGCGTGGCGATGCCGTAGGCAGGCTCGGTCTCGTACACGTGGCTGACGGCCACCACACAGGTAAGCGGAATCTGGTTGATCATCCGCACGGCCTGCGACAGGTTGTCCAGGCGGTCGCCCACGTTGGAGCCCAGCGACACGAAGCCCTGCCGCGGGTCCTTCTTAGCGGTGGCCCAGTAGGCGTTCACAAAGTCGACGGTGGACTTCACGTCGTGCACGCGCAGGATGCGCGCGCCGCTCTCGATGGCTGCCACGGCCACGCCCAGCGTAGCGGCATCGCGGGCCTCGGGCTGGTCTTCGCCCGATATGGCGCCCACGAAGCGCTTGCGCGACACGGCGTTGATCACGGGATAGCCCATCGACACCAGCTTGCGGGTGGCGCGCTGCACCACGATGTCCTCGTCGGCAGTCTTGTCAAACCCAGGGCCCGGGTCGATGCACAGGCGGTCGTGGACCACCCCGGCGCGCATGAGCGTGCGTGCCTGGTCGCCCAGGAAGCCCATGATCTCGCGCATGATGGGGGCTTCCTCGGGCAGCGTGAAGCGGCGGGAGCTCTGAACCACGCGTGCGGGCTTGATGGAGTCAAGCTGCACCGAGCGGCGGCTGCTGGTGGGCGGAACCTCGGGCTGGGTCCAGTGCATGATGATGCAGCCGCAGTTGCTCTCCAGCACTGCCTGCTGCATCTCGGGGTCGGTGAAGCCGGACACGTCGTTCACGATGGAGACGCCCTGGCTCAGGCACATCGCGGCCGTGGAGGCGTGGCGCGTGTCGATGGACACGATGGCGCTGGGGGCTGCGGCAAGGATACCGCGCACGACGGGCAGCACGCGCTCGGCCTCGACCTCGGGTGACACGGGCTTATGCCCGGGACGGGTGGACTCGCCGCCCACGTCGATGATGTCGGCACCTTCGTCCAGCATCTCTAAGGCTCGGCGCACGGCCTTCTTGGAGTTGATGGTGACGCCTCCGTCAGAGAAGGAGTCGGGCGTCACGTTGAGCACGCCCATCACGCGCGGACGCGAGAGCGAGAGCACGTGCAGTCCGCACTGCCAGGTTGCGTAGTCCTCCCGAAGCATGTTCAACCTCCTAGGGGCGCGACCACGCCCGTCTAAGCTACGTCTGTCGCATCACACCATTGTAGCGGGAACCCACGCGCACTGTGCCAACGCCCACAGGATGCGCAGCGCACGACACCGACACGCCGGCGGCGACCTTGCCTGCGCGCCTCGCCCTACCAGTCGAACGCCTTGGCGATGTCGCAGGCGCACACGAGGTCGGCCGCGCTGTCCTGCGCGGTGGGCTGCAGGTTGCAGATGACGAGGTCGTTGCCGCGGAAGTAGTTGATCAGCCCCGCAGCGGGGTACACCACCAGCGACGTGCCCCCTATGATGAGCATGTCGCACGAGGCGATGGCCCGCACCGAGGCCATCAGCACGTCCTCGTCAAGCGACTCCTCGTACAGCACCACGTCGGGCTTGATGGGCCCGCCGCACTCGGGACAGCGCGGCACGCCCGTAGTGGCCATCACCCACTCGGCCGACTGCGTGGCGCCACAGCGACGGCATACGTTGCGATGCACCGAGCCGTGCAGCTCGAGCACGCGCTTCGAGCCGGCCATCTGGTGCAGGCCATCGATGTTCTGCGTGACCACAGCCGTAAGCTTGCCCTCCTCCTCAAGCTCGGCAAGCTTGTAGTGGGCGCGGTTGGGCTTGGCCGTGAGGCAGATCATGCGCTCGCGGTAGAAGTCGTAGAACTCCTTTGTGTGCGACTGGTAAAAACTGTGGGAGAGCATCGTCTCGGGAGGATAATTAAAGTGCTGGTGATACAGGCCGTCGGCACTGCGAAAGTCGGGGATGCCGCTAGCGGTGGACACGCCCGCCCCGCCAAAGAACACGACACTTCCCGCGCGCTCGACGCGCCTCGCAAGCTCTGCAGCAGCCTCGGTGGGACTGGTAATCGTGCGTGCCATGCTGGTCTCCTCTCCTGCGTGCCCTTTGTCAGGCGCCAGCTGCCTGCGCGCCCATCCGACGTCACCTCAGACTCTAGCACCAGAAGGGATCCCCATGGAACCACTTGTAAGCAACGTGTTTGACTGCGCCCTCGTGTTTGAGGGCGGCGGCTACCGTGGCGCGTATACGGCAGGCATCGCCAACGTGCTGCTGGAGCACGACGTGTGGTTTGACTATGTGTGCGGGCTCTCGGCGGGGGCCAGTCACACGCTTGACTACGTGTCACGCGACCGCGTTCGCGTGAAGGACGCGTTCATGGCCATCGACGGACGCGAGCCCGTGGGTGGCATGAAGACGCTTCTGCAGGGGAAGGGCTACTTCAATGCCGACTACCTGTACGAAGGTTGCCTTGCCGACAACTTCGCCCCGTTTGACTGGGAGACGTTCGTAGCCAACCCGGCGCGCATCCGCATCCAGGCCTTCGAGCGCGATACCGGCCGCACCGTCACCTTCACCAAGGACGACATGCCTAACGTATGGGAGGCCATCAAACGCGTGCGCGCAAGCTCCACCATCCCCGGAGCCATGGTTCCCGAGCCGGTTGACGGCAAGGTGCTGCTGGACGGAGGCCTGGGCGAAGGCGCAGGCATCCCCATAGGCATGGCCGAGGCCGACGGCTTCGAGCGCATGGTGTTCGTGGCCACACGCGAGCAGGGATACTGGAAGCGGCCGCTGTCACAGGCGGCGCGCCGGGGCATCTCGCGCGCGTTCGGAAAGTATCCGCACGTCGTGGAGGCGCTGCTCACGAGGCCCCAGCGCTACGACATAGCCCTGGGGCACGTAGCCCAACTGGAGCGCGAGGGACGTGCGCTGGTCATCCGACCAGACACGATGCCCATACGCAACAGCACCATCGACACCAAGCAGCTGGAGCACGCCTACGAACTTGGGCATGCGCAGGGCGAGCGCGAGCTTCCACGCATCCTAAAGTTCGTGGGGCTGGGCTAGCCCGCCCGGCCCCTACCCAATCCCAAACTCTTCGAGGAGCGACGCCAGGCGCGCCTCGTCGCCAAGCGCGGCCAGCAGTTCGGACTCACGCCCCCGGGCTGCAAGCTTTTTCGCCTAGCGTGGCCAGTGTGGAAAGGCCTTCGGCTCGCCCGTCCTTCCCGACGAGTTGAGGATATAGCGTACATTTGTTCTTTTTGTCAAGCATAATACGAACAATTGTTTTATACTCTGAAGGTGTGGAAACGCCAGCGAAGCGTCTATACTTGACGCACATCTTCGATCGAGAAAGGCCATGGCATGTCTGACAGCACCCGCGAGCTGAGGCTCGTTTCGTGGAACGTAAACGGCCTGCGTGCCGTGATGAAGAAGGACCCCAGCTTCGTCGAGATCTTCCAGACGCTCGACGCGGACGTCTTTGCCCTGCAGGAGACCAAGATGCAGGAGGGCCAGCTCAAGCTGGACCTGCCCGGCTACACGCAGACGTGGAGCTATGCCGCGCGCAAGGGCTACTCGGGCACCGCGGTCTTCTCCAAGGAGGAGCCGCTGCAGGTGATTCGCGAGATCGGCAGTCCCTGCGCCGATGACGAGGGCCGCGTGTGCGCGCTGGAGTTTCCCACCTACTGGTTTGTGGACGTGTACACGCCCAACGCGAAGGACGGCCTGGCCCGCATCGACGAGCGCCTGGTGTGGGATGCGCGCTACCGCGAGTTCCTACGCGAGCTGGCGGCCACCAAACCTGTTGTGACCTGCGGCGACTTCAACGTGGCCCATCAGGAGATAGACCTCAAGAACCCCGGCCCCAACCGCGGCAACGCGGGCTTCTCGGACGAGGAGCGCGAGAGCTTCACGCAGCTGCTTGACACCGGCTTCGTGGACACCTTCCGCGCACGCCATCCCGACCTGACGGGTGCCTACAGCTGGTGGAGCTACCGCTTCCGCGCGCGGGCCAACAACGCGGGCTGGCGCATCGACTACTTCCTGGTAAGCGACAACATCGCCGACCGCGTGACCAGCGCGTCCATCCTTAGCGAGGTGTACGGCTCGGACCACTGCCCCGTTGAGCTGACCATCCAGCTGTAGCCCCATGGCCACCCGCGGCGACCAGCGCCAAGGCGCCCATCGCGAAGCCGCCTCCCGAAAAGACATGCCACAATCCACCCCCACATCGCATGATGGTGTGGGGGCCAACTCATCGAAGGGAGAGGTCATGTACGAGAAGCTTTTCGAGCCCGTCACCATCAACAAAATGGTGGTACCCAACCGCCTCGTGTTCGAGCCGATGGGCAACTACTACGCCGAGCTGGACGGCAAGGCCAGCAAGCGCGACTGCGACTTCTACGCGGCGCGCGGCGCGGGTGGATGCGGCCTGGTCATCACCGAGATCTGCTCGGTCAACCGCGTGCACGGGCGCGGCGACGCTCGCAACCTGCTCATCGACAACGACGAGGCCATCCCCAGCTTTGCCGAGATGGCGAAGGCCGTACAGGCCACCGGCGCCAAGTTTGCGGTAGAGATCTACCACCCCGGCTGCCAGGGCGTACCGCCGCTGTGCGAGGACGGCATGACCGTCAGCCCCTCGGGCCAGCCCACCAAGCTGACCATGGCACCGACCCGTGCGCTCGAGCACGACGAGGTGCTGGGCATCATCGAGGACTTCATCGAGGGCGGCGTGCGTGTGTGGAAGTCAGGCGCCGACGCCGTCGAGCTGCACTGCGCCCACGGCTACCTGCTGTGCCAGTTCCTTAGCCCCTACACCAACCACCGCGATGACGAGTTCGGCGGCAGTCTTGAGAACCGCGCCGAGATCGTGCGCCGCATCATCCAGGGCATCCGCGAGCGCACCAGCCCCGACTTCCCCATCATCGTGCGCCTTACCGCTGACGAGTACCTGCGCATGCTGGGCGTTGACGACGGCATCACGCTGGACATGGCCGTGGAGTTCTGCAAGCTCTTCGAGGCCTGGGGCGCCGACGCCATCGACGTCTCGGCCGGCAACTACGAGACCATGAACTGGGCCTGGGAACCGGTGGGCTTCGACGAGGGCTGGAAGAGCGTGAACGGCAAGACCATCGCCGCCGCGGTCAACATCCCCGTGATTGCGTGCTCGGTGGTGCGCCATCCCGAGACGGCGATGGACCTCATCGACGGCGGTGTGGCCATGGTGGGCTCGGCGCGCCAGTTCTTTGCCGACCCTGACTGGGGCAACAAGGTGCGCGAAGGCGCCGACAAGCTCATCCGCCCGTGCATCAGCTGCATGCGCTGCATCGAGAGCCTGATGGCCGCCCACGAGGACCCGTTCAGCCCCATGGTTTGCTCTGTGAACCCTGAGGCCGGACGCGAGTGCGACCTTGCTCCGCTTACCCAGGACGGCGACGGCCGCAAGGTGGTCGTGGTGGGCGCCGGCCCGGCAGGCCTCGAGGCCGCTCGTGTGCTGGGTCTGCGCGGCTTTAACGTCGTGGTGCTCGAGAAGGCCAACGAGGTGGGTGGCCAGCTGGTGTTTGCCGCCAAGCCGCCCAAGAAGTGGCGCCTTGACTGGCTGATCCGCTACTACGAGGCCGCGCTGGCCGACCTGCCGGTAGAGATTCGCACCGGCGTGGAAGCAACGGCCCAGCTGGTGAAGGCCGAGGCGCCCGTGGCCATGATCTGGGCTGCCGGCTCTACGCCCGTTAAGCCGGGCAGCATCCCGGGCCTCGACAGCCCGCTGGTGCTCACGCCGCCCGAGGCCATCATGGCCGAGCCGCCGCTGACCGGCCAGAAGGTCGTGGTGGTGGGCTCTGGAATGACGGGCATCGAGGTGGCCGAGATGCTGTCGTCCAAGCAGGACTGCCACGTAGACCTATACGAGATGGTGGACCAGATTGGCCCGGGCATCTTCTTCCAGAACATGATCGACATCATGGGACGCCTGGGGCAGACTGACACCACGCTGAACCCAGGCCACAAGCTGCTGGGTGTGAAGGGCAACGTGGCCACGTTCGAGAAGGCCGACGGCGAGAAGGTGGAGACGACGTTCGACCACCTGGTGCTCTCGCTGGGCATGAGGCCCACCGCGGCGCCTGAGTGGACCGCTGAGCTGGGCGTTCCCGTGGTGGTTGCCGGCGATTCACAGAAGGTTGGCCGCATCCAGGAGGCCGTGACCGGTGGCTATGACGCCGCGAGGTCCATCGTATAGGCCCATCTTCTGTAGATAGCGCGTACTTGCAGGCCCCGAATCGTGCACGATTCGGGGCCTTTCGCTGCCGTGACACCCCTGCCCAACGTCGCCACTTGACACTACCGTATATGTACGGTATATACAGTTATGACGGCAGGACGCTGCCGCCGCACCAAACGCGCGACCATGGAAGGACCGCCATGGAAATCGTCATATCCAACTCGTCGGACAAGCCCATCTACGAGCAGATTGCCTCACAGATTCGCGAGCAGGTGCTAACTGGTGCGCTCCTCGAGGGGCAGCAGCTTCCCTCGATTCGCGCGCTCGCCACCCAGCTGCGCATCAGCGCCATCACCACCAAGCGCGCCTACCAGGACCTCGAGACCCAGGGGTTCATCCACACGGTGCCTGGCAAGGGCTGCTTCGTGGCGGGCGACAACCTCGAGCTGCTGCGCGAGGAGCGCCTGCGCATGGTTGAGGCGTCGCTCGTGCGCGCCGTGTCCGACGCCCGCTCCGCCGGCGTGACCGCCGACGAGCTGCGGGAGATGCTCGATCTTCTTCTGGAGGATGAGTAACGATGAGCACCACCTTCATGTCGCTTCCCAACATGAGTGCTTGCGACGAGCCCTGCGACCTGCGCGTCAATGGCCTGACCAAGCGATACGAGGGCTTCACGCTGGACGCCGTGTCGCTTGACGTGCCCCGGGGATCGGTCGTAGGCCTCATCGGCCAGAACGGCGCCGGCAAGACCACGCTCATGAAGGCCATCCTGGGAACCATCCACGCCGACGGCGGCAGCATCCAACTGTTTGGGCGAAAGCTGTCCGAGCTTTCGGACGCCGAGCTCATCTCGATGCGGGGACGCGTGGGGTTTGTAAGCGCGATGACCGCCTACCCCAGCGTCATGACCGTGAGCGAGGTGGCCACCATGAGCCGGATGGCCTTCCCCGCCTTTGACCAGGTCGCCTTCGAGCGCATCGCCACACGCATGGACCTGCTGCCAGGATCCGCACGCAAGCGAATCAGCGAGCTCTCGCGTGGCATGGGCATGAAGCTGCAGCTTGCCTGCGTGCTCGCCAGCGGCGCCGACCTCATCATCATGGACGAGCCCACCGCCGGCCTCGACCCCATCGTGCGCGAGGAGGTGCTTGACATCGTGCGCGAATGGATGGAGGACGACGCACACAGCGCCCTTATCTCCAGCCACATCACGACCGACCTCGAGAAGCTGGCCGACTACCTGGTGCTGATTGACAACGGACACGTGATCCTGACATGCGACCGCGACGCGATCGACCTGATGGGCGTCGCGCACCTGCGCACCAGCGAGCTGGATCGCGTGCGCGAGGACGGCCTCATGAGCGAGGTGCGCGTGCTACGCCACGACCTAAGCTGGGACCTTCTGGTGCCCGACCGCGCGGCGTTCGCCCGCGCGTATCCCGACTACGTCTGCGACCGAGCGTCCATCGACGACGTCATGGTCCTTCTCGTGAAGGGTGAGGTGAGGTAGATGCGTGCCCTGATGTATGCCGACTGGTCCATCATCCGCAGGACCTTCCTGCGCTACCTGATCGTGACGATAATCGTCATGACGCCCGTCGTGGCCATGGGCAATGCCGACGGCGAGTTCTCCGCCGGGGTTGCCGTAGCAAGCATGTTGGTAGCGATGATTACCATTTACCTGGCCATCGGGCTCTTTAGCGCCGATGAGGCCAATGGCTGGGAGCAGTTTCGCCTGACATTTCCCACGTCGGCACGGCAGGTGGTGCGCAGCCGCTATGCGCTGACGGCCCTGACTACCTTTGCAACCGTGATCCTGGCTACGGCGCTGGGCACGACAGTCCAGTGGGCCATCCCCCTGTTCCTTGGCTCGGTGGCAGCCCCACGGGGTATCGGCATCATCGCGCTGACGTCGCTGGGCACCGGCCTTGCCGCGCTTGCATTCCTTGCCATCGAGATGCCCGTCATCTTTCGTGTGGGAATCAGCAAGGCACGCATGACCTTCTGGGTGCCGTTCGCAATCTGCATGATGTTCTCTGTCGAGCCGATTCGCAAGGCAATCATGCCGATCCTGGACGGGCTCGAGCACCTCGCGAAATCGGTGGGCTCGCCCGCCCCTCTCTTTGTCGTTGCGGCCTGTCTCATTGCCCTGCTGTACTTAGGATCAATGCGCCTCTCTGAGCGCATCTACGCCGCCCGCGATTTCTAGGCGCAGCTGCTTATCGCCTCGCAGCGCCCTGGGGTCACCTCCCAGGGCGCTTCGCGCAGGCTCACAGCCTGGTTCCCAGGCGTTGCGCAGCGTGCCTTGCACGTTAACTCGACCCCTGGGTGGCTAGTCTGCTTATTCTTTGCCGGGTGGTGTACAAAAAGCCGAGCCAATGCACCGCACTCGAGGCGTGACGCGTAAAGCCAACTCACGTAACTGCGCTTTTGCGACTCCCATAGCAGAGCTCTTCCGCAGTTTTGGCTGTGGGGGACGGGCGATCCCGTTTGACGGCTTGTGTCCATCAGAGAAACCGCTGGTAGATTGCGATATCAATAATTATATTATTTTTTGACAAGTGCATTGGCTCGGCTTTTTGTACACCCACCCTACCATTCTTTCCGGAAGACCCCCAACCCCCGCCGCTAGACGCCAAATAATTGCTGCGAGACCTCTTGACCCTTACGCTACGTTAGGGTTTACACTCCCCTCGTGGCGGGAGATGACGGCAGGCGCAAGGCCACTGGAAGGAGGAGCATGGTGTCCAAGGGGTACACGCCAGCCCAGCTGGCGCAGCTTAGTGGTGTGAGCGTTCGCACGTTGCATCACTACGACCAGATTGGCCTGTTGGTACCCGCACGACGCGGCAACGGCTACCGCTCGTATTCCCCCAACGACGTGGCGCGCCTTCAGCAGATTCTGCTCTATCGCGACATGGGTCTTGAACTGGGCGATATTGCCCAGCTGTTGGACTCGCCCAACTATGATGCCGCGACCACGCTGCGCAGCCACCTCGCCGCACTGCACGCACGACGAGACCAGCTTGACACGCTGATAGCCACCGTAGAGAAGACCATCACAAGCCTAGAGGACGGAGCTACCATGACAGACGAGGAGCGTTTTGAGGGTCTGCGCCGCAAGGCCATCAATCAGAACGAGCGCGACTTTGGGGCCGAGGCCCGCGCACGCTACGGGGACGCCACCATTGACGCAGCAAACGCCAAGCTACTTCGCTTGACGCAGGGGGAATGGACTGATCTCATGGAGCTAGAGGAGGCCATCAAGGCACAGCTGCGCGCAGCCATGGCAACAGGCGACCCTGCGGGCGCCGAATCAGCAAAGTTGGTAAGCATGCACGCGCGTTGGCTGCAAGCCCACTGGCCGGATGGCACCTACTCGCCCGCCGCTCATCGTGGCATGGCCGAGGGCTACCTTGCCGACCAGCGCTTCATTGCCTACTACGACGACGCATGCGGCAATGGCGCCACGCAGTTCTTGCACGACGCAATCGTGGCAAACGCCTAGACGTCAAGCCCGGCGGCGGCAAGCGCCTCGTGGAACGTTTCCGCCGTGCGGTTGGCCACCAGCTCCTCGGGAAAGCCCAGCTCATCGAGCAGGGCAATCGCCCGGTCGAAGCGTCCGATGCCGTACGCGATGTGCGTGTCGGTGTTCACCACCACGGGACACCCAATCGCCGCGCAGCGCTCCACCACATGCCGCAGACGCTGTGCCGCTGCCGGGCGAGCGAGGCTTGCCTCGTTCACCTCGATCAGGTGGTGGGTGTCGCGCGCAGCCTCAACCACGGCGTCCACGTCGAAGGGCGCCTCGGTGCGGTCCACATGCCCCAGCGTAAGCACCTTGGGCTCCTCCATCGCGCGCAGGTACATGCTGGTTACCTGATCCGACGAGGCCGTGCGCAGGAAGTCCTGTCCGTGGATGCTGGCAACCACGTAGTCGCACTGCTCAAGCACGTGAGCCAGCAGCGTCGTGGGCACGGCACGCAGGTCTCCCGCGATGCCAGTTGTCACGGGCACGTCGTGCCCAAACAGCCGCCCCTCGAGGTCAACGATGTCGGCCTCGCATCCGCGCATCACCTGTACGCCGTACCACAGGCGCGGCCAGTCGCGGAAGTTAAGGAAGTACTGGTAGTCGCGTAGGTCGGGGCCACCGGGCCGCTCGGGAAAGAGCATGGCCGAGAAGTGGTCGGTGGCGCCGTACAGCTCCAGCCCGCGCTCGGCCGCCGTGCGAACGCACTCCTCGACGGTCGAGTAGGCATGTCGCGAGAAGATCGTGTGCGTGTGCGTGTCGCAAAGGATGCGCATGCCGCCCTCCTTCATGCGAAAGGATGGCCCCTGTCCAGCAAAGCGACGTTGGGGCCGTCCTTTCATCTTGCTTACTTGTACTGCGCGGCCAGCTTCTCCCAGGCAGGCATCGAGTTCACGATGGTGGCGTAGTCAACGCAGTAACCGATGCGCACCCAGCCGGGGCAGCCAAAGCTGTCGGAGGGAACGGGCAGCAGGTCAAGCGCCTTGGCCTTCTCGAAGAACGCCTGCGCGTCGGGCTCCAGCGCCTTCACCCACAGGTAGAACGCACCGTCAGGCTCGATGTAGGTATAGCCAAGGCGGGAGAGGCCCTCGGTAAGTGCCGTGCGGTTGCGCGCGTAGGCCTCCACATCGGAAGGAACGTCCACGCAGTCGGCCAGCACCCGCTGGAAGATGGCCGGAGCGCACACAAAGCCCAGCTTGCGACCGGCACCAGCCATGGCAAGCACCAGCACGTCATGCTCGGGGTTGGTAGGCGGCACCAGCACCCAGCCGATGCGCTCTCCCGGCAGGCTTAGGCTCTTGGAGTAGGAGTAGCACACGACGGTGCGGTCGTAGATGGCGGGAAGCCACGGCACCTCCGCACCGTAGGTGATCTCGCGATATGGCTCGTCGCACACCAGGTAGATGGCCGTGCCCAACTCGGCGGAGCGCTCGCGCAGCACCGCGGCAAGGGCGTTCAGGTTCTCGCGGGTATACACCGATCCAACCGGGTTGTTGGGGCTGTTGATGACGATGGCCTTGGTGTGCTCGCTGATGGCCGCGCGCACGGCCTCGGTGTCCACCTGGAAGGTCTGCTGGTCGGCCAGCACCTCCACGCACGTGGCTCCGGCCGTCTCGATCCACACGCGGTACTCGGGGAAGTATGGGGCGATGACGATTACCTCGTCACCGGCGTTGACCAGCGCGTGGAAGGTGATGGACAGCGATGCTGCGGCGCCGCAGGTAAGGTAGAGGTCGTCGGCCTGGGCCACGGGGGCGTCGCCGCACTCGGCCTGGAAGCGACGCGTCAGCGAGGCGGCCACCGCGGCACGCACGGCGGGGATGCCGTTGGCAGGCGTGTACCCATGCAGCTGCACGGCCGGCAGCTCCAGCGAGCGCAGGAGCGACTGCCGCACCTCGTCAGGCGCGGGAATGGACGGGTTGCCCAGGGAGAAGTCATAGACGTTCTCGGCGCCCACCTCGGCCTTGCGGGCCATGCCATAGGCAAAGATCTCGCGGATGGACGACTTCGACGCACCATATGCATAGCTCTTCTCGTTGATGGACATGGCAGCTCCTCTCTTGCTGGTTGTCGCAGCCATTGTACGCAACGTTTATGTCAACGGGGAAACGAATGAAAGGCGCCGCAACTGCCCGAGGGCGGCCGCGGCGCCATGCACGTCAGGGATTGGGGGCTACGACTGGTCGTCCTGCCCCGGGGCGGTCGTCGCACCAGCCACACCAGCCGCGACCTCGGCCGTGGCCTCCGCTGCCATCGCGGCCTCTGCCGCCGCATGAGCCTCGGCCATCAGCTCCTGCTCGTCAACCTCTGGCGCAGCCTCCACGGCCTCGTCGCCCTTGGCGTCAAGGTCCACGGCCTCCTCGGGATGCGCGGCCACGTAGGCGTCCCACGTGCCGTTGAGCAGGGCATCCACAACCTCGCCCTCCACGGTCTCGCGCGCAAGCAGCACCTTGGCCATCGTCTCCATCTGGTCGCGACGGGCATCAAGCACCGCGCGGGCGCGCTCGTGCGCCTCGCGCATGATGCGCTCAACCTCGTCGTCGATGCGCTTGGAGGTCTCGGCCGAGTAGTCCTGGTGACTGGCGTAGTCGCGCCCCAAGAACACCTCGTGGCGCGCCTCGCCAAACACCTGTGTACCCAGCTCGTCGCTCATGCCATAGCGCGTCACCATCTCGCGCGCCAGCTTGGTGGCACGCTCTAGGTCGTTGCTGGCGCCGGTGGTGATGTCGGCGCAGAACAGCTCCTCGGCGGTGCGACCGCCCAGCAGCACCGCAATCTGGTCCAGCATGCCGTCGCGCGTGTCCAGGAAGTGGTCCTCCTCGGGCACCTGCATCGTGTAGCCCAGCGCCTGACCGCGCGACACGATGCTGATCTTGTGCACCGGGTCGGAGTTCTCCAGCACGTGCCCCACCAGGGCATGGCCGCTCTCGTGGTAGGCAATGGTGCGGCGCTCGGCCTCGGTGATCACGCGGCTCTTGCGCTCGGGGCCAGCCATCACGCGCTCCATGGCCTCCTCCACCTCGCCAAACGAGATGGTTGCCTTGCGACGTCGCGCGGCCAGCAGCGCCGCCTCGTTCATGAGGTTGGCCAGGTCGGCACCCGAGAAGCCGGGGGTAAGCTGGGCGATGCGCTCGTAGTCCACCGTGCCGTCCAGCGGCTTGTCGGCAGAGTGCACACGCAGAATCTGCTCGCGGCCCTTCACGTCGGGCCGGTCCACCGTGACGCGCCGGTCGAAGCGCCCTGGGCGCAGCAGCGCGGGGTCAAGGATGTCGGGGCGGTTGGTGGCGGCGATCAGGATGACGGTCTGGCTGTCCTCGAAGCCGTCCATCTCGACCAGCAGCTGGTTAAGCGTCTGCTCGCGCTCGTCGTGACCGCCGCCCAAGCCTGCGCCGCGCTGGCGTCCCACGGCGTCGATCTCGTCGATGAAGATGATGGACGGCGACTCGTCCTTGGCCTGCTTGAAGAGGTCGCGCACACGGCTTGCACCCACGCCCACGAACATCTCCACGAAGTCAGAGCCCGAGATGGAGAAGAACGGCACGCCCGCCTCGCCGGCAACGGCCTTGGCCAGCAGCGTCTTGCCCGTTCCCGGAGGGCCCACCAGCAGCACGCCGCGCGGAATTTTGGCACCCATGCGCTGGTAGCGCTCGGGCTCCATCAGGAAGTCCTTGATCTCCTGCAGCTCCTCGACGGCTTCGTCGATGCCCGCCACGTCGGCAAACTTGGTCTTGGGGCGCGAGTCGTCGTTGGTGCGGGCCCGCTCGGCACGGCCGAAGTTCAATGCGCGGCCGTTCTGCCCCTGAATCTGGTTCATGAAGTACAGCATGGCCACGACCACGATGACCGTGGGCAGTATCGTGGCCAGCAGCGTCTCAAGCAGGTCGGACGACGTGGTGTCAACGTCGAAGAGCACCTCGGGGTGCTTGGCCATCAGCTCCTCGAGGCTATCGGACCCCACGTAGTAGCTGGAGAACTGCCTCAGGCGACTCGTCTCGCCTACGTCCTTTTTGTCCACCCAGTAGCTGCCCGTAAGCTCGCCCTTCGAGACCCGGTAGGTGACCTCCTTAACGCGGTCCTCGCGCACGGCCGTCACAAACTCGCTGGTAGCCAGCGGGTCGACGCTGTTGTGCCGGTAGCCGCCACGGATGCCAAAGATCACGTAGGCGATGACGATGGCCATGGCCACCACGCTCAGAATGCCACGCAGCACCCCATTGCCGTCACCTGGCACATTGGGCAGGCCGGGCCTCTGCGGACCATTGCCGTTCTCGTTGTTATCAGACACGTTGTTGGCTCCTTCTTGCGGGACGCGCCCACGCCCGCACTTGCGTCTTAGGAATAGACCTCGGGCTTGAGGACGCCCACGTAGGGCAGGTTGCGATAGCGCTCTGCAAAGTCGAGGCCATAGCCCACCACGAAGGCGTCGGGCACGTGCGCGCCCACGTAGTTGGGCACCACGGCCGCCGCGTGGCCCTCGATGTCCTTCACAGAGAACGCCACGATGCGAATGGAGGCGGCGCCGCGACCCTTGAGCAGGCCTACCAGGTAGGACAGGGTAAGGCCAGAGTCGAGAATGTCCTCGGCGATGATGACGTGGCGACCCTCGATGTTGGTGTCGAGGTCCTTCACGATGCGCACCACGCCCGAGCTCTTCACGCCGCTGCCGTAGCTGGAAACGGCCATGAAGTCGACGGCGCAAGGCACCGTAATGGCGCGCATGAGGTCGGCCGTGAAGATGAAGGCACCGCGAAGCACGGTTACCACCAGCGGGTTCTTGTCTGCATAGTCGCGCGAGATCTCGGCTCCCAGGCGCGAGACTATGCCCTTGATGTCGTCCTCGCTCAGCAATACCCGCTCGATGTCAGGATGCAGGTCCATGGTTGCTCCCCTCGATGCGCCGCCTACGCCTGTGGCCGGCCGCTGTCTGTTGTAAGGGACAATTCTAGCAGCAGCTTGGATGACGGGAGGCATCGCACGCGCTCGTCAGGCCGAATCCCCGCAACCCATACCAACGCGCCGCGCGGCTCGGTGCGCACCACGGGCACCTTGGAGCGGTCGGCGGCAGGCACCTTGGCCTCGTTAAGCAGGTCGGAGAGCTTCTTGGACTGCCCGTGCATGCCCAGGGGGCACATCACGTCGCCCGGGGCTGCGCAGTCAACCCACAGGCGCCCACCTCGCGCGGCGTCAAGGCCGCAGGCGGGGGCGTCTAGCAGCACCGACGTGCCCTCCCACTCCCGCGAGTGTGCGATGGCGAGGTCGGGAGCGCGCGAGCCCGCCGGGGCCTCGGTAAGGCGCGCCGTTAGCTCGCGGCCACCCGGAAGCGACAGGCGGCCCACCTCGCCCACGCCGGACGCGATCCCCGGCACCTCCAGCCAGGCCGAGAGCGCTGCGTCGGCATCCTGCGCCACGCGAATGAACAGCAGGCCGTACTCCACCCGGGCGTCGACGCCCATGGGCGTGGTGACCGACCCCTTGCCCGCCGCCACCAGCCGAAGCACGGCCGCCACGTGGCGAGCCTCCAGCCGGGCGCCCGGCCGCACGGCCAGCATCGCCATGCGCGCCACGCGCCGGGCAACGGCCACCTCCATGGCCCCCATGCGGTTGGCGTCGAGGGCCACCATGCCCTCGTCCTGCCTGCGCAGCAGGTCGCGGTAGGCACGGGCAGCCACCTGCGTGAGGTAGGCGTCCTCGTCGGACAGGATGTCGCAGGTGGTGGCGAGGCTTGCCGACACGTGGGGGTTGCGCCGCTGTGCCACGGGCATCACCTCGTGGCGTACGAAGGCACGCAGGTAGCGGGTGTCGTAGTTGGTGGCGTCCTCACGCCACACGATGCCGCGCATGCGCAGCAGGTCGCATAGCTCGGCGTGCGTGCGGTCAAGCAGCGGGCGCACGATGCGGTTGCGCCGGCGCGGGATGGACGACAGGCCGGCCGGACCCGTGCCCCTAATGGCGTTCATGAAGAAGGTCTCGGCGCGATCGTCCGCCGTGTGCGCCGTGAGGATGCGCGCCGCCGAGCGCGGCGTGCCAAACTCCTCCGACAGCTGGTTTGCCAGCTCGGCCGCCGCGGCATAGCGCGCCTCGCGGCCCACGCTCTCCACGTTGGCGTCGGCCGACCCAGACGCCTCGCGGGCCTGCCGGGCAAGCAGCGCCACGTCGATGCGCCGCACGGTGCAGGGAATGCCGTAACGCGAGGACAGCTCGCGCACAAACTCCTCGTCCTCCTCGGCGTCAAGGCCTCTGAGCTGGTGGTTTATGTGCAGTACATGCAGGCGTTCGCGCGCGATGTGCGCATTGCCCCGCCCGTCGTCGATGTCCAGCGTGGAGGTTGCCGCCAGCACCAGCAGGGCCGTGGAGTCCGCCCCGCCCGACACCATCAGCACCACCGGCGAGCGCGTCTCGTCGTCAACGTTGGCCGACGGCCTGTCAAAGTGACTTGAGCCATCGGCATATCTTCGCATCACGCTGGGCATGGGGCCTCCTTCCGCAGGTAGTAGTGTACGCCAAGCACCGGCGCCGCGCAGCGGATAGCCACGACACGCCGCGGCACGCAACCCCACGCGCCAGGGCTACCACACCGTGAGGGGTCGCTCCTGGGCACCCACGCACACGCTCAGCCGTCCGTCAGGCGTCTGGGCCCGCACGGCCGCAGCCCCTTCCGCCGTGGCGCCGACGGCCTCGGCCAGCGTGCGCACGGCAACGCTGGGCAGGTTGTTCTTCTCAGAGAGGTGCATGCCCACCACTACCTCGGTCTCATTGGTCACCAGGTCGCCCAGGGCATCGGCACACTGGCGGTTGGAGAGGTGGCCATAACGCCCTCCCACACGCTGCTTGAGGTAGTACGGGTAGGGGCCAGTTTCCAGCATGCGCTCGTCGTGGTTTGCCTCGATGGCAAGGATGCGGCAGCCGCGCAGGGCCTCCTGCGCCTGGGGCAGCAGCACGCCGGTGTCGGTGCAGAAGCCCAGGGCGTCCCCCGCCGCCTCGAAGCGAAACCCCACAGGGTCAGCCACGTCGTGGCTGGTGGGAAACGCCTGCACCGTCATGCCGCACAGCTCGAGCGACTGGTCGTGGCCGATGGTGAGGACGGGTAGGTTGGACAGGCGCGAGCACGCAGCTACGGTGCCCGCCGTTGCGTAGATGGCGCCGCCAAAGCGACGGCAAAACACGCCGGCGCCCGACACGTGGTCGGAGTGCTCGTGCGTGAAAAGAACCGCCTGGACGCGCCTCATGTCCACGCCAAGCTGCGCCGCGCGCTCAAGCAGCCGCTTGCGCGACAGGCCACAGTCGATGAGCACGCTGCCCTGTGGCCCTTCGACCACGCTTGCGTTGCCCTTGCTACCGCTTGCAAGGATATGGAGGTGAATGCTTGGTTTCATGCCCACCAGTGTAGCGCTCCGGAAGGCGAGCCCGGCCGACGCCGTGCATGGCAAGGGGCCGCCACGCGACCTCCGCGCAGCGGCCCCTTGGGCAGCACGATCTGTGATTGGATGCTAGTCGATGGACACCTTGGTCACGTTGGCGCTCTGGTCGCGCTTGGGCACGAACACCGTGAGGATGCCACCCTCAAGCTTGGCCGACAGGCCGGCGGTGGCGGCGTCCTTCAGGTACACGCCACGCGTTGCGCTCCACTCGTGGATCTCCTTGTGCAGGTAGTTCTTGGCCTTCTCCTCCTCGGTCTCGTGCTTCTCGACCGAGATGGACAGGCGACCCTCATTGAGCTCGACGTCAATCTCGTCGCGCGAGACGCCCGCAAGCTCGGCGGTGACGACGTAGGCGTCACCCGTGTCCTCGACGTTCATCTTGAAGGCGCCGTCGGTAGACGCGCTGACCAGCGGTGAGGTAAGCAGCTCGTCGAACATGTCGAACGGGAAGCTCCTGCGAAGTGCGCGCTCGTAGTTGCTGTACGGAATGATGCTTGCCATGATGCTCAGCTCCTCTGAGTTGTGGGCGCCCTGATATGTGCGCCCCTGGGTTACGTTTATGTATGTTCCCGCATGGGACGTGTTTTATACACTCAGGCGCACTTTTTCTAAGCTTCATAAACGCATCAAATTTAAGTGTTTAAGACTTAAATTTTGGATTGAGGGAACGCTGCTGGCAGGGCGGCCCGAGGCGCAAATCATCGTCGCCATGGGCGATTCTTTGTGCCCGACAGGCCCCGACAGCCCCCGGCAATGCACCCACATCCATTTCAAAAAGAACTAGGCTGTGGGAAACGAAGCGCAGGTGCACTATCATTAGGGCACCAATGGAAATCACGCGCACCTTCGGAGGTGCCTCATGGATGATGACGTGCTGATGGATGGCAACGGCCCGCTCGACGAGCAGCGCTCGCGTACCTCTGACCGGCTGAGGGCCATCGAGGACATCTCCCTTGACGACGCTCCCTCCAGCCAGGACCAGCTCCAGGCCCAACCTCAGCAGGAGAGCTATGACGACCTTGCCCCCGCGCAGCGCGCCCGCTACGTGCGCCAGCGCGCCCCGCGTCGCACGCAGGAGGCCATCGACGACCTCGCCGAGGACGACAGCCCCGTCTCCTATGCGCACGAGTCGAACGTGGCCGTGGGCGGCCTGGTCTCGGATCGCAGCTATCGGCGCGCGCGTTCGGACATCTCGCGCGTACGCAAGAGCCCCTATGGCCAGTACCTCGAGGTTCCCAAGGGGCGTCGCTCCATCTTCGCCAAGCAAGAGCGGTCGCGGCGACGCAGGTCGACCCTTGCCGCCATCCTCGTAGTGGCCATCCTTGCCGCTGCCGCCTACTTCGTGTGGCAGATCATGAGCAACATCTCGTTTGGCTAGCGAGGCGCGTCAGCTCCACGGGTCGCGCTCGAAGAGCGGCTCGACAGCTGCCGGCCGGTCGGAGTAGGGGTCGTACCCGTCGTCATCCTCGTTCTCGGCACGCAGATACGGCTCGTAGGCAGGCGAGGTCTCGGCTGGCTGCCTGCGAACCTCGTCAGATTCCGTTGGGTACGGGATGCCCGTCGATGGTGACATCTGTGCTCTCCTGCTCCTTCGAGTCGGCGCCTTCCTTGGTGGCGTCGTCTTCCTTGGCGGTCGAGTCCGCCTTGCCCGCATCGGCAGCCTTGTCGTTGGCGCCCGGCACCGCGAAGTCCTTCATGTATGCCTCGGGCCATTCGGTGTACATGTCGACATAGGCCACCATGTCGCAGGCGCTTCCGCCGTAAGGCGCGAGGTCATAGCCGTCGTATAGCGACTTCGGCGCGCAGGTTACCGCGGCGCGCACGCCGGTGGACTCCTTGGCTATCAGCACGGTCCAGGCAAACTCGCCCGTCTCGCCGTACGCGCAACGGAACTTGGCCTTGTTGACGGGCGTGTTGGTGGGCAGCTGCACGTCGGCCTGGGTGCACGAGTCCTTGAGGTTGGAGAACCCGCAGGTGGTCATGAGCGAGCGGACAGCACCCTCCGACACCTCGGTGGCGCCGGCGGGCAGCATGGCCTCGGGCACCTCCCAGCGCATGCCGCGGAACGTCGCACCGTCGGCCAACACGTCAGCGTAGGCGCCGTCGCCGCGCAGCGCGTGCGAGAACGGCCTGGACGAGAAGTACAGGCTGCCCCTCGTGTCAGAGTCGTAGCACGCCTCGGCATAGTCGCCCTCGCCATAGGATGCCGACACCAGCCAGAAGCCCTTGTCGTAGAGGTAGCTGGCCAGGTTGGCCGGGGTCTTCGAGAAGTACTCGGCAAGGTGCAGCGGGTCGGTGGGCATGGGCTCGCTCACGCGCAGCTCGACGGTCGCGCCAGGATCAAGCTTCTCGCCCGGGGCGGGGACCGTCTCCACCACCGTGTTGGGCTCCTGGTCGGAGGCCACCTGCACGAAGGAGGCCACGAAGCCCGCCTCCTCCACGATGGACTGCGCCTCCACGCGACCCTTGCCAATCACGTCGGGAACCTGCGGCTTTGCCGAGACGTACAGCACCACCGCCTCGTGCGCTGAGAACGCCTGGCCCACGCCGGGATGCACGTCGACAACCGTGCCCTCCTCGGCCGTGGAGGCCTTCCCCACCACCTGCACGTTCTGCGCACCGGCCGTGGCCAGCAGGCTCATCGCCTCGTCCTGCGTTAGGCCCAGCACTTCGGGCATGGTGCGGCTTTGCGCCACCGTCACGGTGACGGTGGAGCCGACGGCAAGGCGCACGCCCGTCTCGGGGTCTTGGCGCAGCACCACGCCGATGCCGTCGTCGGCGGTCTCGTAGCGAACCTCGGCCACGAGCCCCTTCTCGTCAAGCATCGAGATCGCCCGTGCCTCGGTGAATCCCACCACGTTGGGCACGTGCTTGCCGCCCCACAGCTCAAGGCCGTAGGCGCCGGCAGCGGCGATGGCGCCCACCATCAGCACCACCAGAAGGAGCGCCAGAACAGGACGCGACGAGCTGCGGCTGCGGCCCTCGCCCGGGATGCGGTAGCCCGAGCCGTCCTCGTCGGAGATGTGCGGTATGGAAACCTCGCGCTGCTTGGCGGGCTCTTGGTAGGCCCGGTCCAGGCGATCGAGCCCGCGTCCAAGGGTGGGGTCGTCGGCCGACCCATGCTCCTCATCGTAGCTCGGAGCAGGCTGGGGCAGCAGGACCGTGGGATCTACCTTCGCTGCGTCTTGGCCGTCGTCCTCGCGACCCATCAGGCGCGTATCGTCATCGCTCTGCGGCACGGCAGGGCCCCCTTTCGCGTTTTAGCCTCGTTCGGGGTGCCGTCATGGCTGCTGGCCATTCTACCATGTGCGATGTGCGCGCGGAGCGCAGAGCCCGCGCGACGCGGCATGCGAGCCAAGCCACAGAAGGGCGCCCCACGCCACCGGATGCTCCGGGGCGTGGGGCGCCTTTGTGCTGGCGGGCTATACGCCCTGCACGCTATGCCAGGTCGGTGCCGCGGCTGGCGATTACCTTCTTGTACCAGAAGAACGAGTCCTTGCGAACGCGCCGCAGGTCAAGCAGGTCAAACTCCTCGCGGTTCACGTAGATGAAGCCGTAGCGCTTCACAAAGCCCTCGTGCGTGGAGATGAGGTCGACGGCGCTCCACGGGCAGTAGCCCATCATCTCGACACCGTCGGTGATGGCCAGGCGCATCTGCTCGATGTGCGCGCGCAGGTAGTCGATGCGGTAGGGATCGTGCACCACGTCGTTGCCGTTCTCGTCCTGCTCCAGCTTGTCGTAGGCGCCCAGGCCGTTCTCGGTGATGATGATGGGCAGGTGATAGCGGCTGTACACCTCGCGCAGGGTGTTGCGGAAGCCGATGGGGTCAATCTCCCAGCCAAACTGCGTCTTCTGGAAGTGCGGGTTAGAGATGCCCTGCGAGAAGCCGGCGATGGTAGCACCGCGCTGCTGGTCGCCCTTGGTGCTCTCGGCGTCAGGCGCGGGCATCTTGACGGTGGCGGTGCTGTAGTAGTTGAAGGCGATGAAGTCGGGCTTTGCAGAGGCCATGAGCTCCATGTCGCCCGGCAGGATGTTCTCGGGCACGGCGTCAATCTCGCCGAGGTAACTCCACGCAATGTTGTTGTAGATGCCATACACGGCCATGTCCAGGTAGAGCCAGTTGCGCAGGGCGTTCATGTTCTGCGAGGCCAGCACGTCCTCGGGGTCGCACGATGCAGGGTAGACCAGCGCGATGTTAGGCGCAGGGCCAATCTTGGCGTTGGGCAGCAGCTCGTGGCAGAGGTTCATGGCCTTTGCCTGGGCCAGCAGCATGTGGTGGTTCATCTCGTAGATGCGCTTCTGGGCACCGGGGGCCGAGGTGTCCACGCCCAGCACCGCACCAGCGGCCAGGGTCATCATGTTCTGCTCGTTGATGGTAAGCCAGTAGGTCACGCGGTCGCCGTAACGCCTGAACATGAGCTCGGAGAACTCGACGAAGGCGTCCACGGTGGCGCGGTTGGCCCAGCCGCCCTGCTCGTCAAGGGCCGCAGGCAGGTCAAAGTGGTACATGGTCACCAGCGGCTGAATGCCGTACTTCAGGCACTCGTCGATGAGGTCGGAGTAGTACTGGACGCCTTCCTCGTTGACCTCGCCGGTGCCCTTGGGCAGCAGGCGCGACCAGCTGATGGAGAAGCGATAGGTCTTGAAGCCCATCTCGGCCATCAGGGCCACGTCCTCCTTGAAGTGGTGGTACTGATCGGCCGCCACCTCGAAGCCACTGGTGCCTGCGGGCGGCTCCTTCACGTCCTGGACCGACGGGCCCTTGCCGTTGGTAAGGGCAGCGCCCTCAACCTGGTATGCCGAGGTTGACGCGCCCCAAAGGAAGTTCTCGGGGAAGGCCTTGAGCGTCTTGTGCAGCATGGTGTCTCCTCTTCTCGCTTCTCCTCTTGGCTGCCTGATGCTGGCATCCCTTCTATTGTGAGGGCAGGGCATACGCATTGCAAACGCCCATTCGACGGCAGGTAGCTTGCGACAGTGGGCTGGAGGGGGTCATGCCCTACGGCCCTTCGGCAGGACGGTGGGTCACCCGGGACCGCGGCACATCCCAACGGCCCCGCGGCTTTGGCCCGAAACGCAAAGAAGGGGCCGGAAGAGGACACTCCCCTTCCGGCCCCTCAATCGCGTCGTGCCAGCTACTCGATTACGTCGTACCAGCTACTCGATCTCGTCGGCCTCGATGGCGGTCTCGCCGGCCCGCATGGCAACCAGACGGTCGTCGGGACCCACGTCTACGAACACCGAGTCGCCCTCGCCCACCTCGCCGGCGATGATGAGGTTGGCCACGTTGTCAACCACCTCGCGCTGGATGAGGCGCTTCAGCGGGCGGGCGCCGTACACCGGGTCAAGCCCGTCCAAGGCAAGCGACTGGATGGCCGCCGGCGACAGCTCCAGCGTGATGCGCTCGCGTGCGAGACGCTCGCGCACGTCGCGCAGCTGGATGTCCACGATGCGCTCGATGTCGCGCAGGCCAAGAGCGTGGAACACCACCACGTCGTCGATGCGGTTGAGGAACTCGGGCTTGAAGGCCTGGCGCAGGGCGTCGTTTACCTGGCGCTGCACCTCGTCGGGGTCGTTGGCCGCGTTGGCGGCAGCGATGAACTGGCTGCCCACGTTGCTGGTCATGATGATGATCGTGTTCTTGAAGCTGACCACGCGACCCTGGCCGTCGGTCAGGCGACCATCGTCAAGCACCTGCAGCAGCACGTTGAACACGTCGGGGTGAGCCTTCTCCATCTCGTCCAGCAGGATGACGCAGTAGGGCTTGCGGCGCACGGCCTCAGTGAGCTGGCCACCCTCGTCGTAGCCCACGTATCCAGGAGGCGCACCAATGAGGCGCTGCACGGAGAACTTCTCCATGTACTCGCTCATGTCGATGCGCACCAGGCTGCGCTCGTCGTCGAACAGGCACTCGGCCAGGGCCTTGGCCAGCTCGGTCTTGCCCACGCCGGTAGGCCCCAGGAAGAAGAAGCTGCCGATGGGGCGGTTGGGGTCGGACAGGCCCGCGCGGCTGCGGCGCACAGCCGACGCCACTGCGCTCACGGCCTCGTCCTGGCCAATGACGCGCTGGTGAAGCTGGTCTTCCAGGTGGCGAAGCTTGTCCATCTCGCCCTGCATCATCTTGGACACGGGCACGCCCGTCCACGACGACACCACCTCGGCGATCTCCTCGCTGGTAACCTCCTCCTTCAGCAGGCCACCTTCCTCCTGCTTTGCCTGCAGGGCCTGCTCGGCCTCGGCGTACTCGCGCTGCAGCGCAGGGATGGTGGAGAAGCGCAGCTCGGAGGCGTGCGCGAGGTCGCCCTCGCGGGTGACGCGCTCCATCTCGGCCTTCGCGTCCTCGATCTGCGCCTTCAGCTCCTGCACGCGGTCGATGGCGTGGCGCTCGTTCTGCCAGTTGGCCTTCATGACGTCCAGGCGCTCGCGCGTCTCGGCGATGCGACCGCGCAGCGTGGCCAGGCGCTCCTTGGAGGCCTCGTCCTCCTCCTTCATGAGGGCCTGCTCCTCGATCTGCATCTGGGTGAGCTCGCGGTCAACCGCGTCGATTTCGGCGGGCATGCTGTCAAGCTCCATGCGCAGGCGGCTGGCGGCCTCGTCCACGAGGTCGATGGCCTTGTCGGGCAGGAAGCGGTCGGAGATGTAGCGGTTGGAGAGGTCGGCCGCGCTGACCAGCGCCGCGTCGGTGATGCGCACGCGATGGTGCTGCTCGTAGCGCTCCTTGATGCCACGCAGGATGGAGATGGTGTCCTCGACGGAGGGCTCGCTTACCAAGACCGTCTGGAAGCGGCGGGCCAGGGCGGCATCCTTCTCCACGTACTTGCGATACTCGTCCAGCGTGGTGGCACCGATGGCGTGCAGCTCGCCGCGGGCAAGGGCCGGCTTCAGGATGTTGCCGGCGTCCATGCTGCCCTCAGTGGCGCCCGCACCCACGATGAGGTGCAGCTCGTCGATGAACAGAATCACGCGCCCGTCGGACTTCTGCACCTCCTTCAGTACGCTCTTGAGGCGGTCCTCGAACTCGCCGCGGTACTTGGCACCGGCCACCAGCGCGCTCATGTCAAGCTCGACGATGTCCTTGTCCTTGATGGTGGACGGAACATCACCCGACACGATGCGCTGGGCCAGGCCCTCCACGATGGCGGTCTTGCCCACGCCGGGCTCGCCGATGAGCACGGGGTTGTTCTTGGTGCGGCGGCTGAGCACCTGGATGGTTCGGCGGATCTCCTCCACACGGCCAACCACTGGGTCAAGCTTGCCCTGGCGGGCAAGGTCGGTCACGTTGCGGCCGTACTGCTCGAGAGCCTTGAACTGCGGCTTGGCGTCCTGGCTGGTCACGCGCTCGTCGCCGCGCAGGTTATCGTAGGCATCACGAACGCGCTTGCCGGTGACGCCTGCCGCACGCAGCACGTTGCCCGCATCGCCCTTGTCGTCGGCGAGGGCGCACAGCAGGTGCTCGGACGTGACGTACGAGTCGCCCAGCTGGGTGCTCAGCTTCTCGGCCGCGTCGATGGTGCGGGTGAGCGCACTGTCAAGCCCCATCTGGCTCACGTCGCCCGATACCTTGGGCGCACGCTGGATAAGGGCGTCTACCTGCGCCTCGATGGCAGCGGGATCGCCACCGATACGCTCGATGATGGCGCGGATATTGCGCTCGCCCGAGCTGAGCAGCGCCTTCAGCAGGTGGATCGACTTCACCTGCCCCGCCTCGGCGTCGGCCGCGATGCCCAACGCCGCCTGGAATGCCTCCTGGGCCGTCACTGCCCATTTGTCAATTCGCATAGCTGCCTCCTTCCGGCCATGGGGCCGCGTCTGTCTGTCAGGAAAGATTGTTCCCCATGTTCGGAAAGCTATGCACATCTAAGTGTGTCTATATCAGATTTTCTTAGTTTGTAAGCGAAGGGCCGAAGCGACGGCACCGGACCCCGAGGGCAAGCCCGGCTAGCGCCCTTACCCCTCGAACGGCATGTAGCGGCGCAGGCGCTCGGCAGAGGCCACCCAGTCGTCCGTGTCAAGGATGCCGCGGCCCACCATGACAACCTCGGGCTTAAGCGCGATCACCTCGCGGATGTTGCCCTCGTTGATGCCGGTGTTCAGCGCAAGCTTGGCGTGCCGAAGGTTTCGCTTGGCAACCTTCGCCAGGTCGAGCGGCTGCACCTTGGGCGTAAACCAGTGACGGTGCACCTCGAGGTCGTAGTCGTATTCGGGCAGGTAGCCGGTGTGCACAGCAACGTAGGCCACGCCCAGGTCGTCCACCTCGGCCGTGCGCTGCGCAAGCGAGCGCGCCGGAGCGCTCATGTCGCACATGATCTGCCCGCCATACGCCTCTGCCTTTGCCACCATCTTCTCGATCACGGGGTTTGGCGCGGCAGAAAGGCACGTCACGATGTTGGCGCCCGCCTCGAAGCACCGCGTGGTCACGCCCGTGCCCCCGTGGAACACCTTGGCGTCTACGCACAGGCACAGGTCGGGATGCGCTGCGCGCAGGTCCTTCACCAGGTCCAGGCCAAAGGTGACCACCTGCGGGTAGCCAATCTCCACTATGTCAACGTGATCGGCAAGTATGTCTACCAGCGCTATGACCTCGTGGCGCTTGCCGTGATCGATGGTAAGCTGAAGCTTCATGGTCTGACCTCCTAGAGAATGGCCATGGCAAGTGCAAGCACGAGCGGCATGGAAATCATGGATACGATGGTGGTGCCGATGGCAAGGCCCGTGCCATACGAGTAGTCGCCCCCATACTTAAGTGCAAGCATCGAGGTGGCCGATGCGGCCGGCGCAGCCGCGATGATCATCATCACCATGCGGACCTCGAACGCAGCTGGCATGAGCATCAGGATGGGGATGCACACCAGCGGCACGGCCACCAGCCTCAGCAGGATGGCCTTGTACAGACGCGTGTCGCTGATCATAAGGCCTATGTTGGACGCGCCGAGCGTTGCCCCCAGGATGACCATGCCTAGGCCCGTGTTCATGTTTGCCATGCCGTTGATCACCTGCGCCACCACGTACGGCAGCTCGACGGGAGCAAAGAACAGCGCCATGCCCACGACCACGGCGATGAGGTTGGGGTTGGTGAGAATCTTGCTCATCGACACCTCGCCCTTGTCACCGCTCATGAGATACACGCCGTAGGTCCAGAAGGTGATGGTGCCCACCACCATGGTCATGGTCACGTAGAACACGTACTCGCTGCCCAGGATTCCCTCGATGAGGGGGATGCCCACAAAGCCCGAGTTGGAGAAGACCACGGCAAAGGTTCCGATGCGGTCCACCTTGCCGCAGCCAAAGCGGCCCACCAGGATTGAGACGAAAAAGATGACGAGGAAGAAGAGCATCACCACGACACCCGTCGAGATCTTCTCCGCGTCAAACGGAATGGCCAGCGCCCGCAGCACCACGCAAGGCGTGGCAACGTACAGGGCCAGGTTGGAAAGCTGCGCCACGCCGGTCTCGTCGACCGCCTTGATCTTGTACAGCACCACGCCCACCGACATCATGGCCAGCATGACCAGAATCTGCTTAATCAGGATCAGTACCACGTGGCCCTCCTTTGGGTCGACGCCATACCTTATCGTAGCAGGACACCCATCGGTCCCATCCCGTAACAATCGTGTGCGAACATTTAGGCACGCGAGCGGGTACATACCTCATACCTGTATCGCCCGACGTGGGGAGGTGAGCCGATTTGGCTAACGCACCGAAGGGCAGGCGTCCCTGGTGGACCTTGCTGCTGTACGTGGGGGCGTTCGTGCTGTGCGGGATGATCTTGCTGGGGGTGTTTATGCGCCAGCAGGGCTCGCTTGACCGCATCATGAACACGCTGGTGGTTGTCCTTGTAGTGGTGGCGGGCTTCGCGCTGCACCGCTACTTTGCCGCCTCGGAGGGCTCGGGCTTTGAGTACGACCCTCCGCTGGGTAAGTCGCCCAGCATGCCCGGCTACTACGAGGAGCACTACGAGGGGCGTGACATGCGCCCGAACGCGTTTGGCGAGCTGGTGCCTGCCGACCACCGGCCCGTGCCCACGGCGCATCCATCCAGCGAGCGCGAGCAGCAGGAGCTGCTGGCCGAGCGCCGGAAGCGCAGCCAGCCGCAGTTTTACCAAAGCTCGTTTGGCGCCTCGGAGGCAGCCATGAAGACGCCCGTGTTCCCACCCTGGCTGACCGATCAGGCCGAACGCGCAAAGCAGGCACGGGCGCAGGCTCGGCAGGCCAAAGCGGCCCAGAAGGGCGGAAAGGCGCAGCCCGTGCCCGGCGACGTCACGCTTGCACAGGCCACCGCCACGGCCGGAGGCAAGACGCGCACCGGCGTGAAGCGCAGCGTGCTGGCGGCCCCGCGCGCAGGCCGCGCGGTGGACACGCGGGTGGAGGTGGGGCCACTCATGCATGCCGACGGCACGCTGCCCACCCCGCGCGAGATCTTCGACGCCCTTGGCGAGTACGTGATTGGCCAGGAGGAGGCGCGCCAGACGCTGAGCGTGGCCGTGTACAACCACTACAAGCGCATCACCCCAGGCTGGGAGCGGGTCGGCTCGGACAACGTCGAGATTGCCAAGAGCAACGTGCTTCTGCTGGGGCCGACGGGCACCGGCAAGACGCTGATGGTGCAGACACTCGCGAAGCTGCTGGACGTGCCGCTGGCCATCGCCGACGCCACCACCCTCACCGACGCAGGCTACGTGGGTGACGACGTGGAGTCCATCCTGGCTCGCCTGATCCAGGCAGCCGGCAGCGTGGAGGCCGCCCAGCTGGGCATCGTGTACATCGACGAGATCGACAAGATCGCTCGCAGCAGCAGCGGCGGGTTTGCCCACTACACCAGCCAGGACCCTTCGGGCGAGGGCGTGCAGCAGGCACTGCTCAAGCTGCTTGAGGGGTCGATGACCAGCGTGCCGCCGCTGGGCGGGCGCACCAACCTGTTCCAGAAGGACCGCCAGCTGGACACCACCAACGTGCTGTTCATCTGCGGCGGGGCATTCGTGGGGCTGGCCGACATCGTGCGGCGGCGCGTCACGGGAAGGGCCGTAGGCTTTGCCTCGCCGGCCGAGGCGCACGAGACCCTCGCCGACGACCAGCTGCTTGCGCTGGTCGAGCCGCAGGACCTGCACCGCTTTGGCCTGATTCCCGAGCTGGTGGGCCGCATCCCCGTGATCACGCGCACCACCGAGCTGGACGTGGACGCCATGGTGCGCATCCTGACCGAGCCCAGAAACGCCATCATCCGCCAGTACCAAGAGCTGATGTCCTACGACGGGGTGCAGCTGGAGTTTGACGAGGACGCCCTACGCGCCATCGGCCAGCTGGCGCTGGACCGCGGCACAGGCGCCCGCGGCCTGCGCTCCATCTGCGAGCGTGTGCTGCGCCAGGCCATGTTCGAGCTGCCGGGCCGCACCGACGTGGAACGCGTGGTGGTGCACGAGCCGTGCGTCACCAAGGGAGAGCCGCTCGAGTACGTGCTGCGGGAGGTATCCGAATAGGCGCTGCCGCTTAAAAAAGGGCATCCCCTGCAGTACCCTTCGGCGCTGCAGGGGATGCCCCCTTTTGATGCCACTTGTATTGGCCGTACGCGCTACTCCTGGCCGATGCCGCTCTCCAGAAGGCCGCGCATCACCTGCTCGGGACCCGAGCCGTCGTAGCGGGCAAGCGCCGTGATGCGCTCGCGCATGCGGTACTCGTGCACTTCGTCCTCAAGCTCGCGCACGCGAACGCGCAGCTCGTCAAGCTCCTGCTCGCGCTCCATCAT
Source organism: uncultured Coriobacteriaceae bacterium (assembly GCA_902788705.1). Lineage (GTDB taxonomy): Bacteria > Actinomycetota > Coriobacteriia > Coriobacteriales > Atopobiaceae > UBA1367. The sequence goes on along the minus strand of CADALE010000012.1, from coordinate 28,939 downwards.
GCGCTCGCGCATGTCCAGGATGCGCACCACGCCAGCAAGGTTGATGCCCTCGTCGGTGAGCTTGCTGATGAGGTTGAGCCGGTCGATGTCACGCTGCGAGTACAGGCGCGTGTTGCCGCGCGAGCGCCCTGGCGTCACCAGGCCCTTCTGCTCGTAGACGCGCAGGGTCTGGGGATGCATCCCCGTTAGCTCCGCGGCAACGCTGATCATGTACAGCGGCTTGTCCTTGGGGTCACTCCCGCTATGCGCCATGGCTGTCCACGCCCTCTCGGTACGTCCTGGTGTCTGCGTCGCGCAGGGCCTCCATCTGCTCGCGCTCCTTCGGGGTGAGGCGCGTGGGCACCTTTACCCGCACCGTCACGAACAGCGCCCCGCGCACGCCCTGGCGCTTTACGTTTGGCGCCCCGAGGTCGCGGAAGCGGAAGGTCTTGCCATCCTGGGTTCCGGCGGGAATCTTGAGGCGGCAGGTTGTGCCGTCGGGCGTGGGCACGTCAACCTCGGCGCCCAGCGAGGCCTCCCAGATGCTGATGGGCAGCTCCATGCGCACGTCGGCGCCGTCGCGCTTGAACACGGGGTGCTCGGCCACGCGCGTGGTTATCACGAGGTCACCACGCTCGCCGCCGTTTGCGCCAAACTCGCCGCGGCCGCGATAGCGCAGCTTGCCGCCGTCAACGGCACCGGCCGGCACCTTCACGGTAAGCGTCTGGCGCTCCCCCGTCGAGGGGATGGTGTAGGTAACCTTGCGCTGGGCGCCAGCGAAGGCCTCTTCGGCCGTGACGTCGATGGTCATGGTGAGGTCGCCGCCCTTGGCCGGGCGGGTGCTGGCCTGACGTGGACCGCCCTGTCCGCCAAACAGCTGGGAGAAGTCAAACCCCGCGAAGGCTCCCTCGCCGTTGCTGATGTTGTCAAAGATGTCCTGCCACGAGCCAGCCGTGCCGGAGTAGCCATAGCCACGCCCGCGACCGCCCGAGCCACCGAAGTCAGCCCCAGGGATGCCCCCAAACAGCAGCATCTGGTCGTACTCGCGGCGCTTCTGCTCGTCGGAGAGCACGGTGTATGCCTCGCTCACCTCGGCAAACTTCTTCTCGTCGCCACCAGCGTCGGGGTGGTACTTGGCGGCAAGCCGGCGGAACGCCTTCTTGATGTCATCCTGGGTGGCGTCGCGCTGCACGCCAAGCACGTCGTAGTAGTTTCTCTTTCCCGCCATGAGGCAACGCCTCCTCTCTCTTGGTGGCCCCAGACCTTGGGCTTACGCCCCAGCCTCAGGCCCTGAGCTGGGCTTTATTCGTGGGACTCGGGGTCTTCGACGGGACGTTTCGGCCCACCGTAGGTAACCGTCACCATAGCCGAGCGAATCACCTTGCCACCCAGCGAGTAGCCCTTCTGGTACACCTGGGCCACGGTCTCGTCGAAGGCTTCGGTATCCTCCACGCGGCCCACGGCCTGGTGCCGCAGGGGGTCGAAGGCCTGGCCGGCGGGGTCAATGACTTCGACGCCTTCGCGCGCCAGCACGGCAACCATCTTGTCGTGGATCGCGTCCACACCGGCCACAAACTGCATGAGGTTCTCGTTGTCGGCGTTGGTCTCGGCAGCATGCGCGCTCGCGCGCTCCATGTCGTCAAGCACCGGAAGCAGATTCAGAACCAGCTTCTCGGCAGCTCGCTCCTTCTCCACCAGACGCTCGGCCGCGGTGCGGCGACGGTAGTTGTCCCAGTCGGCCTGCAGGCGCAGCAGGCGGTCGGTTGCGTCGGCCGCCTCCTTCTTGGCGGCCTCGACGGCAGACTCTGCCTCGGCAAGCTGGGCCAGCAGGTTGCCGGCCTCCTCGCGGGCGCGCTCGGCGTCAGCCTTGAAGTCTGCCTCGGCCGCAGCCTCGCCAGCCCGCTTCGCAGCCTCCACCATGGCCTCATCGTCAAGCTCGGCGTCGTCGGGCTCGACGACCTCCTCGGCCTCGGCGTCCTCCACCTCGGGCTCAAGCGCCTCGTCGGCACCCCTGTCTACCTGGCCTTCGTTCTTCTCGGGCGTGAAATCGTCCTCCACCTCGATGGGCACCTTCACGTCACCCTCCCTCTAGTTTCAACAAGGGGCGGCCAGCCAGGCCGCCCCTCAGCGTTCAACACACGCGTTGTCCTGAAAGCACCTGGAGCTGGCTAGTCGACGACCTCGTAGTCGGCATCAACCACGTCGTCGCCACCGTCGCCGGGGTTGCCGGCGCCAGGGGCCGTCTGGTCCTGCTGGTCGGAGTACACGATCTCGGCCAGCTTGTAGCCAGCCTGCTGCAGGCGCTCGGAAGCAGCCTTGATGGCCTCGATGTCGGTGCCCTCAAGGGCCTTCTTGGCCTCGGCAAGCGCGGACTCGACGTCGGCCTTGGTGGCCGCGGGCACCTTGTCGCCCAGCTCATTGAGGGTCTGCTCGGTGGAGTAGGCCAGGCTGTCGGTCTGGTTGCGCACCTCGATCTCGTCCTTCTTGGCGCGGTCCTCCTCGGCGTGGGCCTCAGCGTCCCTCACCATGCGGTCGACCTCGTCGTCCGAAAGCGCGGTGGAGCCGGAGATGGTGATCTGCTGCTGCTTGCCGGTGCCCTTGTCCTTGGCGGTAACCTTCACGATGCCGTTGGCGTCGATGTCGAAGGTCACCTCGATCTGGGGCACGCCACGGCGGGCCGCCGGGATGCCGGTGAGGTTGAACTTGCCCAGGCTCTTGTTGTCGCGAGCCATCTCGCGCTCGCCCTGCAGCACGTTGATCTCGACGGAGGGCTGGTTGTCGGCCGCCGTGGAGAAGATCTCGGTGCGCGAGGTGGGGATGGTGGTGTTGCGGTCGATCATGCGGGTCATGACGCCACCCATGGTCTCGACGCCCAGCGACAGCGGGGTGACATCGAGCAGCAGGATGCCGGAGACGTCGCCGGTCAGGACGCCGCCCTGCACGGCCGCGCCGTCGGCCACGACCTCGTCGGGGTTCACGGACATGTTGGGCTGCTTGCCGGTTATGGTGCGCACGAGCTCCTGCACGGCGGGCATACGGCTGGAGCCGCCCACCAGGATGACCTCGTTGATCTGGCTGATCTGCAGCTTGGCGTCGCGCAGGGCGTTGGTAACGGGGGCCTTGCAGCGGTCAAGCAGGTCGCGCGTGATGCGCTCGAACTCGGCGCGGCTCAGGTCGTACATCAGGTTGAGCGGCATGCCGTTGCTGCCCATGGAGATGAAGGGCAGGTTGATGGTGGTCTGCTGAGCGGCGGAGAGCTCCTTCTTGGCGTTCTCGGCGGCCTCCTTCAGGCGCTGGAGGGTCATCGGGTCGCGGCGCAGGTCGATGCCGTTCTCGGCCTGGAACTTGTCGGCCATCCAGTCGATGACGCGCTGGTCCCAGTCGTCGCCGCCCAGATGGTTGTCGCCGTTGGTGGACAGAACCTCCACCACGCCGTCAGCGAGGTCGAGGATGGACACGTCGAAGGTGCCGCCGCCCAGGTCGAACACCAGGACCTTCTGGTCGATGCCCTCCTTGTCAAGGCCGTAGGCAAGCGCCGCGGCCGTGGGCTCGTTGACGATGCGCTGCACGTTGAGGCCGGCGATCTTGCCGGCATCCTTGGTGGCCTGGCGCTGGGCGTCGTTGAAGTAGGCAGGCACGGTGATGACGGCGTCGGTGACGGGCTCGCCCAGATACTTCTCGGCATCGGCCTTCATCTTGGCCAGGATCATGGCGCTGATCTGCTCGGGGGTGTAGTCCTCGCCGTTAATCTCGACGACGGCACGGCCGCCCACGCCAGCCTTCACATGGTACGGGACGGTCTTGAGCTCGCTCGTGACCTCGTCGTAGCGACGACCCATGAAACGCTTGATGGAGAACACGGTGTTCTCGGGGTTGGTGACGGCGCTGTTCTTGGCGGCCTTGCCCACCACGCGGTCGTCGGAGCGGTAGCTCACGACGGACGGGGTGGTGCGGTCGCCCTCGGCGTTGACGATGATCGTGGGCTCGCCGCCCTCGAGGACCGCCATCGCGGAGTTGGTGGTACCCAGGTCGATTCCGATGATCTTGCCCATGGTTATGTTCCTTTCCTCATCCTCGCCGCGGGGCGAGGGCTGGTTGTACGATTGAGTATGTTCCCATGCGTTTCGATTCTATACATTATCTAAGTCTCTCCACATTAGATTTTTTGTCAGCACACGTGACAGGGACATTTGGCGGGCCGTACGGAGGATGGCACAGCCAAGACGCCACTCAGACACGCTGCGCCGCCAAAGCCTGGCCCAACCATGCCTTCCGTAAGGGTCCGCCGCCCCTCATGAGGGCCGTTTTGCGCAAATCTGCGGTGCACAGCTACGTCGAATCGTGGTCGGAGCAACGCAAAACCGCAGGATTGCCCTCCCGCCACAAGAAGATGTGTACCGCTTTTTTCCGGCAAAAGCGGGCATAGACGGACCTCGCGCCACATCGCGCGCGGCTGAGCGGTGTCTGCCCGGCAGCGGCGCCGCGCTCCTTCTGCGAAGCCCATAGCCCCGTGGTGCCTATTTCCCGGTTTTTGGTCGTACATCTGTGACGTTTCGTGTTTTGAATCCTGCGGTTTTGTGCAGGAAACGTCTCAGATGTACGACCAAAAGCGGGCTCAAGCCGCCGCACCCACCTTTTGGACCCGCCGCGTGTAGGATATATATGACCTTTTTGCCGTTCGGAGGCCGCAAATCGCCTCTGATGGCTTCGTGATTTGAGCAGACGAAGGAGCGCCCATGAAGCTGGTCATCGCATCCGACATCCACGGGGCAGCGCACTGGTGCGAGCTGCTCATGCAGGCCATCGAGGCCGAGCGTCCAGACCGCGTGGTGCTGCTCGGCGACCTGCTGTATCACGGCCCGCGCAACGACCTGCCCACCGACTATGCCCCCAAGCGCGTCATCGAGATGCTGAACTCGATAGCGCCGCAGGTAGTGGCCGTGCGCGGCAACTGCGAGGCCGAGGTGGACCAAATGGTGCTGGACTTTGCCTGCATGGCCACCAACAACTCGCTGTTTGACCCGCTGACTGGCCACACGCTGTTTCTCACGCATGGCCACGTGTACGGACCGGGCCTGCATGGCAGTGTGAGCAATCTGCCAAAGCTGCCCGAGGGAAGCGCGCTGGTGTACGGCCACACGCATGTGAAGGTTAGCCAGGAGGGGCCAGACGGCATCTGGCTGTTCAACCCCGGAAGCGTGGGCATTCCCAAGGACGGCTCGCACAGCTTTGGCATCTATGAGGACGGGGCCTTCCGCCACGTCATTCTGGGGGAAGCATGAGCGACGTGCTAGGTGCCATCGAGGCAAGTCCCGACGGGTGCGTGCGAGGGCTTTCCTTCGAGGCAGAGGACCTCTCGGGGATGTACCTTGGGCGCTTGGAGTTTGAGGACTGCACCTTCGTAGGCTGCTCGTTTGCCGAGGCCACGATGGAACGGGCCAGCTTCGAGCGATGCGACCTCACGGAATGCGACCTCTCCAACGCGCACATGGCCACGGCATTTCTGCGCGGATGCCGGCTGATGGGATGCCGCGCCGTAGGCGTCGACCTGCACCAAGCCATCCTCACGCGCACCGCGATGCGCGACTGCAACCTGTCGTACGCCAACTTCGCCGAGGCCAAGCTCGAGCAGGCAAGCTTCGCGCGCTGCGATCTGCACGAGGCCACGCTTGCGCAGCTACGGCTGAAGAAGCTGACTGTAGAGGCATGCAACCTCACGCGTGCGGAGCTGTTTGGCACGAGGCTTCGCGGGGTGGACCTCTCGGGAAGCGAGCTAGCGGGAATCCGCGTGTCAAACACGTTCTCCGAGCTTGCCGGGGCCAAAATCGGGCTTGAGCAGGCAGTCGACCTCGTGGGGCTGTTGGGCGTGAAGCTCGTCGACGCCGAATAGCCGCGCCAGAAGGAAATGCCACGAAGACCCGCCCCGAGGATTCCCCGGGGCGGGCCCTTGCGTACGCGGCGGCGCATCAACTATCCGCGCTGTCCAATCCAGATGCAGGCCACGGCACACAGCAGGCCGCCCACCATCCACGGAAGCCAGAAGTAGCGAATCCAGAACGGGTCGCCATACGACGTGGCCCAGAACATCAGCGGCAGCGCGACAACGGTGGCAAGCAGCATGATGATGCCGCACGCCGCGCCTTCCCGCCTGCTGCGCCGCACCTTGGCCAGCACCTGAGGAGCGCGATCCTCCCCCACGATGCTGGCAATCTCCTCCTCGGAGAGGTCCTCAAGCGCGTCGAGGTTGTATCCCTCGACATCGAGGCGGTCCTCGATGAGCGACGCATACACGATCAGCCCCACGCCAAGCGCGATGAGCAGCAGGGTCAGCCCGCCGGCCAGACCCTCCTCGATACGTCCGTCGAGGAAGGCTGCTACCGCCACGGCAACAAAAATGGTGCAAATGCCGGCCGCGAGGCGATACCCGTAGACGCGCTTCTCGGACAGGCGCTGCTTGTCACCATAGAAGTCCGCCACGTAGGGATGCGCCTTTTGAAACGCGCTGTGCTCAATCATGGCCGGGATGATGAAGACGAGGCCGATGCCCACAAAGAAGAAGAGGCCCGTGACCGAGAAGGCCTCGATGTACCAGCCATCCAGCACGGCGGCGGATGCCGCGCCAAGGATGCAGCATGCGACGCCCACCGCGATGCGAAGGGCAAACGAGCGGTGGTGCTCGTCGTAGCCGATGACGTCCTCGGCCAGCGCGTCCGCGGGAACGGCCAGATCAGGCTCGGGCGCGCGGACCGTGAGGTCTCCCTGCACCAGCTCGTCAAGTGTGCAGTCAAAGATCTGGCACAGCTTGAGCAGCTTGTCCATCTCAGGGTAGGCGCGCTCGGCCTCCCACTTGGTCACCGACTGGCGGCTTACGCCCAGCAGCATGGCCAGCTGCTCCTGGGTCATGTTGCGCGTGGCGCGCAGGTGCTGAAGGTTGTCGCGGAAGCTCATGGGTGTCCTCCTTGGTCTGGTTGCCTTTGACGATACCAATTCTTGCGTACGGTGGGGTGGCACACCACCAACTTGAGGTTGCTTTCTTGTGCGCCCGCAAGGCGCCTTGCAGTTGCAAACCGCAGGTAAATGGGGCTGTAAACCCTAGGGCGCATGGTTGACGGCTCGGTTCAGCTGACAGCTGATGAAACGATGTGCGAGGAGACGTTGAATTGGGTGCATGTGTCACCAGACGCGGGGTAGCACCCCAGGAGGGAGAGTCAGCCATGGCCGTGACAAGAAGAAAGAGCGGGCGAGGAGCATCGAAGCTCATCCAAGGCAGCGCATCGCCTCAATCTGGCATCACACCGGGAACCGTCATAGCAAAGCCAAAGAAGCCCTTCTACAAGCGGCCGTGGTTCATCGCGCTCGTCGTGCTCTTCCTGCTGAGCGGCATCTTTGGGGGCGGCAACGAGGAGAAGTCGTCTGGCACTACCTCGGACTCGCAGGCGGAAGCCACGCAGACCAGCGATGACACGAAGTCGGAGGCTGCGGACGAAGCAGATTCTGATGCTGCGGACGACGCAAAGTCAGGCACCACCGACAGCACATCCAAGGCTGAGGACGAGGCTGGGCTGCCTGAGGACGAGGCTGGCCAGCTCATGATCGACATCGTGGCTGGCGAGCCTGGCGAGTACGGGACCCTGCTCACGATGAACGCGGGAACCGAGTTCGAAGAGACCAAGTACGTCTACTACGTTCCGGCAGGCCGCTACCGCATCGAGAACATGGACAAGTACCCAACGCAGGCAAGCGTCTACCAGGGCGTTCACGTAACCGAGGAAGGATGGGAGGAGCCTGAGAACACTGGTGACGTCGTGGTCGTCGGCAAGGATTCCGTTGAGACGATCACCGTACCCGAAGGCTACTACATCGAGCTTGCCGAGCCCTCCCACGTGCTCCTGACCTTGGTTGAGCCCGCTGGCGGCTTGGATGCAGGGGCGTAGCCAGCAATCGGGCAGGAGGCCGAGCCCGGCTCCCAACCCATCGACCACCTGGACGATCAGCCATCCGCGTCGCTCATGCAAAAGGCGGCTGGGGCGCCTCGACCGATGTCGTAGCGCCCCAGCCGCATTCTCGCATCCATTGCCTATCCCAGCAGGGCGGCCTTCCGCTCGTCGAACTCCTCCTGGGTAAGGATCCCAAGATCGAGGAGCTCCTTCAGCTGCTTGAGTTCCTCGTATGGGCTGATTGCTGGAGCCGACCGCTGCTCGGGAGACGGCACGGCTTCGACGGGAAGCCCGGTCGGCTCGGATGCCACGTCCTCAGACTGCACCTCGTACCCCTCCACCAAGTCGAGCAGCCTTGGCGCACGATCGCTCATCACATCGGTGGTAATGACAATCTCCTCGCCGGTCGACAGCTTCTCCAACAGGATATGGCAGGGCGCCGGCACCTCAACCGCCTCCTGGTACGTCTCGGAGCGCGACACACCCTTGGTCTTAGCCTTCGAACCCGTTCCGATGGCTGCACCCACCACCGTGCCCACCCCGGGCAAAAGCAGCGAGCCAATGAGCGCACCGGCAACCCTGCCCCTGCGCCCTCCCTTGGTCTTTGACGATGACGTTGTGTCGGTGACCATGCGCTGCTGGTAGCAGGGGCCGTCCCATGCCACCTCCACCACCTCGTACAGGGTCTCCTTGTCGGGCTGGAAGTATACGACTCCCCCGCCGACGCAAACCATAACCGCCTTGCCCATCACGTTGGGCACCGCCCTGCGACCCGCTGACAGCGTGAGCACGTGCGTTGACTGGAGCGTTGCCACCGCGCCCATCGCCCGGTCCAGAACCCCGGGCTCACTCACGGCAAGCGGCTCACCAGCAGCAGCCTCCTGGCCATGCACCTCATCACCCGGATTGGCCTCGTCGTACGTGACGTCTATCTGCACCCCATCGTCCATCATGGGACCCCCTTCCTCGCGGTTGCTCGAAAGGGTATCCCCGATAACGCAGGCGTTTCCTCAGCTGGCAGCTGAATCGCGGCGACGCTAGCCCGCGGTAAAGTTCTTGATGAGTCCGTCCACCACGCCCAAAATCATGGCGGCCAGCATCATAAGCAAGACCATGGCGGCCGCATCGATGAGAAGCACCCGCGCAAGCAGCTTCTTGCGGTTAGGGACGTCGCGGTAGCGGCCACCCCGCAAGAAGAAGAGGCAGAGCTCGTTGCCGGCTATCAGCGAGCACGCCAGCCCGATGAGGCCCGCGGCCAAAAAGTAGGCGGGATCGGTCGGCCGCGTAAACTTGCTCGAGTCAAAGGCCACCGAGACAAACGTAAGCCCGAGGCACAGCGCCACCACCCACGACGCCACGCCAAGCGACTGGCGGATAAGCCCCGCTGTGGCCCAAGCCTGCGCATATCCCAGTCGCGACCAGAGCCCTGCGTCAGCCTCCCCCACGGACGACGGGGCCTTGCTGCGCCTCGCGACGTCCTCCGCGCCGAGGGCGGGCATGGCCACGCGATACCCACCGCCTCCCTGCGAGACGTACGTTCCGCCAAGGGCGATCTCGGCCTCCTCGAGGTCGGCGGCCATGTCGGCGGCACTCTGGTAGCGAGCGCTGGGCTCGAAGGCGCACGCGCGCTCGATGATGGGACGCAGCTGCGCCGGCACCGCATCGTCGGACAGGACGGCGATGTCCAGCGACACCTCATCCGACATCCGCCCCAGCAGCAGGCACAACAGCAGCCTGCCGATGGAGTACACGTCCGAGCGCGCGTCGGTCTGGGCAAACCCGTACTGTTCGGGCGCCGAGAAGCCACGCGTGCCCAGCGTGGTGGTGTCATGGGCCGCCACGTCGTCAGAGCGCACGCGGGCAACCCCCAGATCGATGAGGTAGGTTCGGTTGCTGGGGCTATCGCCCAAGATGTTTGGCGCAATCACCACGTTGCCGGGCGCGATGTCGCGATGCACGATGCCCTGCGCATGCAGCGCCGAGGCCGCCCTGCACACGCCCAGCGCGATGCCCGCCGCCTCATAGGCCTCCAAATGCGCCTGACGGGACAGCAGCTCGGCCACCGTGGTACCCACCACGTACTGGCACACCACGACAAGAGCGTCGGGCAGCTCGTAGATAAGCTCCACGCGAGGAACCCGCTGGTCACGCACCTTGCCCAAGGCCTCCCACGCCTGCCTGTTGGACAGCTCGTGCGGGATGCGCTTGCGAATGTGCAGGCCCCTGTTGGCATCAGACACCAGCTCGGTCGTGCCCGAGGGATGCGCGGCCAGCACGCGCACCACGCGATAGGAGTCGTCCAGCTCCAAGGCCTGCAGCAAGCGCTGGTTGTCCACTATCCCTCCGAGGTAAGCAGGGTGGGTTCGCCCAGACGGTACAGCTCGTCGTCGCATTCGGCGCGCGTCATGCCGTGCTGCAGGCAGAAGATGATGATGGCGTCGCGGCGCACCTTGCACCACAGCTCGGACACGCCGGCAAGGCGCAGCAGCCGCTGGGTCTCGACAAGGCTGCAGCGCAGGCCAAAGGCCAGCATGATGGCATGGTCTCGCCCGATGTTGCGCTCGCCCTTGAACACCTGGTAGGCAAAGGTGGCGTTGATGCCCGAGGCCCGTATGACGTCCGCACGCGAGATGCCGCGCTCCTCAAGGAGCTGGTGCGCGTAGTCGGCCAGCGAGCGGCTGGGCAGGTTGGCCTGGGCAAGGTAGGCCTCGGGCGTGGCGCTGTCCAGAAGCTGCTGCAACAGCTCGTCGGTAAGGGGCTCTGGCTGTAGTGCGGTCATGGTCACTCCACGATGAAGGGCAAAAGGGGCCAGAAAGAGCGTATCCCTTTCCGGCCCCTCGCGACAAGCCTATGCGCCGGCAGCCTCGCGACCGCGGGCAAAGGCGGCCAGGTTGGCCTCGACGGTCTTGGGCGGAACGCGACGGCGAATGGCGTCCTCCCACTCCTCCACGGAGAAGGGCAGCTGGGTGGACAGGGCCCCCACCAGCACCACGTTGGTGCTGCGCGGGCTTCCCACCTCGCGCGCGATGGCGCCTGCGTCGATGACGGTGGCGCCTATCTGGGCCAGGCTCTCGTGGATGCCCTCGGGCATCTTGGCCAGGCCGATGTTTACCGGCACGGGCGTGATCTGCTCGTCGTTGACAAAGAGGCTGCCGCCCTCGCGCACGAACTGCTGCGCGCGCAGGGCCTCGATGGCCTCGAAGGCCACCACGATGTCGGCGCAGCCGGGGTCGGCAATCATGCTCTGCACCTCGGAGCCCACGCGCACGATGGTGCTCACCGAGCCGCCGCGCTGGCTCATGCCGTGGATCTCGGAGACCTTCACGTCAAGCCCCGCGTCGGCCGCCACCATGGCAAGCAGCTGGCCGGCAAGGATGGTGCCCTGGCCACCCACGCCCACCAGCAGGATGGTCTTGGTGGAGTCCAGCGTGACCTTCGCGCCGCCCTCGGCGACGCCGTAGTTGGTAGTGGTGTCGTGCGGCATCTTAGGCCTCCTTAGAGATGCAGCCGAAGGGGCAGGCCTGCGCGCACTGGCCGCAGCCGATGCACTGGTTGGGGTCGATGACGGCGTGGCCGGTCTCGTCGCGCCCAAGCGCCGGGCAGCCAATCTGGATGCAGCGGCCGCAGCGGCGGCAGTCGGTGATGGTGGGCATAGGCTTGCGCGAGCGGTCGATCAGGCGGCACGGGCTCTTGAAGATGATGACCGACAGCTTGTCGGTGTGGCTGGTCGCGGCCTTGAGGGCGGCACGGATGGCCAGCATGTCCTGCGCGTCCACCACCTCGACCTCGTCGACGCCGATGGCCTCGCACAGCCTTACCAGGTCAAGCTGCTTGCCCGCGGGCACGTCCAGCGGGTTTACGCGGTTGGCCTGGTCGGTGAGGGTGACGCCGTTCACGGGGTTGCCCTGGGTGCCGGTCATGGCCGTGGTGCGGTTGTCCAGGATGCACAGCGTGCCCTTGCCGCCGTTGTACACGGTTCCCAGCAGGCTGGTGATTCCCGAGTGCGCGAAGGTGGAATCGCCGATCACGCCCACCACCGGGCGGCCGGTACGCTGCCCGGCCTGCGCAAGCTCCATGCCGTGCGCCATGCTCAGCGAGGCGCCCATGTCGATGACGGAGTCGACCGAGCGGAACGGCGCCACCGCACCAAGCGTGTAGCAGCCGATGTCGCCCGTCACGATGGCCTTGATGCGGCGCAGCTCCACGTACACGAGGCGGTGCGGGCAGCCGGCACAGAACGCGGGCGGACGCGGGGGCAGGCCCTGAGCAGCCGCGAGGTGCGCCGGCTCGGCGATGCCAAACGACGCACGGATGTGGGCCGGGGTAACCTCGCCGGAGCGCGGCAGACGGCCACCGGGAAACTCGGCCAGCTGGATGCCCATGGCGCGGACGCGCTGCTCAAGATAGGGCGTTGCCTCCTCGACCACGTACAGCTGGTCGACGCATGCGGCAAACGCGGCAAGCTTCTTAGGGGGAAGCGGCCAGGTGACGCCCAGCTTGAAGACGGACGCGTCGGGCATGGCCTCGCGCACGTGCACATACAGGGCACCGGCGCAGATGATGCCAACCTTGGTGTCGCGCATCTCCACGCGGTTAAGCTCGGTCTCCTCGGCCCATGCCACCAGCTCGTCCTCGCGGTCGTTGGCAGCAAGGGTGCGGCGCACGGCGTTTGCGGGCATCATCACGAACTTCTCGGGACGGCTCTCGTAGTCGCGCGGATCCACGGCCGTGCGGCTTCCCACGACATCCACCAGCGTCTTGGTGTGGGCGATGCGCATGGTCTCGTGCAGCATGACCAGCGTGTCGAACTGCTCGGAGACGTCGAAGGCCTTCTGGGCCATCTCGTAGGCCTCCTGGCTGTCCGACGGGTCGAGGCACGGGATGCGCCCGAACGCGGCATAGTAGCGGCTGTCCTGCTCGTTCTGCGAGCTGTAGCATGACGGGTCGTCGGCCGCCAGCAGCACAAGCCCCGCGTTGACGCCGGTGTTGGCGGCACTCATGAAGGGGTCGGCCGCCACGTTCACGCCCACGTGCTTCATGGTGACCAGCGTGCGCACACCGCCCATGGCGGCACCCAGGCCCACCTCGAGGGCGACCTTCTCGTTGGGCGCCCACTCGCAGTACACGTCAGGCTTGCGAACCAGGTTCTCGAGCGTCTCGGTGGAGGGCGTACCCGGATAGGCCGCGCCTACCGCAACGCCGGCCTCCCACGCCCCCTGCGCGATGGCCTCGTTGCCCGAAAGCAGCTGTTTGCTCATAAAAGGTCCTCTCCTTTGGGTAAAGGTTCAAACCAGTATAGCCGCGCTATGAGGCAGGCATGTTTCGTGATTTGAGGCGGGGCGGAGCTGACGCGAGGCGGGTGTCGGAAGCGTGGCCAGCGTGCGGCACTTCCGACATCCCGGGGACCTTCGGCGTCGGAAGCGTGGCCAGCGTGCGGCACTCCCGACATCCCGGGGGCCTCCGGTGTCGGAAGCGTGGCCAGCGTGCGGCACTTCCGACATCCCGGGGGCCTCCGGCGTCGGAACCGTCGCCAGCACGCAGCACTCCCGACATTTCAGCGAATCCGGGCGTCAAAAATGGCGCATAATGGCACACGTTTGACGAAGGGTCGCGAAGGGGGAAGCGATGTCAGAAGTCGGCAAGGAGCAGGGGCTCCGCAGAAACCTTGGGTGGCCCACGGCTACCTCTATCGTGGTGGGGTGCGTCATCGGCGCGGGCGTGTTCTTCAAGCCCTACGCCATCTACCAGGCAACCGGCGGCGCGCCCGGCATGGGCATCCTGGGCTGGATCGTCGGCGGCCTCATGAGCATCCTGGGCGCCCTGACCTTTGCCGAGGTGGCCATCCTCATCCCCAAGACCGGCGGCATGGTGGCCTACCTAACCGAGGCCTACGACGAGCGCCTGGGCTTTTTGGCAGGCTGGATGCAGGTGGTCATCTTCTACCCCGCATTCCTTGCGGGGTATGGCGTGAAGGTGGGCTCCGAGCTGGCCGAGTTCGTGGGCGAAGGGCTGCGCCTGCCCATCGCGCTTGCCGTCATCGTTGCGCTGGTGGCCATCAACTCGATGGGCTCCAAGCAGGCCGGAGGCATGCAGGTGGTGTCAACCGTGTGCAAGCTGGTGCCGCTGGCGCTCATCATTCTGTTTGGCTTCCTGCGGGGCGAGGGCGGGCATCCCGTGATCAGCCCGATGGTGGGCGAGGGCAGAAGCGCCGCAGGAGCCTTTGGCTCGGTGCTGCTGGCGGTGCTGTTTGCCTTCGAGGGGTGGACCAACGTGGGCACCATCGCCGGCGAGATGCGCGATCCCGCGCGCGACCTACCGCGCGCCATCGTGGGCGGCGTGGCCATCATCATGGCCGTGTACCTGGCCATCAACGTGGCGTACCTGTGGGTGATTCCCGCAAGCGAGCTGATGACGCTGGAGTCGCCTGCCGCAGCCGTGGCCGACAAGCTGTTTGGCACGATGGGCGGCACCATCATCAAGGTGGGCATCATCATCTCGGTGATTGGCGCGGGCAACGGCTTCCTGATGTCGGGGTCGCGCGTGGCCTACCAGCTGGCCCAGCAGAACATGCTGCCCGGCAGCAAGGCGCTTGCCCAGATCAACGACCAGCACGTGCCTGCCAACTCGGTGCTGCTCATCGGCGTGCTGGCGTGCGTGTACTCGCTTACCGGGCAGTTTGACCTGCTTACCGATCTGGGCGTGTTCTCGTGCTGGGTGTTCTACACGCTTACCTTTGCCTGCGTCATCCACCTGCGGCGCACCCACCCCGAGTGGCCGCGCACATACCGCGTGCCGGGCTACCCCGTGGTGCCGCTGCTGGCCATCGCCAGCGGCCTGTATGTGATCGTGAGCCAGCTGTTCCTGTCGGGCAGCGGCGCCCTTTTGATGTCGCTGTGCAGCGTGGCCATCACGCTGGCCGGCCTGCCGGTATACTGGCTGGTCAGACGGCGCGGATAGCGGATTGGCCGACGCCGCACGAGACGTGGGGCGTGGGTGTGAGGCGCAACTCATACGCAATTGCCAACAACCCGGCACGGCTCATACTCAGCCCCGCGCTAACGCCACCAAAGTGTCGTTAGCGCGCCAAGAGAAGCATCCCCTCCGGCACTACGCCGAAGGGGATGCTCCACCCAAAACCGTTCTCGCCGTTCGAGCGATGCTAGCCCTGGTTCTCCTGGTCAACGAGGTTCTCGGCGCCATACATCTGGCGCAGCAGCGGCTTCTCGATCTTGCCCGTGGCGTTGCGCGGCACGTCGGCAAAGATGATCTTGCGCGGGCGCTTGTAGCGCGGCAGGTCAAGGCAGAAGCGGTTGATGTCCTCCTCGGTGGCCTCCACGCCGGGCTTCAGCTGCACGATGGCGGCGGCAATCTCGCCAAGGCGCGGGTCGGGCAGGCCAATCACGGCCACGTCCTGGATCAGCGGACACGCGCTCATGAAGTCCTCGATCTGCACCGGGTACAGGTTCTCGCCGCCGGTGATGATCACGTCCTTCTTGCGGTCCACCAGCCAGATGAAGCCCTCCTCGTCCTGCCGCGCCATGTCGCCGGTGTGCAGCCAGCCGTTGATGAGGGTTTCCGCCGTGGCCTCGGGGTCATTGTAGTAGCAGGTCATGAGGCCGGGACCCTTCACACACAGCTCGCCAACCTCGCCCTGCGGCACGCGGTGCCCGTCCTCGCCCACAATCTTCGCGCGCCAGCGGTAGCCCGGCACGCCGATGGCGCCCACGTGCTCGATGTTCTCCACGCCCAGGTGCACGCAGCCCGGGCCCGTGCTCTCGGACAGGCCATAGTTGGTGTCGTAGTCGTGGTTGGGAAACACCTGCTTCCAGCGCCTGATCAGGCTCTTGGGCACCGGCTGTGCACCTACGTGCATGAGGCGCCACTGGTCAAGCTCGTAGTCCTCCAGCTTGAGGGAGCCCTGCTCGATGGCGGTCAGGATGTCCTGCACCCAGGGCACCAGCAGCCACACCACGGTGCAGTGCTCGTTGCTTACCGACTCAAAGATGTACTGCGGGCTCACGCCGCGCAGCAGCACGGCGCGCGCACCGCAGGTAAGGCACCCCATCCAGTGGAACTTGGCGCCAGTGTGGTACAGCGGCGGAATGCACAGGAAGCAGTCGTCGTGCGTGATGGAGTGGTGCACGGCCTCCATCTCGGCCGCCTGCGTAAGGCTCTCGTGGTTGTGCAGGATGGCCTTGGGGAAGCCGGTGGTGCCGCTGGAGAAGTAGATGGCCGCGTCGTCAATCTCGTACAGGGGAATCTGCGGGTCGCGGCTAGAGCTAAGCGCCTCCAGCTCGCGGAAGCTCTCGGCCCACGTGGGGCAGTCGTCGCCCACGTAAAAGAGCAGGCGACCCCTCTGCAGCTTGCCCACGATGGTCTCCATGCGGCCGATGAACTCGGGCCCAAACAGGATGACGTCAGAGTCGGACTTCTCGACGCAGTACAGGATCTCGTCGGCGGCGTAGCGGAAGTTAAGCGGCACGGCCACGGCGCCGGTCTTGAGGATGCCAAAGTAGATGGGCAGCCACTCGATGCAGTTGTACAGCAGGATGGCCACCTTGTCGCCCTTGCCCACCCCGCGCGAGATGAGCAGGTTGGCAAAGCGGTTGGCCTTCTCGTCAAAGACCGACCACGTGATCTCGCGGCGGAAGGGGCCATCGTCGGTGTTCTCCACCAGGTCGTACTCGCGCCAGGTGATGTGGCGGTCCTCCGGCATGGCCGGGTTTATCTCGACCAGGGCTATCTCGTTAGGGTACTTGGCCGCGTTCAGGCGCAGCATGTCAGGAACGATCACGGGGCGTCCCTTCTCTCGACGTGGGGTACGTGCTAGACGATTATGACGTTTTTGGCTGTAGCTTTTTATAACTGCACTCATTTGTTCATGTTGGGAAACGTGCGGCCTTTGCATGCAAGCTCTGCTAGTATGGTGAACGTCGCGCCGCCACGGCGCAGGAAGGACATGTGTCATGAGAAGGACCCCAGAATCGTTGTCCGTGCGAATGCGCAAGCAGGCCCAATCGGCCTGATAGCCCATTCCGTTCGCACACGCAACCCAGGAGTCCAGGAGTCCCACCATGCCCATCAACATCCCCGACGGCCTTCCCGCAAAGCAGATCCTCCACGAGGAGCGCATCTTCGCGCTAGAGGAAGAGGTGGCAAGCGGCCAGCACATCCGCCCCCTCAGGGTGGCCATCCTCAACCTCATGCCCACCAAGATCGAGACCGAGACGCAGATCCTGCGCCTCATCTCCAAGTCTCCCCTGCAGGTAAGCTGCGACTTCATGCGCGTGTCGTCCCACGAGTCGCGCAACGTGTCGTCCGACCACCTGGTGAAGTTCTACGAGACGTTCGACTCGTTCCGCAACCAGAACTACGACGGCCTCATCGTGACGGGCGCTCCGGTTGAGCACCTGCCCTTTGCCGAGGTGGACTACTGGGACGAGCTATGCGAGATCATGGACTGGGCACAGGAGCACGTCTTCTCCACCATGTACCTGTGCTGGGGCGCCCTCGCCGCGCTTTGGCACTACTACGGCATCCCCAAGAAGCAGCTGGGTGCCAAGCTGTTTGGCGTGTTCCCGCAGCGCCTGTGCGACGAGTACAGCTTCCTTACCAACGGCTTTGACGAGCTGCACTACATGCCGCACAGCCGCCATGCCGCCATCGACACGGCCGAGCTTGCCAACCATCCCGAGCTCCGCACGCTGTCGGAGGGCTTCAGCAGCGGTCCGGCACTGGTGGCCACCGAGGACTTCCACGAGATCTACGTTACCGGCCACTTCGAGTACGGCCGCGACACGCTGGCACAGGAATACTGGCGCGACTTCCACAAGGGGCTGCCCATCCGCCTGCCCGAGAACTACTTCCCCGACGACGACCCCGAGCGCCAGCCCATCTTTACGTGGCGCGCGCACGCCAACCTGCTGTACCGCAACTGGCTCAACTGGGTGTACCAGATGACCCCGTACAACCTGGACGAGATTCCCGAGGCCATCCGCAGCCTGCGGGCCAAGACCTACGGCATGGCGGAGAAGTTCGACTGAGCCGGGCGCCTGCCACCGGGTAACCCTAGGTGGCGGTCCTGCTTGTTAGGCCCTATTTGTTGAAGTGGCGACCCGCTGGTGCGCCGGGCTTCTCGGGCACCGCCTTGCCCTTCCAAGCCGACACGTCGTCGATGGACAGCATCACGGGTGCGACGACCGTGGTGTACACGCTCAGCCACACGGCCGACACGCAGAACCCAGCCAGCACGTCGGAGGCGTAGTGCACCCCAAGGTACACGCGTGACACGCCGATGAGCACGATGATGAGGGCAAACCCCGCCGAACACGCCCACTTGACCAGACGGTCGCGCTCGTAGCGCCATACCATCCACAGCAGAAGCCCGTAGAACGCCATGGCCACCATCGAGTGGCCCGAGGGGAAGCTGTAGCCAGACTCCGACACCAGGCGCACGCTGAGGTCGGGGCGCGGACGCTGCACGATGGCCTTCAGCAGGAAGTTGAGGCCCACGGCAAGCACCAGGTTGAGGGCGGCGCACACGCCGGGCCAGCGACCAGGCGCAAAGGCCTCGATGACCACCAGCATGGCCGCCAGCACCGCCGGCATGGCAAGGCTCGAGATTGACTGCATGATGGGCGTCAACCACGCACGCCGCAGGTGCAGCACAAAGAACACGTAGGCAGTGGAGTCGAGGTGGGCGATGTCGTCGCTCAGCAGGTTGACGAACACCGCGAGGAAGCCCAGCGCGAACAGGCTCGTAAGAACCACGCGCCGGTTCTGCCGCAGAAGCTCAAACAGCTTGCGCAAGGTAGACAACGGCTCGACACCTCCCCCGTCAAACGATACCAAGGAGCGTGCGCCATCGGCACACGCTCCGGATACCAAACAACTTTAGAATAACCCATCGCCGCGGATTGTCTGCCGTGGATGTGCGGCAAACAGCACAGGCGACGCGAACAGCGCGAGCGACCTTAGATGTGGGCCTCCAGCTCGGCCACCAGCGCGGCCTTGGACATGCCGCCAACCATCGTGTGGATGGGCTGGCCGTCCTTGAACAGGATGAGGGTGGGGATGCTCATGATGCCAAACCGCTCAGCAAGGGAGCCCTCGGCGTCGACGTCGCACTTGTAGACGGCAAGGCGGTCGGCCATCTCGTCGCCCACCTGCTCGACGATCGGGCCAAGGGCACGGCAGGGGCCGCACCAAGACGCCCAGAAGTCCACGAGCACGGGCTTGTCGGAGCTGGTGATGACGTCGTTGAACGTTGCGGTGGTGATTGCCTCGGCCATGGGGCACTCCCTTCTGTTTGCGGCCGTCGTTGGCCGCAGAGTTGCCATTACGTGAGTTATACCCACGTAGCACGAGTTCCTATCGCTAGAATTGGTGCTGTTGCAGAAAGGAAGGGGACGGTTGTGAGCATCTCGAGGGGCGAGCGACGCGATCTGTATGTGGCCAAGGTGCGGGCCGACCTCGCCTCGCTTGCCGCGCGTGGCCTGATCACGTCGGGCAACGCGTTCTCGTCGGTGGTGTTCGTGAAGGGGCTTCCCAACGAGGCCGAGCGTACGGGGGCTGCACTGCTTTCGGGCGAGGACGGCAAGGCCCTGCGAGCTGCCCTAGGAGCCCTTGGCTACGCGCCCGAGGACTGGTGCGCAGTGGCATCGTGCGACGCCGAGGGCGCTCCCCTTGGCGCCGCGCTGCTGCGCGAGGCGGTCTGCGCGCTTGACCCCGCAACCCTGCTGGCCTGTGACGAGCCTGCGGCCCAAGCCCTTCGCGAAGCCTATGCCACCGAGCTTGCCGCCCAGGAGGACTTCGACGCCGCCATGCTGACACCCGGGCAGGTCGTGCGCATCCTGGGCATGCGGGTAATGGCCCTTGGCGGCTTCGAGGCGGCGCTGGCCGACCCGCGCGCCAAGCAGGTGATGTGGGCCAGGCTCAAGCAGGTGCCGCCCCTTGGCGAACCGTACTAGCGCAGGCCTGGTCTCTGGATGCCCCTGCATCCAACTGTAGCGGGGTGGGACATCTCACCCCCACGGGGTGCGTCGTCGCGGGTTTGGGCGGCCTGGCGGGACATCTCACCCCGCCGGGGTGCGATGTTGCGGGTTTGGGCGGCCTGGCGGGACATCTCACCCCCATGGGGTGCGTTGTTGCACGTCCGGGCTGCTTTGCGGGACATCTCACCCCGACGGGGTGCGTTGTTGCACGGTGGCGCCGTTTGGCGGGACATCTCACCCTGCCGGGGTGCGTTGTTGCGGGTTTGGGCTCCCTGGCGGGACATCTCACCCCGCCGGGGTGCGTTGTTGCGCGGTGGCGCCATTTGGCGGGACATCTCACCCCGTTGGGGTGCGTTGTTGCGCGGTGGCGCCGTTTGGCGGGACATCTCACCCCGCTGGGTGCGTTGTTGCGGGTTTGGGCGGCCTGACGGGACATCTCACCCCGCCGGGGTGACCCGCTGCACCCGCCGCTCGCCTAGCGGCGCTTGTTAAGGCGGATGATCTCGGCCATCAGCACCTTACCGCCCTTGGCGTGGATGCGCCCCATGGTGGGGCCGTCACCCGTGCGCGGGAAGGTGGGGCTGCCGGGGTTCATGATGTAGGTGCCGGTTCGCGAGTCGCGCTCGAAGCAGGGGCGATGCGTGTGCCCGCAGATGGCGACGTCGCAGGTAACGAGGTCAAGCCTCTCACGATAGTGGCAGATCTGCCAGCGCAGCCCCTCCGCGTAGAAGCGCGTGAGCCGCTGGATCGACGGGCCGTAGTCGTTGCCCCAGTCGTTGTTGCCCAGGCACATCTGCACAGGCGCGATGCGCTCGAGGGTGCGCAGGTCGCTGGACGAGCAAAGGTCGCCCGCGTGCACGATGAGGTCGGCCCCCTGAAGCTCCTTCAGCAGCTCGTCAGAGAGGTGCCCATGCGTATCTGAAACGATGTCAAAGCGCATGCGCCGCGCCTAGAGGCCAAGTGCCCGCTTAAGCGACACCACGCGACGGCGTGAGACGGGGATCTTCTTGTCGTCGATGCCCTTCAGCCCAAGCTGCAGGATGCCGCTGGAGATGACCTCCACGTCCTCGACGTGGTCGAGGTTGACGATATAGCCACGGTGCACGCGGAAGAATCCGTGCACCGAGAGCTTCTGCTCGAGCTTGGCCAGCGAGATGGTGGACAGGAAGCGGTCGGTGTCGGTGTAGATGCAGGAGTAGTCGTCCTTGGCCTCGATGTAGCGAATCTGGTCCACCGGGATGAGCACCTTGCGCCCACCCTTCTCTACCGGGATGCGCTCCACCGACGAGTGGCTGCCCACCGACGGCTTCGTGCGCGCCTCGACCTTGTCGAGGGCATGCTGTAGGCGGTCGGTCTCCACCGGCTTCATGAGGTAGTCGACAGCGTCCACCTCAAAGGCCTCGAGCGCGTACTCGCTGTAGGCCGTCACGAACACCACCGCGGGCGGGTTCTTCAGCTTGTGCAGGGCTTCTGCCAGCTGCATGCCGCTGGTCTTGGGCATGGAGATGTCAAGGAACAGCACGTCGCAGCGCTCCTCGTCGGTCTCCTTGATGCGAACGAGGTACTGGACGGCCTCGCGTGCGCTGGAGGCCTCCTCGATGGATTCGACGCGTCCGGTTTCCTCAAGAAGGAACCGCAGCTCGGAGCGGGCAGGAGCCTCGTCATCGACAATCAGGGCATGCAGCATGGGGATGGTCTCGTTTCTCGCGCGCCGCCACGACAGGCAGCATCGGCCAACGTTGCCTATAGTAGCTGTTTTTCACGTTTTGTGCAGTAAGTTTACCAAGTTGGACCCAAGCCAACGATGCCCACGTCAGAAGCCTTGGGGTCTGTCGGTGCCCTGCGCCTCGAAGGCGCGCCAAAAGGGACGCCTGCCTTAGGAACCCTCTCAGCCTGCGGGCGCCACGTCAACCAGACGCAGCGTAACGCACGTGCCCGAGCCAGGCCGCGAGATGATCTCGACCCCCGAGCCCACGCCGTAGTTAAGCTCGAGGCGTTCCGCCACGTTGCGCAGGGCGATGCCCGTGCCCTTGCCACTGGATGACGAGGTCTGCGACGAGCCCGAGAGCAGGCGGTCGGCCACCTCCTCATCCATGCCCAAGCCGTCGTCGGCCACGGCGATCAGCACGTCGCGGCCATCGGTGGCCACCTGGATGTCGATATGCAGGGCACCCTCGTCGCTCATGGCGTGGCGCACGGCGTTCTCCACAATGGGCTGCACGATGAAGCCCGGCACCAGCACGTCGCCACAGCCCTCCTCAACGTGGAAGCTCTCCACGATGCGCTCCTCGCCAAAGCGCGCCTTCTCGATGTGCAGGTAGCGCGCGGTCTGCTCAAGCTCGGACGACAGCGGGATGGGCTCCTGCGAGCTCTCCAGCGTGCGGCGGTAGAAGGTGGAGAACTCGCGCAGCAGGTCGCGGGCCTTGGTGGGGTCGGTGCGCGTGAACGCGGCGATGGTGTTGAGCGTGTTGAACAGGAAGTGAGGGTTGATCTGCGCCTGCAGGGCGCGCAGCTCGGCCTTTGCCGTAAGGTCGGCCTGGCGGTCAAGCTCGGCCACGGTAAGCTGGGCCGACAGCAGGTCGGCAAGGCCGCGCGCGATGGCCATCTGCGTGCGGTCCACCTCGTTACCGTGGCGGTAGTACAGCTTGACGGTGCCCACGGCGCGGTCCAGCACGATGAGCGGCACGATGATGGCCACCGGATAGGCGCGCACGTGGCGGATCTTGGCCGAGCTCTCGTCGACGTTGGTGACGTCAAGCCACTCGACCCGGTCGAGGCCCGAGAAGGTCTGGATGCGACGGCTTTCCAGCACCTCGATGGTGGGGGCACTATTGTCGGTGCCGGTGCCGTACATCGACACGCGCTCGCCTGCATAGGCCAGCGTACGGCGGGTGTCGGTCATGGCGATGGCCGCGGCCTCGGTCTCGGGAAGCAGCAGCTGGCACACGGCGCGGCAGCTTTGGGGGTTAAGGCCGGAGCGCAGGTGCATCAGCGTGATGGACGAGAGGCGCAGCATGCGCTCGGTTGCTTGCGAGCGCAGGTCGTCGGGGGCGATGAGCATGCTGCCGCCCAGCACGATGACCACGGCCAGGCCTCCGCCCGCCACCATGGCAAGCATCAGGTTGCTGCGGCCGATGCCCCACATCAGCAGCGCGATGAGCACCACCGTCACGAAGCCCATGACCACGTGCACCACCGGGCCTACGTGCTCGGCAAGCCATAGCTTCATGCGTCGTTCCCCCTCTGCGATGCCGACGCGCGAAGGCGCGCGGTGCCCAGGCGCACCAGCCGCTGCGCAAGCTCCTGGAAGTCCCAGATGGTGGCCATCACCTGCGGCCAGTAGGTCTGGAACTTGAGGTAGCGGCTTTCCACGCCCTCGGCCCACACGCGGGCCTGCCGGCGGCCAAACAGATATATGCGCAGGTACTCAAGGCGCTCGGGCCCCACGATGGCGCGACGCAGAGCCGTGGTGGCAATGCGCGAGTCAACCTCGTCGCTCACCCACTGCGCAGGATAGGGCATCAGCGATTCGGGCGTCACGGGGCGCATGCCGATGGTGGCGTTGGTAACCGCCAGCTTGCGACGCTCGTACGTCCAGCGGTACACGTCCTGCAGGAAGCGCGCCGCGTGGCTGGGTACCTCAGGCGGCATGTGCCGCACCAGCCACTGGTTGTCAAACCACACGTCGATGCCATACATGCGCAGGTCAAAGAGGTAGTCTAGGTCTTCGCCGCGGGTGATGACCGAGTCAAACCCAACCCTGGTGAAGGCCTGGGCGGTAACGGCGAAGCAGCCGCCGCACAGGTAGCTGGTGCGCATGATGCGGGGCCCATCAAGCAGCCGCTGCATCAGGGCGTTGAAGGCCCTGCGCTTTGACCAGCGACGCTCGCTCCAGCGCGGCGAGCCCACGTTTGCGTACGGCGAGCCCTCGCGGTCGATGAAGTGGCCCGTCTTGGCAAGGATGGGAATGCCCTGGCGGTTGGAAAGGCCCAGGCCATACACTGCATCGATGAGGAAGTTCTCGTCGAGGGCCACCTCGTCGTCGTCAAGGAACACCACCACGTCGTGGCCCAGCACCGCAGCCACCGCCAGACCCATGTTGCGGATGGCGCCGTAGCCGCGAAGCGCCACGGCCTCGCCCGGCATGGTAGGCGCCAGGCCGTACACCACGTCGGTCACGAGGCGCGCTTCGGGACTTCCGATGATGAGGGGGTTCAGGTTGGGGTGCATGCGGCAGATGCCCTCGACGCGGGCGCGGGCCGACTCCTCGCACTCGGGAGGCGCAACCAGCAGCACCACGGTACGCAGCACGCCACGAACCTTGTCGAGCGAGGCAAGGCAGGTTTCCAGCTCGGGCATGGGCTTGTCAACCGGCGTGGCATGGTCGTACACGCCAACCTCGCCCACCTCGGGCAGGTAGTCGTGTCTGGCCCAATACGAGGGAATGACGATGACGGGGTTCAAGGAAACTCATGCTCCCTGCAACGCAGCCTACAAGCCGTTCCCATTCTACGGCATGAGCGACGCGTGCCACCTCAAAAAAGGCCATGTGCAAGGCGCATTTTTCCTTGGTGCGCGCCACACGGGGCAGCCGGTCGCGCAAGGCTGATGGCCGGCTGCTCGCAACAGTTGCCGCCAGTGCCGCAGCACTTACGGGTTGACGGACTTGCCCTTGGGCAGCGGCTTCGTAAGCTCGGCATGACGCACCTCGTATGC
The DNA here is from genome assembly GCA_902788705.1 of uncultured Coriobacteriaceae bacterium. Classification (GTDB taxonomy): domain Bacteria; phylum Actinomycetota; class Coriobacteriia; order Coriobacteriales; family Atopobiaceae; genus UBA1367. The sequence goes on along the minus strand of CADALE010000012.1, from coordinate 4,314 downwards.
GGCGCGCGCCTCGTTCTCGAAGGCGATTGGCACGTCGTGCCCCACCACCCGCTTGCAGAACCAGCTTGCCAGGTCGGGATTGGCGACAAGCAGGGGCCCTATGACCCACGACGCGATGAGGCCACCGCGCCTGAACCCCTCGAAGGTGCTTCCCTCCGCAAGGCCCCAGCCCCGCTCCACCTTGGCAAAGGGGCTCGTGGCGTTGTTGCCGCGCATCTGCGTGAACTGAATCTTGAAGCCTAGGATGGTCATGGCCGGCGTGCCGTCGGCTGGGTCGAACGTTCCCACGATCGAGCACTGGTAGCGCTTGGGCATGTCGAGGCGGGTGGCAAAGTCAAGCACGCCCAGGCCCTCGGCTCGGCCGCCGCCCGGCGTGCCAAACGTGGTGCCAAGCAGCTCGGCCGCACTGTGGGTAAAGAGCATGGGCACGCCCGCGTCGGCCAGCTGGGCCAGGCGCGCCGCATGCGGGCGAAGTGCCTTGGCCGCAAGCTGCTGGTGCGCCTCGGTCATGCCGCCCATCACGATGGCGGACACGTCCTGGGTAACGAAGGCGGGTTCATCGCCGTACGACGTCTCCACGAACGTTGCCCCCGGCAGGCAGGCGTGCAGGTAGAGGGCATTGCCGTTCTCGCCTGCCTGATTGCCAAACTCGGGGTACAGCACCTCAACCACGCAGCCCTCGCCCTGGTTGGCGGGCACGTCGGTGGGCACGGGCGTCCCCGGGGTAAACGCCACGCTGGTGGCACCCTCGTCCGGCTGCGCCTGAAGGCGGCCCTCCTCGATGCGGGTGCGCAGCATCTTGCGGCACAGGTCCGCATCCTGGGCTCGGTACACGTCAAAGGCCACGCATACCTCGTCGACGTTCGTCAGGTCAACCAGGTTGACGGCCTGCTCGAAGGTGGTGGCCAGCGCCACCTTGCTGCGGTCGACACCACCCAGCTCCATGCGCAGCATTGCGTCGTGGCCGCGCGGCCCGTAGTACACCACCTGCTGGATGCTGGGGTCAGCAAGAAACTCGAAGTCGGTCTGGTAGTGCCAGCCGGTGTACTCCGACCCGTAGGGGTTATGCTCAAGCGGCTTGTCGTCAATGATGAGCAAGAGGGCCTTGCGTCCCGGCTCGCGCCTGAACCCCGAGAAGAAGATGGAGGTGGCGGTGCTGTTCTCGCCCTTGCTTGCCGTGTTGACAAGGCGGATGCCGCCGGCCTCTTCCTCGCTGTGGCGCAGCTTGGTCACGCGCACGCCACGCTCAAGCACGCCCGCAATGTCATCCGCCGCATAGCCCATCTCGCGCAGAACCGTGATGCAGCTCAGCAGGTTGTAGATGCCCGTGATGGATGCGGACACCATGCGATACTCGTGCTCCTCGCCCTGGTGGCAGTGCTCGCGCACCACCATGGTGCCCGCGCTGCGGTCCACCGACACCACCTCGTAGTCGGGGGTTGGGTTGCCATGGCCGCACGCGACGCAATGCAGCTTGCCAAGGTGGCGCATGTGGCACCACTCGTATTCCAAGCGGCCGCCGCACACCGGGCAGGCGGTAAGGTCGCTCACGATGCCGTCGGGCCGCTCGAGGTCGTCGGGCAGATGTCCCACCGAGTAGTACACGCGGTTGTGGTTTGACGGCGCGACGCCAGACGAGATGAGGTCGTCGGCATTAAGCACGAGCTTCGTCGAGTTGGGCACGGACGACGAGATGACCGAGCTGATGTAGTCGGTGTTGGCGTTACGGTTGAACGAGTCTCGGCACAGGTTGGTGATGAGCAGCACCTCGGGCGGGGCATACGGCAACACCTTGCGGCAGGACAGCTCGTCAAGCTCAAACACCCCAAGATCGTTGCGCTGCTTGCCACCCGCCGTGGCAGGCTTGAGCAGCGAGCTCATGATTCCGGTGTTGACGTTGCCGCCCTCGCGATTGGTAAGCGGCTGGTGACCAAGGCCAATAAACAGGTCGTCAAGCAGGTTGGACGCCGTGGTCTTGCCATTGGTGCCCGTCACGAACACAAGGTGTTCTGGCTTGCCGATGTGGCCCAGGAAGTCGGGGCAGATCTTCTCTGCCACCACGCCCGGAAGCTGGCCGCCCGAACGATGGGCAATCTTGAGGGCGCCGGCAACCGCCTTGCCCGCCAGCAACGCACCGCGGTAGCGCAGGGACTTTCCATTCGAGCGCGACTCGTTCACAATCAGCCTCCATGCCATGCGTGCGCCGGTGCCCGGCGCACGCTTCCCATCTTGCATACTTTGACGATAGCGAATGCCCCGGTCACAAACAACCGCGGGCCCTCCGTCGCCCCGTTGCGGCAGGACGCCTTGGCAACGCTACCTGCCCAGCACCTCGCCCAGCACCTCGTCGATGGCGGCCATGCCCTCGCGAAGCACGTCGTTGGGCGTAACCAGCGCAGGCATCAGCTTCAGCGCGGAGTCGCCGCGGCCGCAGGCCTCGCAGATGACGCCGCGGTCAAAGAGGCGGTGGATGGCGTCCTTGACCAGTGCGCCATCGCCCAGCTCGAGCGCCCAGATCATGCCGATGCCGCGAGCCTCAACGCCATGCTTGGCGGCGATGCCCTCAACCAGCTCCTTGGCAAGGGCGCCCTTCTCCTGCAGCTGGGGCACGAAGTCGGTGTCAAGCGCGAAGTCGATCGCGGCCTTGGCGGCCACCATGCCCAGCTGGTTGCCGCGGAAGGTGCCGTTGTGCTCGCCGGGCCCCAGCACGTCAAGATCGGGAGAGACCAGCGTGACGGCAAACGGAGTGCCGATGCCGCCAAGCGACTTGGACAGCGTCACGATGTCGGGCTTGATGCCCGCGCGCTCGAACGAGAAGAACGTGCCGGTACGCCAGCAGCCAACCTGGATGTCGTCAACGATCATCACGATGCCGTGGCGGGTGCACAGGTCGCGCAGGCCAACCAGAAACTCGGTGGGCAGCACCTGGATGCCACCCTCGGCCTGCGTGGTCTCGACGATGATGGCCGCAGGCTTGGAGGCGCCTGCGTGGTCGTCGGCCAGAACAGCCTCCATGTAGGCGATGGCGTCAAGACCGGGAAGCGTGTACGGCGCGGGCATGTGGCGCGTGCCCACCAGCGGCAGGCCGGCACCTTCGCGCGAGTACGAGTCGCTGGTCAGGGCCAAGGCGCCAAGCGTCATGCCGTGGAAGGCGCCCATGAGCGCCCACACCTCGGTGCGGCCCGTGGCCTTGCGCGCAAACTTGAGCGCGAGCTCGTTGGCATTGGTGCCCGTGGGGCCAGGGAAGGCCACCTTGTAGTCAAGCCCACGCGGCTGCAGGATGCGCTCCTGCAGGGTCTTGATGAAGGCCGCCTTGGCCGAGGTGGTCATGTCCAGGCCATGCAGGATGCCGTCGGACATGAGGTAGTCAACCACGGCCTGCTTGATGGCCGGGTTGTTGTGCCCATAGTTGAGGGTGCCGGCGCCGTCGAAGAAGTCGATGTAGCGGTTGCCGTCCTCGTCGTACATGAAGGGGCCCTTGGAGGTGGCAAAGGTAGCAGGCCACTTACGGCAGTATGACCGCACGTTCGACTCGTAGCGCTCGATGATCTCGTTCATGTTTTGATCTCCTCCTCTGCCCACATGCGAGCCAGCCGAAGCGGCCCGCATGTTCCCAAATCTTCCTTGGGCAGCTCAGACACGTAGATTCCAAATATTATGCGGCAACGGTCCTATGGCGGCGCACCCTGCACCTAATTCACAGACACCCCCACGCGACGGCAGCCCGGCCAAGCAGGCAATCTCGCCCTGACAGGGAGGGGTACTGCCTGGGCCCGTGCCGCGATTCCGACACCTGGGCCCCTGGATTTGTCGGAAGCGATGCGTGCGCGCGGCGATTCCGACACCCAGGGCCCTCCAGATGTCGGAAGCGATGCGTGCGCGCGGCGATTCCGACACCCCGGGCCCTCCAGATGTCGGAAGCGATGCGTGCGTGCCGCGATTCCGACACCGCTAACCAAACACCCCCCCAAAGCAAGAAGGCGGCCCCGGACCGAAGTCCGAGGCCGCCTTGCTAGCCTAGCCTAATGCGCTGACGCGCGCTGTCCTACAGCTCGGCGTAGAGGTCCTTGAGCTTGACCAGGTGCTCGTAGCGAGCCATGGCGGCTTCCTCGTTGCGGGCGAACAGCACGGTCGCGCGCTCGGGGAACTCGCGGGTGAGGCGGTTGTAGCGAGCCTCGTTCATCAGGAACTCCTGATACCCGCCGGCCGGAGCCTTGGAGGTAAGCGTGAACTTCTTGCCCTGCGGGGCAGCCGGGTTGAAGGTGAAGAGGTTCCAGTAGCCGCACTCCACGGCCTTCTTCATCTCGTCCTGGC
>CADALE010000011.1 GCA_902788705.1 uncultured Coriobacteriaceae bacterium | reverse complement strand
GTCGCTCTAAAGGGGATGTCCCCGGTCCAATACCGGGGACATCCAATCAGGGCCGCCTGAGAACTCTATTAAACCGTCCAACTATTGGGGTCTAGTTCAGCGGGTGGGGCGCTCCTTCGGAAGGGCGACGTTCGTCAAGCGAACGAACGTCAGTGGAAGGAAGGGCTTACTCGGCCATCTTGTCGCTGTAGCCAAAGAGGTACGTGAGGACGAAGGCAACCACGACGGCAGCGAACGCCTGGACCACCTGCCAGATGCCCATGTCGCCAAAGAGGGCGGGAAGCGTGAGCACCGACGCCGTGAGGAACACGGTCTGATGCAGGCTCGCAATGCCGCCGATGGCACCGGCAACGGCGCAACCCAGGGCCATGCAGATGAAGGTACGGTTGAAGCGCAGCAGCACGCCGTAGATGCCAGGCTCGGTCACACCGGCGAGCCATGCGGATGCAAGCGTCTCGATGCAGGTGTCCTTGAGGTCCTTCTTCTTGGTCTTGAGGAAGACGGCAAGCAGCACCGCACCCACGGCGAAGTTGGTGCCCACAGTGAGGGGCATGATGAAGTCGTAGCCGAGGGTGCCGAAGTTGGCCATCATGACGGGGATGAGGCCCCAGTGCATGCCAAAGATGATGAGGAACGGCCAGGCGAAGGCGATGGCGGCGCCACCGATGGCCGGGGCGATGTTCAGGATGGCCAGCAGACCCTGGGCGATGAGGCTAGACAGGGTGTTGGCAACCGGGCCCACCACCAGGACGGTCGCGGCGCAGGTGATGAGCAGCGAAAGCATCGGAGCGAAGACGCCACGCACCACTTCGGGAATCACGCGCTTGAAGAACTTCTCCAGCGGGGCGAGCAGGGCACATGCGAGCACGATGGGCACGACTGACTGCAGGTAACCGGCAGCGGGAAGGATGACCGGGATGCCGAAGAACGTGGCCGTCATCGGATCGGTACCAGCCGCAGCAGCAGCGGCATCGAGGTTGCTCTGCAGGGCCACCATCTGGGGGTGGCAGAGGAAGGCCCCAACGGCCATACCGAGGAAGGGCGTAGCGCCGAGCTTCTGGGCGGCCGTGTAGCCAAGGAACAGGGGCAGGAACTGGAAGAAGCCGTCGCCCATGCAGTTGAGGACGGTGTAGGTGGTGGACGACGGGTCGACCAGGCCGAAGGTGGACAGGGTGACGGCCAGGGCCTTGATCAGGCCTGCCGCGCTCATGGCGCCGATCATGGGCAGGAACACGCCCGAGATGATGTCCATGAGCTTGTCCTTGATGCTCTTGTTCGCAGCGTCGGCGTCATCCTCGGGCACGCTGCCGGCGCCCTTGCTGGGCAACAGCGCAAGCACCGCGTCGTAGGCCGCCTCGACCTGCGGCCCGATGACCACCTGGTACTGGCCGTTGGCGTGCATCACCTGGATGACGCCGTCAAGCGCGCTGATCGCGTCGTCGTTCGCGATGGACTCGTCCTTGAGCTGGAAGCGCAGCCGCGTGACGCAGTGCGTGATCGAGCTGATGTTGGCCTCGCCTCCCACCAGTTCCACAACCTCGGTGGCGAGCTTGTTCCAATCCTTTGCCATGAGCCCTCCCCTTTCAAAATGTGTTCTGCAGAGCCTGCAGTTTTGGGACACCTTGGTTATACGGCCCCATGGGACCACAAGGGGTCCTCGCTCGCGATTGGTTCAGTTTCTGAACACCGCACCTCGAAGGGCGGACTGTGTTGGTACATCGCGGCGCGAAGGGTAGGCCTGGTGCCGCGACGAGATGCCAGTTATGAGACAATGGAACAGGCAACCCAACGTGAGAGGAGCCCTCATGCCCAAGATCAGCACCATCCTCATTGGCGGCGGCCCGTGCTCGGGCAAGACCACGGCGATGGAGTACCTGCGCAAGGGGCTCGAGGTGCGGGGGTACCGGCTCATCTTCGTGCCCGAGGCGGCAACCGAGCTCATCAACGGTGGCGTGGCGCCGTGGACCTGCCGCAGCTACGACGACTTCCAGCGCGCCGTGTTCGAGATGCAGCTGGGCAAGGAGGCGGCCTTCGTCCATGCGGCCCAGAAGATGGATGCCGAGCGCATCGTGATCATCTTCGACCGCGGCGTGATGGACCATGCCGGCTACATGACGCCCGAGGGGTTCGAGCAGCTGCTGGCCGACCACCACACCACGCGCGAGGAGCTGTACGCACGCTACGACATCGTGTTTCACCTGGTCAGCGCCGCGAAGGGCCTCGAGGCGGCCTACACCCTGGAGAACAACGCCGCGCGCGCCGAGACGCCCGAGCAGGCCGCCGCGGTGGACGACCGCCTGCTTGCCGCGTGGAAGGACCACCCCAACTTCACGCTCATCAACAACACCGAGATATTCGCGGACAAGATGGGCGCCCTCATGCGCGAGGTCTATCGGTTCCTGGGCGAACCCGACGTGCCCTTCGAGGATCCCGTAATCACTTCCTGACAACCAAGCGTCTACCACACCAGAGGGGATGCTCACCTCTGGTACGCCCAGCTTCCTAGTCGACCTTCAGGCCATGGTGCATGGCGCTCCATTCGGCGTCGCTCGGCATCGCGGCCAGTATCTCCTCCGCGCTCACCGGGTAGTAGCCATTGGCATCGACGCCCACGTCATAGCGCCTGACGCCGTGCTTGGCGTTCCATACGTTGTAGCCGCGCATGCCCATGCCGCCGGCATGCGCGTCCAGCGGGGCAACGTCTCCCCCAGGCTCGACCGGTAGGCTGTGGATGTGGCCATGCAGCATGAACGAGCCGTGGTAGGCACGGTCCCAGTCAAGCATGGGATAGTGGCTCATCACGAACTTGTATCCGTCGCGCTTGTGTCGGCCGACTTGGGCATAGTAGTCAACCGAGTCAAACAAACCGCAGGTCACAAATTTGGAGCGCGAGTCATGGTTGCCCACCACCACATGCACGGTACGACAGGCGATGGACTCGCGCATGGCCATGACGTCCTCGATGCGCGCACGGCAGAGGTCGCCCAGCAGCCAGAGCTCGTCGTCCTCGCCTACGCGCTCGTTCAGGCGCGAGAGGATCATCGCGTCGTGGGCGGCCACGTCGTCCCCAAACCCGCGCCAGCTGATGATGGGCTTGTCCCCCAGATGAAGGTCTGCGGTGAAGTAGCGCATGACACCGTCTCCTTGTCGCGGCCGAACCCCGTCAGTCTCCCGGCAGCGCGGCCGATGACGACCGCTCTACCAGCGAGACCACCCACTTGCCGTCCACGAAGCGAGCTATCTTCATGTATCGGGTTATGTCTGGGTTTGGGGCGCTGAGCTCGGCGAAGGTCTGCGCGGCTTCCTGCCCCACCTTCCCCGGGAGAAACGACCAGATGAGCTCCTGCCGCAGGTCCCCCAGCAGCTTGCTTTCCATCATGGTGCGCTGCCTTGACAGGTCGCGCTTGCCCGTGCGACTGATCGCGTCCATCACCTGCAGCATGAGCCGGTCAAGGCCGCCGCGTTCGTACAGGTCTTCCTTGGTCATGGCAAACACCGTCAGCCCCGCGGCGCCAAGGTCTCGGTCGCGGCGCTTGTCAGCGACGGCACCCTCGCGAGCACGGCGCAGGGCGTCGTCCAGGTCTTCCTGCGTGGCCCTCTCCTGCGGCAAGGACGCCAACCGGATGGCGGCGTCAACCACGTCCTGCAGGGGAAGATGCCCCTCGCCGTCGTAGTTGAGGCCCACGTCCGTTCCGCGAAACACCAGGTCAGGTATTCGCGTGCCGCTAGCGGTGCCGCCCCTCGCATCGACCGGCACGTTGAGGTCGATGGGCCACAGGTCGTAGCCAAGCATGGCTCCCGGCAGTACGGCCATGGCCGCGACCACCGCCTCCATGGGCGACCACGCGTTGTCAAGCAGCCATTCCAGCGTTTCCCGGGCTGGCCCCAAGCCGTTCACGTGATGACAGCCGTCCACGAACGCCCGGATGCGATCCATGCAGGTCACGGCCGGAATCTGATACGCCACGCTGCCGTTGCGAGGGTCGCTCGCGTCGCGGGCGTACGTTCCGCACAGCTCCATTCCCACCACAAGGTGCACCTCGGGCAACATGATGCCCGCCAGCTCAATAAACAGCAGCTCAGGACTACTGATGAACAAGCCACCGCCCACGTCCACGAAGGCGTTTGCGGGAAGGCCCTTCCCGTGCACCGTGCACGAGACGCCCTTGACGCGCAGGCGGGTCGCTGCCGTGGGAACGGCGACGCACAGGGGATGCCGCTCCGAGAAGTCGGCGAGGCAGGGATACTGTTCGATGGCTTGCGAAATGGCCGCACGGGACCAGCGGCCGGAGCCCTCGAGGGACGGTGCCGGCAGGTCAACACGGGGAAGCCTCATCACGTCGACATGCCGCTGCCGAAGGTCGCGAAGAACCCGGAGCGCAGACATCCCGCACAGCGCCAACTTCATGGGACCTCCCCTCCCGAGCGAGCTTTCGCCTTGATCGTGCACGCGAACGTACCTGACCATAGTGTATGCCTGCTTGTCGCGCTGGGCGAGTGTACATTTAATTTGAGTTATTCGGGCTCTTAAAAACGGAGTCCAAATAAGTGAAATTAAATGTACACTCCCAGCGCGGGACGGGCCGGGAGCAGCGCGGTGCGGGACCGGGGCGGCGCGGGAGCGACGCGCGGGGCCGGGCCGGTGCGGGACCGGGCCGGGGCGGCGCGCGGGGCCGGGCCGGGCTTTGCCCACACGTCCCAGCCGCATTTCCCGTATCATGTGGCATCAGGACAACGCGACCACACGGAGGCCCCATGCCCAAGCTCTTTGCCAGCGACTTCGACGGAACCATCCACACCTTCGGCGAAAGCGACTCGTATGTGGTTAACCCCACCAACACGCAGGCAATCCTCGACCTCCAGTCGGCGGGCGAGCTCTTTGGCGTCTGCACGGGCAGGCCGCTGTACGGTCTGACCGACCAGACCGACGCCGCTCCAGGCCTGGCCTTCTCGTTCGACTTCTACATCGCAACCACCGGCGCGGCCCTCTTCGACCGCGACCGCCAGCTCATCTGGAACCAGACGGCGCCAAAGGACGTCGTGCGTGAGTGCTGCGAGCTGCTGAGGCCCCTCAACAAAAGCGACGAGTTCCTGCTGATCGTGGCAAGCGAGGCCTATTGGAGCCTGGAACAGGGCACCCCGTGGCCCATGCTGCGCTATGCCAACAGCTTTGACGAGATTTGCGGGCCCTTCTACGGGCTAGGCATCGAGACCAGCACCATCGAGCAGGCCACGGAGGCAGCAGCCCTTGTAAACGAGCGCTTTTCCGGCGTGCTCACTGCGTATGTGAACCTGGCCAGCATCGACGTGGTTCCCGCAGGTTGCTCGAAGGGCACGGGGCTGCGTCGTGCCGCCGAGTACTTTGGCGCGACGCTCACGGCGGGCATGGGCGACTCGTTCAACGACCTGCCGCTGCTTGACGCGGCTGACGTCGCGTACACGTTCCACTCGGCCGACCCGGGCATGCACTCGCACGCAGACGTCCTGGTGGACAGCGCCGCCGAGGCCATCCGCGACTTCATGGCACGATAGCCGCCGGCGCGCCGCACGCACGCAGCTCTACCGGCAGATCCCTACAAACAAGAGCCCGGCCCCGACACGTCGCGCGTGTCGGGGCCGGGCCTTTACGTACGTGTGGCGCCCTCTATTCCGCGAGCGCCCTCAGGGCAGCGTCGCAGGCCTCAAGCTCCTCGGCCGTCATCTTGCGGTTCTGGCCAAAGCCCTCGGACTGCAGCTGCCGCAGGGTCTTGGAGGCATCGGCCGTCAGCATGCAGTAGTCGAAGCCATCCACGAAGCCACGAACCACGTCGGCGACCGCACGGTCATCCATGATCTGCGCCACGGTCCAGTCCACGCTCGGCGCCCAACGCAGGGGCTTCACGGTCTCGTACGTCAGCTCGTAGGTGCCTGCGGTCAGCACGTGGCCACCCAGTGCCTCGTACGTGGCCTCGTCCGCAAGCGGCAGCACGACCTCGGCCTCGGCACCAAACGGCACGGTCACCACAAGGTGCAGATGCGTCTCGTCCACGCACTCCCACGCCACGCGGTAGGTGCCCGCGGCGGAGTCAAGCGACGCGTCGATGCTCCCCAGCCTCCAGCTCACGCGCGGCGCGATGCGCGCCTTCGCAAAGCCCGGCTCGGCAGCCTGGAGGCCAGCGGCGTAGCCCACGATCCACTCGACGATGGCGCCGTAGCTATAGTGGTTCATAGAGTTCATGTCGATGCCCGTGATGTGGCCGTCGGCGTCCAGCGAATTCCAGCGCTCCCAGATGGTGGTGGCGCCCAGGTTAACGGCAAACAGCCACCCGGGGTAGTCCTCATTGAGGAGCAACTGGTACGCCATGCGATCGAGGCCCGCCTCGGAGAGCACGGGGCACAAAAGCGGGGTGCCCACGAAGCCCGTGGTAAGCTTGCCACCGTTCTCGTCAAGCATCTTGCGCAGCTGCGCGATGTTCCAATCGCGGTTGCCAAACCCAAACCACAGCGAGATGACGTAGGCCGTCTGCGTGTTAACGGCACAGCGGCCCGTGGCGGTGTAGTACTCCGCCTCAATCCAGCTGCGAATGGCGTCCGCCAGCGCACGATAGCGCGCCTCGTCATCGGCCTTGCCCAGGACGTGAGCCGTGTTGGCAACGATCATCGCGCTGTTCCAGTAGTAGAGATAGCCGATGAAGCCGTTGTCGGTATAACCGATGCGGCCTGCAGGGTCCTTGCTGTCAAGGGCCAGCCAGTCGCCAAACTGGAAGTTGCGGCCCCAGCCATGGTTGTCGCCGTCAACGCGCGTCATGTGGTCAACCCAACTGCGCATGGCATCATAGTGCTCGACCAGAATGGCCGGGTCACCATCCACCTCGTACATATTCCAGGGAATGCACGTGGTGGCGTCGCCCCAGACGGAGGCCCCGTTCTTGAGGCCGTAGCTGGGCACCACCATGGGCATGTTGCCATCAACGGTTGCCTGCTCAAGGGCCATATCGTAGAGATACTTGCGGTAGAAGGCATAGGGCGCGGCCAGGCGCAGCGCCGTGCCGCTGAACACGTTTGCGTCACCCGTCCAGCCCATACGCTCGTCGCGCTGCGGGCAGTCGGTGGCCGTGTCGTGCGTTGGAGATGAGCTGGTTAACCTTCGCATGCCCGGTCGTGATGCGACCGCGCTCGCCGTCAAAGTCGCTGTACAGCGCGATGCCCGTGAAGTCGGCCGGGTCAAAGCTCTCCGGGTTGGCCCCGTCGATGGTCACCTTGGCGTAACGATATCCAAAGAAGGTGAGGTTGGGCGACACCTCAAGGTCGGTTCCGTCGCTGGTGTACCACAGCTCGGAGAGTGCGGTGCGCAGGTTGTCGCGGTAGAAGTTGCCGTCCTGCAGCAGCTCGGAGGTCTGCACGCGCACCACGGTGCCTGCGGGGTAGTGCATGCGCATGCGGAACGTGCCGGCGATGTTCTGGCCAAGGTCAAGCACGCACTCGCCTGCCGGCGTACGGATGACCTCAGGCACGAAGGTCTCGTGCGGAACCACGGGCAGGCTCAGACGGGCATGCAGCTTGGCCGTGGCCTCTGCGGCCTCGTCGGCGGGAAGCAGCGTGGCGGCGACCGGCTGGACTGCCGGCAGCGTGTCATCGATGCGCATGCCGTCGTAGATGTTGGAGAAGGTGGTGTTTGAGCGCGTCACCTGCCAGCCCTCGTCGGTGCCGATGACCTGCTCGGAGCCGTCGGCATAGGCGACGTGCAGCTCGACGATGAGGCGCCAGTCGTTGCCGTAGTAGCCGTGGTCGCTCTTCACGAAGCCAAAACGGCCCGAGTACCAGCCGTGGCCCAGCTCCACCGACAGCTCGGCGCCGTCCTCGACGAGCGAGGTCACGTCGTAGGTCTGGTACTGAATCCAGTTGTCGAAAGAGTGCGTGCCCGGGGCCAGCACCTCGTCCGACACGCTCACGCCGTCGATGCACACGTCGTACACGCCCAGGCCCACCATGTACAGGCGCGCAGAGGCAACCTTCTTGCCCTCCTCAAGCGCAAGCTCGCGCGAGAACACCGGGTGACGAGGCTCGTCATAGTCGCAGGTAAGCCAGCTGGCAGCCCACGGCTCGCCCATCTTGGCCGTCTCGAACCAGGCCGGCTCGCTCGTGGCCTCCTCGCCGGCGTCCGAGCGCACCGACACCGTCCACTCGTAGCGCGTGCGCGGGGCCAGCGCCATGTCAAGCGCGCAGGCCTTGGCGTCTAGGTCTGCCCAGCCGGTGTCGGCCACCACCTCGCCGCCGCACGTCACCACCACGCGCGAGGCCTCTGCCCTCGTGCCCTTGGCGCCCTCGACAGCCCAGGTAAACGTGGGCGCCGCGCCTAGATCGAAGCCAAGCGGGTTCGTGATGTGGTTAACCTGCGGACGCACAATGTTCATGAGGTTCCCTTCTCGAAAGGTATGGCCAAGACTCATTGTAATCGCCAACGTGTAGGCGTCGTCCCCCCCCGCTCCCAGGGTGGCTGATTTTTCTAAACCACTTGAACCTTTTTTATAAGTGTATGCCCGCGAGCGGGAGGCGGCACTCCGTGGCGCCGGTGCGATGCGTCGTGTTTTGGTGGCGCGGGCCTGCTTTCGTGTAAGCTAGCCTCGTTGAACCGACGCGACGAAAGGCCCACCGACATGCCCACCGCAGTATTTCTCGACCTTGATGGCACGCTTTGGGAATGGGGCGTGGTGCCCGACTCGGCCCGCGAGGCCATCCGCCGCGCACAGGCCAACGGCCATAAGGTGCTCACCAACACCGGTCGGGCGCGTTCCGAGGTAAACGACCTCTCCTACCTGCAGCTTGATGGCTTCTGCTTCGCCGCGGGTGCCGAGGTCATCCTTGACGGGAAGACCATCGTGGACGAACCCCTTGGCGAGGAGCGCACCCGCGCCGTGGCTGCCGTCTTCGACTCGTTTGGCCTCAACTACAACCTCGAGGCGGGCGACGGCAGCTGGATTGGGGTGAATGACGAGGCGTCCTACCAGGAGCGCCTTGAGGCGCTAGGTCCCACCGACATCATCATGTCGGTGCCGCGCGTCGAGACCATGCCCGACGACGAGTGGGGGCGCATCCACAAGCTGTTCTACCACGCAGGCAACCCCGACTTCGACCAGGTGGCGGCACTCATGCCCGAAGGCGTGACGCTCACCCGACTGGCGCCGGGCATCGCCGAGGCAACCGCCTCCGGCGTGACCAAGGCCACCGCCATGGAGGCCGTTCGCAGCTGCCTTGGCGCGGGTTGGCGCACGATGGCATGTGGCGACTCCGATAACGACCTCACCATGCTGCGTGCGGCCGACGTCTCGGTATGCATGGGCAACGGGAACGACAACGCCAAGGCGGCAGCGACGTGGGTGACCACCGACCTGCACGACGACGGGCTGCTGCACGCCTTCGAGCACTTCGGGCTGATCTAGCACCCGTCCCGAGCCGGTCCCGAGCCGGTCCCGAGCCGGTCCCGAGCCGGTCCCGAGCCGGTCCCGAGCCGGTCCCGAGCCGGTCCCGAGCCCAGAGTGTACATTTAATTTCACTTATCAGGACTCCGTTTTTTGGAGCTCGAATAACTCAAATTATATGTACACTTTTGCGCCGGCCCGCTCCGGTCCTTGCCCCGCACCGGTCCCCCGCCGGTCCGAATCCAGGCCCTACGCCCGCAGGTGCTCTCTCACGTAGCTCGCGATGAGGCCCACCGCAACATCCATGTTGCCCTCGCCATCGGTGGGCACCACCACGTCGGCGTAGCGCTTGCTGGGCTCGACGTGGGCCTCGTGCATGGGCTTCACGGTGGCTGCGTACTGGGAGATCACGCTCTCGATGGTACGCCCGCGCTCGCGCACGTCGCGCGCCAGCCTCCGCAGGATGCGCACGTCGGCATCGGCGTCCACAAACACCCTCAGGTCCATCAGCTCGCGCAGGGCCGGCTCGCAGAAGATGAGGATTCCCTCCACCACGATCACGCGAGACGGCTGCACCAGCACGGTCTCGTCCGTGCGATCGTACATGGAGAAGTCGTACACCGGACACGAAATGGCCTCGCCGCGGCGCAGCGCCGCAAGGTGCTGCACCAGAAGCTCGGTCTCGTACGACGCGGGGTCGTCGTAGTTAAGCTGCGTGCGCTGCTCGTAGGTCATCTCGTGGTGGGCTCGATAGTAGCTGTCATGCATGATGATGGTCACGTCCGTGCCCAACGCCTGCGCCAGCTTGCTGGTAAGCGTGGTCTTGCCGCTTCCCGAGCCACCCGCGATGCCAATTACCATGACGTCATCCATGTGAACCCCCTCGCCAACGTGCGGCATGTCGCCTGCGCCCATCCTCACTTTAGCGCGCTTGCTCCTCTAGCACCAGCTCGGGCGTACCCTGCCGATAGGCCCGCGGGCTCTGGCCCACCATCCGGCTGAATCGGTAGCTGAAGTTGCTCTCCGAGTTGAAGCCCACCTCGCGCGCTATGGCAGCGCCGGTCAGCGAGGTCTCGGCCAGCAGCTCCTTGGCCCGCGAGATGCGGTAGCGCAGGAGGTAGTCGTGCGGCGTGGTGCCCATCTGCCGCTTGAAGAGGCGGATGAGGTAGCTGGGGCTTACGGCCGCCAACTGGGAGAGGCTCTCCAGGCTGAGATCCTCGGCGTAGTGATGGCTGACGTAGTCGCACACCATGTGCACGGGGTCGGCCGATGAGGGGCCCTGGGGCTCGAGCGACGACACCACCAGCTCGGCCAGCAGGGCGTGCACCGCCGCGCCAGTCCGCGCCCGGTTGGCTATCGACTCCTTGCCCAGCAGGTCAAACAGCACGTCGAAGTGCGGCTGCACGCGCGAGAGCGGCACGTCCACCGCAGCAAGTCGCGGGAGGCCCAGCTGCGCCGCGGCCATCGACACCCCTCCCCCGTCCACGTGCGCCCAGAGGTGATACCAGTGGTTGCGCCCCGGGGCCGTGCCGTAGCTCTGCGGTGAGCGGCAGTCCATCAGGAGTGCCTGGCCCTTGTGCAGGGTCACCTCCTGGCCCCCTTGCCGTACCACGCCGGCACCGCCCAGCGTGTAGAACACGATGAAGCTGTTCTTGTCCGACCGCGCCGTCGAGAACTGGGAGCGCGCGTAGAAGTCGCCCACCTCGCTGCAGAAGAAGGGCTGCGCCGCCTCCTCGGCTGACGGCGTGGCGATGATCCAGCGGCTGCGCTCCTCGACGTCCATGGTGTAGGTAAGCATGCGCTTCCTCCCCATCTCCAACGCTGGGCCACGGCAACTTGGCAACTGATGGCCCCCCTCTCTCTACTATGAGGCGCATTTTTCTAAAGTCAACGATAATCCTGCGCATGGTCATTTATGGAACTGCAGCGTATTGTTTATATGGGATCAATAGTACCCACATGATGCGGAGGGCCATAAAATGGGAGTTTGTCATCTTGCGGTAGACATTGGCGCGTCCAGCGGACGCCACATCGTAGGGCAGGTGATCGATGGACGCATGGTGCTCACGGAGGTGTACCGCTTCGAGAATGGCCTCATGCACAAGGACGGGCACCTGTGCTGGGACATCGACGCCCTAGCCGAGAGCGTGATTGCCGGCCTCGCCGCCGCACGCGAGCAGGGATTCGAGCCTGCCACGGTAGGCATCGACACCTGGGCCGTGGACTACGTGCTGCTGGACGGGGACGACCGGCGCATCGGCAACTGCGTGGGCTATCGCGACTCCCGCACCGACGGCGTGCGCGACGCGCTCGAGCTTGCGGGCATCCTCTCCTTCGACGAGCATTACGCCCGCACGGGCATCCAGTACCAGCAGTTCAACACCGCCTACCAGCTGTGCGCCCAAAGCCGCGAGGACCGCGGCCAGCTTGACGCCGCCGCCGCGCTGCTCATGGTGCCTGACTACCTTGGATGGGTGCTCACCGGCGTGAAGGCCCAGGAGTACACCAACGCCAGCACCACGGCGCTCGTGGGCGCCGAGAGCTGCGACTGGGACGACGCCCTCATCAGCCGACTGAACCTCCCACGCCACATCTTCCAGCCCATCCGCATGCCGGGAGAGGCGCAGGGGCGCGTGCGGCCCGAGGTGGCCGAGCGCATTGGCTACGCGCCTGAGGTCGTGCTGGTGGCCAGCCACGACACCGGCAGCGCCTGGCTTGCCGTGCCCGCCCGCGACGACAAGGCCGTGTACTTCTCCAGCGGCACCTGGAGCCTGGTGGGCGTCGAGAACAAGGAGCCCATCTGCACGCCCGCAAGCGCCGGCGCCAACCTTACCAACGAGGGCGGCTACGAGCGCCGCTATCGCTATCTCAAGAACATCATGGGCCTGTGGATGATCCAGAACGTGCGCCGCGAGCTGGGCGAGGCCACCGGCGTGGCCCCCACCTGGGACGATCTGGTGCAGGCCGCCGAGGCGGCGCGCGCCGAAGGCTTCCACTCCGTGGTGGACGCCGACGACCAGGAGTTCCTTGCCCCGGCAAGCATGCTGGGCGCCCTGCGCGACGTGTGCTCCCGCTCGGGCCAGCCGGTACCCCAGACCATGGGGCAGTATGCGCTGTGCGTGTACGACTCGCTGGCGGAGGACTACGCGCGCACGGTGGCGCAGCTGCGCGACCTTACCGGGAAGGACTACACCAGCATCAACATCGTGGGCGGCGGGTCCAACAACGGCTACCTCAACCAGGCCACGGCCGATGCCTGCCAGCTGCCCGTGTTTGCCGGCCCCACCGAGGGCACGGCACTGGGCAACCTGATGGTGCAGTTCATCTATTCGGGCGAGTACGCGAGCCTCGAGGAGGCGCGCGCGGCAATAAAGGCAAGCTTCGACATCAAGGAATACCAGCCCCGCTAGTGGTTAGCGGACCCTGCCACGGGGTAGCCCCGTGCAGGAAAGAGAGGAGAGCATCATGGCAATCGAGGATCTGGGCTTCATCAAGGGCTTCTGCCGCATGTGCGACGACGGCTGGCTGCAGGGCTGGCACGAGCGCAACGGTGGCAACCTCACCTACCGCATGACCGACGAGGACGTCGAGGCAGCGCGCCCGTTCTTCGACGCCGAGCCGCGCCCGTGGGTTAAGATGGGCGTTCGCGGCGAGAACCTGGCCGGCCAGTACTTCGTCTCCACCGGGTCCGGCAAGTACATGCGCAACGTTGCCGGCGCCCCGGCCGAGAACATCGGCATCGTCGAGATCAATGAGACGGGCGACGCCTTCCGCATCGTGTGGGGCCTCCTGAATGGCGCCCGCCCCACCAGCGAGTTCGAGAGCCACTACATGAACCACTGCGTGGCCGCCGCCCGCACCGACGGCAAGAACCGCGTGATCTACCACGCGCACACCCCCGGCGTCATCGAGATGAGCTTCATCGTGCCGCTCACCGACCGCGACTTCACGCGCCGTCTGTGGCAGATGATGACCGAGTGCGTCGTGGTGTTCCCCGCCGGCGTGGGCGTGGTGCCCTGGATGGTGCCCGGCGGCCCCGCCATCGCCGAGGCCTCCAGCGAGCTCATGAAGACCTACGACACCATCGTCTGGGCTCACCACGGCCTCTTTGCCGCCGGCCCCGACTTCGACACCACCTTCGGGCTGGCCCACACCGTCGAGAAGGCCGCCCAGCTGTACGTGGCCGCCCGCGCGGCCAACGGCGGAAGCGAGGACTGGCTCAACAAGATTGAGGACGCCGGCCTCGTCCAGACCTGCAAGGACTTCAACATCCAGATCAACGAGGCGTTCATCGGCTAGTGCCCGCCCCGGACGCGGACAGCGTGGCGCGAGCGCGGGACAGCGGGGACGGAGCGCGGACAGTGGGGACGTAGCACTTTGTCCGCGCTCAGCAAGGAGCGAGTTTAGTTAGCGCGGACAAAGTGCTACGTCCCCACTGTCCGCGCTCCGTCCCCGCTGTCCGCGCCTCCCACTGTCCGAGCCCCAGCCCGCCGCACGTCTACAGCTGCACCCGTCCTCAACACGCCACAAAGAAAGGAAACCGCAATGCTCGTCGAAACCAAGGCCAAGGTTGCCGTCTTCTCCATCGCGCTCGGCGCATATCTCCCGCAGTTCCCCGAGCTCGTTCCCGAGTTCGAGCAGCAGTACGCCGACTTCGTGGCGTCGCTTCCCGACACCGTCGAGGTCATCGACGGTGGCATGTGCACCACCAAGGAGGCAGCTGCCGCCGCAGGCGACAAGTTCCGCGCCGCCGACGTCGACCTCGTCTTCTGCCAGCTACTTACCTACGCCACCAGCTACAACATGCTGCCGGCCATCCGCGACCTCAACGTCCCCGTCGTCCTGGTGAACCTCCAGAAGGTGCGCTGCCTCGACTTCGAGACCGCCGGAACCGCCGACTGGCTGGGCATCGGCTATGCGGGCGGCGCCGTGGGCGAGATGGTGGCCGACCTTAACCGCGCCGGCAAGCGCCATGCCGTCATCACCGGCGTCGTCGAGGGCGGCGACCCGCAGGTGGCCGCCGAGATCGAGGACTGGTGCCGCGCCGCCCAGGTGCGCCGCCGCCTGCGCTACACCAACCTCGCGCAGATCGGCCGTCCCTACCCCGGCATGATGGACCTCTACATCGACGAGACCAACCTCTACCATCGCATGGGCCTCTACACCAAGCAGTTTGACTGGGAGAAGATGTGGGCCATCGCCGACGACATCACCGACGAGGAGGTCATCGCCGCCAAGGTTGCCGACATCCATGACACCTTCGAGATCAAGGGCGACTACGACGAGGCCAGCATCCACGAGATGGCGCGCTACGTCGTGGCCTTCGAGCAGTGGGTCAAGGACGAGGAGCTGGGCTTCGTGGCCAGCCACTACGACGGATTTGCCCAGGGCAAGGCCGGCGTGCTCGACTCCATGCTCATCCCCGCGTTCTCCATGCTCATCAAGCAGGGCATCGCCTGCGCCGTGGAGGGCGACATCAAGGTCGCCATGGGCATGATGATCATGAAGGTCCTCTCCGGCGCCTGCCAGCTCTCCGAGTTCTACACCTTCGACTTCGACGACGACGTGGTGCTCATCGGCCACTCCGGCTCCGGCGACGCGTGCTTCTCCACCGCGCGCAAGGCCTCGATGGAGATCGTGCCCGTGTTCCATGGCAAGGCGGGCGGCGGCTTCCTCACGCGCTTCTACCCCAAGGCCGGCCCCGTCACCTACCTGGGCATCACGCAGGACGCAGACGGCCACTTCAAGTTCATCGTGAGCGAGGGCGTCATCGAGGACGGCCCCACGCTGGGCAACGGCGACACCACCTTCCGCACGCGCTTCTCCATTGGTGCCCGTGAGTGGAACAACCGCTGGTGCGAGTGCGGGCCTACGCACCACTTCGCCGCAGCGCAGGGCTCCTGGACCGACACCATCTGCAAGGTGGCCAAGATCCTGGACGTGCCCGTCGAGGTGGTCTGCCGCTAGGCACGTGACTGGCTGGGGCAGCGGGGGACGCGAGCTTGGTGACGAGCTCATGGCCCCCGACACCCACGCCTACGACCAATGGCTCCAGTACCAGACCTACGACGTCACCGAGCTCCTCCACACGCCCGCGGGCGAGCAGGTGCTCGACCTTGGCCAGAACATCGCCGGCACCTTCCACCTTACGCTGAGGGGTTCGCAGCCCAGGCACGTCCACGTGCACCTGCAGTTCTCCGAGCTGCTCCAGGACGACAACTCCTATCGCGACAACCTGCGCACCGCACAGGCTGCCTACGACTTCGTGGGCACCATGCCCGAGGGCGGCACCTAGGTAGACCCCGAGGAGCGCGCCCGCCTCGAGCAGGAGGAGGCCGACCGCAAGGCCGAGGAGGAGCGCATCGCCGAGCTCCGTGCCCGCTGCGAAAAGGAGGGCCTCGACTTCGAGACCGAGAACCAGAGGTATCTCGAGGCACAGGAGAAGCGCAAGAACAGCCTGCTTGGCAAGCTGCTTGGGTAATCAGCTCACCCTCTCCCGCCCTCTCCCCTTCCTTCACCCCCGTGCCTCCCCCTGGCACGGGGGCTTTCATGTGGCACGGAGGTCGTTGCCGGCCGGCAGAGGTTATCCGTTGGTTCGACTGGTTATAAACAGTCGAATGTGGGGATACCGACCCGTGCGGACGGTTTCTGCCGGCTTCGACCGTCTCTGTACAGTCAAACCGAGAGGTACCAGCCCGCGTGGCCGATTCCCACAGGGTTTGACTATCTCTGTACAGTCAAACCGAGGGGTACCCGCCCTCCCGACTCGTTCCCTGAACCGCTGTGGCTACTCCGCCTCGCCCGTGCCCATGATGGCCCGGCGGTAGCACCAGAGCGTGAGCACGACGGAGCCCACTAGCAGCACGAACAGTCCGATAAGCGAGGTGGCGTAGCTTCCCGTGAGGTCGTATGCATAGCCCAGCGCCGCCGAGAAAATGGCGTTAGAGATGCTGGTGCCCAGCGCCGCGACGGGATACACGATGCCCGAGCCGCGCTTGCCAAACAGCTCGCGGCACATCATGGTGAGGCCCACGGTGGCGCGTCCGTAGCACAGGCCGTAGAAGAACGAGGCCGCCACAAACACGATGGGCACGTGCAGCACAAGCAGCGCCACGATGGCCACGGACACCAGCGCCGTGTAGATGACGATGGACCTGAGGGCACCGATGCGATCGGTCATCCAACCCATCACGATCTTGCCAGCGGTGTTGGCCACCATGCACGCCGAGAGCATCGCGGCACCCGTCGCGGCGGCAAGGCCAACTTCCTCGGCATAGCCTGGGAAGTGCTGCGGCATCGCGGTAGCGGCAGCCGCAAACACGGCGTAGCACACCACGCCAGCGTAGACCATCCCATCGATCTTGATCGGCTTGCTCTTGTCGTGATGCGCCGACACGGTCTGCTTGTTGTCCGCAAGGCCAAAGGGACGCAGCCCGGCATCGGTGGGGTCGGTCGCAGGAACCAGCAGGATGGCAGGCAGGCACAGCGCCACCTGCATCGCCGCGATGAGCGCCATGCCGGCGCGCCAGCCCATGCCGTCGATGACCGGCTGCAAGATGGGCGTGAAGGCCGCGCCAGCCAGTCCACTGAAGCCCATGGCGATGCTGGTCACAAGCCCCAGCTGGGCCACGAACCACTTGTTGAGCACGTAGGTTATCAGCACGAAGCCGATGGCACCGCCCGCCAGGCCGCGTGTGGCCGAGAGCACGTACTCAAGCCACATGCTGGGCACCAGCGACATCAGGAAGGTGGAGCCGGCCATGATGGCGGTGGCAACCAGAAGCACCATACGCAGCGGCATCATCTTCGTCAGCCTACGCGTGGCAAGGCCACCCACCGCAACGCAGGTGTTGGCAATGGTGAGGGTGAGGCTCACCGAGCCGCGCATCACGCCAAACTCCTCGGCCATGGGTGTGAAGAAGAGGCCCGCCACGTTGGTGAGCAGGCCCACCGTAGCCATCGACAGGCCACACATCGCGACCACGACCCACAGATACTTGCCGCTGATCTTCATGGATGGTCCCCTTCTCGCTGCCAAAGATCTTCCTTATGGTCCATTCTATCGGCGCAGGCCAGCGCAGGACGAGCAGTTTCCAGAAACGGGAAACGGCTTTATGTGCTGCCGCTGCCGTCATACCATGGCCTCATCAACCCCAAGGAGAAGGGAAAGCTCATGGCAAAGGTTGCGGTTATCTTCGCGCGGGGATGCGAGGAGGGCGAGGCCCTCACAATCGTAGACATGATGCGGCGCGCCGAGATCGAGTGCGACATGGTGGGCCTTGACGCAGCGGAGGTCGCGGGCACGCACCACATCGCCATGCGCTGCGACAAGGTGTTCGACGGCTCGCTGGAGGGCTACGACATGGTGGTGCTGCCCGGCGGCTACGGCGGCTCGGACGCCATGCGCGACCACAAGGGCCTCATCGCCGAGCTGCAGCGGGCCGCCACTAAGGGCACGTGGATTTGTGCCATCTGCGCCGCACCCGAGGCGCTGGGCCGTGCAGGCTTGCTCGAGGGCAAGCGCTTTACCTGCTATCCCGGCGTGAAGGACCAGATCGAGAACGCCGGCATCTGGGTGGACGAGGCCGTAGTGCAGGATGGCAACATCATCACGGGCCAAGGCCCCGCCTTTGCCTACACCTTCGCCTTCGCGCTGATCGACGCCCTGGGCGGCGACTCACAGACCGTCAAGAACCGCACCATCTACTACAACGTCTTCGACGTGGCCGGCGGCGTGCCGTCTTGGGAGACGGAGGCTGGCCGCTGGCCCGCACCGGAAGGCCAAGCTGCAACCCCCTCCCCCATCCATGTCGAAAAGGTGGCCGTTCTCATGCCCGAGGTCTGCGAGGAGAGCGAGACCGTGCAGATCATCGACCTGCTCATGCGTGCCGGGCTCACCACCACAAGCTTTGCCACGGGCGGCAGCCAGTGGGTCCACACCATGCAGGGCATGCAGGTCAAGGCCGACCAGCTCTTCTCGGCCGAGGCCGTGGCCGACTACGACGCCATCGTCGTTCCCGGCGGTCGCGGCGCCGCGGCGCCCCTCATCGCAAGCGACGAGGTAATGGGCACCCTCCGCTCCTTTGACGAGGCGGGCAAGCTCATCGGCGCGCTGTGCTCCGGAACCACGGTGCTCGAGGCGTCCGGCGTGCTGGCAGGCAAGCGTGCCACCGGTTACACGGGCTATGGTGCCAAGCTCACGAGCGCGCAGTTCGTGGCCAACCAGGTGGCCGTGTGGGACGCCAACGTAGTCACCTCGCAGGGTCCCTGCGCCCCCTACCCCTTTGCCTTCAAGTTCATGGACGCAATGGGCATTGACCCGCAGCCTATCAAGGACCGTCTGCTGTACGACAAGGCTGGCGGCAGGTAGCGGGTTCGCCGTGGCGTGGCGGCGGGGCAGCCCCAAAGCGAAGCGTCCACGCTCAAGCAACCCCACCGACGCCGCAGTCGGCTACGCCCTGCGCACCGGATGCCGCACCACCGTCTTCATCTTGGCGGGATCGGCCTTGCGCGGGTCGGATAGGTAGACCTCATGGTGCCTGCGCATGTCAGAGAAGTCTGGCACGAAGCCCTGAGCTGCGGCGTATTCATGCATGGCCTCGACCGTTGCCGGCTCGCTGTCGTACGGCCCCACGTGCATGCACTGCACGCACAGCCCCTCGTCAACCTCAATGAGGCGCACAGGCGAGAAGTCCAGCCCCTTCTTGGCCGTCGCCGCCTCGATGGCCCACGCAAAGTCCGCCTCGGTCACGAACTCCGGCACGCGAATGACCGACACCCAGTTGAAGGACCCCTTGTCGGCATAGTTCACGCCGTTGACGCCGGGCTGCCACCAAAAGCCTTCCAGCGGCGGCACCACGTACTGATAGAATCCCTCGATGGCATGGTCGGTCTTGTAGCTCATCTTGAGCGTGTAGGCAACGCCGTACAACAGCCCGAGCGCATGCTGGTAGGCGCAACCCTCCTCGTTTGGGTCGCCCTCGCCCTCCACCGCAAGAAAGCGCATGGGCGGGACCTCGATGATAGAGGGTCTGGTCTTTGGCTGGTAAAGGTCGCGGTACTCCTTCTTGAAGTCGAATGCCATGGGAACCTCCCTCTCCGCCGAACCCTGACGGACAGACAATTCCGCCAGGCGGTCACGCTACGGCCGTACCTCATGCGCTTGCTGAATGAAAGCGATGCGCAACTGGCATTTGTGATGCCCTGTCATGCAGGCGTATCATCATAGACAACCCAAGCACGAGGAGAGAGAGGATACCATGATTGACGAGCGTATTGGTGTTGAGCTGAGCGACTTCCCGGTGGGCGATGTTAACCCGGCTTCGCAGTGGTTCTCGGGCGAGACCTACCTTTCCGTGCTCACCAACGAGCAGGTTCCCGCCTTCAACGTGACCTTTGCCCCCGGCTGCCGCAACAACTGGCACATCCACCACGCCACCGAGGGTGGCGGGCAGATGCTCATCTGCGTGTTCGGTCGCGGCTGGTACCAGGAGTGGGGCAAGCCTGCGCGCGAGCTGCACGCCGGCGACGTGGTCAACATCCCGGCCAACGTCAAGCACTGGCACGGCGCCGCTGCTGACGGCTGGTTCCAGCACATCGGACTTGAGATCGAGGGCGTCGACGCCTGGAACGAGTGGCTCGAGCCCGTCACCGACGAGGAGTACGCCAAGCTGGGCTAACCCGTACCATCCGCTTCCCAAGAGAAGCTTTCCAAGAGGACGTCCCCGGTGGAACACCCCACTGGGGACGTCCTCTTTAGGGCTCGCGCGTCATGGCCTGGAACGTCTTGCTGCCCGTAGGCAATGCCTGCCTCGTCCAGCTTCGCACACTGCTCGAGGATGTCGGCCGCGTGATAGCCCTTGTGAATGCGCTCGAGCGTCCAGTCGTCGCCGCTCTCCGTGCCCATCGAGATCTCGTTGAGGCCCAGATCGCGCAGGGCCCGCAGCTGCTCCACCGTCTTGTTGCGCAGGTCGGTGACGCGGCCAGCGGCGTAGACGTGCTCAATGTCGGGCAGGTACTCACGAATCTTCTCCAGAATGGGTGCCGTCTTGTCGTAGGAAAGGACCAGCGGGTTGGCCGAAAGCAGCAGGATGGTACGCGCGTGCGGCGTCATGGCGGCAATCTCGGCGAGGTCGGCCTCAACCTCGTCCATGGGGGCGACGCCAAAGCGCACGCTTGGCTGCCATTGGCCATGCGACCCACCCTTGGCCTGTCGATGGCGCTTAGGTGCCAGCTACGGGCGGCCTTGGTGCCTGTTTGCCTGCCGTCTGCTATGGTAAGGCTGCAGATGCCGGCCGTTGTTGGGGAGGTTACCATGTCCGAAGAGACCTTTGACTTCCGCTCTTGGATGCGCTCGCAAAGCGGGCCCTACGAGGCGGACTTCTCCGACCCCGACCACATCCGCCTTGAGACCGACTATGCCGTGGCGCAGGTCAACTTCTATGACATGGACCCCGACCCCGAGATCGTCGAGTTTCACATCGAGAACAAGGCAGACGGCGAGACCAAGTTCTTCCTGCACTTCCACGCGACGGAGCAAGACCACGCCACGGGCCTCTTCCACGAGATGGTCGAGGCGCTGACGGCGCTGCGCGAGCAGCAGGCCACAGAGGTCCTGCTGTGCTGCACGGCAGGCATGACCACCTCGTTCTTTGCGGACCGCATGAACCAGGTTGTCCAGACGCTGGGCCTTGACTGGACGTTTTCTGCCGTGAGCGTGAACGAGGTGTACGAGCACGGCGCTGACAAGGCGGCCATATTGGTTGCGCCGCAGATTGGCTATATGGCTGACCGCATAGCCGAGGTCATGCGCGACGTGCCGGTGCTGCGCATTCCCACGGCAACCTTTGCCTCCTACGATGCGGCAGGCTGCGTGGAGTTTGTCCGCGACGAGCTTCGTCGTCGCGCGCAGGAAACCGAGGAGCAGGCTGCCACCCAGCTCACGTGCGAGACCAAGAGCGCCAAGCGCGTGCTGGCCATTGCGGTGAGCATGGACGGCAAGGGCGCCCGGCTCCACTACCGGCTTTACGACCATGGCGAGATCACCCTGAGCGAGACCGTCATCAAGCGCAGGGTGACGATCCGCGACCTGACCGACATCATCGACACGCAGGTATGCTCATGTTCGGGAAAGGTCAACGCCGACGTGGTGGGCATCGCCGTGCCCGGCGTGGTTCGTGGTGGGTGGCTGGAGCTTGCGCCCCGGCGAACGCACGACCTCACCTTGGGAAAGAACACCTTCGATTTGGGAGGCTTCTTTAGCGAGCGCTACGACATCCCCATCCTCATCGTCAACAACACCAACTGCGCCGCACTTGGCTGGTACGGCAGTCAGGAAGAGGCGCAGAACGTGGTCGTGTACTCGCAGCCCGCGGGCTGGGCGTTTGGCGGCCAGGGCATCGTGCTGGGTGGGCACCTGGTAGAAGGCGCACACGGCCTTGCAGGCGAGAACAAGGTCATCGTGGACGAATTTGGCTTCTCTCGCCCACTGCGCTTCAACGCATACAACCCCGCCGACGTGCTGGAGCTGGTTGGCAAGGTGCTGGCCATGGACGTAGCGACGGTCGACCCCGATGTGGTGTGCCTGAGCTGCTCACTGCTGCCCAATATGGACGAGGTGGCGGCCGAGCTTGACAAGTACGTGCCACGCGAGCACCAGCCGCGCCTCGTGCGTGTTGACGACTACAACGAACTCATCCTGCTGGGCGTGATGGTGTACTGCCTAGAGAAGCTCAAGGCCAAGAAGTCCCAGCGCTAGGGGTTATGGCAGGCGATGCAAGATTGGCATTTGAAACCGCCTGCGCCGCGGCAAACAATAGAGCTGTAAGGGTTGGTAGCGCGCATCGGTGGGCGCCGGGGACGAATGGTAGGTAATCGATGACGAGGCCGATTGACAGGCGTACCTTTCTCATGGCTGGAGCTGCGGCGTTGGGCTTTGTCCTAAGTGGGTGCGGCGGCACCTCTGCGGAGCCCCCTAGCACCGCAGAGCCCCCTGCCCCTGCGGAGCCCTCTGGCTCAGCGGAGCCGCCCCAGCCACAGGAGTCGCAGGACGACGAGGCGCTAGCACAGGAGGAGCAGGAGGAGCCCATGCAAATCTTGGTCACGGTCAACGGAGTGGCCTTCACGGCAACGGTCGCCGACACCAAGGCAGGCGAGCAGCTGGTCGAGCGCCTGCCCATGACGCTTTCCATGGATGAGCTGCACGGTAACGAGAAGTACTGCTACACCGGCGAAGGCTTTGACGGCCAGCAGTTTGTGCCGCAGACTATCGAGGCGGGCGACCTCATGGTGTTTGGCTCCGACTGCCTCGTGCTCTTCTACGAGACCTTCGCCAATGACGGGTGGAGCTACCAGAGCGTAGGCAAGATCGACGACGTGGCCGGCCTTGCGGATGCGTGCGGATCAGGCTCGGCGACGGTCACGTTTGAGTCCGTCGCCTAACAAGTGCGATCAAAAAGCCAATGCTGGGATGGCCACCACGCTGTTACCGACGCGTACGCCGGGCTCAGAGAGCGGGTTGCTACAATACGCGCATAGAGGTCCCATCTGAGAGGAGATCCCATGGCCAAGGTCGTCTGCAACTTCCTGTCGTACTCGCTCAATCGCGCGGTTGACATTACCGTGGTGCTGCCATCGGTCACCTGCCCCGAGGCGCTGGGCATGGGCGACGCTCCGGCCACGCACGTGCTGCCGGCCAAGTTCCCGGTGGTCTACCTGCTGCACGGCTTTGCCAACAACCACGCCCAGTGGACGGGCTACACCAACGTCGAGCTTTACGCCGAGGAGCGTCGTATCGCCATCGTCAACATCTCGGCCGAGAACAAGGCCTACGCGAAGGTCGGTGCGGACGACTTCAAGCGCTTCGTCTCCGAGGAGCTGCCTGAGTTTGTGACCAACTACTTCCCCATCTCCACCAAGCCAGAGGAGACCTACATCGCCGGCCTCTCGATGGGCGGCTACGGCGCACTCATGCATGGCCTCACGCATCCCGAGCGCTACCGTGCCATCGGCGCCTTCTCGGCGGGTCTCAGCATCAACCCCGCCGTCTTTGCCTCCGATCCCATGGGCCAGCCGGAGAAGCCAGATCCTGAGTACGACGTGCACGCCCTTGCCAAGGCCGTCGCCGACACAGGCGCGGCGTTTCCTGCCATCTACAGCGCCTGCGGCATGAACGACTTCCTGTTCGAGCCCAACCGTGCCTTCGCATCCGAGCTGGGCGAGCTTGGCGCAGACGTCACCTGGAAGGAGGTCCCGGGCTTTGGCCACGAGTGGCGCTTCTGGGACCAGCAGGTGGAGCAGTTCCTTGACTGGATTCCGCGCGACGACGCCTACGCCCAGATGGGCAAGCGCAGCTGCTAGGGCAGGGTGAGTTCGGCCGCCACGGCAATCTCGTTAGGTGTGGCCACGCGCTATCATCAGAGAGTGGCGCGGTGAGCTCCAACCAGAAGAAGCATCGGAAAGGAACGCCCATGAGCCTCGCACTTGCCCCCATCTTTGCCAGCGGCATGGTCCTGCAGCGCGAGCTGCCGGTGAACGTCTGGGGCACCGCGGAGCCTGGCAGCCCCGTTGAGGTACGCATCCAGGGGCAGGCCGCCTCGTGCGCGGCAGACGAGCAGGGTGCCTGGCGCTGCACGCTCGCGCCGCTTGCCGCATCCGAGTCCGAGGCGCTGGAGGTCACCAGCGGCGAAGAGCGCATCGACCTTACCGACGTGGCCGTGGGCGAGGTCCTCATCGCGGGCGGCCAGTCCAACATGGAGTTCTGGATGCGCTACGACAAGGAGGTCGAGGACTACCGCCCCACCTGCGCCAACCCGCGCATCCGCTTCTACGACCAGCCCAAGTGCTCCTACCCGGGCCAGACGAAGGACTTCGACTTCTCCAAGGTGGGCATCTGGCGCAAGGCCACACCCGAGGACCTGGACCACTTCTCGGCCGTGGGCTACTACTGCGCGCGTGGCCTCGAGATGGTGCTCGACGTGCCCGTGGGCATCGTGGGATGCAACTACGGCGGCACCACGTCCGCAACATGGATGGCACCGGAGCATGCGCGTGCCGTGCAGCCCGAGCTTGCAGCCGCCTTCGACGCAAAGCTACAGGGCCTCCCCTACGAGGAGCTGCTGGCAAACGGACGCGTCAACGTCGCCAAGAACGACAAGGGCTACGCCACCTGGCCCGCCTGGAACGAGTTCTTCCTGCCCAGGACGCCGACGGAGGACGAGATTCGGGCCTTCATGGCGGCCGAGGCACAAAAGTCGTCGGGGCCTGCCGACGTGGGAGGGCTTGAGGTTGGCAGCCCTCAGTCCAGCGAGGCTGGCAACCCGTCCATCCATCCCGGCATGCTAACCCCCACCAAGGAGGCACCCGGGGCCCTCTTCACCTACATGGTGCTTCCCATCGCCGGCTTCGCCGCGCGTGGGGTGCTCTGGTACCAAGGAGAAAGTGACGACGAGATCGCAGGTACCCAGTGGCGCCACGAGGAGGCGCTGCGCACCGTCATCGCCGACTGGCGCGACGCGTGGCACCGCCCCGACCTGCCCTTCCTTGTGGTGCAGCTGCCGGGCTTCGGCGACTGGATGGGCATGGGGCCCAACGACTACGTAACGATCCGCGCCTGCCAGCAGAAGGTGGCCGACACCGACGAGCACGTCTGGCTGTGCTCGGCAAGCGACATGGGCGACAAGCACGACATCCACCCCAAGGAGAAGAAGCCCATCGGCGAGCGGCTGGCCCTGCTTGTGATGAACCACCTGCTGGGGATGCCCGTCCCAGCCGACGCGCCACGCTGCACGGGCGCCGAGCGCAAAGGCTCGTTCGTCATCCTGCGCTTCGAGAACCCTGCAGGCGGCATGGTGATTGAAGGCGCCGAGTGCAACGCCCTCGAGGTCCAATGCGACGGCAAGCCCGTGCCGTTCAGGGCAGCTGCGCGGGGCGACCAGCTGATCATCATGCTCGAGGGTTCGCCGTCTGGCCCAGTCGACGTGCGCTTCGCCTGGAGCAACTGGTTCCGCACCAACCTCTACAACGGCGCCGAGATTCCCGTGCTGCCGTTCACGGTGAGCTGTTGAGCTGCTGCTCACTTGCCACCTTGCCCATGGCCAACCCTAAAGGGAACCGCCCCGGCAGGGAGCCCGGGGCGGCAGGGAGAGAGCTTGGTGTGTGCGTTCAGGCGTAACGACGCCTAGCGGCTGAAGGTCTGGAAGAACTCCCAGAGGTAGGCAGCCTCTGGCTTCCAGTTCCAGTGTGCCTGGTCCTTGATGGCGACGAGCTTCATGACGGGCTGGCCGTCGGCGCCCAGCAGCACGCCCTCGCGAGCGCTCTTCTCGCCCAGCATGATGTCGTTGACCTCGTCGAACTTGATGCCGAACCACGGGTCGAGGGACATGTCCATCTCCTGGACCTCAAGGCCGTTGGCCTTCTGGTAGGCCTGGATGATGGGGAAGATGGGCACGCGCGGGTCAACGGCCTGGATCCTCGTGCCGTCCTCGGCCACGGGGAACGAGTTCTGGCTGGAGCCGTCCACCGGGATCATGCCGAAGAAGTCGTGGTTTCCGCAGAGGTAGGTGAAGGGCACGAGGGTACCGTCCCAGTTCTCCACGATCTGCGTGATCTCCTCCTTGTCGATGCCAGGGCCAGAGACACCGCCCACGGCTGCGAAGGTGTCGGCGTACTTGACGCCGTAGAGCTCAGAGGCGCTGGAGCCGGCGGAGAGGCCGGTCACGTACACGCGGTGCGTGTCGATCTGCGGATACTTGGCAAACATCATGTCAAGCCACGTGATGATGCGGTCGTTCTGCAGGCCGTCGCAGCCAAAGAAGTTGGGCTGGGGCTCGTCGGAGCCGCTTTCGTACACTACGTCCTGCCACTCGGGCGCAAGCACGATGAGGTCCTCAGTGCAGGCCAGCTCAAGCCAGCCGCTGGACTCGGCCTGCACGCGGGTGTCGTTGAGGTTGCCGTGCAGCGTGACGATGGCGGGAACGCTGCCCGCGGCGGCGTCGGCCAGGCGCGTGGGCACGTACTCGAACCAGGTGTACTCCCCCTCCAGGCCGTCCACGGCGGCGTTGTAGTTCTCCACGTAGTTGAACTGCGTGAAGTCAGGGATGGAGTACAGCGGGTACGGGTCGGTGAAGTCCGCAATGCTTGCCATGTAGAACTCGGTGACCTCGTTGTGCTGGCGATAGTTCTTGGAGAAGACCTGCTCCCAGGCGTTAGCAGCCGGCGATAGTTCTTGGAGAAGACCTGCTCCCAGGCGTTAGCAGCCGCAGTGGCAAGATCAGCATCGGAGGCAACAATCACACGCTTCAGGGGGTCGTCTGCATTCTCGTAGACACCCTCGCTAACCTGTGTGGCACCATTGGCGGCAATGATCGCATCCACGGCAGCCTGCGGAGCGTTGCTCAGGTACGCCGGCACGAAGGGCACGCCGGCTGCGTCAGCCGCACTGCCGCCATAGGTCATGACACCCGCGACAAAGTAGAGCTTGGAAGCGAGCGGCCCAAGCACGAAGTCGGCACCCTCGTCAACGCCGATGACCTTGACATTATTGGCAGGACCAGCCGCGGCAGCAAGCGCCACGAAGGCATCGACGTCAGCATCGCCGTACGCAGCGCCATCCACGGGGTTGACCACAACAACCGAGCCCACATAGGTCTCGATGCTCTGCGCGAGGCCCAGCTGGCCAACCAGCTCGGCGGCGCCATCAGCATCCTTGGCGCCGGCAAACACGTAGTAAGCCGGAGAGAGGACGTTGGAGAAGTGATACTCCACACCGTCATCCAAGGCGTTGTAGGCGAAGTTGCCGTCTGCCTCGACAAGCTTGGTGAAGGGCTCTGTGGAAGGGGCCTCAGCTGCAGGGGCTGCGGTGTCGCCTCCCTTGTTGCCACACGCCGCAAGCACGGCTGTAGAGACGAAGCCCAGTCCTGCCACGAAGTTCCTCCTGCTGATGTTGATGCGTCCTGCCATGGTTCTCTCCCTTTCCCGTGTGTTTACACGCTTCATCACCATCAAATGTAGATGGTTTTAAACAGG
Source organism: uncultured Coriobacteriaceae bacterium (assembly GCA_902788705.1). GTDB lineage: Bacteria > Actinomycetota > Coriobacteriia > Coriobacteriales > Atopobiaceae > UBA1367. The sequence goes on along the minus strand of CADALE010000011.1, from coordinate 86,690 downwards.
CATTCTATGTCGATTTTTATCACAATTACTGTCATTTTGTGATTCTTACGTTACCAGCCGTCTGCTCAACTCTTAGACTATCAGCCAAAGCCCGATCTACATGTTGCAATAAAGGCTCGCCGTTGCAGAAACCTGCAACGGCGAGCCTTGTCGCGCCTGATGTCAGGGCAGGGCACAAGCGAATCGCGGTGCCTGTAGAACTCCAACACGAAGAGCGCCGCCTAGGACGCTGGAGAACAGCTCGAGCGTTAACGTGCAGGCGGTTTTGGGGGTTTTCATGCCAGCAGTCGGCGAATGACCAGCTTGAAAAAGGCCTTCATGGGGAAGGAACCGACACCGGAGAATCCATGGGCAGACAGCCTGATGACGCGGTCGAACAGCAGACAGCTTGGCCCGTCATAGCACAAGGTCACAAGCCAGAGCTCGACTCCACGACCCTTGAGCCCCTCAAGCGTCTCGCGATTGTCCTCAAGGTACCGTCCGTAGTTTGAAAGCACGATAGCGAGCGACCCGCTGGGGAGCTCCTGGGCAATCTGTCGTCTCTTGCTCCCAGTCTCCCCAACGTGAATGAGGCGTCCGGCAGCCAGAAAGGCCACCTGGACGTCTCGCGCAATCATGAGCGGCTGCTCGGTGGCAAAGAGCACAGTCTCTCGCATCATCATGTCTTCGATGAGCGAGTCAATGGTCTCGGCTCTCACTGTACTCTTCAAGTCCTGCAAGGCCGCACAGAGCTCATCGATATAGCTGTCGATGTAACCCCCATCGCCGCTTCGAAGCGAATGCAGCTCGTTGGGCGCGATGCGTAAAGTAACCGACGGATCTTGTCTGACAAGTCGGCGGGTCACGGTCAGGAACTCGTCATAGCTCTCAAACCCAAAGCGACGCACCACACGCGAGACCGTTGACTTCGAGACATAGGTCTGACGCGCCACCTCAGAAAGCGAAAGGCTATCCAGGTCACGTAGGTGCGCAAGCAGGTAGGACACCACCTCGTAGCGCGTATCACGCTCGGTCTCAGTGTCGAGATAAGTAATCATGTCGTGGACTGACTTCATGTTGATGTCCTCGATTGCGACGGCTCACTCTGACTCTGTATGCTACCAGCCGCATGACACACGCGTCTCTGTTGTAGCGCCTTATGGCCCGCATGGCTCGGTAGGCATGATGTTGGCAGCTGCGTTGCCGGTTTATGCAACAGGTGCACTTCAAGGCAACGTTGGCGTGCCGCCATACGTAGTACCTTAGAGAGGAAACAACCGGTAGGTGGGAGAAAGAGGGGTACGACATGTCAGCATTTCCCAAGAGCTTCTTGTGGGGAGCAGCCACAAGCGCCTTCCAGTATGAAGGCGCACAGTGCGAAGGCGGCAAGGGGTGGAACACCGCAGACGAGCGCTGCCGGCTGCGTGCGGCCAACCAAGCCGACGCGAGCGTAGCGGCCGACGGCTACCACCATCTTGAGGAGGACGTAGCCCTCATGCGCGAGCTTGGCCTCACGTCGTACCGTTTCTCCATCTGCTGGAGCCGCGTCATCCCTGATGGCGACGGCCAGGTAAACGAGGAAGGCGTGGCCTACTACCTGCGACTTCTTCAGCTACTGAACGAGGCGCAGATAGAGCCCGTGGTCACGCTCCTGCACTTTGACATCCCCTGGGCGCTCGACGAGCGCTACGAGGGCTTCGTGGACCGCCGCGCAGTTGGCGCCTTCGAGCGCTACTGCCGCGTGTGCTTCGAGCGCTTTGGGCACCTCGTGCGCTGGTGGATCACCATCAACGAGCAGAGCGTGATGTGCTTTGCCACCTCGATGCTGGGGCTCTCCGACGATGACCCTGACCTAGCCCGCAAGTCGGTGCAGGCCAACTACCACATGTACCTTGCCAACGCCCGCGCCGTCGCCGCGTGCCACGAGCTGTGCCCAGGCGCCAAGATCGGCCCGGACGTCTCGTACCCCACGCTCTACCCCATGACCTGCGCGCCGGAGGACGTGCGCGCAGCCTACGACATCGAGGAGGAGGTTGCCTACGCCCCCATGGAGACCTACGTGTACGGCACCTTCCCGAAGTGGCTGCTCAACAAGTGGGAGGCGGCGGGCACCATGCCCGCGCGCAAGCCCGATGACGAGGCCATCCTCAAAGCCGGTGCCTGCGATTTCTTGGGAGTGAACTGGTACCAGACCAACGTGGTGAGCGTCGCGGGTTCGGGAACCGTACTCAACATGGGCGCAGCCATGGGAGCTCGCAACCCCCACCTCGAGTACACGGAGTGGGGCTGGAGCTATGACCCAAGCGGTCTGCACATCGCACTCCACGAGTGCTGGGCGCGCTTCCGCAAGCCCATCATGATCTGCGAGAACGGCTGGAGCGAACGCGAGGAACTTGGCGCGGACGGCCGCGTGCACGACCCCAAGCGCGTCGACTACCTGCATGACCACGTGCGCGAGATGGCCTTGGCGCTTGAGGACGGCATCGACCTCGTGGGCTACCAGCACTGGAGCTTCGTTGACCTGCTCTCCAGCTCGGACGGCTTCAACAAGCGCTATGGCCTGGTATTCGTGGACCGCACCGACTTCGACGAGAGGGAGTGCCGCCGCATCCCCAAGGACAGCTTCTACGCATATCGCGACATCATCGCGAAGGCACAGGAGGCGTAGCTCAAGAGCCTCGGTGCCGAGAGAAAGCAACTCGAAGGACCATTCGCGAGCCAATGCAAGGGTGCCCCTGGTGGGGGAAGGATTCCACCAGGGGCACGGAAGAAGGAAGGTGACGCCACGGATTTGCCGCAGCGGTGTCACCACAACGGCAGGCTATGCAGCCTCGCCCGCTTTCTCCTGCTCGTAATACTCGAGATCGAGCGAGCGAGCAAACGGCAGGTAGATGAAGAAGGATCCGACAAGGATAACAACCTGGTACAGGGCCATCTGCCAGCCAGCGATGAGGAATCCGGACAGGATGGGAGGCGTCGTCCAAGGAACGGTGACACCTGTGGTCAGGGGAATGAATCCGATGGCCGTCAGGAGATAGGCACCGATGTCAGCAAGCGTCGGAAGCGCAACAAAGGGGATGAGCATCTTGGGGTTCATGACAATGGGAGTGCCAAAGAGGATGGGTTCGTTGATGTTGAAGATACCGGAGCCGAGGCCGAGCTTGCCGACCTGCTTCATTTGCGCGGACTTCGCGAACCACACCATGTATATGACCAGACCCATGGTGATGCCGGAGCCCGTGATGGCGTTGGTGCAGGTCATAAGAGGCTCGGTGAGGATGTGGCCGGTGCCACGAGCAGGCCACGCCGCTCGCCGGCAAACTCAAGCAGCGCGGAGACGGTCGATTGCTTCTTCTGAGCCATGCGTTGCTCCTTTCAGATGAGAAGCGTCTGTGTCGTTGAGTTAGTGTATGCTAACTTCTGTCTGCTTACGTTGCACGTATGTTGCGATTCGCCAGAGGCATGCCCATAATTACCCGCGAAGCTTAGACGCCAGCGTGTCGACGCCATGATGAACCGTCATCACGGGATGCGAGAACATGAGACGCGGGCCGGCATAGCGCATCACCTGCCGAATCTTCTCGCGCATCTCGGGTGCGTAGCAGTGCGCCGTGCACTGCGAGCAGAACGTCTTGGTGGCCATGAAGGGGCACCGGGCAGTGCGCCTCTCGGCATACGCCGTAAGCTCCGCGCACTCAGGGCAGAGCTCGCCACGCGCGGTACCGTGGTTTCCGCGACAGTACAGGGCTATCATCTCGCCAACGACGGCCTGCTCGCGGGCTCGTTTTGCCTCCACCTGCTCGGGGGCGAGCTGTCGTGCCATCTCTATTCCTCGCGGGTAGGAAGGCTCACGAAGAAGAGCCAAGTATGGAACACCACCACCGCCACGAGGATCCACTTTGCGGGGGTATGGCGCATCATGTAGAACCCAAGACCCAGAAGCGCACAGATGGTGACGAACGAGGTGACCTTGGAGCGCATGGTCATGCCCTCTCCCGCCTTGATGGGAGCAACATGCTGGGTATAGAAGCCGGTAGACTCGAACCATGCAGACAGACGGTCGCTGCCGTTGGCGAGGCAGATCCCCGCGAGCAGGTAGAGCGGCACGGTGGGAAGAATGGGCAGGAAGATGCCAACGGTGTCGGTGGCAAGGCAGACAAGCCCAGCCCCTATGAAGAGCGCTTTGCGTGCGGATGTCATAAGTAAGCCTCAACTAACTTTTGGTACCGCGATGATAGCAGATGGCGTGTCCGTTGAGCTGAACCTCACAGGAAGCTCCCCATTGGGGCGCCCATTCCTTGTTCGCCGTGTGGTTCTGAGTGGGGTTGTCGCAATGCGCGTTTGGCATCTCCACGCAATGAGTCACGCTCATGGACGAGCCGCCGAGGGAATCCCCCGGCGGCTCACACAAGGCTTTCGTTGGCGCTGGTTGTAGCGGCCCCGCTATCGCTGGTCGCGACGCCCCACGTAGTTGCCGCTCTTCATCGCGGCAATGGTGCCGCCGTCGATGAGCAGGTCGGTGCCCGTCACGAACGGCGCACTCAGCATGAACTCGGCCGCCGCAGCAATCTCGCCGGGCGTAGCCACGCGCTGGCACGCACCGGCCTCCCATCGTGCGGCGCAATGTGCCACGCTGACTCAGTGCAGATGCTCCGGGTTATAGAGCAGGTTGGCGCATCCACCGTCAACGCGCTGCATCTGCCCGTTGGCATCCATGGCAAGCTTGACGTCACGGCCCATGACGTGCCTCGTCACCGCATCATCGGTGCCTGCCAACACCCGGTCGCATACCTCCAGCATGTCGCCCAGCAGGTTGGGCACGGCATCCATCACGTGATGCTGCATGAACACGCGGTCATAGCGGCCATCGAGGCGCTTCGCCACGCGGGCCACCGTTGCGCGGTACGCCTCCACCGAGCTGGCGTTCTCGTCAAACAGGAAGGTTGACACGTTGCAGGCGTCGCCCGTGATGAGGATGCGGTCCTCCACCAACAGCATGGCGGTGCAGCCCGGCGTGTGCCCGGGAAAGGCGACAGCCTCGACCGTGACACCACCGAGGTCAAAGACCTGGCCGTCCGCGAGCGGCCGGAACGCGTAGTCGGGCGCCTCGGGCAGGAACGTGGCATCCCATTTCGCGGCGCACTCCTCCCCCGCGTTGGCGGCAAGGTAGCCTCGCCGCTCAGCCACCGCGCACATGCTTCGATAGATGTCGGTGTCCAGCGGGCTCATCCAGGCCCCCTCCCACTCGGGAGCCCCCATGGCATGGTCGACGTGACCATGGGTGATGGCTACCGTCACCGGCAGCGACGTGAGCGCCTCCACCTGATCGCGCAGGTTTCCGACGCCCAGGCAGGTGTCGATGAGCAGGGCCTCGCGAGCGCCCGTCACGAGATACACGAACTCGCCACTCGGGCTCTTAAGAGCGTAGAGGTGGTCGTTGACTTGGCTGACGCTGTAGAACGGATCCATGGGATGCCCCCAGACATATGAGAAGAGGCGAGCGGATTTCAGAAGTCCTTGGCCACGTTGCCGCTGCCAAGCGTCGCGTCGGTCTCTCCCAGCGGCAGCCAGTCGATGACCTTCTCGATCTGGCTGTCCCAGAAGTACCAGTCGTGTCCGCGCGGCTCCTCGTCCCAGGTGACGTCGAAGCCCGCATCCATCAGCATGTCGCGGAACTTGACGTTTGCGGACATCAGCGAGTCCTCGGTTCCGCAGCTCATCCAGAACCGTGGCGCCTCAACCTCGCCCGACGCCACGCGCGCCTTGAGCTGCTCAAGGACCACATAGTGACTCTTGTCGGTCTTCGCTGCCTCGGCAAGGTTGCCAAAGACGCTCTCTTCCCCAGCGAGCGACTCGAAGCCCGGGTCAAAGAAGTGGATTCCGCTGGAGAAGGCGGCAATGCGGCTGAAGGTCTCGGCGTACTTCATGCCATTGCGCAGTGCCCCGAAGCCGCCCATGGAAAGGCCGGCGATGAAGGTGTCCTCGCGCCGGTGCGAGAGCGGGAACATGTCACGCATCACGCGTGGGAGCTCCTCGCCGATGAATGCGCCGTAGTCGGAGTTGGCCGCCTGCCCGGGGATGTAGAATGCGTTGTCGCCACTCGGCATGACCACGGCCAGGCCGGCGTCCTCGGCCCAGCGCTGGATGCGCGTGCCGGAGACCCAGTCGGTGTAGTTGCCCAGCAGGCCGTGTAGCAGGTAGAGCGTGGGGTAGCCACCCTCGGGCACGCCCTGGTAGTCCAGCGTGTCGAAGCTGATTTTGTCTGTGGGTAGGATCACGTTTACGGGCACGGTGCGGAAGAGGGCTTTGCTAAGGTAGTTGACCTGGATGAGCGCCATGGGGCTTCCCTTCTCGAACGCGATGGACGCACGCTGCACGTCATCATCGTAGCAGGTTAAGCCCAGCGGCACATCTGTTGCACGCGCTGCTAGACTGGGAGCACCAAAGGGCCGGCCATAGGTACAGCCTAGGCAGAGAGGAGAGGCCATGCGTCATCTGGGAACACAGACACTGCTTACGCCACGGCTCGTGTTACGCCGCAACACGGTTTACGACGCGCCGCAGATGTTCTCCCACTGGGCGAACGATCCCGAGGTCACGCGCTACCTCACCTGGCAGCCGCACGCCAGCGTGGACGAGACGCGCCAGATCCTGGAGGGGTGGGTGGCCTCGTACGAGCAGCCCGACTTCTACCAGTGGGGCATCGAGCTGCACGAGACCGGCGAGCTCATCGGCAACATCTCGATGGTGGACTGCGACGAGAGCATCGACAGCGTGGAGATTGGCTACTGCCTTGGCCGGCCATGGTGGCGTCAGGGCCTGATGCCCGAGGCGCTCGCCCGCGTGATGGCCTTCTTCTTTGATGAGGTAGGCGCCAACCGCGTGTGCGCCAAGCATGACGTGGACAATCCTGCATCCGGCGCGGTCATGGCCAAGTGCGGCATGCGCCTGGAGGGCGTGCGGCGCGCCGGCATCCACAACAATGCTGGCCAGCTGGTGGATGTGGCCTGCTACGCCATGCTCGCCGAGGACCGGGACAGCTAGCAGCCCGGACCGTGGCGCGCCATCAACGCTCCCGACGCCCGGCGCACCTTCAGGTACCATAAGGCATGCAACCAACCCAAGGAGGCCTCATGACCGTACGCACGCTTACCACGCCACAGGAATGGCTTGAGGCAGATCGCCTCATCGCTACCGCGTTTCTCGATCCCTGGGACGAGGAGAAGGCTGCGGCGCGCGTAAAGGCGCAGGCAGAGGGCACCGAGCCGCGCGTCGAGCGCACCTGGGGACTCTTTGATGACGCAGACAAGCTCGCTGCCGCCGTGGCCACGCTTGACCGGCAAGTCTTCTTTGGGGGTACCGCGGTTGGGGCGGGCGAGCTTGCCATGGTGGGGTCGCGCGCCGAGAGCCGCGGCAAGGGCAACGTGCGCACGCTCGTGGCCGAAATCCTGGCTGACTTCAAGGCACGCGGCGACGTCTTTGCCACGCTCATCCCCTTCTCCGCCTCGTTCTACCGCAAGTTTGGCTTCGAGCTGGCCTCGCACTCGCTCAAGCAGCGCGTGGCCATCGACCAGCTGGCGGGCCTCAGCTGCGATCTTGGCGTCACACACGTGGAGCGCGAGCAGGACGTTGCGACAGTGCGAGCCGTCTACGATGCCTTCGCCCAAACGCGCAACCTTGCGAGCGTTCGCACCGACGACGACTGGAAGTGGCGCGGCAACGGCGAGTTTGGCAAGCGAGGCTTCGGCCTGGATGAGTTCCGCCATGATACCTACGTGCTGTGGCGAGGCGAGGAGCCCTGCACCTATCTCACCTTTGCCTTCAAGCACGAGCCCGGCAACCCGATCTTCGGCGAGCTGGTCGTGACCGACCTTGCCTACGACGGGCACGAGAGCTTCCTGGCGCTACTGGGCCTGCTCTATCGCCTGCGCGCCAAGGCGGGCCACGTCACGCTGGACCTCCACGACGACATCGACCTTGCCACCTTCCTGCCCGAAGGCGACAAGGTGGAGCGTACCGCCCAGACCTATGTGATGCTGCGCGTGCTCGACGTGGCTCGTGCGCTGCAGCTCATGCCGCGTCCCGACCTCGCTGGCCCTTGGACGATTGAGGTGGACGACGCCTTCATGCCCGAGAACAGCGGCACGTACCGGATAAGCTACGAGACGGAAGAGGCGCTGGTCGCGCGCCGCGATGCCGCGCCAGACCTGCGCGTAAGCATCCAGACGCTTGCCCTGCTCGTGTCAGGGCGCATCGGGCTTGACGGGGCGCTTCTGCGGGACGGCACCCTGCTCTTGGGCAATAAGCCCCTGCTCGGGCGCGTCTTCCAGCAAAGGCCAACCCACTTGGCGCTATAGGCCCCGACAGTTCTTGAAAGCGCGTCGCACAATCGCTCGTTACCCAATGCCTCGCCACAGAAAGGCGGGCCAGCAGGCAAATGCCCGCTGGCCCGCAAGTCGCACGTCGGCTGCTCGCCTTATGCCAAGTGCTTCTCGAAGAACGCCTGGATGCGGTCAAACGGGATGTAGTCCTTCTGGCCGCCGTCGTAGAGGTCGCAGTGCGTGGCGCCCTCCACGATGACCAGCTCCTTGTTGTCGCCCTTCAGCAGCTCGTAGATGCCCTCGCCCATGTAGCGCGAGTGGGCCTCGGATCCGTGCAGCACCATGACGGCGCTCTCGATCTCGTCCGCGAACTGCAGGAGGTTGGTGTTGAGCCACGGCAGGTTGGCAGTCACGTTCCAGCCATCGGTGGAGTTGCCGCTGCGCTCGTGGAAGCCGCGCGGGGTCTTGTAGTAGTCGTAGTAATCCTTCACGAACTGCGGGGCGTCCTCGGGGAGCGGGTCCACCACGCCGCCCGCGCGCAGATAGGTGCCCGCAGCGTAGTCGGCCGTACGCTGCGCGTTCATGGCGCGGCGCTGCTCCATTCGCTTGGCGGGGTCGTCGTCGGCGTCAAAGTAGCCCTTGGTGGCCACGCGGGTCATGACGTAGCTGGTAGAGGCCACGGTCGCCTTGATGCGCGTGTCGATGGCGGCAGCGTTCACGGCGATGCCGCCCCAGCCGCAGATGCCGATGATGCCGATGCGCTCGGGATCCACGTCATCGCGGCAGCTGAGGTAATCGACGGCGGCGGAGAAGTCCTCGGTGTTGATGTCGGGCGAGCTCATGCGCCTCGGCTCACCACCGCTCTCGCCGGTGAACGACGGGTCGAACGCAAGCGTGATGAAGCCCCGCTCGGCCATGGTCTGCGCGTAGAGGCCCGAGCTCTGCTCCTTAACCGCACCGAACGGGCCGGAGACGGCGAGCGCCGCCAGCTTGCCCTCGGCACCCTTTGGCTTGTAGAGGTCGGCTGCAAGCGTGATGCCGAAGCGGTTGTGAAAGGTAACCTTCTGGTGATCGACGTGCTCGGAAAGCGGGAACACCTTGTCCCATTCCTGCGTAAGGTTGAGCTGCTGGTCTGCCACGTCCTGTCCTTTCGTCGCGTTCTTCTTGTCGGGTTCAATGGTAGGCACGACGAAAAGGCATGACAAATGCCTGTTGTTACTTTCTTCCCATACATGCAATGCATCGTTCTATCAAAGATGCGGATTTATCACCGCGATGGCACATGTAGCGGCCTCTTCGTATTGAGATTGGATAAGCCCTAGGTCACTGGATAGCCCAGCCAAACCAAAATAGTTACCACAGGGGTCTCACGCTTCATCAATATTTCAATTAGGTCAGTTGACAGTCACCAGACTCAAATCGTGTGGTAATGATTTGCCCTGCGAAAGCGACGACAGCATTGCAGCCTTCCGCAAAAGGAGGCACCCGAGCCACTCGGGCGCCTCCTTACGTCTCAAAACCCCAGTCCACCACGGAGCAGGCGAGTCTTTAGTCCAAATCCTCGCCGTTAGTGGCGATGCAGCGCTGATACCACCAGAAGCTGTCCTTGCGCAGGCGGTCAAGCGTGCCCTTGCCCTCGTCGTCCATGTCCACGTACACGAAGCCGTAGCGCTTACGCATCTCACCCGTACCCATGCTCACCAGATCGACGCAGCCCCAAGGCGTGTAGCCCCACAGGTCCACGCCGTCTTCGATGGCGGTCTCCATGGCGCGCACGTGCTGGCGCAGGTAGTCGATGCGATACGCATCGTGGATGCGCTTCTCCCCCGCCTCGTCTACCACCTCGTCGAAGGCTCCGAGACCGTTCTCAACCACCATCAGCGGCACCTGGTAGCGGTCGTACAGCGTCTCGAGCTGCCACTGCAGGCCCGTCGGGTCCATGGCCCAGCCCCAGTCAGAGTAGGTAAGGTACTCGTTGCGGGCGCCTACCTGGAAGTTGCCACCCACGGTGTCGGAAACCTCGTGCGTGGTCACCACGTTGGAGTTGTAGTAGCTGAAAGTGTAGAAGTCCACCACGCCCTCGGCGAGCACGTCGAGGTCCGACTCCTCCATCTTGACATGCACGTCGTGCGCATCCCACAGGCGCTTCGCATAGGTGGGGTATGCGCCAAAGACCTGCACGTCGCCGCAGTAGTAGGCGTTCTCCTGACGCTTGTGCTCGGCCGCGAGGATGTCAGCCGGGTCGCAGGTGTGCGGGTAGGTGGCCGCGCTCGCGATCATGCAGCCAATCTTATTGTCGGCGTCGATTGCGTGGCCCACCTGCACGGCCTTGGCACTGGCCAGGAACTGGTGATGAAGCTGCTGGTAGGCGCTCTGGTAGCTCGCATCCGACCCGTCGCCCAGAAAGTCGATGAGCGAGAGCAGGTTGTTGATCTCGTTGATGGTCAGCCAGTAGTGCACGAGGCCCTTGTACTCGATGAAGCACGTGGTCACGAAGCGCACGAAGTGGTCGATGAGCTCGCGGTTCTCCCAGCCGCCGCACGCCTGCTCAAGCCCCAGCGGCGTGTCAAAGTGCATGAGCGTAACCAGCGGCTCGATGCCCTTGCTCCGCATGTAGGTGAACATGTCGCGGTAGAACTCCACGCCCGCGCGGTTGGGCTCAGCCTCGGTCCCCGTCGGGAACAGGCGGCTCCAGCCGATGGACATGCGGAAGACCTTGAAGCCCATCTCGGCAAAGAGGTCCACGTCCTCGCGCCAGCGGTGGTAACCATCCACGGCCACCTGGTTGGGGTAGTAGCAGTCCGGCAGGCTCGCCCAGTGCGCCCCGGCGGGCAGCGCCGCCTCGCGGCCGGCCTTGACCGGTGTGCCCTCGGCGTCGACATACGTCACGTAGCGCGGGCTCGTGCGCGTGCCGCCAGTGGTGTAGTCCATGCGACACGGACCACGTCCGTCCTCGTTCCAGCCACCCTCGTACTGGCCAGCAGAAACCGCGCCGCCCCACAGGAATCCTTCAGGAAATGCCATGGTATAACCCCTTTCATTCGGACGATCAGGACGGAGGCTTCTGTCCGGCCGGACAGAAGCCTCCGTCCTGATCGTCCGGCTAACCTTTCTCGATGGGATCTTCTCCCACTTGCATATGGCGCATGTACGACAAGGCCAACTGATCTATCGTCAATAGCGCCGCATACTTGCCCACGTCGTTCTCGTTTGACGTCCCACAAAGCAGAACGTAATCAGCCCGATTCAGGAACCACACATTTCGGTTCTGCGTAAGGACCACCACCTTTGCACCGCTTTGGAAGATCCTCTCCGCAATGTCCCGATAGTTAGGGAAATAGCTTCCATTGAGTGTGCAAATGAACACGAGGTCATCTCTCCCAAGCTGGGATGCCAACTCCTCCTGATGCGCGTACGACTGGTAGAGCTCAACGTACCTGCCCAATGGCAGCATTTTGCCTTGGAAGTAGCGGCCAATGTGCCAGAGGAAGTGATGCGAGAAGAACGCAATGCGCCTTGCCGACTCAAGTTCCTCCATCACCTCATCGATGACCTCGAGATCATCATCGCGCAGTGTTGCATTTAGTACGTCGATGACCCTAGTCCGATGTGTCCTAAGTGCGGCGTCTCTGTCACTCATCAGCTCTTCGTAGAAACTGCGGCTAAAGTCATCGGTCACGCGATACTTCGCTCCATCCACAGCGCCCTTGAACTCCGAGAAGTCCGTAAACCCCAAGTAGCGGCAGAAGCGGGAGAAGGAGGCTTTCGAGACATAGCACGCATCGGCCATCTGCCTCAGAGACATGCTCGCGAGCTGCGTGTAATTGCGCAGAAGTCCTTGGGCAATTTCATAGTTGGCATCATGCACACGTGTAGACCCCACGTAGTCCAAAAGCAGGTCGGCAAGAGAGCCCATCGCCTTATCCGGACCATCACCCATCTTGCGTACCCCTTCCTTTCCCCTGGCAACCACTCCACTGTTACCGCTATGGTAGCCCTCTTCGCAAAAGGGCGCCTTCCCGCCCAAGCAGCTTAGGCCTGAGCGGGAAGGCAAAACGCTACCTGGACTCGACGAAGCGTACGAGCGCGTCCGCGGAGGCCTTTGCCCCACCAAGAGACTTCATGTCCTCACTGAAGTCGGCAGCCGTGTCGCGGAAGGACGGTTCCTTCAGCAGGCGCACGATGGCATCATGCAGCGTTTCGCTTGTGATCACGTCCTTATCCAGGAACGCAAGCCCGAGGCCCTTCTCCTCCACCTGACGCGCGGTGATGGTCTGCTCTTCCATCTGCGGAATGCACACCATGGGCACGCCGTAGTAGATGGCCTCTCCCGTGCCGCCCATGCCAGAATGAGTGATAAAGACGCTGGCCTGCGAGAGGATGTCGAGCTGCGGAACCATCTGACCCAGCTCAACGTTGGCGGGGACATTCTCAAGCGAGGCAGGATCAATCATGCCAGTGGCAGCAAACACGTTGACGTCCAGGTCACGCACCGCGTCAAAGAGAATCGGGTAGTACTCGGGCCAGTTGTTGAACGCGGTACCCAGCGACGAATACACAAGCGGGCGGCCGTTGTCCGGCGCGGTCCAGCTGCCGAAGGTCGAACGCTTGCCCATCTGTACGCCCGTGAAGACGAAGCTGTCGTCGTAGGTCTCAGCAAAGGGTACGAGGCGCTTCTGCATCATGACGAGGTTGAAGTCACCGCGGCCGTCAAAGATCTCCTTCACCGTCATCTTTCGGCAACCATACTTGGCCACAAAACCCTCGGCGATACCATCAGCCGCAAGGCGCAGCGGATGGTCTGCCGGCACGGACGAGAAGCCCTCAGCCACCGAGTAGTGCTCGTTTGAGGGGTAGCTCGTGTAGAGCATGACGTTGGGAACATGGAGGGCGTCGGCAGCAATGGTGCCCGCGATGCCAGCGAAGTCGTGGACGATCGCGTCAGGCACGTCGTTGCGCAACGTATCGAGCACGGTGTCAATGTAGGCGCCTGCCTCGTTCAGGAACAGGAATGGCACGACAGCGGCAACGTTGTCATCGGCACCGTCGTCCTTCTTCTCCTGCTTCTGGGGATCGTTATCGGCCATCCAGGAAGGAACAGCCACGAACGTGGCGCCCGTGGGCTCAATCACCTTGCGGAAGTCCTCAGGACAGAAGTACGTAACGCGCTCGCCGCGCGCCACCAGCTCGCTCGCAAGCTGCAGGGTAGGGTTAACGTGGCCAAACGCACCTAGAGATACGAACGCGATATGCATGGTAAAGCTCCTTTTCTGAGTTGGACTTCTCTTGATAGGACGTGCTTTGTGTGAAAGGAGCGCCAGGGGGCTTGCCCCTGGCGCCGGAAAGAAAGGGCTACGCGGCGAGCTCGGCCGACTCGGTGTTCTGCTCCTCCTTAAGAGCTTGGGCATCGGCGACCTTGAAGAAGGGGAACCAGATGGCGGCGCTCATGAGGGTAGCGACGATCTGGTACACGCCAATCTTCCAGGAACCCTGCATAATGCCGTAGATCACGATGGGCATGCTGCTAATGCCGATGATGCCGGTGGGGATGGGCATGAGGCCCAGCTGAATGCATGCGTACGCCAGGAGCAGCGAAAGAATCGGGGTCACCATGAAGGGGATGATGAAGGTGAAGTTGTACATGAGCGGCAGGCCGAAGACCACGGGCTCGTTGATGTTGAAGAGGCCGCAGGGCACGACGAGCTTGGAGAACTGCTTGTAGCGCTGGGACTTGGCAAAGAGCGCCATCACGAGGACCAGGCCAAGCGTGCAGCCGCAGCCGCCGTTACAGGCAAAGTCGTACATGGCGATGTTCCACATATGGGGAATGGTCTCGCCGGCAGCGGCGGCAGCCATGTTCTCGGGCAGGTAGGAGAACCAGATGGGGAAGAGGATGGGAAGGACGGTGTAGGAGCCGTGCACACCAACGAACCACAGGAGCTGGGCCACGATGATGAGGATGATGAAGCCGGGCAGGCTGCCGGTGATGCCAGCCAGTGGGGTCTGCAGCAGCGTGTAGACGCAGTCGATCATGTTGCCATAGGAAGTGAAGCCGAAGGCGAAGCGCAGCAGGCCGAAGACTACAGCGACGAAGAAGCCGGGGATGATGGCCGTGAAGGTCTTGCCCACGCTGTCGGGCACGCCGGCGGGCATCTTGATGGTGAAGCCACGCTCGACGACGGCGATGTGAATCTTGGTCGTGACGAGGGCGGCGAAGAACGCCATGAAGGCGCCGCGGCTGCCCAGGTAGTTGAGGTTGACGAGCGAGTCACCTGCGTCGTTGGCGGTCAGCGGGACCATGATGAGGTATGCCATGAGGGCGAGGAACATGTTTTCGAACCCAAGCTCCTCGTGGCCGAAGCTCTTGGCGGCGCCACGTGCGACGCTTGCCACCATGAAGAGCGCCATGAAGTTCATGGCAGCGTCGTAGATGGCGGTGAAGATGCCAGCAAGACCACTAGAGGCGAGGAATGCCTGGTAGGCCTCGATGGGCAGGGTGTTGAGCAGGTTGAAGATGGAGCCAACGAGGATGATGGCCATGAGGCTCATGGAGCCGCCACCGATGGCTTGTATGTACCTGTTCTGGGCAACCTTCGTCGAGAAGGGCACGAGCTTCTCGTTGAGGAACCGCATGAAAACGTTGTCTTGGGTTTCGGGCATGGTCTTTCCTTCCTTCCTTCGTCGTACGCATGGTTACGTGCTGAACACAGCGTACGACCAGGGAAGGTAATCCCGTGTTCCATTGAATTTGGGTGCGTTTCAGATTCTGAAACGTGCGGATAGCTCGGGACGCTGGGGCGGGGACCGGACAGTGGGGACGTAGCGCTTGTCCGAGCTAGCCAAACTCGTTCTTTGCTCAGCTCGGACAAAGTGCTACGTCCCCCGCTGTCCCAAAGGGCTTCCCCCAACGTCTAGTTGTCGCTCTTACCCTAGGATCGAGGGCTTGGGCTCGGTGGACTGCTCGGCCGCCCACTCGCGCGGCAGGTCATTGAAGCTGGCAAGCTCGATGCCGTTCTCATCCAGCCACGCGCGCAGCTCGGGGCTGGTCATGCAGTCGAGGTCCATCGGGCGGCAGGTGGTGAAGCTCGTCAGGCGGAAGAGGTCGGCATCGGCGTAGCCGCAGTGGCTCACCACGTAGCCCCACTCCTTACCGCTCGACAGCAGGCCGGCCTTGTCGCCGGTGATGTAGGCAAGCGGATCCTCGGTCAGCTGCTCCTCGGGGCCGCCCCACTTGTACCAGCCCATGCCCGCAGGCGCGACCTCGGGACGGTCCTGGAAGCCCACGGAGCACATGACGCCATACTCGACGGCCAGCTCGCGCGTGATGCGGTCGGTGGTGAGGGTGCCGTAGGCATGGTTGTGGATGTAGTCGGGCTTGTGGCCGACGAGCTCGACGTAGCGCTCGATCTGCGCACGGAACTCGGCCTCGAGCTGGTCGGCGACAGCGGCCAGATGGTCGTGGCCGTTCTCGTCGGTGTCGAGCGCGCGGTTCTCGCGGCTGCCCAGGAAGGTGCCATCCTCGTGCGTGAGCGCGGGCACCTTGTCGTGGCCAAGGATGGAGGGGCCGGTGGAGGCGTTGAGGTCGATGCCGAAGGCAATCTGCCCAAGGTAGGGCTTGATCCACTCGACGCACTCCTCGATCCACGGCATGTTGGCGAACATGCCGGTGTTGCGCACCACGCCGTTTTTGATGCCGTGGATGCAGCCGAGGCTGACCGCGCGGGTGATGCCGTAGTCGTCGCTCTGAACCAGAAGCTTCATGTTCTTCTCGCTTTCGTAAAAGTGGAACACCTCTCCCACGGAGCACTGTTCCGTTTGGAACACCTCTCCGGGGGAGCGGTGTTCCACTTTAAGGGAAAGCGGGGCCCGAAGGCCCCGCAAGGAATACATGAGCACGATGATAGCGAACATGACGCAGCCCCAAATGAGACCAGGCGTGCCGTAGCTCATGAGGTTACCCATGAAGAACGGCAGGTTGGCAGCGGAACCGCCGGTGCCGTTGGCGTAGGGCAGCAGACCGATGACCTTGAGCAGGTGCGTACCAAAAACCGAGATGGTGGGGGCGCCAATGACCCAGGGGATGAAGAAGGTGGCGTTCAGAATCATGGGCATGCCGAAGTAGGCAGGCTCGTCCACGCCAAAGAGCGCGGGGAGGACGGCCATGCGGCTGACGGCCTTACCCTGCTCGGACTTCATGATGAAGAGCGCGGCAACGAGCATGGGGATGGAACCGGTGCCATAGGAGAGGGCGTCACCAGAGCAGAGATGCGGCATGGGGGTGCCAGCCTGGAACGCAGCGAGGTTCTCCATCTGAAGCTGCATGAAGAGCATCATGATAATCGGGCCAACGGTCATGCCGCCGTGGATGCCCAGGAACCACAGGCCGTACAGGAAGACCATGAGGATCCAGTAGCCGAACACGTTAGAGGAGACCGCCTGAAGCGGCAGGGCGATGAAGGAGTACACGAGCTGGTGGATGGTGCCGTACTCGGTTCCGGCAAAGACCATCGAGACGATGCCAGAAAGGACCATCGCAATGGCGGCGGGAATCAGACTGGAGAACTGGGCCGAGATGAACGGAGGCACCTGCTCGGGAAGCTTGATCTCGACGTGGCCCTTCTGGCAGGCAAGGTAGATGCCACCCACCACGAAGGAGATGATGATGGCGCTGAACATGCCCTGGGAGCCCAGCCAGGTGGTGGGCAGAGTGCTCGGCGCAAAGGGCTCCTCGGGAATGATGTAGGGCGTGCAGATGAGGAAGCAAGCGAGCGAAGTGAGGCCGACCGCCATCTCGGAGCGGGCACACTTGGTATGCTGCGCGAAGGCGTAGGCCACCAGGAAGGCGAGGTAGGCGCCGATCATGCCGGTCGTCCACTGGTAGATGGTGTTGAGCACGGTGACGGCACCCGTCGAGGCAATAAACGCCTGATAGGCCTCGATACCGATGCCCTTGAAGAGCGCGGCGAACGAGCCGAGCATAGTGATGGGCAGAAGCATCATGAAGGCGTTCATGATAACGTGAATAACCCAGTTGTTGGCGAGCTTGCCCGAGATGGCAGTTAGCTTCTCGATGAACTGATCCATGGTTCCCTTCCTTCTTGGAGTGCGTTGGTGCGCGGTTGCTGGCCTTGCGTCCGCGCGATTTGGGAAGCGCTTCCGTTCGTTGGGAACACTATAGACTAATCTGAACTATGTTTCAATACTATTTTTTTGTTTTGTTTCAACTGATTCGTTCATCACTCGTGCAATGCCGTTTACCGTGCCGCAGGCAACAGCCCCGTCAAGACATCATTGAACATCAGGAACGCAAAGGTGTCCGCAAGGACAGTCCGATCCGATGTGGCCACGTTTGCCGTAGGCAACACGATGACCTCGTCAAAGCTGCGACGCAACGGATGCTTCGAGTTGGTGGTGACGAGGACCATGTACGGCTTCGTGTTGCGACCGTTCTTGAGATCGTGCATGAGGTCCTTGAAGGAGTTGCCACTCACCGCCGAGTACACGACAAGCAGGTCTTCTGATGCGAAGCGCTGCGATACGTCTATCTGTGGATAGGATGCATGGATGCTGGGGTCGAACTGCAGGGCGATGTTGAGCTCCTCCGCAGGCATGCGCGAGAGGTTATAGCCCATGATGTAGACATGGCGGCTTGAGCGCATACGCTCGATGAGGACGACGAGCTGGCCACGGTCAAGCCGCTCCTCTACCAGCCTGAGCAGGCTGCCATACACCTCGGCGTTGGTCGGCGCGTCCGAGCGCTGCCGACGCTCCTCCAGGTCCTGCGCAAACTGGTACTGGAACTCGACGAAGCCGCCAAAGCCCAGGCGCTGGGCAAATCGTGTGAGCGCGGGCTTGGAGAACCCTCCCCCATTGGCGATCTCGGTCACGCTGCTCGTGGCAAACATGTCGGGGAACTTGCGGATGGCCTCGTAGATGGCGCGGTCGGTCTTGGAGAAGGACGAAACGCTGCCGTCCATGAGCTCGATAGTGTTCATGGGTGCTCCTCTCGGTCTGCACCATTGTAATGGGAGCTAAGCTACTTTGAAACGTGTTTCATTCAAGCGCGCCTGCCATGGATTCCCTAAATGTCAAGGCTCATAAGGCCAAGCATCTCGTCGGGAGTCTTTGCCACGACGGTAGCATGGGCGATGAGCGCGCGATCGTTGGTGACGAGGAAGTCTGCATTGGCACGCCGGCACGCCGAGAGCACGAGGTTGTCCTCGAAGTCGCGATGGATTCCAAGGTACTTGTCGGCCAGCCAAAGGTCCGATCCGTCCGCGCCTACCGCGGTGGCAAGCTCGCACATGCTGCGCATGCAGCCAAGGGCGGCGCTCTTCGCAGCCTGGGCAGTGCCTTCGTCGAGCGAACCAAGCTCATGCCGTGCGGCACGCTTGAACTCAGCCTCCAAAACAAAGAGCACGTCCTTAGCTGCGTGAACCGCATAGAGCAGGGTAGCTCCTTGGGCATATGCCTCCGCAATGAAGCGCTTTGCGCTTGCTCCGGCGGGATGGTCAACGCAATAGCTGTCAACCCACACGCATGTGTCCACAAGCACTCGCTTACCGCCCATGTTCATTGCAGGAGGCCCTTCTCGCGGAAGTGCTCGCTCATCGCATCCTCGTAGACCACGTTCCAAGGACGCTCATCCATGTGCGGAGTGGCGAGGTCGCATCCAATCGAGCGATAGAACTCCTCGGCAATCAGCCATCCCTGCTGGGGAACGCTGCCATCGGGTGAGCCTTGCGGCCCATCGGCACCTAGCACCGCCATGGCTTCGGAGCAATCAGCCGCCCCACGGGCGATCTTTGCATACAGCGCACGGATGACCTCCGTTGCGGAGAGTCCCATGAACGCAAGCACATCCTCGGCGCTGCGCTTAAGCTCGGCGTCGAGGCGCACATTCATCTGTTGCAGAGCCGTCGTAGCCATGTGGTATACCCCTTTTACGTCGTGCTAAGCTGCTTAGCTTACTTTGGTTAGTATATCATAGCATCTCAGCAAAGGCGCGACGCTGCAGTGCGGGCAGCGGGGGCAGGGCCGGACAGCGGGGACGTAGGCTTCTGTCCGGGCTCACTAGCTTCAAATACTTGTCAGAGCCCGGACAGAAGCCTACGTCCCCGCTGTCCGGCCCCTCCTGCTACGATGGGATGGACGCGTATCCTTCCGTCGAGAGCGAGGTCATGCCATGAAAAGGGCCCTCTCCGCTGCGCTGCGCATCTGCCTGTTTTCACTGTGCCTCGCCCTGCTTACCGGTTGCCTTGGCATCCCATCCTCAGGCAGCTCGCTCTCCGACCCCTGGCCCCTCGCCGACGGTGCCCAGACACTTGACGAGCTGCTCCCCGACGAAGCCCTGCGCACTGCCGCCCTGCGCGTGCTCAACTCGCCCAAGCCCTGGACGCTCTCGGGCACCGAGCCGGAGGTGGGCGACACCCTCATCGAGGGCCTCCCCAACGAGCTGGGCAAGGCGAGCATCTTCGAGTCGCTGGTGGGCTACCGGCCCTGGGCAGACGCCTATGCCACCATCAAGGAGCTTGGCGGCTACGAGGTGTCCTACAGGCTGTCCGACGTCGTGCCCGAAGGCTACACGCGCGTCGAGGCCTTCGCGAGCGGTCTGGAGGAGTTTGGGCATCCCTGCACATACCAGTTCGTGGTGATCCTGCGCACCGAGGATGCCGTGCCCGTCCTTGCCGCGATGACCTCCATCACCATCGGAGGCGATGTCGAGCCTCTCTAGGCATACGCCCTTGCCACGCTCCCCCGCCCTTTGGACATGCTGGGCAGACCTCAGCGCCCCATACCGCCAAATAAACGGTATGGTTAAGTCTGCCAGCAAGCCAGCGACGCTGCCGCCCGCGCATGCCAAAATGACCACGGAAGGCAGCGGCTACCATAAGGAGGAAAGCCATGGCAGAGGACGACAAGCAGCAACCGAGGCGCGTGAAGGTGACCGACGCCGCAGCGCATCGGACCGGAGCCAGACGTGCCGCCATCAAGCCCCACAAGCGCTCGAAGGATGCGGCCGCCAAGCAGGTCGTGTCCGACTACCTGGCCGGGCTCAAGGCAGGTGCGCTGTCGCAGACGTACTGGGGCGAGACCCTCACGAAGAACGCCGTGGCCCTACGCACCAACTTTGGCCTCGCAGCCAACGACGAGCTGTTCCTCCTCTCCGACCCCACGGCCACAGGCCAGGCGGGCCTGATGCTTTCTACCAGCGGCGTGCACCTGGCGGACGGCCGTGGCGGCAAGCTGGGCTTCACGTGGGACGACTTTGCCAAGATCACGGTTGGGTACCAGCGCGGCGGCGCGCTCCTCATCGGCCAGAACAGCATCGCAACCAAGGATGCGCAGGCCCTCGCCACCCTCCTGAAGCAGATCCAGGAGAAGCTGGCCTAGGCCCACACGTACCCAGCGCCATTCGTCACGCACCAAGGAGGATCCATCATGATCACCCAACGCATTGGCAAGAGGCTTGGACGCGTCCTGACGATGGCCGTCGCAAGCATCGCCCTCGCGGCCTGCGTCACCTCGCCCTACGGGACGGTGGGCACGGGCGGCGGCGCGGGCGGCAGCGGCAGCGGTCAGTCGCTCTCCGACATGGTGCAGAGCGGCCTCTCCATCCAGGCCGAGCGCGGCAGCGAGGAGCTAGACATCCAGCGGGCGCAGCCCGGCGCGAAGGAGCCCAGCGGCATCGAGCAGGACAGCTGGACGGTGCTGGTGTACATCTGCGGGTCCAACCTCGAGTCGCAGAACGCCGCGGCCACCAAGGACCTCAACGAGATGATCAAGGCCGGCGGCAGCAACAAGGTGCGCTTCGTCGTGGAGACCGGCGGCGCCTCAAGCTGGCGCAACAATACCGTGAGCGCGCGCAAGCTGGGCCGCTACCTCATCCAGAACGGACAGCTAAGCGACGTAGGCAGCATCACCACCTCCAACATGGGCGATGCCGAGACGCTGGCCGACTTCGTCACCTGGGGCGTGAAGAACTACCCTGCCGACCACTTTGGCCTCATCCTATGGGACCACGGTGGCGGCTCCATCTCGGGCGTGTGCTTCGACGAGCGCAACAACAACGACTCGCTCTCGCTGCGCGAGCTTGACGAGGCGCTGGCCACCAGCTTCAAGACCATGTGGGAGAAGTTCGAGTTCGTCGGCTTCGACGCCTGCCTCATGAGCACCCTCGAGACGGCCAACGTGCTGGCCACCTACTCCGACTACATGATTGCCTCGCAGGAGAGCGAGCCCGCGAACGGCTGGGAGTACACCTCCATCGTGCGGTACCTGGCGCAAAACCCCGCCGCCACGGGCGACCAGCTGGGACGCTCGCTATGCGACAGCTACCTTGCCTCACTTGACAGCAGCACCAGGGGCTTCGCCACGCTCTCGGTGGTCGACCTCAACCAGATTGACCAGCTGATGCAGGACTTCTACCGCTTCTCGCAGGAGATGTACGCCTCTGGCAGCGACCAGAGCACGCTGGCGGCCATGTCGCGCGGCATCCAGAAGGTGGACAACTACGGCTGCAACAACCGGCGCGAGGGCTACACCAACATGGTTGACCTCGGCGGTCTGGTGGACGCGTGCGCCTCGGTAACCCCAAGCGCCTCCGACGTGCAGAGGAGCCTGCACGACGCCGTCATCTACCAGATCCGCGGCACCTATCACGCCGGGGCCACCGGCCTCTCAACCTACTACCCGCTGAGGGTGAACACCTCGCAGGAGCTGGCCATCTTCCAGACGGTGGCCGTCAACCCCTCGTACCTCTCCTACGTCGACCGCCTGGCCCACGGCGCCACCTACAACGGCGGCAGCCAGTACCAGCAGTACTCGGGCGACACCTTCTTCGAGGACAACCTGTGGAACTGGCTGCTGGGCAACACCCAGGAGGTGCAGCAGCAGGCCGAGGACCACTGGGAGTACGTGGACGACCACGAGGACTCCAGCCAGCTCATCACCTTTGCCAACGAGCCGCAGGTAGACGAGTACGGCACCTTCTGGTTCCAGCTTGACCAGCACGGCATTGACAACGCTTCGGTGGTAAGCGGCGTGGTGTACGAGAAGTCGGAGGACGGGGCCGACCTCATCTCGCTGGGCGAGACCTACGACATCTACGGCAACTGGGACACCGGCGAGTTTGCCGACGACTTCAATGGCGGTTGGCTGTCGCTTCCCGACGGACAGAACCTGAACCTGTCGGTGGAGAGCGCAACTGACGACTACATCGTGTACACCTCCCCCATCGAGCTGAACGGCACCGAGTGCTACCTGCGCATGCGCCAGAGCATGACGGACGACGCCGTGGTGGTGGAGGGCGCCTGGAACGGCGTGAGCGAGAGCGGCGCAGTTGACCGCGGGGTCACCAAGATCAAGCGCGGCGACGTGATCGTGCCGCTATACAAGGCCTATTCGGCCGACCAGAACCTCACGGAGACTGCCTACGAGGGCAACCCCTACACGGTCACCAGCTCGTCGCTGAACGTCACCTACAGCTACCTGCCCGATGGCGTCTACCTCTACTGCTTCTGCATCGAGGACGCCTTTGGCGACTACTACTTCACGGGCAGCACCCAGTTCGAGATCGACGTGGACGGCACCATCTACTTCGACTAGCGCGCAACGCAGACGAAGGAGCGGCCGGAAGGGAACTCCCCTCCGGCCGCTCTATCTTAGGGGCCGGAGGGGAGTTCCCTCCGGTCCCTCTGCGTCTTGGTTACTGCTGGTTGCGCAGGTGGAAAGCCAGCGCGCCGATGAGGTTGGCCTCGTTGCCAAACTTGCAGGTGACGACCTCGGGCTTGCCGAAGGGAACCATCGTCTGCTCGGCAAAGAGCTTGTCCACGGCGTCACGCACCACCGTGGTGGTCTCGGGACGGGCGCTGATGCCACCGCCGATGGCGTAGCGCGGCAGGTCGAGCACGCTCTGGATGCCGTAGATGCCCACCGACATCTGGAACGCGAACTCGTCGATGACGGCCTTGGCCACCGGGTCGCCCGCCTCGTAGTCGTCAAAGAGGCGGATGCCGTCCACCTGGCCAAGGGCCTTCTTGTACCCATACTGCCCCACGATGGAGCCAGCCGAGCAGCGGCCCGCCCACACGCCGGTGATGCCGTTCGTGAAGGTGATGGGCTCGCGGAACACGTCGAAGTTGCAGGGGAAGGCCGAGAGCTCGCCTGCGCCGCCCGTGGCACCCATCCACACCTCGTTGTTGATCACGATGCCGCCGCCGATGCCCGTACCCAGCACGATCACCGCGCCAGAGTCCACGTCGGAAAGGGCACCCATCCAGCTCTCGGCAAACGCCGCACACTTGCCGTCGTTGGCGATGGTGCAGGGCTTGCCGAACACGGTGCCGTAGCGCTCGGCCGCCGGGTAGTTGTGCACCCACTGGAAGGCGCCGCCGGTGTAGGCGATGCCCTCCTTGGTACCGATGCGACCGGGCATGCTGATGGCCACGCCCTCGTACTCGTGCTCGCTCATCTTGGCCTCGAGCACGCCAAGCGAAGCCAGCGTGGCCTCCTCGCAGGAGGTGTCGGCAAGCACCTTGCCCTGCTCGATGAAGTTGGCCTCCTCGTCCATGAGCGCATACTTGATGAACGTGCCGCCGATATCCAGTACCAGATACTGCTTTGCCATGGTCTTCCCCGCTGTCCGCCCCGTCCCCGCTGTCCGCCCCGTCCCCGCTGTCCTGCCCCTTTCCCAGGTCCTAGCGCATCGCGTAGAACGCGCGCATGTCGGCACCCATGGCCTCGTTGGTAGCCTCGTCCACGTAGGCCATGTGGCCGCAGCCGTAGCGATGCCACACAATGCGTCCCTTCAGCTCGTCTGAGAGGAACTGGCAGCTCATGTCGTGGGCCACGTTCCACCACGTAGTGGCAGCGTCGTAGCGGCCACCAATGATGGCCAGCTTGATCGTGGGGTCGCGCCTCATGGCCACCGCGATGTCAAGCGCGACGTTGGGCGCGTCGGCCGTCTCTTCGGTGCCGGGCATGTCGTGGCGCCAGATCCAGCTGACCATGGTCTTGGCATAGTTGTTGCCCATGTAGCGCGCGGGGCTGCGATACCCCAGCACGTCGGAGCAAAACGCGCGGAAGGCGCTCACCCACGCGCTGTCAACGGCGTCATCCGAGGCGTCCTCGCCAGCAACCCACAGGTTGGAGGTCTGCACGAACGAGGGCGCGTCGCTCACGAAGCGCGTGTCAAGACGGCCACACACCTTGCGCTCGTCAGCCAGCAGCGTCGAGCGGAAGTCGGTGAGGTCAACTCGCAGGTGCTTGTCCAGGATGTGCTTAACCGGGATGCCAATGAAGTCCGAGAGGCGCTCGGCAACCTCGCGCTCGCGCTCGGCCGAAAGGCGGTCGCCCTTCAGCAGCGCCGGGGCAAGCACCTCCTCCGTGAAGTCCATGGCCTGGTCGAACCACTCGTCAACGTCCACGCCCTTGCCGGCACGACCAAAGTGCTGGGCCGTCGCCGCGTAGGTGGGCATCATGCCCAGGTAGTACGCGTCGGAGCCGGGCTGCACCTGGGCCCAGTCGAAGATGGCCGAGAGCATCACCACGCCGGTCAGCTTGATCGAGCGCTCGCCCAAAAGGCGCATCAGCACGGAGTTGCGCACCGTGCCGTACGACTCGCCATACAGGTACACCGGGCTTGACCAGCGGCCGTTGTCCTGCAGCCACGCGCTGATGGCGCGCGCAAAGCAGTCGGCGTCGGCGTCGATGCCAAACACCTGCTTGTCCTCGACTCCCTCGGCCACGCGCGACCAGCCAGTGGAGAGCGCATCAAGAAACACAAGGTCTGTGGCGTCCAGGATGCTGTGCGGGTTGTCCTCGAGCGGTGAGGACGCAGGGATGTGATCAAGGCCGTTGGGGCGCACCCGCTTGGGTCCGATGCCACCAAAGTCAATGGGCACGCTGCAGCTGCCAGGGCCACCGTTGTAGGCGAAGGTGACCGGTCGCTGCGGGTTGGGCTCGCCGTCCTGAAGGGCGACGAAGGACAGGTAGAACATCTTGCCGATGAGCTTGCCGTCGTCGGCGCGCACGTCGACGTGCCCCGCCGTCGCGCGATAGGGCAGCTGCGTGTCCACGCCCTGCCACACGAGGTCTGCCGAGGCAGCCTTGGGCACGACGATGTCCTGGGCGGGCTTCTTCTTGTGGTCCTTGCTCTTTGCCATGGGAGATCCTTTCGGTTGGGTGACGTGTTCGGCCTGAATAGTGTAGTACGACTTATCGCGGGGCGACCGCTTGGGCAAAAGGGCGGCCCGGTGGCAGGCACATCGCCACCGGGCCGCCCTCCTAGGTGCGCAGGAAGTGCCAGCCAGCGCTAGAACTGCGCCGCCAGCTCCTCGGCAAGTGCGTCGATCTGCGCGCGGGAGGCGTCATTGAGCGAGCCCTTCACCGTCACGCCATGCTCAGCGTAGGTAATCCCCTTCATCTGGTCGGTCAGGGCCTTCATGCCCTTGGTTGCCGCCGGGGCCCACGAGCCGTTCTCAACGAAGGCGATCGTGCGCTTCTGGTAGTCGTGGTCAAGCAGATGGCTGATGAACTCGTGCATCGCCGGGAAGATGCCGCCGCAGTAGGTGGTGGTGGCAAGCACCAGATGCCCGTGGCGGAACGCGTCCTCCACGGCCTCGGCCTGGTCGTCGCGGGCAAGGTCGGTAACCACCACGCGCGGGCAGCCCTTCTCCTTAAGCTTCGCGGCAAGCAGCTCAACGGCCTCCTTGGTGTGGCCGTACACGCTGCTGTAGGCAATCACCACGCCCGGGGTCTCCACCTCGTAGGCCGACCACGTGCGGTACTGGCCCAGGTAGTGGCCAAGGTCCTCCGAGAGGATGGGGCCATGCAGCGGGCAAATCACCTGCACGTCAAGCTGATCCACCTTGGCCAGCGCCTTCTGCACGAACGGCCCGAACTTGCCCACGATGCCAAAGTAGTAACGGCGTGCCTCGCAGTCCCAGTCCTCGTCCACGTCAAGCGCGCCGAACTTACCGAAGGCGTCGGCCGTGAACAGCACCTTGTCGGTGGCGTCGTAGGTAAAGATGACCTCGGGCCAGTGGACGTTCATCGCAGCCAGGAAGGTGAGTTCCTTGGTGCCCAACGAGAGCGTGGCACCATCCTTCACCACAAGGTTGTGCCCCTCGAACTTGGTGCCGAAGTAGTTCTGCATCATGTTGAAGGCACCAACGCTTCCCACGATGGTGGCCTCAGGGTAGCGCTCGACGAACGCGAGGATGGAGCCGCTGTGGTCGGGCTCCATGTGCTGCACTACCAGGTAATCGGGCGTGCGGCCATCGAGGGCGGCCTCCAGCTTGCCCATCCACTCGTCGACGAAGTTGCCGTCGACGCCGTCCATCACGGCCACCTTCTCGTCCATGATGACGTAGGAGTTGTAGGCCATGCCGTTGGGCACGATGTACTGGCCCTCAAAGAGGTCCAGCTCGTGGTCGTTCACGCCGATATAGAAGATGCCGTCTGCAATCTGCTGCATGGTGGCCCCTTTCTCTTGGTCATGTCCATGCCCAAGAGCATACCCCTTCGGGAATGCCGCGCATGCCTGCGGGGCCATTCTGCCGCAAAGGCCCGCATCTGTGCACGGGCGGATGCCGCCGCGCGAGAGCCCGCCGACGTGACCTGGCGGGCTATGCGTCACCCCGCGCTTCCAGAATCGCAAGAGCTTGACGGTACTTCTCGACGCGCCGCAGGTCGGCGGACGTGGGCTGGTGGTTCAGCCTGGAAAGGTCGCTGTTGTGGCGCAGGTCGGCCATCTTCACCTTGCGAGCCACCGGGTCATGCGCAAGCGATTGCACGTAGTCGAGGTAGGGCACCCGCTTGTCGTGCGTGAGCAGGCGGAGCGTGCCCACGTATTCCTGCGGAATGCCGGCTGCCACAAGGTCGTCGGCGGTAAGCGGCGTGTCCTCCATCACGTCGTGCAGCAGGGCCACGCATACCTCGTGCTCGGTCTGCATCTGCTCGGCAAGGTGAAAGGGATGAAACACGTAGGGCAGGCCCGACTTGTCAAGCTGGCCCGCGTGGGCTTCGTAGCACAGCTTGAGGGCAATCTTCGTGACGGGGGTATACAGCATGCGGCCGCCTTCCTCTCCACCCCACGACGTGTGGCGCAGGCATCCCATCATAGCGCCGAGGATGACGTCTGGCGTCGCGTTTCCGACGCATTGCGACCCACGTCCCAACCGGGGAGTCCCCGCCATAGAAAGGCAGGATTGGCCCTAAGCCTCCTCGGCGCGCTTTAGGTACTCCTCCACAAGCGAGACAGCCTCGAACACCATGTTGTCGCAGTGCACGTGTCGATCCTCGCCCGCCTCGGCGCAACGACGAAGCAGCTGCGCGCAGGTGATAACGCCCCCGTGAGAGGCCGTCATGCGACGCACGAGGTCGGCGGTGGTGGACCGGTCGGCAAGGCCCAGCATGCCCAGTGCCATGACGCCACCCACGCACGCGCCGCACACGTTGCCGGTGCCCATGCCGCGGCCAAAGCCCTGCGCCATGGCATAGACCTGCTCGTCGGTCATGCCCGCCCGCTGGGCAAAGGGCACGCAGACGCCCTGCGCACAGTTGTAGTGAGGGTCGGCGGTGGCGCGCAGCTCGCGAGAGCGGTCCAGATAGGTGCCCATGTCAGCCATCCTTACGGTCGAAGGTGCCAAAAGGGGCACCCCCTTTTGGCACGGTACGGCAACCCCTTGGCTACACGCGGTTGTATGCCGCGAAGAACGCCTGCGTCTCGGGGTCGGTGGGGTTATCCATCACCTGCTCGGGGCTGCCGTTCTCGGCAATGTGGCCGCCCCTCAGCAGCACGATGCGGTCGGCCGCGTCGTGGGCGAAGCTCATCTCGTGCGTGGCCATGAGGATGGTGGCGCCCTGGCTCTTAAGCTCGCCCACCATCTCCAGCACCTCGCCCACCAGCAGCGGGTCGAGCGCCGAGGTAATCTCGTCCAGCAGCAGGAGCTCGGGCTCCATCATGAGCGCACGGCAGATGGCCACGCGCTGCTGCTGACCACCAGAGAGGCGGTCAGGATACTCCTTGGCCTTGTGGTCCATGCCGATGCGCCTGAGCAGGCCCATGGCCTTCTCCTCGGCCTTCTCGCGGGGCCAGTGGTGCACCTTGCGAGCGGCTAGCGTCACGTTGTTCAGCACCGTCATGTGGCTGAACAGGTTGAACTGCTGGAACACGACGCCGATGCGCGAGCGGATGGCGTCCTGGTTCTCGCGTGGGTCGGTGAGGTCGGTGTCGCCCAGCCAGATCTGGCCGTCGTTGACCTGCTCCAGCAGGTTGATGCACTTCATCACCGTGGACTTGCCCGAGCCGGAGGGGCCCAGCAGCGCCACCGTCTCGTGCTTGCGCACGTCAAACGAGATGTGGTCGAGCACGGTGAGGTCGCCGAAGCGCTTTACCACGTTGTCAAGGCGCAGGACCTTCTCGCCAAAGCGGGAATCGGTGTCAAGGGTGTACTCGGCTGACATCAGACCATGCCTCCCGTCTGCTCGCGCTTGCGGAGACGCTCGGAATACCAGTCGTTCAGAAGGATGAAGGGCACGCTCATCAGGATGAAGAGGATGCTGGCCACCACGTACGGCGTGAAGTTGTAGGTCTTGGCCACCACGATCTGCGCGGCGCGCACCGCGTCGACGGCACCCAGCGTGGAGATGAGGCCAACGTCCTTCTGCATGGAGATGAAGTCGTTCATGAGGGCCGGGGCAATCTTGCGGATGCCCTGAGGGATGATGACGTACCACATGGTCTGCCCCGTGGTGAGGCCCAGCGAGCGCGCCGAGGCGCGCTGGGAGGGGTGCACGTCCTCGAAGCCGGCGCGCAGCACCTCGGCGATGTAGGCCGAGTAGCTCATCACGACGGCTATGGTGCCCAGCACCGCCTTGTCGATGCGCCCGAAGAGCTTGAGGCCCGGGATGCCAAACCCGATGAGGTACAGCACCACGATCATGGGGATGCCGCGCATGATGGTGGTGTAGAAGCGAGCGAGCACGCGCAGCGGGAACATCACCGCCGACGTGGTCATGCGCACGAGGGCAAGCGACATGCCCAGAATGGCCACGCCCACCAGCGCGACGCCCAGCACGCGGATGTTAAGCCACAGGCCCTCCACCACCTGCGGCCACGCCTGCGCGAAGTACTCGGCCGAGAAGAACGACTCCTTGACGCGCGGCCAGCCGGGCGAGAAGTGCAGCGTGACCACGACCAGGGCCACGAGGGCAAGCGACGAGCTGATGCTGGTAACCACCGACCGCGTGCGCTCTTGCTTGCGATACTCCTCGCGCTCCCGTTCGACGGAGCTCACGTCGTAGTTAGTGCGGTTTGGCATCCTCAGACCACCTTTGTGCTCGGGTGCGTGGAATACGTGGGCAGCCAACTTGTTGGCCAACAGTGACGCGGGGCGAGGAGTCTCCCCCTCGCCCCGCGTCGGTCAATCAGGTGCTTAGGCAAGCACGGGAATGTCGCTCGTGTAGGCCTTCAGCCAGGTGTCGATGAGGCCCTGGACGGTGCCGTCGTCGAGGATGGCGTTCATGGCGTCGGTCACGAACGGGGTGAGGGCAGAGCCCAGCGGCAGGGTGATGCCCAGGCCGGCGTCGGAGGAATCGGGGATCTGGCCCACGACGATGCCGCCCTCAACCTGCTCGGACTCGGCCATGTACACGGCCTGCGGGGTGTCGGTCACGAGACCGTCGGCCTGGCCGGAGGTAACGGCGGCAGCGGCGTCGGAGTTGTTGTTGAAGTACTCGATCTTGGCGCCAGGCATGGCGGCAGAGACGAACTCGTCGGCGGTGGTGCCCACCATGACGGCGATGGTGGCGCCGTCAAACTCGGCGCAGGTGGTGGCGCCGGCATACTTGCCGTCGCCGCGCACGATCAGGGCCTGGGTGGGAACGAAGTACGCAGGCGAGAAGTCAACGGCCTTCTTGCGGTCGTCGTTGATGGAGACCTGCTGGATGTTCATGTCCCAATCGTGGTCGCCAGGAGCGCAGGCCTCGTCAAACTCGGTGCGGGTCCACACGACCTCGTCGGCCGCGAAGCCCATCTGGGCAGCCAGCGCATAGATGAGCGCGGCCTCGAAGCCCTCGCCGGACTCGGGGTCGTCGTTCATGACCCAGGGCTCCCATGCGGGGTTGCCGGTGGCCACGGTGAGCTTGCCGGGCTCGAAGGTGAGGGTCTTGACGTCGGAGGCGTCGGCCGCAGCCTCGCCGCCGTCGGCGCTGTCGCTGCTGGCGCCGCAGGCAGCGAGGCCAAGGGCAGCGATGGCGGAGGCGCTGAGGCCAAGCATCTGACGGCGGGTAACATTCAGGTTCATGGGTGGGTTCCTTTCTCTCCCCTGCAAAAAAGACACGCGCTAATAGTAGCGCTTTAGGCACCTTGTCGATGGTGAGAATGCCTGCTCCTGCGACTTTGTCGGGCACCATCCACATGCCGCCGACGTGCTATCTTGGTCATCACCATGCCATCTCCCGCAAGCCGCCTTGGCCGCGGCACCAACACGAAGGAGGCCCCCATGGGCTTGCTCATCAGAAACGTCCTTGCCGTCCTGCCAGCGGGGCAGGCCCATGCCGTCGCCCGCCACGACCTGTACGTGGAAGGCAACCAGATTGCCGGCATCGACGAGGAGCCGCAGGGCTTCGTTGCCACCCAGACCATCGACGGCACGCGGCGCCTGGCCATCCCCGGCCTGGTGAACGCCCACACTCACACCTACATGTCCATGATGCGCAACGCGGCGGATGACCTCGCCTTTACCGACTGGCTCTTTGGGACCGTCGTGCCCATCGAGGACCGCCTCGAGCCCGAGGACGCCTATTGGGGCGCGCTGCTCACGCAGGTCGAGATGATTCGCACCGGCACCACGTGCTTCAACGACATGCCCATGTTCGTCGACCAGATTGCCCGCGCCACGCGCGAGAGCGGCATGCGCGCCGTGCTGGCCCGCGGCCTGCAGGGAGACGCCTACGACCGCGACGACTTCCGTCTGGCCCAGACCATGGCGGCCCGCCGCGAGAACGCCGACTGCAGCCGCCTCACCTTCCGCCTTGGACCCCACGCCCCCTACACCTGCGGGCCCAACTACCTGCGCATGATTGCCGATGTTGCCCGCGAGGAGGGCATGGGCATCCACATCCACATCGCAGAGTCGCAGGACGAGAGCGACAACATGCTGCGCGACCACGGCTGCACGCCCGTTGAGTACGTGCGCGACGCGGGCATCTTCGAGGCGCCCACCATCGCCGCGCACTGCATCCGCGTGAGCGAGTCGGACCGGGCCATCCTTGCCCAGCACGGGGTGAGCGTGGTGACCAACCCCGCGTCCAACATGAAGCTGGGCAACGGCTTCGCCCCGGTGCCCGAGATGATGGCTGCAGGCATCAACGTGTGCCTGGGAACCGACGGCGCCGCCTCCAACAACGCGCAGAACATGTTCCGCGAGATGGGGCTGCTCGCACTCATCCACAAGGGCACGCACGACACGCCGCAGTGCGTCTCGGCCGACGAGGTGCTGAGCATGGCCACGCGCAACGCCGCTACCGCGCTGGGGCTGCCCATCGGCTCGATCGAGGTAGGCAAGAAGGCCGACATCACGCTGCTTGACCTGGATGCGCCGTCGCTCACGCCACTGAACAACGCCGTGGCGGCGCTGTGCTACTCCGCAAGCGGCAGCGAGGTGAGCGACGTCATCATCGACGGCCGCATCGTGCTGCGCAACCGCGAGCTGCTGACCGTTGACGAGGAGCGCGTGCGGTTCGAGATCGCGCGCATCTGCGCTCGGCTGGGGCTGCAGGGGTAGTTAGCTCTCGCGGCGCGACCGCACCAAAAGGGAGCATCCCCTTTGCAACCCTAAGGCCCTCAACCGAGGGCATCCGCCTCGTGCATTCGCCGAACCACCTCGTTGGAACCAATCTGCCTTCCCTCGCGCAGGATGTCGACGATAGCCCCGTCTTCTAGCTCGTGGCGCAGCCGGCCGATCTCGATGTCGCACCAAGTGTCGTGGCCCTCCTCCGGCTCGCCCATTATGCCCAACGCAAGGTGCTCCTTGCGGAGGCAAGTTCCCGGCACCACGAAGAGGTCTATCACCCCAGATGCCTCGCGGTCATACTGCAGGCACATCACGTCGGGCGTGGTACCAGCCTCGATACACCCAAGCATGCCTCGGTAGGAGTTGCAGTGTGCCCTTCCTCGCATGGGGAGGTAAGCATCGATGAGGTAGAACTCACTCCCGCATGCCTGACAGTCGCAGTTTGCGACCTCGTCCTCTTCGCGCACCGGCGGTCGCCTCACCAGCGCCCGAGCACCGCAGCGCGGGCAGGCAAGCTCGCGCTCCACCCAGTCATCCACGAGGGCTCGGTACGTCAGCGCAGAGATGCGCACCCTGCCACCACGCTGGGCTCGGCGCGGCTGCGCGTTCTCCACATACCACTGCCTGAGCTCGTCGTTGAACCTCGTGTCCATGATGAGGCACCCCCATGGTCGCAAGCCGCACAACACCAGCATATCCAATAAACACGGTTGGGTTATGCTTGCAAGTGACGAGGTCGGCGCCCGCACGCACAGGGCAGGCGGACGCGCCTCCGGACGCGAGGCAAGGGGCCACCATGCGACACACCTATAGCGACGGCACGCTCACCATCTTCCTCGAGGGGCGCATCGACGCCACCAACGCCTTCGATGCTGAGGATGCCATCGGCGCTCTCGTGGCCAGGTTCTCCCCCACGCAGATACGCCTCGACTGCACCTCGCTCTCCTTCCTCTCAAGCGCCGGCCTGCGCATCGTCATGCGCCTGCACGCACGCAGCGCCGACGTGCGCATGGTCAACGTCACCCCCTCGGTCTATGAGGTGCTGGAGACGACCGGCGTTGCCGAGATCGTGCCCACAACCAGGCTGATGCGCAACCAGAGCATCAAGGGACTGAGGCAGGTTGGCGCCGGCGCCTTCGGGCGGGTATACCGCCTGGACTCCGAACGCATCATCAAGGTATACCCGCCCGAGGCTAGCCCCCTCGACAAGCTTGAGCGGGAGCGCCAGTCCGCGCGCCAGGCATTCATCCACGGCATTCCCTCGGCCATCCCCTTCGAGACGGTGCGCGTGGGTGAGGAGCACGGCATCATATACGAGTTCGTGGACGCCCAGACCCTCGGGGAGGCCGTCACCGCCCAGCCTGATCGCCTGGACGAGTACGCCACCAGCATGGCGAGTCTGCTGCGGGTGCTGCACAGCACGCACTTCGAGGACGGGCAGCTGCCCGACGCGCGCGGCATCTTCCACAACTGGGTTGACGTCGCGGAGCGCAGCGGCCTGTACGCCGCCCGCACCATCGAGCTGCTCAGGCAGTTCGTGGACGACTTCGGCACGGCCGACACCTTTGTGCACGGCGACTTCCACCCCGCCAACATCATGGTGATGCCCGACGGCGAGCTGCTGCTCATCGACATGGGCGACGCCTCCATGGGCAGCCCCGACATCGACCTTGCCGGCACCTTCCACGTGCTGCGCATCGCCGCACGCCGCCCTGGCGGGGCCCAACGCCTGACCGGCATGTCCCTCGAGGCGCTCGACCGCCTTTGGGCCACCTTCGTGCGCAGCTACTTTGGCGTCGAGGGTCCCGACGAGGTCCTGGCCATCGAGCGGCGGCTGAAGACGCTGGCACTCCCCCGCACCATGGGCAGCACCGCGCGCTCGAAGCTTCTTGCCGAAGACGTGCGCAGGCGCCAAGCACACGAGCTTGAGCAGGAGTTTCTTGCCGCATGCGGCGCATGAGGACGGCCACTGCGGACGGAGGGGTTCCCACGTGAGCTCGCTGGTGCTTCGCGCATGGCCCCACCCGTATAGTCGGAGCTCCCCTTGTCGGCAGAATTACCCACAATGATTTGAATCGTGCGTAATTTGCCTTGAGCGAGCTCTCCTTGTCCAACTCATGTAAATACGTATACTGAGGGCATGGATTGCGAGGGCAGACATAGCACACGCAAGTCGTTTGACGCACGAGGCGGAAGCGTGGCCTACTGGGTGGACGCCACGGCGGGTCCTACCGCGCCGTGGCTCGTGTTCCTCCCCGGGCTCACGGCGGACCACACGCTGTTCGACGCGCAGCTTGCGCACTTCTCGGGCAGGGCGAACTGCCTCGCATGGGACGCACCGGCGCACGGCGAGTCACGCCCGTTCCTGCTTGACTTCATGATGGACGACCTCGCACGCATCCTCCAGGAGATTCTGCAGGCCGAGGGCGTTGGGCACCCCGTCCTCGTGGGCCAGTCGCTGGGCGGCTACGTCGCCCAGGCGTTCCTGGACCTCTTCCCAAGCAAGGCCGCTGGCTTCGTCGCAATCGACTCCGCGCCGCTCAAGCGGAAGTACTACCCCACGTGGGAGGTCAAGGCCTTGCGCCATACCAAGGGCATGTACCAGGCAATTCCCTGGGCGATGCTCAAGCCTTGGGGAACGTGGGGCGCCGCGACCACCGCGCGCGGCCGCTCGAACATGCGCGCCTTCATGGACGGCTTCTCCAAGCGCGAGTACGTGGACCTCGCGGCGCACGGCTACAGGATCCTTGCCGACGCGGTCGAGTCCGGTCGGGCGTACGACATCGACTGCCCCGCGCTCCTGCTTTGTGGCGAGAGGGATCACGCGGGCGATGTGAAGCCGTTCAACCGCAAGTGGAGCGCGGGCGAGGGCATTCCTCTCGTGTGGGTTCCCGGCGCCGGGCACAACTCGAACGTGGATGCACCCGAGTTCGTGAATGCCCAGATAGAGAGCTTCGTGGAGAGCCTCGGCTGGACAGCGGGGACGTAGGCTTCTGTCCGACCCCCCACCCCTCCCTCACGGACAAAAAGCTACGTCCCCATTGTCCTTCGCAGGCTAGTATGGAAGCTAGGCCAACGAGGAAGGGGCATCTTCATGGCAGAAGAACAGCAGCAGGCGTGGACATGCGTGCTTTGCGGCAAGCATAAGGGCAGCTACTCCTATTACCAGGGCACCAAGGACGAGAGCCTCTACCTCTGCACCGATTGCCTCAAGAGCGTCTCCTTGTCGGTGAGCAGGGACCAGCTCGCGAGCATGACCACCACGCAGCTCAAGCGGCATATGGAAGTGCGCGACGAGCTTGCCGCGACCTACAGGGACTCCTTCGTGGCCACCAAGACGTTCTGCGTTGGCAAGAGGCGCAGCGTCCCCATCCTCGAGGTGGATGAGCAGCGTGGGCTCTGGGCCCTCCCCAAGGCACCGATGCCCCTCGCCCAGTCAATCAGCTCCATCGTCGACCTGAAGGTGGTCCTGAGCGCAGACGATTTGGACGCCGACGATGAAATGACCAGCGAGATCGTCGAGAGCCTGGGAGTCAAGGACCTCTTGCCCTTCCTGCGCACCTTCATCACCAAGCTCTATAGGTCCAAGCACACCGACCTGGCGCCCATTCCCGAGGGGCACTTCGTGAGCTTCCTGAACCTGGTGCTGCTGCTTGACGACCAAGAGTCCGGGCTGAGCCAGGTTGAGGTCGACCTGCTTCCGTTCTGGATTTCGTTGCCCTCCCGTGTTGACGCTGGCTACGATTGCGTCTACGAGATAATCGAGTATCTCAAGCAGCTCGCGCACGATGACTACGAGAGGCGCAAGGCGTCCGGCCAAAAGCCAGACCTGACCTGCAACGATCGGCTGTCCAGCCTTGCCGCGAGCGGCCAAGTCACAGACCGCAATGCAGAGCTGCTCAGGTACTACCTCGAGCGAGTTCCCTCGCGCGACGACGCGGATGCCCCTGGATCATCGTACGCCCTCGTGAAGAGCGTGGCGGACACGGTTTCCAGCCACATCCTCTTTGGCGAGAAGGTTCCCGACTGGAAGACGCAGCACACCGTGGGAACCGACGCGTTCCTAGGGGCGTTCCACCGGTATGCCCCCGGTCTTCTGGTGAGCGACGTCGTGTACCTCATGGATCCGACCAGCATCCAGTCCGGCAAGGGGGGCATGCTGCTTGCCCAGGAGAGCTTTGCCGTGGACAGCTTTGCCACCGACCTCAATGAGCCCGGCACCCCGAGGCAGCCCATCGCATACGATGACCTGCTGTCCGTTGGGATGGGCAAGGACGGCGAGGACAAGGGCCAGCTTGTCCTCGCCTACCGTGACGGAAGGCGCGTCGAGGTACAGGCCGGGAAGTACGCCCACTACCTCTTTGCGGCCATCAACTGCATCCTGCTTCTTCGCTCTCACGAGTAGGCGTGCGGCCGCAACCACCCGCCTACTATCCCGGACAAAGTGCTACGTCCCCAGTGTCCGCGTTCCCCGTGTCTGGACGGCAATCCCTCTAGCCCAGGTCGGCGCCGTTGGTCTCGATCACGCGCTGGTACCAGTAGAAGCTCTTCTTGCGGCTGCGGGCCAGCGTGCCCTCGCCGGCGTTGTTCTTGTCCACGTAGATAAAGCCGTAGCGCTTGTCCATCTCGCCAGAAGATGCAGAGACGATGTCGATGGGTGCCCACATGGTGTAACCCAAAAGGTCAACGCCGTCCTTCTCAACCGCGTCCATCATGCACTTGATGTGCTCGCGCAGGTAGTCGATACGGTAGGAGTCATCCACCATGCCGTCCTCGCCCACCTTGTCGTACGCACCAAAGCCGTTCTCAACAATCATGAGTGGCTGGTCGTAGCGCTCGGTGAACCAGTTGAGCGCATAGCGCAGGCCCAGCGGGTCGATGGGCCAACCCCAGTCGGTGAGCTTGAGGTACTCGTTGGGCACCAAGTCGTTAGCTACGCTCTCCAGGCCCGGAATGCCCGCCTCGTAGAAGTTGAAGTCGGTGTTGTCGTCGCGCGCCGCCACGGCAAAGCTCATGTAGTACGAGAAGCCAATGTAGTCAACAATGCCCTGCTTGAGTACATCGATCTCTTCGTCAGAGAGGTCGATGTCAAAGCCCATGCGCTCCCAATAGCGGAACATGTACTGTGGGATGCGGCCCTTAGCATGCACGTCGGCGTACCAATAGCGCTTGTGGTCGGCCCAGGTCTTCTCCATCTGGTCCTTGGGATCGCAGCTGTGCGCATAGAGCGGGCAGAAGGCAATCATGCAGCCGATCATGGCGTCGGGATCGATCTCGTGGCACGCCTTGACGGCCTTGGCACTGGCGATGAGCTCGTTGACGGATGCCTGGTACATGAGCTGCTCAGGCTTGTCGCCAATGTCCAGCACGGCACCCTCCTGCAGCATGTGGTGCGCGATGGGGGCGGCGGACTGGTTGTTGATCTCGTTGAAGGTCATCCAGTACTTGACCTTGCCCTTGTAACGCTCGAAGCACACGCGGGCAAAGCGCTCGAAGAAGTCGATGCAGCGCTTGTCAGCAAAGCCGTTGTACTCGGTGGCCAGATGGTAGGGCATCTCAAAGTGCTGCAGCGTGATGACGGGCTCGATGCCGTGCTCGTGGCAGCAGTCGAACATGTCGTCATAGAAGGCCAGGCCGGCCTCGTTGGGCTCGGCGTCGTCGCCGTTGGGGAAGATGCGCGTCCAGGCGATGGAGGTGCGGAACGCCTTGAAGCCCATCTCGCCCATCAGCGCGATGTCCTCGCGGTAGTGCGTATAGAAGTCGATGGCATCATGGTTGGGGTAGTTCTCGCCCTCCACGATGCCGTCGGTGATGCGCCGCGGGATGCCATTGCCACCGGCCGTCATCACGTCTGCGATCGACATTCCCTTGCCACCCTGGTCCCAGCCGCCCTCCAGCTGGTGCGCCGCCACCGCGCCGCCCCACAGGAAGTCCTTCGGAAAGTGTGCCATGTCGCCCTCCGTTCGTGCGATGTCTACAGTGCCGTCTCCATTCTCGTATCAGGGCGGTTGGGTTTGGCGCTAGCTGGGAGCCGGCATCGGCGAAAGGAGCAGGAACGCCGGAGACGAACCCGTGAGGCACGGCCGCCGGCTGACCGCCGCCATCAGCGTCAGCCTCACGCTTGTGTGCCAATTCTGGTTGCGTGGAATCGTACCCCCGATTGTTGGAATCGGCCACGCACATGTCCTAGACTGGCTCTTGCGCACAACGCGGACACTGCATCAAAGATTGGAGCACCTCACCATGGCAAGCGAGATCAGAGACATCAGCCTAGCGGAGTCCGGCCTGAAGAAGATCGAGTGGGTGCGGCGCAACATGCCGCTGCTCACCATGCTCAAGGAGGAGTTTGGCCGCACCAAGCCCTTCGCAGGCAAGAAGATCGCCCTCTCCATCCACCTCGAGGCCAAGACCGCCTATCTGTGCGAGGTGCTGCAGGCTGGCGGCGCCGAGGTATACGCCACGGGCTCCAACCCCCTCTCCACGCAAGACGACGTGGTGGCCGCACTGGTCACCGAGGGCATCGAGGTACACGCCTGGCACGCCATCTCCGACGAGGACTACATGCGCTGCATCGACGACGTGCTTGCCGTTGGCCCCAACATCATCATCGATGACGGCGGCGACCTCGTGAACCGCGTGCACACCAAGTATCCCGAGCTCATCGACGCCATCATCGGTGGCTGCGAGGAGACCACCACGGGCATCATCCGCCTGGAGGCCATGAACCGCGAGGGCAAGCTGCGCTTCCCGATGGTGCGCGTGAACAACGCCCAGATGAAGCACTTCTTTGACAACCGCTATGGCACCGGCCAGAGCGTGTGGAACGGCATCAACCGCACCACCAACCTGGTGGTGGCCGGCAAGACGGCCGTCGTGGCCGGCTACGGCTGGTGCGGCAAGGGCGTGGCCATGCGCGCCAAGGGCCTGGGTGCCCACGTCATCGTGACCGAGATCGACCCGGTGAAGGCCATCGAGGCCATCATGGACGGCTTCGACGTCATGCCCATGGCCGAGGCCGCCCCGCTCGGCGACTTCTTCATCACCGTCACCGGCTGCGAGAAGGTCGTCGACGAGGAGGACTTCCTGCTGATGAAGGACGGCGCCATCTGCTGCAACGCCGGCCACTTCGACTGCGAGGTTGACATGGCCTGGCTGCGCGCCAACGCCGTGGAGACCCGTGACATGCGCGAGAACATCGTGGGCTACAAGCTGACCAACGGCAACTGGATCTACGTGCTGGGCGAGGGCCGTCTGGTCAACCTTGCCTGCGGCGACGGCCATCCTGCCGAGATCATGGACATGAGCTTCGCCATCCAGGCGCTCTCCGCCAAGTGGCTCGTGGAGCACCAGGGCACCTTTGGCGAAATGCTCATGGACGTGCCCGAGGAGGTCGACTTCGACGTGGCGCGCAAGAAGCTTGCCTTCATGGGCAGGGCCATCGACGTGCTCACCCCCGAGCAGGAGCGCTACCTCAACGAGTCGGGCATCTAGGCACTGTTCCCAGATCCACGCCACCATTAGCTGACGCAGCTCCCCGCAGGTCTCTTGCCAGCTTTGCGCTGACTGGGCCTGCGGGGAGTTTCTTTTACTGATGCGGATAAGCCGCGCGTTGGCTACCTGACGAGCACCATGCGCCTATCGGTGGCGGGGGTACCCAGCATGAGGGTCTTCTCGCAGCCGTCGAAGGCGAATCCGAAGCTTTGGTAGAACGAGGCTGCGCGGTCATTGCCCTTCAGGACCCAGACGACAACTTGGGAATACCCCTCCATGCGCGCTAGCGCCTCGCCCATGAGCAGAGTGCCAATACCCTGGCGATAATGCGATTCGAGCAGGTAGATGGCATACACCTCGCCAGCACCCGAGAGGTCTTCGTCGCGGCAGGGGCCATAGTCGGCGAACCCCACAACCCGCCCGCCATCCTTCGCGAGCAGCGTCTTGAAGCCGGCATGGTATGCCTTGAGCGCAAACTCCTCCGAGAGCTCGAGCGTGCGCGTATCAAGGAACGCCTGGTCAAGCAGGCCGCGATAGGCCTGCTTCCACGCCACGCAATGGACGTAGGCCTTGCCTAGGGCCTCGTCCTCGCAGGTCATCGGCACAACTTCGATGCTCATAACGCGCGCTCGAATCGGAAGCGGTAGTTCACCGCAAGCGACTGGTCACCCTCGAGCTCCGGCGCGTACTCGCGGATGAAGTTGCCCGTGTTGAAGCGAAGCATCTGGCGCTCGCCGGGCTGGATGTCGCCCACAAGCGTGGCCACGCCCTCCTCCACATCGCCGAAGGTGCGTGCGTAGCGGGCAGGTCCCTCGTAGACGATGCGGTCGCCGTCAGTCACGCGCACGTGCACGAGGTCGCCGTACGAGAAGCCCGCGACCTGCTGGAAGTCGAGGTTGCGAATGTTGATGCGGGCGCTGCCGTAGGGCACGTCGAAGTTGTAGACGCCTCCCTCTGCCCAACCTTCGCCCAGCCGCGGCGCCACGTTGGTGAGCGCGAGGCGCACGATCTTGGACACGGGATACGCAGGCCCCACGCCATCGAAGCCGATGATGCCCGCGGCAAGGCGGCCCGCCGTATAGGCAAAGACGTCACGCCCGTTGAAGATGTGCACGTTCTCGCTGCCGGGCAGGCGATTGATGGTCTCGTCGATGCGGCGAATCTCGACAATGTCGCCCGCAACCATGGTAAGCGTGCCGTTGTCGGGGGTGGCCACGTAGCTGCCGCACGCGAGCTTGGCGACGCATGCCGTGCGGGACGTGCCCACGCCCGGGTCCACCACGCTCACGAACACCGTACCCGCAGGCCAGTAGGGCACCACGGTGGAGAGCTGGTAGGCAGCCTCGCGGATGTTGTAGGGCTCGATGTCGTGCGTGAAGTCGTAGGTACCCACCTCGGGGTCGATGGAGCGGACCACGCCCGCCATCACCGCTCCCCCACCGCTACCGAAATCGGTCTGGAACACCACCGTGGGCTTCACTGCCGCACCTTCCTGAATTCTACGGTCCAGTCACCGCCGAAGCCGATGCCATAGCGCTCGACGATGCTCGCCTGGTTCATGGTGAACGAGACGTTCATGAGCTCGTTGGTGTAGGCAAGCAGCTCGCCCTTGCCCACCTCGCCGAAGGTGCGGCAGAGGGGCAGGTCGGCCTCGAGCACAAGCTCGTCGCCATGGTGCACCGTGAGGTGGAGCAGGTCGCCATAGGCGACGCCCGCCTGCTCGAAGAGCTCCTGCGGGATGTTGGTCCAGGCATTGCCGAAGTTGGGGTCGATGATGTCGACGATGCCTGTGAGCAGGCCTTCGTTCTGCTTAGGCTCGGCCATGGGCAGGCAGACAATCTGGTCCACGGGATAGGTGGGACCAACCTCCTCCCAGGTGATGATGCCGCTCGCAAGGCGCGCCGCTGCGTAGCCGAAGAGGTCGCGACCGTGGAAGACGCTCGTGCCACGCGTGTTGGGGTTGCGGTTGACGGCCTCGTCGATCTCGCGCACCTCGGTGATGCCGACGTAGCGCGCGAGGTGCGTGAGGGCGCCGTTGTCGGGCGTCACCACGATGTGGCCGCTCGCGGTCTTGGCCATGCAGGCGCGGCGCGACGTGCCCACGCCGGGGTCGACCACGCTCACGTAGATGGTGCCTTTAGGCCAGAAGGGCAGGCTCTGGTACAGGCGGTAGCTCGCGCTCCACGCGTCGTAGCGCGGGATGTAGTGCGTGCCGTCGAAGATCTCGAGCTCGCGGTCGACGCTCTTCACCACGCCATACATGGAGCTTACTGCCCCTTCGGCATAGGTGAAGTCGGTCTGGAACACCAGGATGGGCTTGTCGTGACCACTCATTGCATCAATTCCTTTCCGATTTCGACGAACAGCGAGAGGCGCGGACAGTGGGGACGTAGCACTTTGTCCGGCCGGCGGGGACAGTGGGGACGTAACACTTTGTCCGGCCATCGGTCGCGGACAAAGTGCTACGTCCCCACTGTCCGCGCCGCACTGTCCCGCCGTCCCGGCCGCCCAGCCTATTCGTACACCAGCCGCGGAGCACGACGCAGCGCAATCGTCCAGTTCACGCCCGTGCCGATGCCGTACGCTGCGGCAAAGCTGCCCTGGTTGATGGCCACCGCCATGCAGTCCAGGCTGTTCACGTACACCAGCGCCTCGCCCACATACACGTCGGCGAAGCTGCGGGCATAGGTGAGGAAGTTCTTGTACAGCACGCGCGTGCCGTTCTCGATGGTAACCTCCACGCGCTGGCCGTAGTCCACACCCAAGCGCGCGAACAGCTCGCGCGAGATGTTGGTCCACAGGCTTCCGAAGCGCACGTCCAGCACGTCGATGGTGCCGCAAACCCGCTCGCCGTCGAGGGTGGCCTCAACGACCGGCAGCTCAACCAAGCTCTCCACGTCAACGGACGGCCCGACGCCCTCGAAGTCGATGACGCCCGCAGCAAGCCGCGCGCCCGTGTAGGCATACACGTCGCGCCCGTAGAAGGTGTAGCTCTCGGACGAGCCCTCCAGGCGGTTGACCTCTTCGTCGATGATGCGCACCTCGGATAATCCCATCATGCGCCTCACGTGCGTAAGCGTGCCGTTGTCGGGCGTGACCACGTAGCGCCCATTGGCCGTCTTGGCCACGATGGAGCGCCGGTCCGAGCCCACGCCCGGGTCGACCACGCTCACGAACACGGTGCCCTCGGGCCAATAGCTCACCGTCTGGATGAGGCGGTACGAGGCCTCCCAGATGTCGTACTGGGGTATCTCATGCGTGAGGTCGCAGATGCGCAGCGCAGGCGACACGCCGAGCGCCACGCCGTACATAGCGCTGACGGCACCATCGGCATGGCCGAAGTCTGACTGAAGCACCAGCGCGTTCATCGCGAACTCGCCTCCTCGCCATCACGGGGCGCGCGAATCATCCGCAGCTTGTGGTGCTTGCGGCACACGCTGGTATAGCTGTCGTTGCCGCCCAGCTGCACCTGGCTTCCCTCGGTTACCATCACGCCGTCCTCGTCGAAGCGCGCCACGCACGTTGCCGAGCGCCCGCACCAGCACACGGTCTTGACCTCCTCGATCTTGTCGGCCCAGGCAAGCAGCCATAGAGACCCCTCGAAGAGGTTGCGCTGGAAGTCGGTGCGCAGCCCGTAGCAGATGACCGGCACGCCGAAGTCATCCACGATGTCGGTGAGCCGCGCCACCTGCTCCTTGGTGCAGAACTGCGCCTCGTCGACGATCACGCAGTCGTA
The DNA here is from genome assembly GCA_902788705.1 of uncultured Coriobacteriaceae bacterium. Classification (GTDB taxonomy): domain Bacteria; phylum Actinomycetota; class Coriobacteriia; order Coriobacteriales; family Atopobiaceae; genus UBA1367. The sequence continues at coordinate 43,362 of CADALE010000011.1, read as the reverse complement.
CTGGCACACCTCGTCGCGGCCCATGGCCACCAGCTGCTCAACCGAGATGCAGGGGCGCGACAGGCCAATGCGCGAAGCCATCACGCCGTCGCCGTCGCGGTTGTCAAGCGAGGGCTTGGCAAGCAGCGCCCGTTGCCCCTTCTCCTGGTAGTTGTAGGCAACCATCAGGGCATTCGCCGTCTTGGAGCTGCCCATCGACCCATAGCGGAAGTACAGCTTGGCCATCATTCCCCCTTCGCGCCTGTTTAGCGCTCGTCATCCTGTTCCCGCATCACCTTCAGCGTGGCGCGGGTGAACACCACCGACACCCACACGCACACCAGCAGACGCGCGATGGTAAGCGCGTAGTAGCCGGTCGTCCCAATCTGCTCGATCATCATCGGAGAGCCACCGGACAGCAGCTCGCGCACCGCGTCGATCGCATACGACGCGGTCATCACGGCGCACACCCCGTTAAGCACGATGCGCGCCAGCCTGCTTTGCATGAACGAGTTCCAGTCGTTCCCGCCACCAGCCATTCGCGACCTCCCTAATGCACGTCACCAAAGCTCACACTCTGGTGACAAGATTCATGCACGTCATGTTAGCATGAGGGACATCGCCGGATGGTTTCGAGCATAAGGGAGACGCCATGAGCAAGATCGTGTTTCTGGACGTGGATGGCACGCTGATCAACTACGACGCCGAGTGCCCCGAGTCGGCCAAGGAGGCCGTGCGCCTGGCGCGCGCGAATGGCCACAAGGTGTACATCTGCACGGGTTGCTCAAAGGCCGAAATCGCCCAGCGCGACCTGCCCGACCTTGATGGCATGATCGGCGCCAACGGCGGCTACGTGGAGGACGACGGCCAGGTGGTCATGCACCAGGCCCTCACGGTGGAGCAGGTTCGCCACATCGTCGACTGGTGCAACGAGCGCCACCTGGGCTTCTATCTGGAGGCCAACAGCGGCATGTACTACAACGACTGGTTTGCCATCCAGGCTCCCTCCACCATGAAGAAGTACGCCATGGGCAAGGGCGCCCCCGAGGAGGCGGCCGAGTCGGCAGGCCAGGGCTTCGTCAACTCGATGATTCACCTGCAGGGCGAGGCACTGTATCGCGACGACGTGAACAAGGTGAGCTTCATCCTGTCCACCTACCAGGACCACCTCGACTCGAAGGTGGAGTTCCCCGACATGGAGGCCAACACCTGGGGTGGCAAGGACGAGCAGGCGCTGTTTGGCGACCTTGGCCCCAGGGGCATCACCAAGAAGCACGCCATCGAGGTGCTGCTGGCCCATCTGGGCGCCGACCAAGCCGACACCATCTCGTTCGGCGACGCCAAGATCGACCTCTCGATGTTCGAGCTGTGCGCCTACAACGTGGCCATGGGCAACGGCGGCCCCGAGATCAAGGCCGCAGCCGACTACATCACCGACGACGTTGACGAGGACGGCCTCTTCAACGCGTTCAAGCACCTCGGCCTCATCTAGGCCGGACGCGGCGCACGGAGGCAACGCGGGGAGTTTGCATGGACCCTAACGGGACAATCTTCAGGGACTGGGTACTGTCGCAGCAGGTCTGCGGGAGGTATCCCACGGCTGTCGACGACAGCCACATTCGCATCGCCCTGGACACCGCGATTGCGGAGGTCAACATCTATCCCCCGTTCGACGAGGGATTCGAGATCGCGGAGTATCGCGTCACGCGCATCATCGACGGCGAGTCCATCTTCTTCCTGCACGTCCTACTGGACGATCTCGACCGCGCCAAGGAGCTCTTCGACGAGATGACGGAATCTCTCGAGGAAGAGGAGGAGCACCAGGCGGTGCACGTCCTTCTGTGCTGCACCTCGGCTCTTACCACCACGCTCTTCGCCTCGAAGATGGGCGAGGTGGCCATCGCGCTGTCGCTGAACTACGACTTCACCGCCATGCCCATCGTGCAGGCGCTCCAGCCCGGCGGCGATTGGGCGGCCGTGCTGCTTGCGCCACAGGCAAGCCACATGCGCCGGCAGATCATGGAGGCTCATCCCGACGCAGTGGTGTTCGAGATTCCGGGCAAGATCTTTGGCAGCTTTGATGCCGCGGCCGCGGTGCAGCTGGTGATGCACGCCCTCCACGACGTCCAGGAGACGAACGAGCCCACGGGCAACCTGCGCGCATCCCGCGACCTTGCCAACGACCGGCGCATCCTGATCATCACGCTCTTCACGCTGCGCGACCAGGCACGGCTTGGCTATCGCCTCTTCGACCACGGCAACGTGACCAGCGAAGGCGCCGTGCGCAAGCCCAGGCTTGACTTTCGCGACATCATCGACCTGCTCGAGACCCTGCCTGCGCGGGGGGTGTCGGTAAGCGACCTTGACGGCATCGGCATCGCGGTGCCCGGCGTTGCCTACCGCGGCACCGTCACGCTCGAGGGCATCGTGGAGGGCACCTTCGACCTGCGCGGCCACATCGAGCAGCGCTTTGGCGTGAAGACCTACGTGGACAACAACTGCAACGCCGCCGCAGTGGGCTGTTACGTGAGCCAGGACAGCTACGAGAGCCTGGTCTTTTTCCGCCACGCCTTCGGACACCAGGCCGGCGGGCTGGGCACCATCATCGACGGGCGTCTGCTTAAGGGCCGCGGCAACCTGGCCGGCGAGCCACGCTACTACGAGGACCTCCTGCGCCTTGACATGCCCTACGAGGACGCGCTCTGGAGCGACGAGGGCCTCTTCCAGCTGACGCGTGACGTGTGCGCCATCAGCATCGCGCTCACGGCACCCGAGGCCATCTACCTAGGCGTGGACACCGTCGACGACATGGGCCGGCTGCACGATGCGCTGGCCGAGCGCTTTCCCGAGCAGCACATTCCGCCCCTCTACGTGGTGGACGACTACATCGAGCGCGTATACCTAGGCGAGATGGCCATCAGCCTGCAGAAGCTGAGCGACCCCTCGTACCGCTCGCTGGGCATCGCGTAGCCACGTCGCACGAACTTCGCAGGGGCCAGGACGGGACGTCTCCCGCCTGGCCCCTCTCGTTTTGCGCTTGTCTTGCCCACCCAAAGTCGCGTACCATTAAACGTCACGGTTTTCGCGAGCTTGGGAGAGACCATGGACGAAACGTTCCTCGAGGAGCAGCGCCACCTCAGCGAAATCTACGCCACGCTGCTGGAGATGCGCGACGAGCTGAACGCCGACCTCGACGTGCGACAGAAGGGCATGGCGCAGGACCTCATCGACATGAGCGAGGAGGTCTCGCTCGACTTCGTAGGCGCCGACGAGACGATGGAGACGCTTGCCGCCATCGAGACCCTCAACAGCGTCATCGACACCTACAACCAGTACCACGACTACTCGGTGGACAAGCTGCGCCGCATCCTGCTGCTGCTGATGCGGCCCTACTTTGCCAAGGTGCGCCTGCAGATGCGCCCCGGCCGGCCGGCGCGCGACATCTACATCGGTGCCGCAGGCATCACCGACGAGCACAAGACGCCCCTCATCGTTGACTGGCGCAGCCCCGTTGCCGAGACCTACTACAACCAGGAGATGGGCCAGACCTCCTACCTGGTGGACGGCAAGCTGCGCACCGTCAACCTCGAGCTGCGGCGCCAGTTTGACATCACTCGCGACAAGCTGAACATGTACTTCGACACCACGGTGGCCATCGAGGACTCGCTGCTTCTGGGGGCGCTGAAGCGCCACCACTCCGAGAAGCTGCAGGCCATCACCGCCACCATCCAGCGTGAGCAGAACCAGGTGGTGCGGCACGACGACGTGCCGGCACTTCTGGTGAACGGCATCGCAGGCAGCGGCAAGACCTCGGTGATGCTGCAGCGCATCGCGTTTCTGCTGTACCGGCAGCGCGAGACGCTGTCCCCCAGCCAGGTGTACCTGTTCACCCCCAACTCGGTGTTCGAGAGCTACATCGACCACGTGCTTCCCTCGCTGGGCGAGGCCAACCCGCAAACCTTCACCTGGGCCAGCTTCATGGAGCAGCAGGGACTCTCGGAGCGCTCGGATGGCGCCGCCACCAGCCCCAATGAGCTGCGGCGCCTTGAGAGCCTGCTGCCTTCGCTGGAGCTTGAGGAGGACGACCTGCGCGGCATCTCGGTGGAGGGCGTGCAGCTGCTGAAGCCCTTCCAGGTGAAGGCCTCGGTAAACAAGTTTGCCTCGCAGTTCAGCGTGGGGCCGCGCCTTGCCACCCTCGTGAAGGACGACCTTCACGAGAAGGTGGAGCGCCGGCTGGCGCAGCTGGCCAAGGACGACGAGCTGCAGGAGGAGCTGCTGGGGCTTGACGTCGACGAGCAGGTGGAGATATTCGGGCGCACGGTGGACGCCGTCGACGAGGAGGACCTCGTGTCCTACACCGAGCAATATGCCCGCCACAAGTTTGAGCAGGCGCACGACCTGATCGAGCGCGGCTCATGGCTGCGCGTCGACCGCATCGGCATGCGCATGCTAGGCGCCAAGGCGCTCTCGGCGGCGGAGTGGCTGTACCTCAAGCTGCTGATCACGGGCTCGCCCGAGCGCGACGCCCGCTACGTGATGATCGACGAGGTGCAGGACTACACCGTGACTCAGCTCATGGTGCTGGCGCGCTACTTCACGCGCGCGCACTTCCTGCTGCTGGGCGACGAGCATCAGGCCATCTACGAGGGCACGGCCACCTTCGATCAGGTAAAGGAACTGTTTACGCAGACGCACGGCGACATCGAGGAGTGCCTGCTACGCACCAGCTACCGCTCGTCGCCTGAGATCACCGAGCTGTTCGCGTCGCTGCTTGACGAGGAGGAGCGCATCAGCCTGAGCTCGGTGCGCAGGCCCGGCGTCGTGCCCGTCATGCGCTCGTTCGACGATCGCGACGCGTACCTCGCGGCGCTGCGCGAGGCCGTGGAGGAGGCTTGCGGGCAGGAGGGCCTCACGGCCATCGTCACGGCCGAGAAGGCGCGACGCAGCTGGCTGCACCGCCAGCTGGGTGACAAGGTGGCAAGCATCCACCGCGGCGACGCCCTGCCTGCCAGCGGCGTGGTGGTGATGGACCTCGCGCTGGCCAAGGGCCTCGAGTTTGACCACGTCATCATCCCCGACGCGCAGGAAGAGGTGTACCCCGACACGGCGCTCTCGCGGCGCAGGCTCTACACCGCCCTCAGCCGCGCCATGCACAAGGTGACGATCTTCTCGCAGGGGCAGATGACCCCGCTTCTGGAGGGGCAGACCGCATAGGGACATGCCCCCGGCAGCGCCTCTCCCTGAGGGGCGGACGCCTATGAGGACGCAATGGCGGGCCCGCGCCCGTGGCCTGAATGCCACCGGACGCGGGCCCGCACGCATATCTGGGCTTGATGCCTCTGGCGAGTTCGCCTTGGTCCTGGTTAGCCCTAGTCTAGGTCGGCTCCGTTGCTGCGGCACACCTTCTGGTACCAGAAGAAGCTGTCCTTGCGCACGCGGTGCAGGTCGCCGTTGCCCTCGTCGTCCATGTCCACGTAGATGAAGCCATAGCGCTTGGACATCTGGCCGGTCGAGGCGGCCACCAGGTCGATCGGGCCCCAGGTGGTGTAGCCAAAGATGGGCACGCCGTCCTCCTCAACGGCAGCGCGCAGGTTCTCGATGTGGGCGCGCAGGTAGTCGATGCGGTAGCCGTCGTGCACGCGCTCCTGGCCATCCTCCACCACCAGGGCGTCCTTGGCGCCTAGGCCGTTCTCCACGTCAAACAGCGGCACGCGGTAGCGGTCGGACAGGAAGTTGAGGAAGTAGCGGTAGCCCAGCGGGTCAATCTGCCAGCCCCATTCGCTGGACTTGAGGTAGGGATTGGTGGGGCCACCAAACACGTTGCCCGGCGTGTAGTCGTCAACCTCGTGGGTCGTCGTGGTGGCGCTCATATAGTAGGAGTAGGCAAGGAAGTCGGCCTTGCCAGCCATGAGCGTAGCCGCGTCCTCGGGCGAGACCTCGATGGTCTCCCCCGCCTCGGCCTGCACGCAAGCCGCGAACGGCGGGTATGCGCCAAAGATCATCGTGTCGGCCGTGTAGCCGAAGTTGGTCTGGAAGGTCTTGTGGTTCAGCCACACGTCGGCCGGGTCGCAGGTGTAGGGGTAGCTGCAGAAGCCCGCAATCATGCAGCCCACCTTGAGCTGCGGGTCAATCTCGTGCGCAGCCAGCACGGCACGCGCCGACGCAATCATCTGGTTATGGATCTTGAGGAGGGGCTGGTTGCCGGGGACGATCTGCAGGACGTTGATCTCGTTGAACGTGAGCCACTTGTTGACATACTTGCCAAAGCGCTCGAAGCACACGCGGGCGAACGCCTCGAACTCGTCGATCATCGCGCGGTTGTCCCAGCCGCCGTAGGTAAGCTCGAAGTAGATGGGCTCATCATACTTGTACAGCGTGATGACGGGGTCCATGCCCAGCTCGCGGGCCAGCTTGAAGACGTTTTCGTAGAAGGCCACGCCCTCCTCGTTCACGCCTCCCTCGATGCCGTGGGGCATGATGCGGCTCCACGCGATGGAGGTGTTGAAGGTGGTCCAGCCCATCTCGGCGAAGAGGCGAATGTCCTCCTCCCAGTGATGGTAGAAGTCGGCCGCCACGTGGTTGGTGTAGTGGATGTCGTCGAACAGCTCGTAGCTCGCGCCTTCGGGAAGCCTCTCGAACGTGCGCATGGTGCCGCGCGAACCGTCGGCATTGCGGTAGTGCACCTCACGCCAGCCCACGCCCTGCGCAGGCGCCGCATAGTCCAACTGCACGGGGCTCTTGCCGCCCTCGTCCCAGCCTCCCTCTACCTGCTCGGCGCTGATGGAACCGCCCCAGAGAAAGCCCTTCGGAAACGCCATGATTACTCCTTCTACGTTGAGTTAACCGGTTAATTTACATTCTATCCCACGCGTGGGTGCGCACTCCGATGAAAACGACCTTGGAAGCGGTTTTCAGCCGCAACGCCCGCGCCATCGGGGTCGCAGACGACGGTCATCGAAGCGTTGCACCTGCTCACACACCTGCGGACCAAAAACGCATAGCATAAGGCTTAGCGACAAACACGACACGAGGCACGGCACAAGACAGTCCGAAGGAGGCCCACCATGGCCAGAAAGCGCTATCTGTTCTTTGACATCGACGGCACGCTGGCGGCAGGCGGGTACGGCGAGACGTTCATCCCCACCACCACGCGCATGGCGCTGGACAAGCTGCGCGAGGCCGGGCACTTCGTGGCCATCTCCACCGGGCGGTCGCAAGCCATGGCCATCGACATGATGCACGACATGGGATTCGAGAACATGGTGTCCGACGGCGGCTACGGAGTCACCATCAACGGCGAGTTGCTGGGCATCACTCCCCTGCCGCGCGACAAGATGATCGCGCTCATTCGCGAGTGCCAGGAAAAGGGCTTTCCCTGGGGCCTGCAGGTGGACAACTCGGTGACGCGCCTGGTGCCGGACGACCGCTTCATGGACTTCACGCACGACGTGTACATGAGCTCGCGCGTGGTACCCGGCCTTGACCCCGAGGACTACCCCGTCATCTACAAGGCGTACGTTGCCTGCTACGAGCCGGACGAGCAGCTTCTGGAGACCCTGCGCGAGCTGCCGTGGTGCCGCTTCCATAAGGAGTACCTCTTCGTGGAGCCCGCCGACAAGGCCCACGGCATCCGCAGGATCATGGACTACTTTGGTGCCGACTACGCCGACGCGATCGTGTTTGGCGACGCGAAGAACGACGTGAGCATGTTCGTGGACGGCTGGTACAAGGTGGCCATGGGCAATGCCTGTGACGAGGTGAAGGCCCTGGCTGACCTCGTCACCTCCGACGTGATCACCGACGGCATCTGGAACGCGTGCGAAACCCTCGGTCTGTTCGAGCCGGTTGACGAGTAGGCCGCACGCCACCTTTCCTGCCACACGGCAGGTTTCAGCACACACAAGGCGGGGCCGGTCATCCCGGCCCCGCCTGCATTTCATGAGGATGTGGTTGCGCGCGGCTGCCGCGCCTGCCAGCCGCCCCTCGAGCCCGCTACTCGTCGATGTGGCCGTTTACCTGGTACGACTTCTCGGTAAACTGCATGACCTCGAACTTGTTGCCGTCAGGGTCGCTTACCCAGAACTGGTAGGTCTCGCTGGGACCCTTGGAGATCTCGGTGTCGGGGGTAATGCCGGCCGCGATCATCTCCTCGCGCGTCGCGAAGATGTCGTCCACCGTCAGCGCGAAGTGGCTGTAGCCCAGTCGACCGTTCCATGGGGTGTCGTCGCGGTCAAGCTGGCCCTCCATGCGCGGGAACAGCTCGATGAACTGATTGGGGGCCAGCTCGATGTACACGTTGAAGATGCGCTGCGGGTCCTCGAGGGCAATCTTCTGCATGGCAGGGCGGTCATCGCGACTGGCGTACACCTTGTACCGGGTAAGCACCTGCACCTTGCCACCCAGCTTCTGGGTGTAGAACGCCATCATCTCGTCCATCTTGTCGGTGTAGAACGCAATGTGCATCACGTCGTTGAACTTCATTCGTGCCTCCCGTCGTCGTGGCCCAAGGGCCATCTATCTTGGCCGTCTTGCCTAGTCCAGGTCCTCGCCGTTGCTGCGGCACACCTTCTGGTACCAGAAGAAGGAGTCCTTGCGCACGCGGTGCAGGTCGCCGTTACCCTCGTCGTCCATGTCCACGTAGATGAAGCCGTAGCGCTTGGACACCTGGCCGGTGCTTGCGGCAACGAGGTCGAGGCCGCCCCAGGTGGTGTAGCCAAACAGGCGCACGCCGTCCTCCTCGATGGCGGCCTTCATGTTCTGGATGTGGGCGCGCAGGTAGTCGATGCGGTAGCCGTCGTGCACGCGCTCAACGCCGTCCTCCACCACAAGGTGGTCGATGGCGCCCAGGCCGTTCTCCACGTCGAACAGCGGCACGTCGGGATACAGCTCGTTCAGGCGGTTCAGGAACACGCGGAACCCGATCGGGTCCATCTGCCAACCCCACTCGCTGGCCTTGAGGTAGGGGTTCTTGAGCGCGCCGTGCACGCCGTTGCCGTTGACCTGGTCGGCATCGGAGGTATCGTGCGTGGTAGTGACGCCCGAGCTGTAGTAGCTGAAGGCCAGGAAGTCGGACTTGCCGGCCATGAGGTCACGGGCGTCGCCCTCGCCAAACTCGGGCGTGCAGCCCCACTTGGCCCACATGCGCGGGGCGAAGTCGGGGTACTTGCCGCGCACCTGGACGTCGGCACTGTAGCTGAAGGCCTCCTGGAACTGCTGCTGCACGGCAAGCGTGTCGGCAGGATCGCACGTGTAGGGGTAGGCGTGCAGGCCACAGATCATGCAGCCCACCTTGAGCTGGGGGTCAATCTCGTGCGCAGCGATGGTTGCGCGCGCCGCCGCCACAAACTGGTTGTGCAGCTTCTGGATGTTGGCGGGCGTCGTGTCGCCAAAGGCCACGAGGCAGTTGATCTCGTTGAAGGTGAGCCACTTGTTCACGTACGGCGCGTACTCGGTAAAGCACACGCGGGCAAACTCGACGAACTCGTCGATCATGGCGCGGTTGGTCCAGCCACCGTAGTGCTCCTCCAGCCACACGGGCTCGTCGTACTTGTACAGGGTGATGACGGGGTCCATCCCAAGCTCGCGGGCGTAGGAGAACACGTTGCGGTAGAACTCCACGCCCTCGGCGTTCACGCCGCCCTGCACGCCCTGCGGGAAGATGCGCGCCCAGCTGATGGAGGTGTTGAACGTGGTGAAGCCCATCTCGGCGAAGAGGTCGAGGTCCTCCTTCCAGTGGTGGTAGAAGTCAGTGGCCACGTGGTTGGTGTAGTGGATGTCGCCGCGCATCTCGTAGGACGCGCCTTCGGGAAGGCCCGTGAGGAAGCGAATGGTGGACGGCGCACCGTCGGCCAGACGAACCTGCACCTCACGGAAGCCAAGGTTGGTAGCAATAGCGGCGTAGTCAACCTGCACCGGGCTCTTGCCGCCCTCGTCCCAGCCGCCCTCTACCTGTGCGGCGCTGATGGACGTGCCCCAGAGAAAGCCCTTCGGAAATGCCATGTGTGCCCCTTCCTGTCTGCGAACGCGGGGCCCGTCGCCCCGGCGTGTCGGTACCTATGCCATGAGCGCCTGCAGCTCGGCGAAGCTTGCCACCTCGACGTCTGCGTCGCTCGTGTCCTGCTGTATCTGCGAACCCTTGAAGCCCACCACGTAGAGGCCTGCGGCACGCGCCGAGGCGATGCCGTTGGGAGAGTCTTCCACCACCACGATGCGGTTTCGGTCGACGCCGAGGGCAACCAGCCGCTCGGCCGCCACGTTGAAGATGGCCGGGTCGGGCTTGCCCACCCCGGTGTCCTCGAAGGTGGCCAGCACGTCAAAGTGATGCGTGCAGCCCATGCCGTCACAGATCATCTGCACGCGGGCGGGCGTGCCGCTGGTGCCGATGCCCGTAAGGATGCCACGCTGGTCAAGCCAGTCAAGAAACTCCAGCACGCCGGGCATGGGCGGCAGGCTGCCTAGCTGGGCGTAGTTGCTCGCCAGGCCATACAGCCCCTCGCTCACCTGCTCGCGCGTGAAGCGCGTGAGGCCGTACTCCTCGCGTACCATGCTGGATATCTCGAACTCGGGCTTGCCGATGAAGCGCGCAAGCGAGTGCCAGTCCTCGTCGATGCCCTGGGTGGCCAGGTAGTGCTGCACCGACGTGAGGAACACGTACTCGCTGTCCACCAGCACGCCATCCACGTCGAAGACGACCGCCTGTGCGTCAGCGAGTGCCATGCACCCCTCCCTACACCGTGAAGAACGAAAGCAGGGCCATCAGCGCGCTGATGCCGCAGCAGATGCGGGCCACCATGAGTGCCGCGGGCCGGCGGTAGGTGAACGCACGCTTCTTGTGGCCGCGGTTCCATGCGTCGGCAGCACGCACGTTGTCGGCTTCGACCCTGGTTGCCAAAAGGCACAGCACCATGCCGCCAAGCGCCAGCAGCAGGATGAGGATGCGCATCCACATGCTGGTTCCCACGCCCCAGGCAGCGGGCCACGGAAAGGCGCTGCACACCAGCGACGCCACGCCAAGGCACAGCGCGGGCGTCACGTACGGGTCGTCCTTGACGCCCGCCTGCTTCGCGTACTGCGCCTCGCTGTCGGCCGAGGCCGCCCGCGCCTCGGCGGCCGCCTGACGCTCGCTTGCACGTTGGGCCTTCTCGGCTTGCCGCTGCGCGCGGTACTTCTCCGCGTAGGGGCGCTGCTTCACCTCCACCACCTCGGTGCCGCACGCCGGGCAGCTGGTGGCTCCGTCCTCAAGCTTCTTTCCGCACCTTCTGCAGTACATGCGCACCCCCTTAGGCAAGGATGACCTGGTTGAGGTTGAGCAGGATGATGAGAATCGAGAACGCGATGGTAGCCGCCGCAAAGCCCTGGTTCTGGCCAGGCTTGTAGCCCTGCAGCTTCTCGCGGTGGTCGATGTAGAGCGAGAGCAGCGCCAGCGCGATCGCCACGAGGTAGAGCACCAGGCTCACGACGAACACCCAGCGGTAGTCGCGCCCCATCGCCTGCATGAGACCGCCCAAACCGAAGTCGAACACCAGAAGCGTTCCCACCATCACCAGCGTGGAGAGGATGCCCACGCCGTTCTTGTTGGGGTTCTCCTTGAGCTGCGAGCCCTCGACGTCAGGCGACTCCACGATGGAGGTGTCTGTGATGGACTTGCCGCAGTACATGCAGAAGTCGGAGTCGTCGGGTAGGTCGCTGTGGCAACGCGGGCATTCGATCATGAGCGTCTCCTTGTGGCGAGGGATGTCACTATGGTAGCCTCTCGCGCTTCTCTACCTCGCGGGACGGGGCACAGGAGCGCGGGCTCCGCGCACCCGAAGGTACGCGGAGCCAACGAAGGAAGGGGTGGGGAAACTAGGCCTCCTCGGCCTCGTCGAGCTTCTTGAGCTCGCTCTCGACGTAGGCACGCCAGAAGGGCAGGAAGATGACCAGGCCCATGGCGCACATGATGAACGGCCACACGAGGCCGCCGATGGAGCCACCGCCGCCCACGAAGCCCAGGATGGGGCTGGGGGTAGCCCAAGGCAGGCTCACGCACAGCTTACCAACGAAGCCAGCAGCCGTGGCGGCATAGGTGAGGATGGCGGCAAGGGTGTGCGAAAGGATGAAGGGGATGATCAGGTAGGGGTTCAGCATGATGGGCAGACCGAACATGATCGGCTCGATGATGCAGAAGATTGCGGGCGGGAAGGCGACGGCGCAGAGGGGCTTGAGCTGCGGAAGCTTGTCGGAGTCCTTCCACATGAGGATGAGGAGCGGCCAGCACGTGGAAACCCACTGGCCAAGACGGCAGAGGTTGGAGGTCCACACGTGCGGGAGGTCGCGAACGGCGGTGCCGGCAAGCAGCGCCTCGACGTTCTCGAGATCCCAAGCGGTAAGGAAGGTGCTGGTGACGGCGCCGGTGATGTTGTCGCCGTGGAGGCCGGCAGACCACAGGAGCGCGGAGAGGAACTGCTGGAGGGTGTACATGAACACGTTGTCGGCAGCGCCCAGAACCGGCATCAGGATGGTGGTGATCCAGGTTGCGATGTCGAAGTTAAGCAGGGTGCGGATGCCCCAGCAGATGAGGCCAAGGATGGCATAGGGGATCACAGCGCTGAACGAGTTGCCGATTGCGGGCGGCACGGAATCAGGCAGGGTGATCTTGATGTTGCGCTTGTAGCAGAAGTCGATTACGTTGATGGCAATGGCGCCTGCGACCATGGCGGTGATGATGCCGCCGGCACCCCAGTTGTTGATGGGCAGGGCGTTGACGCCCTCGGCGGTGGCGGCTACCTGGTTGTAGTTGAGCAGGATGAACGCAAAGAACGTACCCACGGCACCGGTGGTGCGGGAGAAGCCCTTGGCGTCAGCGTACTCGGAGCCCAGCGCGATGGCCAGGTAGGGAGCAAGGATGCCCAGAGAGAGGCTCTGGATGAGGACGATCTGGCCCGCGTAGGGAGCCATGAACGGGATGAGCGGGGTCTCGGTGAGGCTGCCGCCGGAGCACAGCAGGAACACCACGAGGGCCAGGGAGCCGATCATGGTGATGCCGATGGTGCCGGCCATGCCGTTGGTGACGGCCTTGATGAACGGAATCTGACCAAACTTGGTCAGCGGCCCTGCGATCGTGTAGATGAAGGGCATAAGCTTGTCGACGAACGACTGCTTCTCTGCGGTTGCTTCTGCCATTGTTTTCCCCTTTCGTTGGCGTGAAGCAAGTACGGACAATGGCGACGTGGTGGTGCGGGTTCCCTTCCCTTCGTGCGGCGCTGCCGTGCGCGTCGTCGCCTTCGCGGCTGGCAGGCTGTGCGGGCTCCTTCAAACCCGCGTGCCGCTCCCTTCCTTCGTGAGGTGCGCTTCGATTAACGCGCGATGTGCTTTGTTAATCGGTTAATAGAATACTAAATCGGTTTACTTCTGAATTCAAGAATTTTTCTTGAAAATGGTGCACAGATTTGGTGGGCGGGGTGGCGACCCTTTGTCGGAAGCGCCACTTCCGTGCCACGCTTCCGACATTCTGGGCCTCGCTGGCGTCGGAAGTGCGGCACACATGCCACGCTCCCGACATCTCGGGGCTTCCTGGTGTCGGGAGTGCGGTACACATGCCACGCTCCCGACATCTCGGGCCTCGCTGGTGTCGGGAGTGATGCGCGTGTGCGACGCTCCCGACATCTCGGGGCTTCCTGGTGTCGGGAGTGCGGCACACATGCCACGCTCCCGACATCTCGGGCCTCGCCGGTGTCGGGAGTGCGGCACACATGCCACGCTCCCGACATCCTGGGGCCTTTTTGTCGGAAGCGCTGCTCGGGTACCGCACTCCCGACATCCCAAGGCCGTCCGGTACTGAAAACGCCGCACAACGTGCTAGTAGTCAACCTCCGGGCTGAGGTCCTCGCCGTTGGTGGCTATCACGCGCTGGTACCACCAGAAGCTCTTCTTGGGGTGACGCGAGAGGTCGCGCAGCTCCGCAAACGTGCGGTTGACGTACACGAAGCCGTAGCGCTTGCGAATCTCCTTGTGGCTGGACAGGAAGTCGAAGGGGCTCCATGCGAGGTAGCCCATCACGTCGACGCCGTCCTCCTCGGCGGCCGCCTTGAGGGCGGCCACATGCGCCGCGTGGTAAGCGATGCGCTCGTCGTCCTCGATGTGCAGGCTCCCGTCGGGCAGCGCCTCGGGGGTCTCGTCGCGCCCGATACCGTTCTCCACGATGAAGAGCGGCTTGTGGTAGCGGTCCCACAGCTCGTTCAGGAAGATGCGCAGGCCCTGGGCGTCTATCTGCCAGCCCCAGGCGTTGGCCGAAAGGTTGGGGTTGGAGAGGCGCCGGTTGTCGCGCAGGATGGCATCCTGCTTCTCCACCGTGGAAGCCAGCTCCTCGAAGTCGGCCGTGACGGAGCTCTGGTAATAGGAGAAGGCCAGGTAGTCAAGCCGCTTGGCCGCGGAGGCGATGGTGGCGCGCTCCCCCGCCGTGAGGTCCACCCCAATCCCTCGCTGCTTCGCGAAGTTGACGAAGTACGCCGGCAGCTGCCCGGCAGTCATCACGTCGAACATGAGGTAGTTGTGCATCTGGTTCTTGAACTGCGCCGCAGCAACGTCGCCAGGCTTGCAGGTAAGCGGGTAGTAGGGCGACGAGCCGCACATGCCACCCACCTTTGCCGCGGGGTCAACCTCCTTGATGACCTCGACGGCTCGGCTGTGGGCCAGCAGCACGTTGCACGACAGGCGCACCAGCAGCTCGTCGTCGCTCATGCCCTCGGGCTTGATGACGCCTGCCACCAGGTCGGGCATGTGGCAGCACAGGTTGATCTCGTTGTAGGTAAGCCAGTAGCGCACCTTGCCCCTCAGGCGTTCCACCACCGTGCGCACGTGCTGGGCGTACAGGTCCACCACCTGCTTGTTCAGGAAGCCGTTGTAGGTACGCATGAGGTGGTCGGGCATGTCAAAGTGCACGAGCGACACCACGGGCTCGATGCCCTTCTCGTTGAGGTAGTCGACCATGGCCTCGTAGTAGGCAAGGCCCGCCTCGTTGGGGGCATCGTCGCCCTGCGGGTTGATGCGGCTCCACACCACCGAGAACCGATAGGCCTTGAAGCCCATCTGCGCCATGAGGTCGATGTCCTCGCGCCAGCGATGGTAGTGGTCCACGGCCACGCTCGTGTCACAGAACTGCGGCTCGATGCCCGGCTCGGGCGTCACCACCAGCGTGTCGTACACGTTGAGGCCCTTTCCGTCCTCGAGGTAGGCACCCTCGGCCTGCACGTTGCTCGTGGCGGCACCCCACAGGAAGTCGTCTCGCATGGTCTCGCCCCTCTCTGCCTCAGCGGCATCGCTGTCTTGCTACTTTCGAGTCATCATCACGGTCATGCAGCCCTCAAGGGTGGCACCCTCGCCCATGGGGATGAGGAAGCTGTCGCCGATGCTCACGGTGACGCCGTCCACGCGACCAGTGCCGGCAACCACCGTTGCCAGCTGGTAGTTGGGGTCGTCAAAGCGGTAGGTACCGTCCACGCGCACGCGCGTGACGGTGAAGCTGTCGTTGCTGATGAACGTGGTGCGGTCGCCGCCGGGAGCCTCCTGCACCACCGCTTCGGGCAGGGGCTCGTGTACCTGCGGGTAGTTGGCTATGCAGGCAACCGACTCCTCGAAGTGCAGCTCGCGCTCGTTGCCCTGGGCATCGGTGCGATGGTAGTCATAGAAGCGGTACGTGACGTCGGTGGCCTGCTGAATCTCGTAGGTGACGCATCCGGCGCCCACACCGTGCACCGTGCCCGCCGGCGTGTACACGAAGTCGCCGGACTTCACGGGCAGCTGACGAATGATCTCATCCCAGCGATCCTGGGCGGCAAGCTGGCGAAGCTCGTCTTCGCTGGTGGCGTTGTGGCCATACACGATGCTGGCCCCCTCGGGGCAGTCAAGGAAGTACCAGGCCTCGTTCTTGCCAAAGGGAAAGCCCAGCTTGCGAGCTGCCTCGTCGCCGGGATGAATCTGCACGGACAGCTTGTCCTCGGGGCCCACCAGGCTGATGATGACCGGGAAGGGCTCGCCCTCGCGGCCAAACAGCTCCTGATGGTCGCGCCACAGCTCGGCGAGGGTCTGGCCCTTGAAGGGACCGTTCTCGCAGACGTTAGAGCCCTTGGGGTCGCACGAGAAGGCCCAGGTCTGGCCCGTGCCGTCGGGCATGGAGTGGTACCCGAAGTAGTTCTTCACCAGGGTGTTTCCCCAGATAGCAGGACGGGCGATGGCTTCGAAGAACAGGACGGACATGGCTGGCTCCTCTCGAATGCGCGGTTGCTGTCCTGATGGTAAATCGCTTAAGTCGCCGAATCAATGGTTCTCGGAGGTCTGGAAACGAGTATCAGTCGCCTCTCGGGACGCCTGCAGCGGCGCTGGAAGCAAGTATCAGCCGCCCTGAAAGGCGCCCGCGACGGAATTGGAAGCAAGTATCAATCCACGTCCGGATGGGGTCGTATACTGGAACGCAGCAAAGCGTCCGCCCCAACCCATCCCAGCCTGAGAGGAGCTGCCATGACCCCCGCAAAGCCCGCCGCACAGATGACCAGCCGCGAGCTGGCCACCTACATCGACTACGCCATCCTCAAGCCCGACTTCTCTGAGCAGCAGATTCGTGACTACGTGGCCGAGGCGGTAGCCCTTGGCTGCAAGACCGTGTGCGTGAACCCCTCCGCGCTGCCGCTGGTGGCCCAGCTCATCGAGGGCACCGACACCGGCCTGTGCTGCGTGTGCGACTTCCCCTTTGGGCAGTCCACCCCCGTCGCGAAGGCGGCGCAGGCGGAGGCCTACGCCAGCACCTTCCCCCTGGTCGAGCTGGACATGGTTGCCAACTTCGGCAAGCTCATCGACGGCGACCTTGCCTACGTCACCGACGACATCCGTGGCGTGGTTGAGGCCTGCCATGCGCACGGCGTCGCCGTGAAGGTGATCATCGAGAGCGACGCGCTCACGCTGGAGCAGGTGGCAGACGGCACCCGCTGCGCGGCCGACGCCGGGGCAGACTTCATCAAGAGCTCGACCGGCTTCTACACCGGCGGCCCCAGCCTGGGCGCCACGGTTGAGGTAGTGCGCACGATGATGGAAGCTGCCAACGGCCGCATCAAGGTGAAGGGCTCCGGCGGCATCCGCACGCAGGAGCACTTCTTCGAGCTCATCGACATGGGCATGGACCGCGCGGGCGTGGGTTGCACCAGCGCCGCGAAGCTCTGCGCGAAGTAGCGGCCGGTTACATGGAACGAGTGGGCCCGGCCGATGCCGGACCTTACTCTTTGAATCAAGCTCAGATAGTTGCCATGATGCTGTGGCTCGAAAGGGACAGCCTTGTCTTCTGGCCTGTGAAGCTGCTTTAGCTCAGGTCCTCACCGTTGCTGTCGGACACGCGCCTGAACCATGCGGCAGATGCCTTGGGCGTGCGGGCGTAGGTGCCCCGCCCCTCGTCATCCACATCCACATATATCAGGCCATAGCGCTTTGACACCAACCCCTCGCTGGTAGAGACGCAGTCAAAGGCGCACCAGGTGAGGTACCCCAGCATGTCCACGCCGTCGCAGCCCACGGCAAGGCGCATCTGCTTTATGTGGGCGCGCAGGAACTCGATGCGATAGTCGTCCTGGATGCTGCCGTCCGGCTCCACCACGTCAGGCGTGCCCAGCCCGTTCTCCACGATCATGATGGGCTTGCCATAGCGCGCATACACCTCGTTCAGCATGCTGCGCAGGCCTTCGGGATCGATGGTCCAGCCAAAGGTGGTAACGGGTAGCGACAGATTCTGGGCATAGCCGTTCTCGTCCACCGTCTGCGAGCGGTAGTAGGACGGCGCCAGGAAGTCAATCGCGTGCTCCTGCAGGAGGGCAAGCTCGTCAGCCGTGGGCTCTATGCCCGCCTGGGCAAGGGCCGCCTGATAGGTCTTGGGCAGGGTGCCGCGCACAAGCACGTCGGAGAAGCGGTACTGCCGGGCGTCCTCGCGCAGCTTCTGCGCATAGCAGGCCGGAGAGGGGCTTAGCGTGTAGGTTGGCGAGAAGCCAAACTCGCAGCCCACCATGATGGATGGGTCAGCTGCATGGCAGGCCCGCACAAGGTAGGCGTTGCCCAGCAGCAGGTGCCACTCGGCACGCCTGATGCGCTGCGCCGCCTCGGGCGAGCCGTCGTCGGCCACGCCCGCCACCACAAAGGGTATGAAGTCGATGTTGTTGAGCTCGCAGTACGAGATCCAGTACTTCACGCGATCAGCGTATGCGGCAACGATGGCATCCACGAAGCGCTCGTAGCGCTCAAGGCCCTCGCGCGTGGCAAAGCCATCATGCCGAAGCGCCACCCACAGCGGCATGTCGAAGTGGATGGTGGTGATGACGGGCACGATGTCGTGCGCAAGCAGCTCGTCGATCACGTTGCTGTAGAAGGCGAGGCCCTCGGACGAGGGCTCCTCGCGGTCGTCAGGAAAGATGCGGGACCACAGCACCGAGAAGCGCAGGGCACGCACCCCGGCATCGGCCAGAAGGGCGATGTCCTCCTTCCAGTGGCCGTAGAAATCCGTGCCGTTCGGGTTCAGGCAGATACCCTGCCCGCCCTCCAGCACAGGACTGGGATTGCGCATCCAGGCGAAGCGCGCACCGCGCCCTTGGGGAATGGGTCCACCACGGTAGCGCCACGCGTCGCGTAACCTCCCTCGCATTGACCGCCGCTGATGGAACTACCCCACAGGAAGCCCTTCGGAAAGGCTGGCACGTGCGACATCGATCCCCCATCTTTGGGATGCCCTTGGGCCAGCCCCACGGCGAAGCGCCGCGGTTGGGCTGGCCCAAGGGTCAGTTGCATTGCAGGCTCGCTAGCCCAGGTCCTCGCCGTTGCTGGCCAGCACGCGCTGGTACCAGAAGAACGAGTCCTTGCGAACGCGGTGCAGGTCACCGGTGCCGTCGTCGTTGCGATCGACATAGATGAAGCCGTATCGCTTCTTCATCTGGCCGGTGGTGAAGGCCACGAGGTCAATGGGGCCCCAAGTGGTGTAGCCAAACAGGCGCACGCCGTCCTCCTCGACAGCCGCCTTCAGGTTCTGGATGTGGCGACGCAGGTAGTCGATGCGGTACGGGTCGTGCACGCGCTCCTCGCCGTCCTCGGTAACCAGCTCGTCGATGGCGCCCAGGCCGTTCTCAACGTCAAACAGCGGCACGTCGTAGCGGTCGTTGAGCACGTTCACAAAGTAGCGGTAGCCCTTGGGGTCAATCTGCCAGCCCCACTCCGAGGCCTCGATGTAGGGGTTCTTCACGCTGGACACGAGGTTGCCCGAAAGGTTGGCCTCGACGTCGTGGGTGGTGACCACGCTTGAGCTGTAGTAGCTGAAGGCAAGGAAGTCGCTGGTACCGGCCGCAAGCACGTCGGCATCCTGGGCAAAGGTGGAGGTGTCCACGCCCTTCTCGGCCCACAGGCGCCCCGCGAAGTCGGGGTAGGCACCGCGCACCATGGTGTCGGCGCAGTAGGCGAAGCCGTCCTGGAAGGCCTTGTACGCCGCAAAGACGTCCTCGGGGTCGCACGTAAGCGGGTAGATGCACATGCCCGCGATCATGCAGCCCACCTTGATGTTGGGGTCAATCTCGTGCGCCGCAAGCACCGAGCGTGCGGAGGCCACCATCTGGTTGTGGATCTTGACGTAGTTCTCGGGGATGTCGCGGAAGTGCGTAAGCACGTTGATCTCGTTGAAGGTGAGCCACTTGTCAACGAGGCCCTGGTACTCGGCAAAGCAGGTGGTGGCAAAGGTCACGAACTCGTCAATGACGGCACGGTTGGTCCAGTCGCCGTAGGTAAGCTCGATGTAGGTAGGCTCATCATACTTGTAGAGGGTAATCACCGGGTCCATGCCCAGCTCACGCGCGTAGGCAAACACCTGGCGATAGAACTCCACGCCCTCCTTGTTGACGCCGCCAGCCACACCATGCGGGTAGATGCGCGCCCAGGACACGGTGGTGTTGAAGGTGGTGAAGCCCATCTCGGCAAAGAGGTCAAGGTCGCCCTTCCAGCGATGGTAGAAGTCGCTGGCCTCGTGGTTGGTGTAGTCCACGTCGTCAAAGAGCTCGTAGGAGGCACCCTCGGGCAGGCAGTCAAACTGCTGCATCACGGCCTTGCTGCCGTCGGCCGCACGGTAGTAGATGGGACGCAGGCCGATGCCGGCGTCGGGACCGGCGTAGTCGATCTGAACGGGGCTCTTGCCGCCCTCGTCCCAGCCGCCCTCCACCTGGGCCGCACTGATGGAGCCGCCCCACAGGAAGTTCTTCGGAAATGCCATGATGTGCCCCCTTCGTCCGATGGTCCACCGTAAGTAAATCGGTTAATTGCAAGAATACCCCATGCCCTGCCCTTTGTGTGTGTCAATCGGTAGGCTGGCAAAAGGTTTTATGGCCACCGACTTTCCGCATAAGAAGGGCTAAAAAGCGTTTTCAAAGCGCTAGGCTATAAAGCAGCACACGACGGCGATGGAGGACGGCATGACGCTCTTCGACAGGCTTAGGGACCGCAGGGACTTCACCGACACCGACCGGGCAATCGCCGACTTCGTGACCGCTCACCCCGACCTTGCCGCAAACATGAACATCGGCGAGCTGTCGGTCACCACCCACACCTCAAACGCGGCCGTCACGCGGTTCAGCCACCGCCTGGGCCTGGAGGGGTATCGGGCGCTGCGCCTCGAGCTGACGCGCGAGCTGGAACGCGCACGCCTGCACGTGTTTGACGTCAACCCCGACCTGCCCTTCATGGAGGGCATCGACACGAAGGGTGTGATGGAGGCGGTGCTTGGCCTCACCAAGCAGGCTTTGGACGAGACCAGCCAGTCCATCGACGCAGACGAGGTCAACAAGGCTGCCCACATGATCAGCGAGGCGCGCCGCGTGGCCGTGTATGGGACGGGCGACACAGGCGTGTCGGCGGAGGGGTTCATGAACCTCCTGCTGAAGGTGGACATCGCCTGCCTGCAGGGGTCACGCCACGACGACAACCTCGTGGTGGCGAACGTGCTCGGGGCCAACGACGTGGCCCTGTTCGTTACCTACTCGGGAATACTCTTCCCGCAGCTGCGGGTTCCCATCGAGGAGCTGCGCAGCCGCGGTTGCAAGGCCATCGCCATCACGGCGTTCGAGCGGCCTGAGGAGTACATACCCGACATCGAGTGCGTGGTCAGGCTTCCCTTGCGCGAGACCCGGCGTGGCCGCATCGCCACCTACTACAGCCAGACGTCCATTCGCTACGCGCTCAACTGCATCTACGGCGAGATCTTCACCCGCAACTGGCAGGCTAGCCTAGCCGCGCACGACCGCTACTCAATCCAGGAGCAGTGGGAGGACTGAGCGGCAATGCGCCGCCGGCACCTCGATTACAGCGCGCGCAGCATCGCCGTGGCAACCTCCAGCGCGGCAAGCGCCGCCTCGCGCGCGTCCACCAGCACCTCGTAGGGCAGGTCCTCCCCCAGCACGCCCCGCTTGAGGTCGGCCGGAAGCTTGCCGCACTCGTCGGCCTCGCGATCCTTGAACCACTCCTGGCTTCCGTAGTACGAGGAGAGCGTCCTCAGTGCGTCAAGGGCATCCACCTGCGCGGCAATGGCCTCGGAAAGCTGGCTGGTGGCATCGGTGGTGGCGTCCAGCGCCTCCTCCATCGCCTTGATCCTCTCGATGCGGTCCCCTGCCATGGCGTCTCCCTTCGTGTGGCCCAACTCGGGCAAGCTTGCGTGCTGCTATGGTACGCTTTTGCGCGGCCACGGCAACACAGAGAGGGGCATGACCATGTTTCGCGAGATGCGGCGATTCAAGCAGCAGCTTCCCATCGACGAGTGCAAGCAGATCCTAGCGGACCAGAAGCGATGCGTGCTGTCGGTGCTGGGCGACGACGGCTACCCCTATGGCATCCCAATGGACTACGTATACGACCCAACGCGCGGCGAGCTGGGGTCCTTCTTCTTTCACTGCGCCATGGAGGGGCACAAGCTTGACGCGCTGGCCGCCTGCAACAAGGCAAGCGTGTGCGTGATGGACGACGGCGTGCTGGAGGAGGGCTCGTGGTGGTACCACGTGCGCTCGGTCATCTGCTTCGGCCGCGCCGCGGTGGTGGCCGACGAGCAGCTGGTAGACGAGGCGCTGCGGGCCGTTGGCGCCAAGTACTTCCCTCCCGAGGTGAGCACCGAGGCCGAGATTGCCAAGAGCACAGGCCGCGTGCGCATCATTGAGCTGCGCATCGAGCACATGAGCGGCAAGCATGTGCGCGAGAAGTAAGGGCTTAGGGACACCCCCGCTTACCCTCATGTGACGAGGGGCCAGGAAGGCATGCCCTCCTGGCCCCTCGTCATGTGATGTCGGCTGATGTCTACTCGCGCAGGAAGGCCCGGTCCGACTCGGGCATGGAGTCGTCATCCACGTAACGGCGAACCTGCATGTGCAGGTCGTACTTCTCGCGCATCTGGGCCAGCGTCTGCATCATGGGCGATGCGTGGTGGGCATCGATGGCCTCCTGGTCACGCCACTGGTCGATGAGCAGGATGGTCTCGGGATCGTCGAGCGACTGGAAGTACTCGTAGCGCTCGTTGCCATCCTCGGCGCGAATGGCTGCCACGGTGCCGCTCGAGGTCATCTCCTCGGCAAACTTGCGTGCCGAACCGTTCGTGCCCGTGTAGAACAGGTTAACTGTCAGACTCATGCGGCTCCCTTCCCTTGAGCTTTGCTGTTGCGGCATCAATCATAGCAGCCAGCTGACCCAGCCCGCATGGTGCCATCGGCTAGCGAGGGCGGATGCATCTCTTATGGACAGCAACGCCAGCGGGAGCGCCCTCCGTAACCGATGTGCAGCCCGTCGAGGCAATCAGGGTGCTCGCAGGAGCGTTCGGCTGCACGTTAACTGGCCAAGTCACCGCCTTCGCGCCCAAACCAAGTCTGTTTTGGGCACCAGCTGTACAAAAAACCGAGCCAGTGCACCCACCTGAACAGGTCCCACAATTACGCACACCTCGTACCTGCGGTTTTACAAAACCACCCATCCCGCGTTGAGGTTCAATACACGGGTGTAGCCCCAATAACCTAAGGGCGCGAGAGGTGGTCTCACGCAAAACCCCAGTTAGATGAGTTAATCAATATTTCAACTATTTTATGGGCGTGCATTAGCTCGGCTTTTTGTACAGCTGGGTACCGCAAACCCCGTCCGACGACTGAAGAGCCCCTCCTGCACTGTCCCCCATGCGCCCGCCCACCTATTCGGAGCGGCTCAGGTGCCAGCACGACCCAAGGCCAGCGGCACGACGGAAGTCGTGCGGCACCATCTGGTCCGAATAGTCATCGGTAAAGAAGCCGCAGGCCAAGGCCATCTTACGCTCAAACGAAAAACCGTTGGGAAGCAACAAGATGACGGAGCCCTCAGGCGCTAGCACCTTGGCCAGCAGCCCCAGCAGCGTGGGCAAGTCGCGCTGCAGGTCCCAGTCGCGGCCATGCTCGCCGTGGGCCGCAAGCCTTAAGGGTGGCGCGCACAGCATGAGGTCGTAGGCGTGATGCGCGTTAGCCTCGCGCGTCAACCAGGTCAACACGTCCACGCGAGCAAGTCGGTGCGCCTTGCTAAACAGCCCGTTTTCCCTAAGCGCCAGCTCAAGCCAGGCAAGCCGCTCCTGCGACACATCCACCGTCACCGTGGTTCGCGCACCCGCACCGGCCGCAGCCACCGTCGCCGCATTAGCCGAGGCAAACAGGTTGGCAAAGCGCAGACCACCCGCCTGCGACCCCACCAGCCTGCGCACCTCGCGCTGAGACAGGGGCAGGCACCTTCCCACCGGGCCCATCAGGTCGCCCATGATGTGGTAGCCATCCTCCTCCACGCAGGCCATGCGGCTTGCGGCATCGTCGCCACGTGCATAGAGAGCGTCACTTACCCATGGCTTCTGCACGATGTCGGCCACAGGCACCTCGAGGATTGCGCTCACCAGCGCCACCGCATCGGCAAAGTGCCGGCCAGCGCGCTGCGCGTCAACCGACTTGGGCCTCGGACGCTCCTCCACGACGGCAAACCGTCGCTCGGCGTCCCTCTGGGCGCCGCGATACAGGTCCACCGAGAGCGCGTAATCGGGCAGGTCGGCGTCGTACACGCGATAGCAGCTCACGTGCTCGCCGCGGGCCCAGCGAGCGCGCTCCTTGGCCATCTTGCGCAAGCGCTTCGCGAACTGCACGCTGGACGGGTCGGCCACGGGCACTTCCCGTCGCACGCCCCCAAGCGTGACCACCTCGATGGACTGGGCGCCCTCGTCGGTTGAGTACACGCGCACCCATGTCTCGATGGGCCCGTTGAAGCACGGTATGGTCTGGGCGGGCATGCGGCCAAGCGCCGTGTCGACGCCGGGGTCCGGCGTGATAAGCGCCACCTCCCAGCCCTCCGGCAGCGACCTCACCGCTGCACCGAGCGATGCGTACACCTTGGGAAGCTCGGACTGCGAAAGCAGCCTGACGCCGTAGGGCGGGTTTGCCACCAAGAGGCCCGGTGCGTCACCCGCATAGCGCAGGTGGCGCGAGAGGTGGGCCGCGTCGTCCACAAAGAACTGCACGTGGCGGCCGATGCCCGCCCGCTCGGCGTTGTAGCGTGCCACCTCGATGACCTGCGGGTCGAGGTCACCCGCCAGGATGCGCGCACGCGGGGCTGCGGCCTCCTTGCGCTGTCGCGCCTCGTCAAGCAGCTCCTGCCAGAGCTGCCGGTCGTGACGCACCCACCCCTCGAAGCCCCAGCGGGCACGCAGCAGGCCAGGCGCCACGTCGGCCGCGATCAGCGCGCCTTCGATGGCAAGCGTACCCGACCCGCACATGGGGTCCACCAGGATACCGCCCTGCCTGGCAAGCTGGTCCCAACCCGCCACCAGCAGGATGCCGGCGGCGAGCGTCTCCTTGAGAGGAGCCTCGGTCTGCACACCGTCCTGTCGGTAGCCCCTGCGGTGCAGCGACTCGCCCGAGAGGTTGAGGCACAGCGTGGCCCGCTGCTCGTGGAGGGCCACGCTCACCGAGAAGCCCGACCGCTTGGCGTCCACGTCGGGGCGCGACCCGCGCACGTCGCGCAGGCGATCGCACAGGCCATCCTTCACCTTGAGGGCCGTGAACTGCGTGTTGCGCAGGTGCGCGTTGGTACCATGCGCCTGCACGGCCACGGTGGCGCCGTCACGCACGTGCTTCTCCCATGGGAAGGAGACGACGCCCTGATACAGCTGGTCGGCGTCGGCCGCGGGAATGCGGGCCAGCACCAGCTGCACGCGGGTGGCCACGCGACTCCACAGGCAGGCACGGTAGGCGTCGCGCTGCGTGCCCAAGAAGGCCACCGACCCTCGCAGGGGACGGACGCGCCGGATGCCCATGGCACGCAGCTCGCCTGCCAGCGCCGCCTCGAACCCGTTGGCACAGCGGGCAACCAGCTCAAGCTCGGAAGCGTTCATGCGTCCTCCCTCCCGTCGCGCGACCTTCTCCTTGATGGTACCGGATGGGAGGGGGCTTCGTCCGCTCAGTTCCGCAGGACATGACGCACAGGATGCAACCGCGCGGTGCAGAAGGCGCGCCCACGCGGCGCGGTACCGTCGATTCCGCATGGCACCGCCCTCCTTCGCGCGATTCCGCCCGCGCATGCGGGCGGCCACCTGCTACCCTTAAGGGCATGCCCGACAACGTGCGAACGGAGACCTGCGTGCCACACACCTACGAGCTTGATCCCTACGCCAAGGGCTCCCTTGGCCTGTACGTGCCCTACCTGGACGACGACGTGCCCACCCTGGATGGCGAGCAGGCGCTTGACCTCTTTCTCTCGTGGGTGGCCTCGCGCAACATCGAGCTGTGGCCCCATCAGGAGGACGCACTGCTGTCGCTGGCCTCGGGCAACCACGTCATCCTAGGCACGCCCACGGGCTCGGGCAAGTCGATGGTGGCGCTGGGGCTGTGCTCCATGGCCCTGTGCCAAGGAGGCCGCGCCTTCTACACGGCGCCCATCAAGGCCCTAGTAAGCGAGAAGTTCTTCAACCTGGTGGACGTGCTGGGCAAGGACCTGGTGGGCATGGTGACAGGCGACGCCTCCATCAACCCCGACGCGCCCATCATCTGCTGCACGGCCGAGATCCTGGCCAACCAGGCGCTGCGCGAAGGCGAGTGGAGCGACGTGTCGTGCGTGGCCATGGACGAGTTCCACTACTTTGGAGACCACGACCGCGGCTGGGCTTGGCAGGTGCCCCTGCTCACGCTGCCGCACACGCAGTTTCTGCTGATGAGCGCCACCCTGGGCGACGTGACGGAGATAGAGGGGCTGCTGCAGCGCCAGACCGACCGCGACGTGGACCTCGTGCTAGACGCACCGCGCCCCGTGCCCCTGTCCTACGAGTTCGTGGAGACGGCGCTCGAGGCCACGGTAGAGCTTGCCGTGCGCCAGGAGAAGGCGCCCATCTACATCGTGCACTTCAGCCAGGACGCGGCGCTCAAGAGCGCGCAAGGCCTGGCAAACTACGGCGTGAGCACGCGCGAGCAGCGCGAGCAGATTCGCGAGGCCATGCGCGGCACGCGCTTCTCCACGGCCTTTGGCAAGACGCTGCAGCGGCTGCTGGCCGCCGGCGTGGGCGTACACCACGCAGGCATGCTGCCCCGCTACCGACTGCTGGTGGAGAAGCTGGCCCAGCAGGGGCTGCTGCCTGTCATCTGCGGCACCGACACGTTGGGCGTGGGCATCAACGTGCCCATCCGCACGGTGCTGCTCACCGCGCTTGCCAAGTTTGACGGACGTCGGCAGCGGCGGCTGAACGCACGCGAGTTCCACCAGATAGCCGGGCGTGCCGGGCGCTCGGGCTTCGACACCGAGGGCGCGGTGATCGCCCAGGCCACCGAGTACGACATCGAGCGCGCCCGCGCGCTGCAGAAGGCTGGCGGCGACCCCAAGAAGGCGCGCAGCATCAAGGTGCGCAGGCCCCCCGAGGGATTCGTGGGGTGGAACAAGCAGACCTTCGAGCGCCTGGTGGAGGCGCAGCCCGAGGCCCTGGTGCCGCGCA
This sequence comes from uncultured Coriobacteriaceae bacterium, assembly GCA_902788705.1. Taxonomy (GTDB): domain Bacteria; phylum Actinomycetota; class Coriobacteriia; order Coriobacteriales; family Atopobiaceae; genus UBA1367. The sequence continues at coordinate 16,388 of CADALE010000011.1, read as the reverse complement.
TGCGCATCACGCATTCGATGGTGCTTGCCGAGGTAGAGCAGGGCGGTGACGCCCGCGAGCGCGTGAGCCACCTCATCGAGGACTCCATTCAGACCGAGGCACAGAAGGCCGAGCTTGAGGCGCGGGCCGACGAGGTGTTCGCCACGCTCATGGACGCGGGCGTGGTGCTGATGGAGCAGGACGAGGACGGTGCCTGCGACTATTGGGTGACCGTCGAGCTGCCCGAGTGGTTCGCGCTGGACCAGCCGCTCTCCCCCTTCCTGCTGGCTGCGCTCGAGCTGCTTGACCGCGAGTCCGACACCTACGCACTGGACGTGATCTCGCTCGTGGAGGCCACGCTTGAGAACCCTCGGCAGATCCTGATCGCACAGGAGAAGGCCGCCAAGGCCAAGGCCGTGGCCGAGATGAAGGCCGACGGGGTCGAGTACGAGGAGCGCATCGAGCGGCTTGAGGACATCACCTACGAGCGGCCGCTCGAGGAGCTGATAGACGCCGCCTTCGCGCAGTACTGCGACCAGGTTCCCTGGGCCCGCGACTACCAGCCCGAGCCCAAATCCATCCTGCGCGACATGCTGGAGACCGCCTCCGACTTCAAGGGCTACGTGCAGCGCTGCCAGATCTCGCGCGCCGAGGGCATCCTGCTGCGCTACCTGTCCGAGGCCTACCGCGCACTGGACCGCACCGTGCCCCTTGACAAGCGTGACGAGCGCCTGAACGACATCGTGGCCTGGCTGGGCTTGGTGGTGCGCACCACCGACTCTAGCCTTGTGGACGAGTGGGCGGGTGCCGACCAGGTGGAGGTGGATGCCGGTGGCCCACCCGTCGACCCCGACGAGGTGGTGCACGACCGCCGTGCCGTCACGCTGCTGGTGCGCAACGCGCTGTTTGCCCGCGTACGCCTGGCCGCCTTCGAGCGCTACGACGACCTAGGCGAGCTGGACGGCGAGTGGAGCTGGCGCGCCCCGCGCTGGAAGCGCGCCATGGAGGCGTACTTCGAGGTGCACGAGGCGGTGCTGCTTGACGGCGACGCCCGTTCGGCCGACTACCTGCAGATCGACGAGTCCGACGAGCGCAGCAAGCATGTATGGCACGTCCGCCAGACGTTCCGCGACCCCGAGGGCGACCGAGACTTTGGCATCGCCGCCGACGTCGACCTGGACGCGACGCAGGAGGACGGCGCCGCCGTCTTCGTCAACTACCACGTGGGCTTCGTGGAGGAGCTGCTCGACCTAGCGTGACGCCCTGGCCAGCGACGAGAGGAGGCATCGTGAGTGAGGCGCCCCGACCCGACACCGCACGCGGGCGACTCCGTCTTGCCTTTCGCACGGACCATCGCCTGTACCAGGTGTTCGTGGTAGCTACTGCGGGCATCGTGGCAGCCGCGCTGCTGTGCCTCTCCATCGCCAGCCCCTCGTCGCTGCAGCCCCCCGCGCCCTCGTCATTCAACAGATCGGGACCCTCGCGCCTGAACGGCCTCATGGCCGTGATGGGGGTGCTGGTCGTGCTATGGGGCATCTCGGTGCACTACCGGTGCTCGAGCGTCATCGTGCGCCAGCACCTCACCCTGGCCATCAGCCTGCTTGCCCTGCTGCCCCTGATGCCCCTTGCGCGTTACACCGTGCACGAGGCCCCCACGCTTGGCAACCTGTACTGGTATGCCTTCTACATGGCCTTCGTTCACGTGCCCACCCTCCTTCTGCTGTGCGCCATGCACGCCGCGGGGCTCTCGGACCACCCTCGCGCTCGCGCGCTGGCCTCGACCGACGCCGCAGTGGCCGTGGTCCTGGTGTGGCTCATGCTCACCAACGACCTGCATCACCTGGCCTTCTTTACCCCGCAGGGCACGGCCATCGTGGACGAGTACCTCTACGGACCGCTCTATTGGGTGGTGGTGGCGTTCATCGCAGCCAATGTCGTGGCCTTCCTCCTTATGCTCTTCAGGACAGCCCGCGCGCAAAAGCGGTGGACGCTCAGCCCCCTCGGCGTGGCCGTGGTAGGCGCGGGCGTCTACCTTTTCTCGTACGTCACACGCCTCTTTGGCAGCTCGCCCAACCTTGCCATCGACTTCGTGCTGCTATGCGCCATGATTATCGAGTACGTGCTAGACACGCGCCTGTTTCCGTCCTACATCGGCTACGAGCAGCTGTTTCGCAGCCTTCCGTTGCGGGTGAGCGTGCTGTCCAACCTGCTTGTGCCGGTCATCTCAACCGACGCCGTCACCGAGCCCCTCCCGGAAGAGGTGATGGCAGCCCTTGCCTCGCAGATGCCGATGGAGCGCGGCTCGTTCGTGGCACTGCCCTCCCCCCGCGGCACCACCTCGAAGGCCTTTGGCGTGGCGGGCGGCGTGGCGGTGCTCACGGAGTCCACCGCCGAGATGGACCGCCGGCGCGAGCAGCTGCAGCGCACGCACGACGAGCTGGAGCGCAGCAACGACATGCTGCGCCGCCGCCACGAGATCCAGGCGGCCCTGTGGGAGCAGCAGCGCGAGCAGGAGCTCTTCGACGACGTGAACGAGTCGCTCCTGTGGGCGACCAACGCCATAGGCACGTTGCTCGCCAACCTTCCCTCCGAGCACGACGAGGCGGCACGCGAGGAGCGGCAACGTTCCCTGGTACTGGTGCGGCTGCTGCTGGCATACTGCAAGCGCAAAGGCGCCCTCGTCCTTGACGAGCAGGCCAACAGCATGCTGGACACCGAGCGACTGCGCCTCGTGCTGGGCGAGACCATGGCCGACGTGGCGCTTGCCGGCATCGACGGCGGCGCCCTCGTGGAGGTGTCACGCGAGCTGCCCGCATCCACGTTCTCCACCATCTACGACTGCCTGTACGACTTCGTCACCATCTCGTTCGTGAACGACGACCCCACCCTGATGGTGTTCCTGCATGACTACGGCGACAACAGCGTGGAGCTGCGCATCGCCATGGAGTGTGCCCAGCTGGACGTAAGCTGTGCCGACGAGCTGCGCGACCTGCTGTCGCGGCGCGACGTCGCCTACCGGCTGGTAGAGGAGGACGACGCGCTCAAGCTCTCGGTGGTGGTGCCCCGGGTGGTGATGAGATGACGTCGGGCATGGGGGCGCTTGCCCAGCAGCTGACCATGATTCCCGTCGGCGAGCTTCGCCTGCTGATGGCCGCCTCGTACGTGCTTGCCATGGCGCAGGCCGTCCATGCCTACCTCTCGCTGGTTAGAGCCGTGCAACGCGCGCCGGAGCACGAGGCGGGTCTGGTGGCGTTCATGCTCTCGCTGGTGCTGACGCTGGCCGCGGCAACCTACCGATGGGACGGCCTGCAGGTGGCGTTCCTGACCCTGCGCCTTTGCCCCCTGCCGCTGCTGTGGTCAGGCGCGCTGGTCGCGCTGCTGGACCTTGCGCTAGCCCGCCGGCGACGCCTGTCATACGTGCTGCCTGACGATGCGGTGGCCCTTCTGGCCCTCCCACCCGTGCTGGAGGCGCTAGGCGGGCACCTTGCCGTGTCGCTCTACTTCGTGATCACCTACTTCCTGGTGCGCACCGTCGCGATGCTGGCGATTGACCACCGCGACGGGCTCGAGCTGGTGTCGGCCATCTCCATCGTCGACGCCGTGCGCGTGCTTCCCACCGGCGTCCTCTATGTTGACGAGGCAGGCGGGGCAACGTTCGAGAACGACGCCATGCGGCAGAGCCTGCTTGAGCTGGGCATCGCTGCCGACCTGGCCGATCTCTCCAACCTCATGGACGACCTCGCGGGCACGCCCGTCGAGGGGACGGGGCTGCTGGTTACCCTGCCTTCGGGAGAGCAGCGGCTGTTCGTGCGCGACCGCGCCACCATGCGGGGCCGGGTGCGCACGCGCTACCTTGCCTACGACGTGACCGACCTCGTCGCCCTCGAGGACGAGCTGACGCGAGCCAACGACCAGCTGCGCGAGACCCAGGAGCAGCTCATCGACGCCCTGGGAGGTGTCCGGCAGATCGCGGAGAGCAAGGCGATGCTGCACATGCGGGCCCGCGTGCACGACGTGGTGGGGCAGCGGCTCTCCATCATGCACCGTGCCTTGGAGGACGGCAACGTGTCCGACGAGGCCATCGCCCAGCTTGAGCCCATCATCACCAGCGCGGCCCGCGACCTGCTTGATTCCAGCGCACACGCGACCGACGACCTTCAGGCCATCGTGGACGCCTATGCCCTTGCCGGGACCGAGGTGCGCGTGGAGGGGACCCTTCCCGACGAGACGCCCGTGTCCACGGCGTTTCTGCAGATCGTGCGCGAGGGAGCCACCAACGCGGTGAGGCACGCCCATGCCACGACGGTTGACGTGCGCATATTCCATGATTGCATGTCCGATGTGCTAGTGGTCACGAGCGACGGCACCATGCCGCAGCTGCCCTTGCGCGAGGGGTCGGGAATCGCCGGTATGAGGCGCAGCGTGGAGGCCCTGGGTGGCACCCTGCACATCGAGGTGGGCCCACGGTTTACAATCAAGGCGTCGATTCCCAGGGAAGGGGGCCTCGATGCGCGTGCTGATCGTTGAGGACCAGGTGATGCTGCGCGACTCGCTTGCGATGGCCATCGCAGCGCAGGACGACATGCAGGTGGTGGGCAAGCTTGCCGACGCCTCGCAGGCGCTCGAGACGGTGGAGCGCACGCTTCCTGACCTCGTGCTGATGGATGTGTGCACCGAGAACGACATGAGCGGCATCGCGGCGACGAGGGCCATCAAGGAGGCCCGTCCCGAGGTGCGCGTGGTCATCATGACCGGCATGCCCGAGGTGACCTTCGTGCGGCAGGCCCGCGACGCGCACGCGGACAGCTTCGTGTACAAAAACGTGGGCACCGTCGAGCTGCTGTCGGTGATGCGCTCGACCCTGGAGGGCTACTCCACCTACCCCACCGCCCGACGCGACCTGCCCGGCTACGTCGACCTCACCGACGAGGAGCTGCAGATACTGCGGCTTGTGTGCGAGACCAAGTCTCGTAGGGAGATAGCGGCCGAGATGCTGCTCTCGGAGGGCACCGTGAAGCGCCGCATATCGGACATCCTGGCCAAGACGGGCTACGACAGCGTGATGAAGCTGGCGGTGCATGCGGTGTCGAACGGCTGGATAGTGCCTGGAATCAAGGGGGAATAGCGGAACTGCCCACTGATGCCACTGGCGTGTGGCCAACCTGCCGTTCGCTCAGCGCTTCGCGGATGTCGCTCACGGCAGGTTGGCCACACGCTTGCGACAACACCGGGACCACTACCCCCTTGCTTGCCCTAACGTGGTAGAGGATGGCGCGCCAGGCTTTGCCTGGCGCCCATTGTTCGCTCGGCGCTTCGCGGATGTCGCTCACAGCAGGTTGGCCACACGCTTGCGACAACACCGGGACCACTACCCCCTTGCTTGCCCTAACGTGAAGAAGATGGTGCGCCGGGCCTTGCCCGGCGCTCATTATTTGGGGTGGGACGGGGCGGGGCTTGCCGCTTACCTGTTTGGGACATGTGGCCACCCTTTCGCAGCGCCTTGAGGCGCAAAATGGAATGGGTCGATCGCTATTCCACGAAAGGAGAACCATGGCACTCTTCGGAAACCTCTTCGAGAAGAAGTACTGCGCCATCTGCGGCAAGGAGCTAGGCGTCTTCGGCAAGACCAAGATCGCCGACGGGCACATCTGCAAGGACTGCGACGCCAAGCTCTCCCCCTACTTCCATGGCTACAGCGCCGCATCCACCGACGACATCAAGGCCCAGATCGAGGCCCGCGAGGCCAACAAGGCCGCGGTGGCCGCCTTCTGCGTCACGCGCACCTTGGGCAACGACACCAAGGTGTACCTCGACGAAGACCACGGCAAGGTCATCATCACCCGCAGCACCAACTGGGCCAGCTCCAACCCCGACGTGCTTGACTTCGACCAGATCACCGGCTGCGACTACCACGTGAAGGAGTCCAAGACCGAGATCAAGCGCAAGGACGCGGAGGGCAAGGAGGTCAGCTACGACCCCAAGCGCTATGACACCGACTACGACGTGTACGTTACCGTGTACGTGCGTCACCCCTACGTGGGCCAGATCGAGTTCAAGCTCAACTCGTCGCGCATCGACAAGCGCACCTCGCCCGAGTTCCAGCGCACCGAGCAGCTGGCCATCGAGATCCGCGACGCCCTGACGGGCATCCACGCCGAGCAGCAGGCTGCCGCAGCCCCCAAGTCGGTCGTGACCTGCCCGCACTGCGGCGCAAGCACCCTTCCCGACGCCAACGGCTGCTGCGAGTACTGCGGCGGCGCCCTGGCATAGCAGGTTCGCGGGCCACGCCCGCACGCATCGCAACCCAAGGGGCGGGGCTCACCCTCCCCACGGCAACCGACCAAGGAGGCACAGATGGGACTTCTCAAGGCAGGCATCGGGGCAGCAGGCGGCGTCCTTGCCGACCAGTGGCGCGAGTACTTCTACTGCGACTCGCTCACCTCTGACACGCTGATGGTCAAGGGGCAGAAGCGCAGCGGTGGCGGCGGCTCCGACAACATCATCTCCGACGGCTCGATCATCGCCGTCAACGAGGGCCAGTGCATGATCATCGTCCAGCAGGGCGAGATCATCGAGGTATGCGCCGACCCCGGCGAGTTCGTGTTCGAGGGCTCAACCGAGCCGTCCATCTTCTACGGCGACCTGGGCGAGGGCATCAAGGCCAGCTTCGAGCGCATCGGCCGCCGCTTCACCTTTGCCGGAAGCACCGCCAACGACCAGCGCGTCTACTTCTTCAACACCAAGGAGATCATGGGCAACAAGTGGGGCACCCCGGCTCCCGTGCCCTTCCGCGTGGTTGACGCCAACATCGGCCTCGACATGGACATAACCGTACGTGCCAACGGCGAGTTCTCCTACCGCATCATCGACCCGCTGCTGTTCTACAAGAACGTGTGCGCCAACGTGCAGGGCGCCTTCACGCGCGACAAGATCGACAGCCAGCTGAAGAGCGAGTTCCTCAAGGGCCTGCAGGCAGGCCTGGGCAACCTCTCGGCCCTGGGCATCCGCTACAGTGCCATCCCCGCCCACACCATCGAGCTTGCCGACTCGATGAACACGGTGCTGGCCAACAACTGGGCCGAACGCGGCCTGGCCATCGCGTCGGTTGGCGTCAATTCCATCACCACCTCTCCCGAGGACGAGGAGCGCATCAAGGAATGGCAGAGCACGGCAGTCCTGCGCGACCCCAACATGCGCGCGGCCTACGGCGCCCAGAAGCAGGGCACCGCGCTGGTTGACGCCGCCAACAACGATGCGGGTGCCATGATGGGCATCATGGGCATGAACATGGCCGGCGCTGCCGCTGGCGGCATGCAGGGTGCGGGCGTCTTCGGTCAGGGCAACCCCAACTACACCCCCAGCAACGCCTACGCCGTGCAGACGCCCGGCGCCCAGGCCGCCGGGTGGACCTGCCCCGACTGCGGGCATACGGGCAACACCGGCAACTTCTGCGGCGGCTGCGGTCATCCCAAGCCGGCTCCCGCGGCAAGTTGGGTGTGCCCCGACTGCGGCACCACCAACACCGGCAAGTTCTGCGGCAACTGCGGCAAGCCCAAGCCCCAGGCATCTGCCAGCTGGACCTGCCCCGACTGCGGCACCACCAACACCGGCAAGTTCTGCGGCAACTGCGGCAAGCCTAGGCCCTAGCCTGCTATCGTAGTAACGAGCTCACCAAGAGCTAGGTTCTGCACGTGTAGAAGGGAGATACCCATGAAGCGCATTCTCAAGGCAATCCTTGCGTCCCTCGTGCTCTGCCTTGCCCTCGCTGCCTGCGGTGGCGGCGGAGGCTCGGCCGCCGAGCCTGTCGACTACAAGGCAGACTTCGTCGGCACGTGGGAGATCTCGAAGATGGTCCAGGACGGCGAGGAGACCTCGACCGAGGACCTCGACCTCATGAAGCAGTATGGGCTGAACGTGTACCTCGAGCTCAACGAGGACGGCACGAGCTCGCTCGAGCTGTTCGGCGAGCCCATGGAGGGCACTTGGGAGGCCACCGCGGCCGGCAACGGCACCATCACCATCGATGGGCAGAGCGTGTCCATGGTCCTGGACGGCAACCTGCTCACCCTCGAGCAGGAGGGCTCGACGCTCTCCTTCGTTCAAATCGACCCCTCCGAGAAGGTTGACGGGTCTGGCGCAGGCCTCGACGCCCTCACCAACAGCGGCGAAGGCACCGCCTATTACGGCGGCGATACCATCGAGGACCTCGATGGCGCGGTCGAGCTCAACATCAACCTGGTGGACGACGACGTATGCACCATCAAGCTCGTCGGCATGGGCGACTACGTGGGCGACCCGGGCTACCTCTTCGAGCTCACCAACAAGACCGGCGCCGACGTGCTGTTCATGAGCACCGGCGACTGGACCGCCAGCGGCATCGTTGACGACCCCGTGCTGTACGAGACGGTGCGCGCCGGCGAGACCCTGGGCTCCATCATGTGGTTCAACGCCGACACCGTGGGCGACGACGTCACGGCGCTCAGCAACATCTCCGGCCAGATCGTGCTGCTGGACTCCCTCGACACCAGCAACGAGATTGCCACCTACGACATCGCCTTCTAGGCCTTTCGCACACGACCTGCTAGGGGCCCGAGGGGTAACGTCCCTCGGGCCCCTTTCCCTTACCGAGCGGGCTGGAGCAGCTGCCGATAGATGCCCTCGTCCTGAGGTCCAAACACGTCGAACACCACCCGCATGGCGCTGCCCGTCTCGGCCAGCCAGCGGCGTACCTCGTCCACCGCCACGCGCGCCGCCGCCTCCTGCGGATAGCCAAACACCCCGGTGGAGATGCAGCAGAAGGCCAGGGACGTACAGCCCGCGTCGGACGCAGCCTCAAGGCAGCTGCAGTAGCAGCGCCGCAGCAGCAGCTCGTCGCGCGGACTAGGCCTCCTACCTGCCACGATGGGGCCAACCGTATGCACCACAAGGCGCGCGGGTAGGTTGAAGGCCGGCGTTACCGTGGCGGTTGCCGTGGGCTCGGGCCGCCCGCGCCTGGCCATCACCTCGGCGCAGGCCAGCCGCAGCTGCACGCCGGCAAAGGTGTGGATGGCGTTGTCGATGCAGTGGTGCCCGGGCACGAAGCACCCCAGCATCTGGTCGTTCGCGGCGTTGACGATGGCGTCAACGGCAAGCGTGGTGATGTCGCCCCGCCACAGGTACAGCTGGGCGTCCACGCCTTTGTCGCCCACGGGCGCCAGGCTGTCCAGCCCCGTGACCCCGCGCTCGGACAGGCGTTCGGCCAGGTAGGCGTCCTGCACCGCAAGGAACTCGTCAGATACCGGCAAGGGGGCACGCACGTTCATCAGCGCCCGCAGCAGCTGGCGCTGGCCCTCCTCGTCCTCGGGCACCTGCATGTCGGCATACTCGGGCCGCTCGGCCAGCAGCCACGCTATCAGCCACGCGCGTCGCTCGTCCTGCGTCATGTCACTCATCTCCCAAAAGCCGGCCAAGCACCTCGTGTATGTCGTCGTCGACGAGGATCGAGCGGCCCCGTATCTCGCTTGGCGCCAGCGCCTCTCCCCTGTTCACGCACGCATAGGTGGCCAGGGGGTTCTGCGCCGTGAGCCGCCAGAAGGGGTACTTGATGATGCCCGGCGTGTTGCCGCCCACCCCCAGCTCGAGGTACACCACGCGCGAGGCGCACCAGCGCTCAAGAAACGACTGGTAGCGCTGGGCTGCAGCATGCCACCCCTCGTCCTCGACGAAGGTGTCGTCGGCACGCAGGTTCATGCTCATGGGCTCGCCGCAGCGCGGACAGCGCGGCACCAGCTGGGAGGGCACGCGCATGTCGTGCTGCTGCTCGACCATGGCCTTCACCACCTCGTAGTTGTCGTAGGTGGCCTGATGGCACGGCACCGAGCACTGCCAGAGGCCGTAGTCGCCCTGCGTGTAAAACAGGCGCTTCTTGTCCCAGCCCACCTTCTGGAAGCAGTGGTCAACGTTGGTGGTGATGGCAAAGTGCTCCTTGCCCGCAACCAGCCTCAGCACCCGCTCGTAGGTGTCCTTGGGCGCATCCACGTAGCGGTTGTACCAGATGTGGCGACTCCAGAAGGCCCACTGCTCCTCGGGGGTGTCAAAGGCGTAGAAGCCCGCCGTGTACATGTCGGCAAAGCCGTAGCGCTCGATGAAGTCGCCAAACAGCCGCTCAAAGCGCTCGCCCGCGTAGGTGAACCCGGCCGAGGTGGAGAGGCCTGCGCCTGCGCCCACCACCACTGCATCCGCCCGGTCGATGGCCGTACGAAGCCGGTCAAGCTCCCGCTCGTAGCGTGCCGTGCCCGCCTTGGCTCCCCATGCAACGTCGTATCCCATCTTCGCTCCCCTCGTCTGATTGCGTCTGACGCCATGGTAAGCTCTTGTCCAGCGTCTGGTAAGTAGGCATCATTTTGTAAGGTAGGTACCTTTTGGTAACTAAGGAGCAGCCCATGGACGGCACCAGCTTCGTTGAGCACCGCAGCGCCGGCGTACGGCCGCTCGAGAGCCTGCCCGCCTGCCCGGTGGAGACCTGCGTGCAGCTGATGGGCAACAAGTGGCGCCCGCTCATCATCCGCGACCTGCTCACGGGCCCCAAGCGCTTTGGCGAGCTGCAGCGGTCAGTGGACGGGGTGTCGCAGAAGGTGCTCACCCAGAACCTGCGCGACATGGAGGACTCGGGCCTGGTGCTCAGGCGCGTGTACCCCGAGGTGCCACCGCATGTGGAGTACGCCCTCACCGAGCTGGGCGAAAGCCTGGGGCCCGTCATCGCCACGATGCGCGCATGGGGCACCCGCTACCAGGAGCTTGCGCGCGAGCTGGACGCCTAGCCCTCGCGGGGCGGCAGCGAGACGCGCTCGCTGGTGAAGCCATTGCCGCGCACCTCGTTGATCTGCGAGATGGTAATGAAGGCATCCGGGTCGATGGCGCACACCAGCTCGGTCACGTCGTACAGCTTGCGGTTAGGGATCACGCACAGTACGCCCTTGCCCTGTGCACGCAGAAGACCCGTCTCCAGATGCAGCATGGTCACGCCCACCTCGGACTGCCACAGCAGGGCGTCGCGAATCTCCTCGGAGCGGCGCGACACGACGAACAGCTGCACCTGCGACTTGCCCAACAGCATGGTACGGTCTAGCAGCATGGTCTCCAGCACCAGCACCAGCAGGCCCAGCAGGATCTGCTCGGGCTTGCAAAACAGGGCCTGCCCGCCCATCACCACAAGGTCGGTGCAGTACACGAAGACGGAAACGGGCAGGTGCAGGTAGTGGTGCAGCACCAGGCTCACCACGTCCATGCCGCCCGTCGACGAGCCCACGCGCATCACCAGGCCCAGCGCGATGCCCATGAGGCAGCCTGCGAAGATGGCGGCAAGCAGGGGGTCGTCAGTCATGGTGTCGATGCCGGGGATGCGCTCCATCACGCCCAGGAACAGCGGGTACAGAAGCGAGCTGGCCACCGTGGTAAGGAAGAACTTCTTTCCCAGCACAAGCAGCCCCACGCCCAACAGCACCACGTTGAACGCCAGCACGGTGGTGGCCACGTCCAGGCCGGGGAATACGCCCTCCAGCACGATGCCGATGCCCGTGGTGCCACCCATGATGATGCCGTGCGGGATGATGAACGCCGCCACGAGAAACGCCAGGAGGGCGTTGCCGGCCAACAGGCAGGCAATCGTGACGAGGCTGCGCATGCGATGGTCAATAAGCTGCACTGGATCCCCCTTATATGCAATCATGATGGGCATCAAATGGTATCCCGCGCTCATGTTGGGGGGCAAGCGGGGCCACGGCGTATTCACGTAATCTGTCGCTGCATGCGGACGTGCGGGCCCACCCAGCCGGGCGGGCTCAAAGCTGGGCAACGTCCCGTTGACGCCTGGTGCGTCGCGGTCGCAGAATGAGGCAGCAACGGCACGTAGGAAGGGGATGAGCATGCAGCTATCCAAGGAGTTTCTCTGGGGAGGCGCCACCGCCGACTTCCAGTTTGAGGGCGGCTACGACGAGGGTGGCCGCGGCCTGTCCACCCATGACTTCGAGACCGACGGCAACCAGGAGGACCCGCGCGGCATCACCTACCGCCGTACTGGCTTACCTTCAACGAGATCAACGCCGTGCGCGGCTACGCCTCCTGCGGCACGCACCAAAGCGACGACGACACGCACTACAATGCGGTGCACAACATGTTCTTGGCCAGCGCACGCGCGGTGAGGATGGGCCACGAGATGATGCCTGGCTCGATGTTTGGCACCATGTATGCGTCTAGCGCGTTCTATCCGGCCACCTGCAGGCCCGAGAACGTCTTCGCGCAGATGCAGAAGCGCCGTCGCACCTACTACTACATCGACACCATGGCGCGCGGGCACTACCCCGCCTACGCGAAGGACCTCTGGCAGCGCAAGGGCATCGCCATCAGGTGGCAAGAGGGCGACGAGGAGACTCTGGCCGCCGGCCCACTGGACTTCGTGAGCTTCAGCTACTACCGCTCAAACACCATCGCAGCCATGTCACCGCACGTTGACGAGGTGATGGGCGGCGAGGGCAATCCCTACCTCACCAACTCCGACTGGGGCTGGCCGGTAGACCCGCTGGGCCTGCGCTACGTGCTCAACGAGTTCTATGACCGCTACGAGAAGCCGCTGTTTGTGGTGGAGAACGGCATGGGCGCCGTCGACCAGGCCGACGAGAACGGCTACGTGAAGGACGACTACCGCATCGACTACCTGCGCAACCATCTGAAGGCCCTCATGCAGGCCGTGCTGGTTGACGGCGTGGACTGCCTGGGCTACACCATGTGGGCACCCATCGACCTGGTGAGCCTGTCCACCGGCGAGATGGCCAAGCGCTACGGCTTCGTGTACGTGGACATGGATGACAAGGGCAACGGCACTTGCCGCCGCACCAAGAAGAAGAGCTACGACTGGATGGCCCACGTGATCGAGACGCAGGGCGCAAGCCTCTGGGAGGAGTAACGCCTACGGCACGCAGCTAAGGAAAAGGGGCGTCACCCTTTGCGGGCGGCGCCTCTTCGCATGTGCTTGGGCCGTTTGCTACGAGCGCTTGGGGATCCACATGTACTGGCCGTGCGGCGTGACGCGGAACAACATGATGGAGCCAAGCTCGCTCTTCTTGAGCGTACCCTTGAGGAACGGCACCACCTTGTCGGGATCCTCCTCGGTGCACTCGAACACGAGCGACTGGGGCGAGGTGCCCTTGTTGTCGGTGAGTTTGAAGGTCATCGGCTCGGCGATGCCCTCCACGATCTCGATGACCTTGGCCTTGAACGCGGGATTGACGCCATCAACATCAACAAGCATGGCTGCTCCTCTCTATGTGATCACTCTGGCTGCGATTATAGTGCGGCATACGACGGCCACGCGCAGCGTATCCGCAGACGGGCAGCGTGGGGACGGGGCAGCGGGTGCGCGCCCCTTCCTATCTGGGCTTATCCCCACGCCACCAGAAAACGGACATAACGCGCTGGGGCTATGCGCCGCACATTCACCCAAGTGATAATATTTCGCAGTTAGTCCTTTGCGGGGAGACCGGCTTCCCGCAGCTCCCATAGAAAGGGAAATCATGGGCAACCAAACCGTGCTCGCGCCAGAGAATACCTCGCGGGCGCACGAAGCAATCCCCTTCAGCCTGGGCATGGTGCTCGTCACCATGGGCGTGGTATACGGCGACATCGGCACCAGCCCCATGTACACACTGCGTGCCATCATGCATGGCAACGGCGGCCTCGAGACCTGCACGCCCGACGTCATCATCGGCGCCCTCTCGCTCATCATCTGGACGATGACCCTCATCACCACCGTGAAGTACGTGCTGGTGGCCATGAAGGCCGACAACCACAACGAGGGTGGCATCTTCGCCCTGTACAGCCTCGTGCGCCGCTGCGGCGGCTGGCTGATCGTCCCCGCCATGATTGGCGGCGCCGCGCTGCTGGCCGACGGCATCCTCACCCCCGCCGTGACGGTTACCACCGCCATCGAGGGCCTGCGCACCATCGAATTCATCCATCGCATCATCGGCGACGCGCAGGGCGTGGTGGTGGCCATCACCATCACCATCATCTGCGCGCTGTTCATCGTGCAGCGCGCCGGCACCAGCTCCATCGGCAAGGCCTTCGGCCCCATCATGTGCCTGTGGTTTGCCTTCCTGGGCATCGAGGGCCTTCTGCATGTGTTTGCCGACCTCAACGTGCTGCGCGCCTTCAACCCGCTGCGCGGCATCATGTTCCTGTTTGACGGCAAGCTCAACCGCGCGGGCATCATGGTGCTGGGCAACGTGTTCCTGTGCACCACCGGCGCTGAGGCGCTCTACTCCGACATGGGCCACGTGGGCAAGTCAAACATCTACGCCAGCTGGCCCGTCGTGAAGGCCTGCCTCATCCTCAACTACCTGGGGCAGGGCGCCTGGATCATTGCCAACAACACCAACCCCGAGCTTATCGCCATGGGCGACACCATGAAAGCCAGGCGCTCATCACGGGCAGCTATTCCATCGTGAGCGAGGCCATCCGCCTCGACCTCATGCCCCACATGAAGATCAACTACCCCTCCGAGAACAAGGGCCAGATCTACATCCCGCTGGTCAACAACATCCTGTGGATCGGCTGCGTGGGCGTGGTGCTGTTCTTCCGCAGCTCCGAGCGCATGGAGGCGGCGTACGGCCTGGCCATCACGGTCACCATGCTCATGACCACCGTCCTGCTTACCGTCTACCTGTCGCAGATTCGCAAGCGCACGGCGCTCGCCATCCCGTTTGCCCTGTTCTTCGGAGCCATCGAGGCGTTCTTCTTCTCGTCGAGCCTCACCAAGTTCGCCCACGGCGGCTACGTCACGGTGCTTCTGGCCCTTGCCATCTTCCTGGTCATGTACGTGTGGCACCGCGGCACCCAGATCGAGATGATGCAGCGCGTCAACCTGAACCTGGACGACTACCTGGGCCAGCTGCGCGAGCTCTCAGCCGACAAGGAGATTCCGCTTCTGGCCGACAACCTCGTGTTTCTTACCAACGACCCGTCGCCCACGGTGCTTGACCGCGACATCCTGTACTCCATCCTGGATAAGCGCCCCAAGCGCGCCCGCGCCTACTGGTTCCTGAACGTGTCCGTTACCGACGAGCCCTACACCCACGAGTTCTGGGTCAACGACTTTGGCGGCACCGGCGTGTACAAGGTGCAGCTGCGCCTGGGCTTCCGCGTGAACCAGCGCGTCAACGAGTACCTGTACCAGATCGTCTCGAAGATGGTGGAGGACGGCAAGCTGGAGCCCCAGCAGCACCACTACTCCATCTACCAGCCCACGGGCGACGTGGGCGACTTCCGCTTCTGCCTCATCCGCAAGGTGCCCTCGGTGTCCAACGACCTCTCAAGCTTCGACCTTGCCGTCATCCAGGCCTGCAGACCTCGAGCCTGCTGTTTGAGGACGTGCCCCTGTTCGTAGGCACCAAGCGTCAGCACAAGCTGGCCTACGTCGAGCTACCCGAGGAGTAAGTAAGACCTGTTTGCAGCAGTAAGTCAGAACCCGGCGTTGCACGCAATGCAACGCCGGGTTCTGACTTACTGCTGCAGTTTTTCTAGGCGAGGTCGCGGAAGTGGAAGCTCTTCGCGCCGCTGGCGTAGTCGGCCACCACGTGCCCGCTGCCAAACAGCTTGTACTTGTAGGTGACCAGCCCGTCCAAGCCCACCGGCCCACGGGCGTGCAGCTTGCTCGTGGAGATGCCCACCTCGGCACCGAAGCCATAGCGGAAGCCGTCGGCGAAGCGCGTGGAGCAGTTCTGGTACACGCCCGCAGAGTCCACCAGCTGCATGAAGCGCGCCGCGGTCTGGGCGTTCTCGGTGACGATGGCGTCGGTGTGATGCGAGCCATGGGCGTTGATGTGGTCGATGGCCTCGTCCACGCCGTCCACGAGCCTCACCGAGATGGTGAGGGCCAGGTACTCGGTGTCCCAGTCCTCGTCGGTGGCAGGCACGCAGTTGACCAAGGCGCACACGTCCTGGTCGCCGCGCACCTCCACGCCCTTCTCGCGCAGGGCCCCCACGATCGCGGGCACCAGCTCCTGGGCCGCCGCGCGGTCAACCAGCAGCGTCTCGACCGCATTGCACACGGCCACGTACTGGGTCTTGGTGTCCACCACGATGTCCACGGCCTTCTTGGGGTCGGCGTCGCGGTCAACGTACACGTGGCAGATGCCGTCGGCATGCCCCATCACGGGGATGCGCGTGTTGTCCATGATGTAGCGCACGAAGGCGTTCGACCCGCGCGGGATGAGCAGGTCTACCGAGCGGTCACAGGCCAGCAGGGCCGCGATGTCCTCGCGTGCCTCAACTTGGAAGAGGCAGCCCTCGGGAAGCCCGGCCGCCACCGCCGCCTGATGGATGACCTCGAAAAGCGCCTTGTTGGTGTGCAGCGTCTCGCTGCCACCTTTGAGGAT